>NZ_SRYM01000070.1 GCF_004793765.1 Parabacteroides distasonis | reverse complement strand
TGAAGTACCTTAGAAAATAACAGTAAAATCTGTGAAGTAAATTTAGGCATAGTCAAGTAAAAGATAAACTTTTTTAAGCGGTAGTACTTACCAGCTCATAGAATATATACTGCAAACGACAAAGGATATATACTTACTTTGCTCATGCAGTATATATTCTTCACTTTGAAAAAAACTGCTCGATTAGAGGAGGGTGTAGATAAAATATCTTATATTTGTTTCTTGAAGAGAAACGAAAAAACAATTTCTACGTATGGAGCGGTATTTAATTATAAAAACAAGGGATGAGTTGTTGCGCATTAAGATTGGTCAGATCCTTTATTTTGAAGCAGACAGGAACTATACGAAACTATTGTTATCAAATGGCATTCAATTTACCTTCGCTATAAATATCGGAAAAATAGAAGAGATCTTAGAGAAGCAGGTCGCTGGTTGTAACAAGATATTAATGCGTGTCGGAAAAAGTCATATCATAAATAAAAATCATATCTTACAAATAAATCTCCCTAAGCAGCGTTTATTATTATTGACGGAAGAGGGTAAGCCTAAAGAGTTGGTAATATCCAAGGATCCGTTGAAAGTGCTGAAAGATAATCTTGAGAAGGAGATGGGAAAGCCTCAAGAGGAAAAGGAATAAGACTATGATTATAAAGATAGGAAAAGCAAAAGACAACGATTTTATCGCAAACGATTCTCATGTAAGCCGCCATCATGCCCGTTTGATACGTGAGGATGGTGGCAACTTATTATTGGAGGATACGGGATCTACTAACGGAACGTTCGTGAATGGAGCCCAGATCGTAAAGAAACGTGTTACTCCTACGGATCATATTCGGTTGGGGGATAGCTATGTCTTAAATCTTCCCGAGGTGCTTAAATGCAATAATGATTATAGCGATGAATTTGCCGCATTAAAAAAAGTTTACGATGATTATATTCAAGCAAAAGTTAAGATACAATCCTTTAATCAGTTTAAGACCAGATTATTTCAATCCCTGCCATTTGCTTTGCCTGGAATAGTGGGTGTCGTGATAGGCTTCTTGGGGAAAGGTAGCCCGGAGTTGTTCGGTATTAGCCTTCTGATAACGATTTGCGCCCCTATGGTAGGGATCTATCTAGGAGCCAAGCAGTCGGCCAAGATTCCCCAGCAATTGCAGGATATCGCCCATCAATTTAAGATAGACTATGTTTGCCCGAAATGTGGGACATTCTTGGGTGAGATTCCTTGGGAATCATTAAAAAAACGAAAGCAATGCCCGGTTTCTTCCTGTAAGGCCAAATGGGTGAGAGAATGAGCCTTTTCTTTTCGTATAGTAAAACAGCCTCTTTCGTACATGAAACCCAAATGTTTGATTATAAGAGAGAATAACAAGTTTATTAATCCATTGCTTTTTGTACTTTTGTTTTCGAAATATTAATATATTAGGAACAAAGGTTATGCAAGAAGAGGAATATACATTCGTAACTTTAGACGGCAATGACGTCATGCCAGCGGATGCTGTCATAATAGACGTGGAAGGAGGAGGTGTCGACCTAGGCGACGCCATAGTTATAGAAGATAGTAGTGCCGAGTCTTTCGATCACTCAGACTTTATAACCTTGGCGGACGATACGGTTATGCTTTCCGATACAGATATGATGGATCTGTACTCTACGGATATGGATGGCGCAGATATTTCGTTTATCGTATGATTGCGGTTAAATGTCCACATTGCCATGTAGGATTGAGGGTAGACGAGGGGAAGATTCCCCTCGGTATTACCTCCTTTAAGTGCCCGAAATGCAAAGAGCCTATTCCTTTGTCCTTATTATCCGAGAAAGGTAATCATCAGGAAGTCGATTCCGATACGATTTTAGTGACACCTGTCAAGACTGGAATCGGCAGACTGACGGTTCTTCCAGACGCCGATACACCTGAACAAACGTTTCCTCTTCACGAAGGGAAGGTTGTCATTGGCCGGAAGTCGAACGCCTCACAAGCTGCGATGCCAATTATCACGTCTGATCGCACGATGAGTCGCGAGCATATTTGCATTGAGGTGAAAAAAGATTCAAAAGGTGGATATAAACATTTCCTTACCGACAATAATAGTAAAAATCATACGTTATATAATAACAGTTACCTAGAGAATGGCGAGGTGGTCGTGCTCAATGATAATGACGAGATTATTATTGGTCGTACCGTCTTACGTTTTAATGAATAAAACTCATTTGTTATGATTATAACGATCGGTAAGCCATGTGCTATTACGGAAAAAGGAGGCAGATCGAATAACGAGGATTCCATTTATCCGCTTCCTGAACAAGTGACCCTTGACCAAAAATTGTTTATGGTTTGTGACGGTGTGGGTGGAGCCGAGAAAGGGGAGGTCGCCAGCTCTTTAGCTTGCGAGTCCATACAAACTTTCTTTTCTACGTTCTTGAAGGATGATCCCACGCCTGAGTTTATCCATAAAGCCGTACATTATGCGGAAGTCTGTTTCGACTCCTATGTTCAAGAGCATCCGGAAGCGACGGGTATGGCTACTACGCTCACTATGGCCTATATCGCTTCTTCCGGAATTATATTAGCTCATATTGGGGATAGCCGGATCTATTATCTGAGGAAGGGGGAGATTTTATATCAAACAGAAGATCATTCGCTGGTAAATTCGTTAGTTAAATTAGGTAAGATTACTTCGGAAGAAGCATTAACCCATCCCCAGCGGAATGTGATTATCCGGGCTATACAAGGCACTCATACTCCAACAGAAGCGGACATTATTACCTTGAACGATATTCAACCCGATGATTTTATCTTTCTTTGTACGGATGGGGTTCTCGAGAAACTGAAGAATGAAAAGATCATCGAGATCTTTAACGGTCGTTTATCTGTTCCGGAAATAAAGGATGCCATCATGGAAGCCTGTAACAGCAAGACCCGGGATAACTTTTCTTTTTATATCATACCTATTCAAAAAGTGGAAGATAGCATGGGGTTTAAGCAAAATATTCTCTCTTTTCTTTATTCTTTTGTATAAATAACGTACTTTTGGCAGATTAAATGGAATTTTCAAGGTTATGAATCTGCCAGGTGGACATCTTCTTCAAAACGGAAAATACAGACTTACTCATGTGGTTGGTCAAGGTGGTTTTGGCATAACCTACAGAGGAGTTTGGTACACAGAAGTTAAGGGATCTTTAGGTACCGTAAAGACAGAAGTCCCTATCTGTGTCAAGGAATATTTCTTCAAGGATTATTGTTATAGAGAACCCGGCTCCCAAGCTGTAAAAGTACATTCGGAGACGGGAAAGGTCTTATTTAACAAATTCAAGGAAAAATTGATCAAAGAGGCAAAGATCCTATCGGAAGTTCACCACCCCTATATCGTAAACGTGCTGGAAGTTTTTGAGGAAAACAATACGGCTTATATTGCCATGGAGTATATTTCCGGCTTCTCGCTAAAATATATGCTTGAAAAAAACGGGATATTGCCCGAAGCTACGATCCTTAAATATGTGCGGCAAATTGGAGAAGCATTACAATTTGTTCATGATAAGAGTATCTTGCATCTGGATATCAAGCCTAGCAATATCTTGATCGACAAGAACGGGAACGCCCGCTTGATTGATTTCGGAGTCAGCAAGCGTTACGATATCGAGCAGGAGGAGACCAGCACTACGATGTTGACTCTTTCCAAAGGATTCGCATCCATAGAGCAATACGATAACGAAGGAATACAAGTGTTCTCACCCCGTCCGGATATTTATTCTTTGGGAGCCACGATGTATAATCTGCTAACAGGAAAAATCCCTACGGAATCTATACTACGTGCCGCACGTCCTTTGCAAAACCCCTCTGAGATCAATGCGGCGATCAGCCCGAAAACAGAGGCTGTTATTATGAAAGCGATGCAAATCATTCCTGCGGATCGCTTTGAGACGGTGGGAGAGATGTTGGCGTCTTTGGATTTTTCTCAAGCGGAAAAGGAAGTTCAGGCTGTCCCTAGTCCATCTCTTGAGATTGTGAATGAGGAGACAACGATGGTCTATTCATCACCTGTAGATTCTAAATTAGTGGGATCGGATGATGAAGAGACTGTTGTCAATGTGGCTAATCCACCTGCCGTGGAGCCAATAACAGAAAAGAATAATTCCAGAAAGAAAATAATTCCTATCGGAATCGTTATATTTGTCGTTGTCGGATCCGCTACGGCACTTTTAGTGCATAGCAATAGGCCCACAAAAGAGGTTATTGAGCGTATTGATTTACCTTCAGCGGCAGAACTGGATAGCCATGTCACAAAAGAAGTAGAAATGCCGGATCACCCAGTTCAACATACGGAACCTCCTATCTCTGAGATAAAGGAAGCGAAGAAGCTAGAGCCTAAAGCGGAAGAGAAACAGCCTACGGGAACAGAGCATACGATAGAAGAAAATGTTCTCCCGGATCAGCCATCGGAAAATGAGATGAATGAAAAATATAACTCGTTAATCATCTCCGGTAAGGAAAAAATGGCCAAAGCTGATTATTTGGGAGCTAAGAAAGATTTGTCGGAGGCAAAGGATACGAAACTTACGGAAGAGGTAGTCCGGTTGATCATCACTTGTGATGAGAAAGCTGAGGAGAAACGTATAGCGGACCAAAAGGCCCTGTATGAGGAGAAAATGGCTTTCGGACGATATAAGATCGTACGCAAGAAGTCAAATAACAGATACGGGGCGATCGATTCGAAAGCCGAGGAACGTATTCCTTGCAAATACCTAAGTGTCGGTATCGCGGATAACGGCCGGGCATTCGAACGGGAAGACAATTTGTTTGATATTTATAATTCTGACGGATCATTGATTAGCGAAGGCCTTACTTATTATTGATTGTAATATTATGAACAACTAAACATGTATTTATCTATTATATGAAAAGACTTTGGATATGGATGATATGTGCGGTATTTCCCCTCGGACTGCTGGCGCAACAGCGTACGGAATACAACCGTAAGGGAGATGAAGCGATGAAACGTCTTGATTATAGTGACGCTAAAATGTGGTACGAGGAAGGCGTATCGCAATGCGACGCATACAGTATTGATCAGCTGACTACGATTTGGCTTTCCAACGAGCGAATGCGGCCTTCCATGCGTAGCCTGATGAATAAATGTTTAAACTGCCTGACGGTCAAAGCTACGGAAGATAATCCGGATGCCATATCTAAATTAATCATTTATTATTCGGAAGGTATCGGAACCCCTAAAAGTGAGGAGTTAGCTACCTATTGGAAAGAATACCAAGAGATGTTATTAAAGCCGGCGGAGCCGGAGGCTCAACCGGTAGATTCCGCAGCGGTATCCCCTAAGAAACAAATGAAGTTTTTTGCGGGATATTCGTATTCGATCGAATCTCCTTATGGAATCACGGTAGGAGGTATGGGGCAACGCTTCGGCTGGTATGTCCGTTTCAAGACGAATATGTCTTTTATGAATTATACGGACGAATGTAATAACCAAGGGCAGATTATAAAGTTCTCTAATTCGGAAGGGGAATCTTATAAGCTTAATACAGGTAAATCCTCGAAGACAAATAGTGTAGCCGGAACAGCCGGTTTAATCGTAAAATGCTTTCCGTGGTTATATGCCTCCGTTGGTTTGGGATATGGTGAAAGAGCTTTACTACATCCGTTCATGACTCATTCCTATGAAAACTACGATAGTACACGAGAGGTATGGTGCCGGAATATTGATTCCTCATACAAAGGGGTAGCTGCCGAGGTTGACTTGATGATGAAAATAACGAACTCTGTATTTATTAGCGTTGGATGCAATACGGTTAATTTTAAATACTTGGATCTAAACGCAGGCTTAGGTGTATTCTTTTAATATTGATTAGTTATGAAACATATATACTCACTTTTCTCTATTCTATTTACAGCTTTATTAATGACAGGATGCGTGAATGATCCGGATATAGATGGTGGTATTCGGAACGCTAAAAAACCTTCTGTTAAGACAGGCGAGATATTGAAGTCCACGGCTAGTTCCGTGACAGTATCGGGGGAGGTCTTGCAAGAAAACGGTGCTCCTGTGACAGAGGCAGGTTTTTGTTGGAGTACGGAATCTACCTTTACCATAATAGAGAAAAATAAAAAAGCCGTATCCGAGCGTAAAGTAAAATATGAGGCTACGATTGAGGGCTTAGCCAATGATCTGGATTACTATATCCGGGCCTATGCGATCAATGTGGTAGATACCGCTTATGGAGAGATTTTACCTTTTAAGACGAAAGATGGATTAGGGAGCGTTAAGACCCTATTGCCGATCGACGTGATGTCTACTTCCGTTCAATGTGGAGGTATGATAACCAAACATGGGGAAGCCGAAATCGAGGAAAGAGGTATTTATTTAATGCTAAATCCGGAGCCTTCAGTATCCGATTCTACGATCCGTATAGACATGGAAGCCGATTCGTTCTATTGTACGATCTCCAACTTAAAACCGGAAACTACCTATTACGTTAAAGCTTACGCAAAAAGTAAATATGGAGAGTATAACGGGGCGAAAGTCGAGACCTTTAAGACCACGAATGGTCATCCTGTATTAGATGATAACAAATTCAAGAAAATAGCGACAGAGTTTACCTATGCAGAGTTCTCCATGGAAATAATAAGCGAGGGAGATTCTCCGATCACGGCATGTGGGTTCTGCTTTAGTGCTGATAAATCACCGACAATAGAAAATGGGGATACGATTATTTGCGGAGCGGGTATTGGAGAATTTGCCGGGAAAATCTATGATATGCAACAACAGAAAGGGTATTACGTACGTGCCTATGCGACAAACGCCTTAGGTACTACCTATAGCGCAGGCGAAGGTATCCATACAATTTTGGAAAGTGAGTTACCTACAGTTAGCACGAAGGAGGTATCTTCTATTAAAAACGGTACCGCATGGGTAGGAGGAGAGGTTTTAGCCGAAGGAGCCTCTCCGGTTACGGAGGCTGGTGTATGTTGGGGCACTAGTCCTAGTCCGGCTTTTGGTAATTGTGAAGGAGCAGTAGCCCTTTCTTCCGGTACACAAGCGTTTACGGGTACGATAAAGGAATTGAGAGGAGGCACGAGCTATTATTTAAGGGCTTACGCTAAAAATAAGAATGGTATCGCTTACGGAGAAGAAGTTCATTTCCAAACTCCAGCTATATTTGGAACAGGGGTAAGGTTTGAAGGGGCTTTCCGGATACCGGGATCAACTTCTTTCTGTACATTGGCTAATAGCACGGGATTCTTATTAGGTGGTGACACGGGTAGGGAATACACCGATGAGTTTTGGGGATACATGACCTCAAAGAAAGAGTGGTTGCCTTTAAGGTCTCAGCCTGAGAAATTATCGGGTCAAGCATGTTTCAGTATCGGATTTGGCCTATGGACTTTTGGTGGCTTGGATAACACTGGAAAGATATGTGACAGTTTATATGTATACTCCACATCCGATAATTCTTGGAGTGCGGTACAAACAGACCGGCAGCGACCTGAAGGTATGTATCGGGCGGCATGTTGCAGAATGGAAGATCAAGCGATTCTCATAGGTGGACGTAGAGGTAACGAACTAATTGATGAAGTCTGGACTTATGAGCCAAGCGCTTTGGTTTGGAGCAAGAAATCTAATTTCCCGATTAAACAATACGGCGGAATATCCGTTGTAATAGGTGACCGTATATATGCCGGACTGGGGATTATTAATAAAGCGGATCCATCTTTGGAATATACGACACAGTTTTGGTCTACAGACAAGGACGCTGTAACTTGGGAAAAGGAGGCTTCGTTCCCCGGAAAGATGCTTTTATGTGGTATCGCTTATGGTAATTACGTATATGGTGTAGACGGCGACGGTTATATTTGGCGCTATGATCCGGACTCTCAGAACTGGAGTCAGAAATCCCAATTACCAGCGGCTAACAGATCGGTCCATTGCATGTATGTCTTGGATAATTATATTTATATCGGTTTGGGTAATGCCTCTAACTCATTAATCAGTTACGATCCTACTTGGGATAATTAAAGATGAATAGAACAGCGATTTTAGAACAGATACAGAAGAACGTAGAACGGCTGTCGGCTCCTGATCTACCGGAATACAAATATATCCCGTTGCATCAGAAGCCATCGCCTTCGGTCGCTACGTTGCATGAGATCATGCGCCTATTACGTACGGTTATCTTCCCCGGATTTTTTGGTACGGAACAAGAGGCTCAATTGGGCTCTATCCAATATTATACGGGAGTTTATCTGGAGAAGATCTATGATCTCTTGCAAGAGCAAATATATAATGGACTTTGTTTTGAGGTAGAGCGTTGTTGTGATTCCAAGGACCGGGCTTCCGATATTTCGATCGCTTTTATTAACCGGATTCCTCATATCAAATATTTGCTGTCCACCGATGTAAAGGCCATTTTGGATGGTGATCCGGCAGCCAAGAGCGTGAGTGAGATTATATTCTGTTATCCGGCGGTCTATGCGCTTTTACACCAACGGGTCGCTCATGAATTATTCAAGCTAGGCGTACCGGTACTCCCTCGTATCATTACGGAAATGGCACACTCGCAAACCGGGATCGACATTCATCCTGGGGCACAGATCGGAGAATATTTCAGTATTGATCATGGAACGGGTATTGTCGTAGGACAAACCGCCATTATCGGAAAACATGTCCGCCTTTATCAAGGTGTGACGTTAGGAGCCAAGAGTTTTACGCTGGACGAGGAAGGGCTTCCGATAGATTTACCCCGTCATCCGATCATTGAGGATTATGTGACCATTTATTCCAACGCATCCATATTAGGGCGGATCACTATTGGCCGAGGATCTATTGTCGGGGGTAACATCTGGCTCACCTATAGTGTGCCTCCCAATTCCAAGATCTCTCAATCACGTGTCGAAGAAAAATTCACGGAAATATGATATTAATGGAAAGAGATCCTGAAAGAACAATAAGATAAAAAACACAAGCGGTCGCATAGGTTTTACGTGACCGCTTGTATAAAATAATGCGAAAATTGTATTTTCAGAAACGACTGATCGAACCACCACCACCGGAGCTTCCACCTCCCCAAGAGCTGCCACCGCTGCCGCCGCTAAAACCTCCGAAGCCACCGCCACCCATAATAATAGGGCCACCACCGCCTCGGTGTATGCGGTCGATGATACGTTTTTTTTTCTCTGTATACCCGCAACTCTTACAGCGGTATACATCTTCGGCCAGACCTTCCGAGAAACGAGTCGCTTCCCGGATCATTTGCTGCCCTATATATACAAAGGTTTTCTTTCCACAACGGGGGCATGCCTTCGGACGATACTTTAAGTATGCGATAAACGCTGAGAAGCCGATCATCCCGATAATTCCCACCACGAATATCCACATAAAATCATCATCGGACGAGGAAGAAGTGCGGTTACCAGTTATACCTGCCCGCTCATAATCGCTGGACATTAAATACTTAGTCACCGCCATGACTCCTTTCAACATGCCGGAACTATAGTCCCCGGCCTTTAGATCGGGGATCATATACCGCTGCTGGAGCCGGTAGCAAATCGCATCGGGGAGGACTCCCTCGATACCATATCCCGTCTCGAAAACGACCGAACGTTGGGAAGGTTCGGTCACCAACTGGATCAATAAACCATTATCTTTGTTCTTTTGTCCCAATCCCCAATGTTTGAATAAATCCGTAGCGAACATCCGGGCATCATGATCTCCAATGCTATTCACGGCAACAACAGCGACCTCGATACCAAGACTATCTTCTACTACATTTAATAATTGATTGATACGTGTCGCATCATCTGGGGTAATGATACCATCCGGATTACTGACATGGTTCAACCAGTTGGAAAGACGTACGTTCGGAATGGTCTCGATCGAATAATCCTTTGCCGCGAAAATAGAGGAGGCAAAACCAATCAGCAATAAACCGACCCATAAAAGGCTTCCCGGACACTTGCGCCTATATCCTATATTCTTTATCTCACTCATTCAGCGAATGGCTATTAGAATTCTACTTTAGGAGCCTTTTCCGCACCGGATTCGGCAGTAAAATAAGCTTTCGATTGGAAACCGAACATTCCGGACAATATATTGTTCGGGAATTGGCGAATATAGGTATTATAAGACTGAGCTACCTCGTTAAAACGTTTACGCTCTACCGAAATACGATTTTCAGTCCCTTCCAATTGCGCTTGAAGTTCCATAAAGTTTTGATTCGCTTTTAAGTCCGGATAACGCTCTAAAACAAGCATCAAACGGGAGAGGGCATTTCCTAACTCTCCTTGCGCAGACTGGAATTTCTTCAAGGATTCCTCCGTAAGGTTAGAAGGATCAATCGTAGTCTTTGTCGCCTCGGCACGAGCGTTGACCACGCCTTCTAAAGTCTCTTTCTCATGTGCGGCATATCCTTTTACCGTATTTACCAGATTCGGGATCAAATCCATACGGCGTTGGTATTGGTTCTCAACTTGGCTCCATGCGGTTTTCACGCCTTCGTCTTGAGTTACCATATTATTATACACGCCTTTCACCCAAAAGAATAATATCGCTACAATAGCGATGATAATCCATACAACTTTGTTCTTAAACATCTTTACCTTATAATTTATTGATTATACATAACGAGGCAAAGCTATATAAAAAAATCGGATTATCCATATAGCGATTGGCGGCTACTTCCCACGATGCTCCGGATAGAAGCTCACCGCATAGATTCTATTTATCTTCCCATAGATAAAACTGATCGATGAAATCCAAGCCTTTTAAGACACATGTAAGTGAATTGTCCTATATTTGCACTTAATAAATCTAAATAAATATAGTTATGCGTAAAACAATTTATGCTAAAATGACGGCATTGCCGGTAGGACTCTGCGCTTTAGCCTTTGCTGTTACCTCGTGCGGTTCCTCCGAATACAAGAAATTTGCCGACAATGAAGGTAAGCAAGTGGCCTCTATCCTACGGGAGAACGACTGTTTGGCCTGCCACTCTGAAAATGCGCCTTTGCCATTTTATGGCAACTTGCCGGTAATCGGTCCCGTAGTACAGGCAGACATGAAGGAGGCTGTTCACTATGTGGACTTGACTGCTATGGTGGAAGCCTTAGAGAACGGGCAACCTGTTTCAGAGGTTGATTTGGCGAAGGTGGAAAATACGGCCTTAAGCGGCTCTATGCCTCCGGCTAAGTATTCTCATATGCCGATGCACTGGGGAACCAGCCTTGACGACAATGAGAAAGCGGTGATCATCTCATGGGCGAAGAATGTCCGTAAGGATCACTTCACGACCGAAACCGTTGCGGAAGAATTTAAAAATGAACCTCTTCAGCCTCTAATGAAGAGGTTACCTACAGATCCGGCGAAGGTCGAGTTGGGTTTTGCCCTGTATCATGACACTCGTTTGTCTGCGGACAATACGATCTCTTGCGCTACTTGCCACGGATTGAGCACAGGTGGTGTAGACCGTAAGCAATATTCGGAAGGTATTAACGGACAGTTCGGTGGTGTTAACGCTCCGACCGTATATAATGCGGCGCTTAATTTCGTTCAATTCTGGGACGGACGTGCGGCAGACCTAAAAGAGCAAGCGGCCGGTCCTCCATTGAACCCGGTGGAAATGGGGTGTACCTCATTCGACCAGATTTGCGAGGCTTTAGCACAAGATAAAGATTTTACGAAGAAATTTACAGAGGTATATCCGGAAGGTTATTCTCAATCTACGATCACGGACGCTATCGCTGAGTTTGAAAAGACCTTGCTTACGCCGAGTCGTTTCGACAAATACTTGATGGGAGATAAAAATGCACTTACAGCGGAAGAACTAGAGGGCTATCAACTATTCAAGGACAATAAATGCGCTACTTGCCACGTTGGTGTAAATGTCGGTGGTCAATCTTACGAGTTCATGGGTATCAAGAACAGCTATTTCGATTATCGGAATACAGGGTTGACGGACGGTGATAACGGACGCTATGCCGTGACTAAGAAAGAATCCGATCGTCATAAGTTCAAAACCCCGACACTTCGTAACGTGATGTTGACTTATCCGTACATGCACGATGGAACGGTGGCCTCTGTAGAGGACGCAATCCGTATCATGCATGAGTTCCAGATCGGAAAGGAGATCAATGACACGGGAACGGCTAAAATCGTCGCTTTCCTAAAGACCTTGAACGGAGAATATAATGGAGAGGCGCTCCAGTAAATATAATCAATTAAAGAAAAGTTACATGTCTTTCCGCTTGCTTTGCATATTTCTCGTGCTCGTCGCATTTCAGTGCGGAGAGGGGCGTGCGCAGGAGGAAGGACTTGCCTCGTATTACCACCACCGCTTCCACGGCAGGAAGTCGTCCAGCGGGCGGATCCATGATAAGGAAGAGCTAGTGGCCGCACATCGTACGTATCCTTTTGGTACATTTCTGAGGGTCACAAATTTGGCGAACATGAAAAGTGTCATCGTATGCGTGACGGATCGTGGGCCCCATTATAGAAAACGAATCATTGATGTATCAGCGAGTGCCGCCGAACTGTTGGACTTCGTCGATAAAGGTATCGCCAAGGTACGGATCGAGGTCGTCCCCGGTCCCTTGGACCTCCGCTATCTGGACTTGATCTACCCTAAAATTCCTTATCTGGATATAGATTATTTACGTCCGAATCCACCTTATAGGGTGAAATTCACGAAATAAATTTAATTACGGTTTGCTTGGAGGAAGGATCAAAGAAAACAATATTATACTTTAATCTCTCTAATGAATTTCTAATTTGGCCTAAGAGTATTCTAACTAAATATTCATAAGCGATAAAAGAGTGACTTCTACCTTTGCGTAAAATTTAACGCAAATGGACAGACGATTCACTCTTTTACTTTTTTTATCTCTCCTTTTCTCTGGGGCGAAAGCCTCTGTTGTCTCCCTCTCCTTGAAAGAGTCAGAGCAACGTTTCTCTGAACACAATCTGGAAGTGATAGCCGAACGGTATAATATCGATATAGCCGAGGCTCAGGTGGTACAGGCCAAACTTTTCGAGAATCCCGTGGTCTCTTTGGAGCAAAATGTTTATAACCGATTGAACGGACGTTACTTTGATTTCGGGAAACAAGGGGAAACGATCGTAGAGGTGGAACAGTTGATCTATATCGCCGGACAGCGAAACAAACGTGTCCGTTTGGAGAAAATCCATAAGGAAATGGCCCTTTACCAATTCGAAGAGGTATTGAGAACCCTCCGGAGCGAGTTGAAGGAGAAATTCATAGCGCTTTATTTCACCCGGAAATCCCAATCTATTTACGATCGTGAGATTGATTCATTGGCTCATCTGTTGGTGGTTCTTAAGGAGCAGAATGAGAAAGGGAATGTTTCTTTATTAGAGAAGTCCCGTATCGAGGCCCTATTACTCTCTTTGCGGCAAGAGCGGAATGATATCGCCAATCAAGTTATCTCCCTTCAAGGAGACATGCGGCTTTTATTAGGATTATCCGGCAATGATACCTTCGAGCCGATATTCGATGAGTCTGTGCTGAACCAGATCGATATGGACTCCGTCCCTTTCTCTGAATTGACCTCTTTATTATACGAACGTCCGGATCTTAAGTTGGCGCAAGCAAGCATCAAGGCTTCGGAGGCGGACGTGAGATTACAACGTTCCCTCGCTTGCCCGGAAGTGAGCGTAAAGGGTACGTATGATAAGGCCGGTAACTTTATCAATGATTATTGGGCGATCGGATTGAGCGTCTCCCTTCCTATATTTAACCGGAATCAAGGGAATATCCGGGCGGCGAAAATATCTGTCGCTCAAAAGGCCCATAAGGAAGAATACGCCCGTCGACAAGCTGAGAATGAATTATTCACCAGCTATGCCCGGTTGGAAAAGGCGATTCAGCTTTATCGTTCCTCGAACTATGGATTGGAGAAGGATTTTGCCTTGATTATCGAAGGCGTGAACGTGAATTTCCAAAAACGGAATATCAGTCTTCTTGAGTTTATCGATTATTATGAGACCTACAAAACAACCTGCCTGCAACTTTACCAAACCCAAAAAGAAGTGTTACTGGCCTTGGAGGAGGTAAACACCGTAACGGGTAGCCATGTATTCAACTATTAAAAGCAAATCAAATGATATGAATAAGCATCTAATTACATTTATCCTTTTAGTACCCTTGGTATGTTCCTGCGGGAAACAGGCGACCACCTCGGTCGATACCCGGGAACCTTTACTATTAAATGATAGTTTACAGGAGATTATAACATTGGATACGGTTCGTGACACACCATTAACCAACGAGTTATTGCTCAATGGCCGTGTCAGTTTCAATCCGGAGCGAGTGGCCCATGTGTATCCGATATTTGGTGGAAATGTCATCTCCGTTCATGCGGAAGTTGGCGATTACGTAGGGAAAGGAGATGTCCTAGCGGTGATCCGGAGCGGCGAGATCGCTGATATCGACAAGCAGCGAAAGGAGGCCGAGCATCAACTGGCTATCGCTAACCGTAACTTGGAGGCTACCCAAGATATGGCCCAGAGCGGTATGGCTTCCGACCGGGACTTCCTGCAAGCCCAGCAAGAGCAAGCCAATGCCGAGGCCGAGACCAAACGTATCCAAGAAATGTATTCCATTTATAACATAACAGACCCATCCACCTATGTGGTGAAAGCGCCGGTCTCCGGCTTTATCATCGATAAGAATATAAACCGGGATATGCAGATCCGTTCCGATCAAGGGGAGGAGATGTTTACCATTTCCGGTCTCGACGATGTCTGGGTGATGGCCGATGTCTATGAGGGAGATATCAGCAAGGTAAAAGAGGGGGCTACCGTTTGTATCACCACTTTGGCCTATAAGGATATGGAGTTTACGGGAACGATCGATAAGGTCTATCATATGCTAGACCGAGAAAGTAAGACCATGAGCGTAAGAGTCAAATTGAGGAACGAGGAGTATATGCTTAAACCCGGAATGTTTACGAACGTATATGTACAGAGCGCGGTAAAAGGAGAAAGTATGCCTTGCGTAAACGCCCATGCCGTGATCTTCGAGGATGGTAAAAAATACGTTGTCTATGTCTCGAAGGAGGGATATTTGCAAATGCGTGAGATCTCGGTGTATAAGCAAACCGAGAAGTTCTGTTACCTGCGATCCGGCTTGAAGGATGGGGATCGGATCGTAGATCGGAACGCTCTCTTGGTGTATAACGAATTAAAGTAACCGGACGATATGCACACATTCATAGATAATATCATAACGTTCTCCCTCCGGAACAAATTCTTTATCTTCTTCTGTACCACGATCGCCGTAATCGCCGGTATCACCAGCTTTATCCATACGCCGATCGACGCGTTTCCGGATGTGACGAATACGAAAGTGACGATTATCACCCAATGGCCGGGCAGGAGCGCCGAGGAGATCGAGAAGTTTATCACGATCCCGATCGAGATCGCCATGAACCCGGTACAGAAAAAGACGGATATCCGGAGCACGACCCTTTTCGGTCTTTCCGTCATCAACGTGATGTTCGAAGATAAGGTGGATGATTTTTTCGCCCGCCAGCAAGTTTATAATCTCTTGAACGACGCCGACCTGCCGGAAGGGGTCACGCCGGAAGTGCAGCCCTTATATGGTCCGACCGGCGAGATCTTCCGCTATACATTACGTAGCGATAAGCGTTCCGTCCAGGAATTGAAGACCTTGCAGGATTGGGTGATCGAGCGGAAGTTGCGGGCCGTACCCGGTGTGGCGGATATCGTCAGCTTCGGAGGAGAAGTAAAGACTTTCGAGGTTAGCGTCAACCCGAATCAACTGATCAGTTACGGGGTAACGACCTTGGAACTCTATGACGCTATCGCGAAAAGTAATATCAACGTAGGCGGCGACGTGATCACGAAAAGCTCGCAAGCCTATGTCGTGCGGGGTATCGGCTTGATTAACGATGTAAAAGAGATCGAGAATATCGTCGTAAAAAATATCAATGGCACGCCAATCCTTGTCAAGCACTTGGCTACCGTACACGAATCCAGTCTTCCCCGCCTAGGGCAAGTGGGCCGCATGGAGGAAGATGATGTCGTACAAGGCATCGTTGTCATGCGAAAAGGGGAGAACCCCGGCGAGGTAATCGCCGCCTTGAAGGATAAGATCAAGGATATCCAACAAAACGCCTTGCCGGAAGACGTGCGAATCGTATCGTTCTACGATCGTGAGAATCTGGTAGATCTGGCGGTCAAGACCGTAACACATAATCTGGCGGAAGGTATTCTGCTGGTAACTTTCATCGTATTAATCTTCATGGCGGACTGGCGTACGACGGTAATCGTGTCGATCATTATCCCGTTGGCACTCCTCTTCGCCTTTATTTGTCTCCGGGCGATGGGGATGAGCGCCAACCTCTTATCTATGGGAGCGATCGACTTCGGTATTATTATAGATGGCGCCGTCGTGATGGTGGAAGGGCTTTTCGTGGCATTGGACCGGAAAGCCCGTGAAGTAGGCATGCCCGCTTTCAATTTGATGAGTAAGATGGGTATTATCCGTCATACGGCGAAGGACCGTGCGAAAGCGGTTTTCTTCTCTAAGCTGATTATCATCACAGCCTTGGTCCCGATCTTCTCTTTCCAGAAGGTGGAAGGAAAGATGTTCAGCCCGCTCGCTTATACCTTGGGGTTCGCCTTGTTGGGAGCGTTGATCTTTACGTTGACATTGGTACCCGTCCTCTCTTCCATGCTATTAAAGAAAGAGGTGCGTGAGAGACATAATCCGTTCCTCGCGTGGATCAATCGGAAGTCGATCGGTATTTTCGACTGGTGTCACGCCCGTAAGAAGCGGACGATCACGTTCGCCACGCTGGTAGCCGCCGTAGGTATCTGGTGCTTCACCTTGTTGGGCAGCGAGTTTCTCCCGCAACTGAACGAGGGCTCTATTTATATCCGTGCGACCTTACCGCAAAGTATATCTTTGGATGAATCCGTTACATTGGCCAACCAGATGCGCCGGAAGCTGGCGGCTTATCCGGAGGTTCGTCAGGTCTTATCGCAAACCGGCCGGCCGAACGATGGCACGGACGCGACAGGTTTCTACAACATCGAGTTCCATGTGGATATATATCCCGAGAAAGAGTGGGAAAGCGAACGCTCGAAAGCGGGCCTGATCGAGAAGATGCAAGAGGATCTGGCGATCTATCCGGGCGTGGATTTTAACTTCTCGCAGCCTATCTCGGACAATGTAGAGGAAGCGGCCAGCGGCGTGAAAGGTTCCATCGCCGTGAAAGTCTTCGGTAAGGATCTATACGAGTCGGAGAAAAAGGCGGTAGAGGTTTTCAAGGTCTTGGAGACCGTAGACGGTATCGAGGATCTGGGCGTTATCCGGAATATCGGCCAGCCGGAGCTGCGGATCGAGTTGAACGAGTCTCGTTTAGCCCGCTACGGCGTGGCCAAGGAGGACGTGCAATCCATTATCGAGATGGCGATAGGAGGTAAGAGCGCCTCCCTGCTTTATGAGGACGAGCGTAAGTTCAATATCATGGTCCGCTACGAATCCGCTTTTCGCCGTAGCGAGAATGAGATAGGCAAGATATTGGTTCCGGCGAAGGATGGTTCCATGATTCCTATCCGCGAGCTGGCGGATATCCATACGATTACCGGCCCGTTGATTATCTACCGGGATAACCACGCTCGCTTCTGCGCCGTGAAATTCTCGGTCCGGGGCCGCGACATGGGTAGCGCCGTGGCAGAAGCCCAGCGGAAAGTGGAGAGGCAGGTAAAGCTCCCCGAAGGCTATACCTTGAAATGGACCGGAGATTTCGAGAACCAACAACGGGCTACCAAACGCTTGGCCCAAGTCGTCCCCGTAAGTATAGCGATCATCTTCGTGATCCTATTCGTTCTTTTCGGCAACGCCCGGGATGCCGGACTGGTCTTATTGAACGTGCCTTACGCCTCCGTCGGAGGTATCTTGGCCCTATTAATCACGAATTTCAACTTCTCGATCTCAGCGGGTATCGGCTTTATCGCCCTTTTCGGTATCTGTATACAGAATGGCGTGATCATGATATCGGACATCAAGAATAACCTGCGGGAGAGGCATCCTCTGGAAGATTCGATCAAGATGAGCGTGAAATCAAGGGTACGTTCCGTATTAATGACCGCCTCCATGGCCGCTATCGGCCTGCTTCCGGCCGCCTTGAGCCACGGTATCGGATCGGAAAGCCAGCGTCCCTTGGCGATCGTGATCATTGGCGGATTAATAGGGGCCACGTTCTTCACCCTCTTTGTTTTTCCGTTGATGGTGGAGGCTTTTTATCGACGAATGCTCTATGATAAGAACGGTAAATTAGTGCAACGTAGGTTGTAATTGCTATATTTGTAGCAAGAAAGTCCGGAACTATTGTGGGGGGTATTTGAATAAGCTAAATAGATGTTGATTGGAATATTTTTGAAAAC
>NZ_SRYM01000006.1 GCF_004793765.1 Parabacteroides distasonis | reverse complement strand
GAGGCAAAGATAATGTAATTTCGACATAGGTGAAATAATTATGAATAACTACTTATTACAAATATATAATACAAAACCAAACATACAAAATTTTTAACAACATTTTTATAAGATGTAAAATTGTTTAGAAAATAACAATAAAATCAGTGAAGCAAAATTAGGCATAATCTACAAAATTTACATGGTCGGAAAAACGCAGTACTACTTACTTCATCTACGAATATATACTTATTTGCCCAATGCAGTATATATTCTCCAGTCAAGTAAATAGTACTGCGTTTTTCCAGCCATATCAATAGTAAACAGGAAGCATGCCATTAGGCATACTCCCTGTTCCATATCAAATCCTACGAACAATTAATATCCCGGGTTCTGCTCCAATAAATTATTGGCTCCGATCAAGCTGTAATGGATCGGGAAACGGTTCAGGTTCTTATTGTTGGTAGCCTTATGATCCCACCAGTCCTCAGTAACGTAAGCATCCCAACGTACCAAGTCCGTACGACGACGGCCCTCGCCTAAGAACTCCATCATCCACTCGTCCAGCATACGATACTTGTCCAAGTTGGAGGCTGTCACCGGATCCGGATCTCCCTCAGGGAAATAACGCTTGCGCACCGTATTGATCAAGTTAGCCGCACCCTGCTTATCACCCGCACGCATCTTACACTCCGCCAAGGTATAATACACCTCCGCCAAACGGATCACCGGCACGTCCGGATTACCCTTCAACTTATACTCCTCCTGGTTCGGGCGCGGACAGCGCTTCATCAAACGCACGCAAGAATTCTCCTCTGCCGTAGCGATCGTGGAAGGCAGATCCGCCACAGAGGCATATTCCGTACCTACCTTCGCGAAGTAAGCCACCTGGTCTACCACCGTAAGCGGCTGGTCCGCATACTCACGGCTACCCGTACAAACCCAGTCCGGATTCAACGGATTCACCAACTTGCCCACGATAAACATACCGCGATACTTACCGTTACCATCATATACATACGGTTGCTTACGGATATCCTTGTCGTGGAACTTCCGATAAGGGCTACCCAACTTATACGTATAAGGCTTGCCGGTCGGATCCAAGCCCGGAGTCAGACCGATACCGTTATTAGAGCCGGAACCTTCCAATCCACCCAAGTAGTTCTTGTAGTTGTAAGGCACCTGCCATTCCCAAAAGCCGCCATTCGTCTCCGTCTGGGAGTTCTGGGAAGGGACAGACCAGATGATCTCATGGCTGAACTCGTTGCTGAAGCCGAACGTGGTAGTCCAGTCGGCATCCAGCTCGTACGCGCCATACTTGCCATCCAGAATATCCTGGCAGATCTGGGCGGCCTCGGCGTACATTTCCTTGCCGATATAAGACTTCGCGTTGAAATACAGGCGAGCCTTGGTCATGGCTCCCGCGGCACGATTGATAGCGCCGGTCTCCATCTTGCCCATCTCCGTCTTGATCGGCAAGTTAGGGATAGCCACGTCCAGCAAGGAGTCGATGAAGTGGAAAGTCTCCACGTCGGTAGAGCGCCCTCTCACCTCGCTCTTGGTCGTGGTGTACAAGGCCACGCCGCCGAAGAAGTCCAAGCCATCCAGGTAAAGGGAAGCGGCCAGGGCAGTCTGCTGCGCGATCATGGATTCCTTCGTACCCGGCTCGAAGCCCAGCTTGTCGAAATCCACCTCGCTCAGGTCTTCCACCGCATCCCAAGCCAATGCCACGCCCATGGCGAAGTTAGTCCATCCAGCCTCGATACGCATCATGTCTTCCGTATACTCATGGTGATGGAACTTCTGATAGTTAGCACCGTCGAACCAGTCGCTTCCGCGTGTCGGCAACACATATTCATCCGTACCCAGCTCCTGCAAAGCCCAGCGAGGGTCATCTTGCCCCAAGTACCAACGCCAGTGCGTGAAAGAACGATTGAAACGTTGCCAAACAGCCTCCTGCGAACTATAGAACGTTTCCGGTACGACCTGTGAGTAGAACTCCGGGTCTACGTTACAAGAGGTAGCCGCCGCGAGGCAAGCCACACCCATCAATAGTGATTTAAATATATTTTTCATTTTTAGACAACTGAATTAGAAATTAAACTGCAAGCCTAGCGTATACGTACGCGTCAACGGATAGAAATACTCCACGTCCCAGAACTTCTCCGTACCCTTGTCCCAGCCATCGATCTTTACCTCCGGATTCATACCGCTATAGCCGGTTATCGTGCATACGTTACCTACCGTGGCGTAGATACGGATACGATCTATCAAGTTATTGGTATACTTCTTCATCGGGAGCGTATATCCCAACGTGATCGCATCGATCTTCAAGAAGGTACCATCCTCCAGATAATAGTCGCAAATTTGTTTCTCTCCCTTGATGTGGTTAAACTTGCCATAGGCATCCTTCAAGACATTCGTGTTACCTCTTCCCTGTATGCCGTAATACATATTGATCGTGTTATACACATCGAAGTCGATCCAGCTACGCATGTTGATACCCAGGTCGAAGTTCTTGTAAGACAAGGTATTGTTCCATGCCAAGATCAGTTTGGGCGTATAGTTGCCCATGTACTGCTTATCATTCTCCGTCTTGTCGGCCGCCGGTATCACCTCGCCGTCCTTGTTGTAAAGCAAGAAATTACCGTCATCGTCGAAACCGGCGAATTTCCACAAGAAGAAAGAGCCGATCGTAGATCCCTCTTCCATGCGGGCGGCGTCACCCGGTGTTCCCGGCGCCACGAACCCGTTGCCATTGTAATACGTGTTATTTCCCCACAACGTAAGGATCTTGCCGGTGTTATGGCTCATATTGATATTCGAGGTCCAAGTAAAGTCCTTCGTGCGGATGATATCGCCACCAACCTCGAACTCCCATCCCTTGCTCTCCATCGAGCCGATGTTCTGATACTGAGTACCGATCGTATAAGGCGGCTGCGGCACCTTCACGCTATAGAGCAGGTTATCGATCTTGCGGCGATAGTAGTCGAACTTACCGTACAGGCGTCCCTCGAAGAAGGAGTAGTCCACACCCAAGTCCCATTCTTTCTTCTGCTCCCAACCGAGGTTGGCGTTCACGTTCTGTGTCTTTCCGTAGGAATAAGCCCAGACACCGTTCGGCAACATCCAGTTCGTGTCGGAACCCAACAGGTTAGCCATATAGGAAGCGTCGAAATCATTGTTACCCGTCACGCCATAACCGAAACGTACCTTCAAGTCCTGGAGCCAATCGATCTCCTTCATGAACTCCTCGTTGGAGATACGCCAACCGGCCGTCACGGACCAGAAGTTAGCCCAACGGTTATCGGCGGCGAACTTCGAGGATCCCTCGTGGCGGATAGATGCCGAGGCCATATACTTGTCGTTATACGAGTAGTTCACACGGCCGAACACGGAGAAGAGCTTCTCGGAGATATCCTTGCTGGAGCTCATGGCCGCCTTTCCGTCGCGTAGGAAGGAGCCTTGGTTCATGTCCCAGTACTTGATACCGTCTACGGAGAAGTTATAGTTGGTCATATTGAAGCCCTCGCCGTTCTTCTCGAAGTAAGAGTAACCGGCCGTGGCGTTAATGCTATGCCCGCCCTTGAACTCTTTCAGGTAAGTGAAATAACCCTCGGAGGTAAGGTTCTCGGTCTTGCTGAAGCCCAGGTAAGCGGCTCCCTTGCGAGATTCCTCGATCTCCTCGCGGTGCGTGCTCGGGTTATACGTATGATTCTCCCACTGACGGTTCTCGTATCCCAGTATCTGCTGGAAGGAGAGGCCGGGCACGGGCTTGATGTTCAGCTTCAAGGTAACTTCCGGCTTAAACCACTTGTCGAGGCCGTAGTAGTCGCGCAGGTAAGAGTCGGCCACCACGTTGTAGTCCAAGGACTCGTTCGTCCAGACGTTGTATCCCGTCTCGCTGTCCGCGTCGTAAGGAGAGCGGGTGGGATTGTTACGCATGGCCTGCTGGAAGTTCGGGAACTTATTGTTACGGGCCGCCTGGCGGTAATCTACCGCGGGACGTACCTCCAACCAATCGTCGAAGAGCTTAAAGCTGGCGTTGATACGTCCGCCAAAGTCCTGACGGCTATCGTTGATGGCGATACCCTCGTTTTTCTCGTAGAAGAAAGAGGTATAGACCTGCGCCTTCTCGGTACCCAGCTCCAAGGCCAGGTGGTGCTTCTGCGAGAAGTTGTTCTTGTTGATCATCTCGTCCCACCAGTTCACGTCCGATCCGTAGTCCGTACCGATACCGTACTCAGCGTACTCGCGTCCGCTCAGCATCTCGGGGGCGTTATAGTTCTGCTTCTTCGTAAGTTCCGTGCTATACGTCAGTTTCACCTTGCCGTCCGTGTTCGATCCGCTCTTCGTGGTGATCAAGATCACGCCGGAAGCGGCACGCGTACCGTAGATAGCGCCGGCCGAACCATCCTTCAACACGTCGATAGACTTGATATCCTCTTGCGTAAGCGAGCGGATATCGCCGCCGGGGAAACCGTCGATAACGATCAAGGGAGACTTACCGGAGTTGATGGATGTCATACCGCGCAGCTGGAAGGAAGTCGCTCCGTTGGCGCTACCCAAGTTGTTCATCACCAAACCGCCGATCTTTCCTTGCAAGGCCGTAGAGATATCCGATCCGCTCACGCCGACCATCAAGTCGTCCGCCTTGATAGAGGTGATGGCGCTCGTCACTTGCTTCTTGTCCATTGAGCCGTAACCTACCACGACTACCTCGTCCAGTTTCTGAGAGTCCTCCTCCAAGGTCACGCTGACCAGGCTGCTACCGCCTACCGGCACCTCTTTCGTAACGTAGCCGATATAAGACACCTCGAGGATAGCTCCTTCCGGCACGTCTTGCAATATGACTACTCCGCTCATGTCCGTAACGTTACCAATGGTCGTTCCCTTGACCAGCACGTTCGCACCGATCAGCTCGCCCATAGAATCTGAAACCTTAACCGTGATTGTCTTACCTTTCTGGGTTACCGATTCCATCTTCGGGCCGAGATCCACAACCGGCTCAACCGAAGCCAAGGCCGGGCTAAAGGCCATAGACAGGAATCCCGTGGTAAGCAACATAACACTTGGTTTAAGCAAACCTAAACATAAAAGTTTGCTCGTCTTACTACTTTTCTCCATTTTCTTTAATGGTTACAATTAATTGAGATTAACAAAAAAATCAAACACGTGATATTTCTCCTTTATATAATATTCTCAGTGTTTTCCCTGGAAATGACGGGTTTAAACCATCGTTTAAACTAGTCGTTTTTCGCGCTGAGGCACGCTGTTTCTTAACATTTTAATTTATAGTCTGATACGCCATTTAATCGCTTGATGTTAAAATATATGGACTAAAAAGATGTTTAGGTGAATATTGCATAATTAAAAGAAATGATTACCTTCGCGAACGACTAGTTTAAACGATCGTTTAGACTAGCCGTTTTTCTCCGACCCTACCAAAAAACCTCGCACAGAAGCCCTCTCCCATACCCCGGGCGCCCCCTCGCGACAATCGGGAGGCCCGGATTGCTCACCGCCCCGGCAGGCGGGAAAACGGTTCATCGAAATCCTATTAATAATCCGTAAAATTACTCAACCGCTTTAACACGAAAAGCGCTGCCTTTGCCCAATGGTACCTTCGCTCTGCCTTCGCCCTGCCCTCGTTCTGCCTTCGTTCTGCCTTCGTTCTGCCCTCGTTCCTAGGAGTGGATTTGGAGTGGATTTGGAGTGGAGCCGGAATGTTAACACTCCGGCCCATCCCCTGCCTTATTTGTTAAAAATGATTTAACACGAGAAAAAAACGCGTTGCCGGAAGGATGTGGCGCCGCGATCCAACCGGAGTACGAAAAAAAACGTATATTCGCGCATGGCAATCACTCGAAGGAATAACCATAGAAACATATACAAGATGAATACACGACACCACCACCTCGCATGGATCTTTTGGGCAGTAGCGTTCTTCGTTCAGTTCGCGCAAGCCCAGCCACAAGTACGAAACATCGCCGACATCCATATCCGCGATCCCTATATCCTGCCCGACGCGAAAACCGGCACTTATTACATGTACCGCTCCGCGAGCGTCAAGAACGACAAAGGGGAGTCCACGGGAGGCGTAGAAGCTTTCAAGAGCAAGGATCTGGTAAACTGGGAGGGCCCGTTACGGGTATTTACCGTTCCGGAGGGAAACTGGATCACCGGAGACGTATGGGCGCCCGAGGTTCACCACCATAACGGCAAATATTATCTTTTCGCCACCTTGAACAGCGATATAAAATGGAAAAAAAGCCAGCCCGGATGGGTGGATTATACATTCCGGGGCACGCAGATCTTCCATTCCGACTCTCCCGAGGGCCCGTTCCAACCCTTCGGCTCGACGCCGCATACGCCGATGAGCCGCATGGCGCTCGACGGTACGCTTTGGGTAGAGGACGGCGTGCCGTACATGATCTATTGCCATGAATGGGTACAGATCGCGGATGGCAGCATGGAATTGGTCAGGCTCGCCGACAACCTCTCAGCGCCCCGGGGCAATTCCCTCACGCTATTCCACGCTTCCGCCGCGCCTTGGTCTACCGGCTCGACGCACCCCGCGCCTCTGCCGACTTCCTTCGTGACGGACGGCTGCTTCCTTTACCGGACCAAGACGGGCAAGTTGCTCATGATCTGGTCCAGCTTCATGGATTCGGAATACGCGATCGGCATCGCAGAATCGGTAACCGGCAAGGTAACCGGCCCATGGAAACAGCAAGAGACCCCTCTGTTTAACAAGAACGGAGGACATGGCATGATCTTCAAATCTTTCGACGGGAGGCTATACATCACTTTCCACGGCCCGAACTCTCCCTCCGGGTCCGAGAGGGCCCATATATACGAGCTGGAGGACATGGGAAACACGCTCGCGCTGAAAAAAGAACTATCATCACGAGAACAAGACAAGACGGCACCCTTTTGGGGGAAGCAGGAAGCCTATCTGATCAATCAAACCGAAAAATCCTTCCAACTGGTCAACACGCTCCTGAGAGAGAATCCACCTTCCTCAAGTAAACCGGCATCGGCCCGCAAGGCGGCCCTGCAACTGCTGGACGGCATATTCCACGATACCCGGCTAGATGGGAGCGAGACCGTCGCCCGCTTCATGGAATCCCGCGTGAAAGGGGTGCTGGAAGACATGCGCAACCCGCCGGAGACAGGCATGAAAATATATAAACTTTACAATGACGGCTTTATCGTGAAGACGAAAAGCGTCACGGTAGCCTTCGACTTATACCGCGGGAGAAGCATGGGAAATTCCGCTACCCTGATCTCCGACGAGATGATGCAGGCCCTTGTCGCACGGTGCGACATCATGTTCCTTTCCCACAACCATCCGGACCATATAGACCCGGAGGTCGTGAAAATGTTTACGGACAGGGGTAAGCAGGTAGTCGCCCCAGCGAATAGCCTGAAGGAAAACAAACAGGTGACTCACATCCGTTCGGAACAGATAATAGACAGGGAATTCGAGGTCGATGGAGGCAAACTGCGTGTGAAAATATTACCAGGTCATCAAAGCGAGCTGATAAACAACATACATGTCGTGACCACCCCCGAGGGCCTCACCTTTGCGCAGACGGGCGACCAATATAGCGAGGAAGACCTGGAATGGCTGCTCAACGTAAAGACAAAAATCCCGGCCCTGGACGTATTGCTGATAAACTGCTGGGCGAACCGCATGTCGGACGCCATAGAAGGATTCGGCCCCAAGCTCGTGATCACGGGGCATGAGAACGAGCTAGGCCATACGATCGATCATCGCGAATCGTATTGGGCCTCATTCATGAAGCTGGAGAATATCGCCCGGCCGAATTGCCTGATGACATGGGGGGAAACGTATTGGTATAAACCCTGATGATCCTACAGATAATAGACACCGGCTACTTCTACGCCGACGGGGGCGCCATGTTCGGGGCCATTCCCAAAAGCGCCTGGAGCCGTCGCTATCCGAGCGACGAGACAAACGCTTGCGTGATGGCCATGCGTAGCCTTGTCATAAGGACGGATGACGGACGCGTCGTCCTGGTAGATAACGGAGCGGGAAACAAACACCTGAAACAACTAGGTTATTACCGCTTCTTCAACTTGGTAGACCTCGGCGAGGAACTGCGCAAGCTGGGAATCCTACCGGAGACGGTCACGGATGTCGTCCTCACCCATCTCCATTTCGATCATTGTGGTTATACCACGCGAAGGGATGAATCCACCGGGCATCTATCGCTCTCATTCCCTAACGCGACCCATTGGGTAAGCCGCAGGCAATGGGAGAATTTCCTTCATCCGAACGCCTTGGAGAAAGATTCCTATTTTATCGAGAATATGCAAGCCGTCGCAGACGCTAATTCCTTACGGCTGCTAGATGCCGGCACATCAATTTGCCCCGCTATAGAGCTACGCTTGTATGATGGGCACACTCCGGGACAAATTGTTCCCTATATCCATACGGAGGAGCGGACCTTTGTCTTCGCCGGGGATGTCATCCCCCTCGCGGCCAGCGTATCCCCGGAATGGATCTCGGCTTACGATACGTATCCGGTCACGTCATACGACGAGAAACTGCGCATGCTTGCCGAAGCCGCCGAGAAAGGGCAAGCACTCATCTACTGCCATGACGCTTACATCCGCTGCACGACCGTAAAACGCGTGAATACCTATTACAAAAAAGACAAAGAAATACCCCTTAAGAACACAAAAGTGTAAAAGCATTAGATAAAACGGCTAATTCTTTTTATCTTTGGGCAGTGATACTGAATCAATTATTGTTTTACATTCTAAACTCTAAACACATGAACAGCCTAAGCAAACTAGCGCTCGTCCTGACATTTTGCGCGGGAATGACCGCTTGCTCCGGTGGTAAGGCCGTAAAAGGAGATTACGAAGTAGTGCCTTTGCCACAAGAAGTAACATTGACGAACGGAAACCCTTTCGTCCTGAGTCCATCCACGAAGATAGCTTATCCGGAGGGCAATGATAAGATGAAGAAGAACGCCCAGTTCCTCGCTTCTTATATCAAGGAAATCACGGGCTATGAATTAGCGACCGCTACCGGCCAGCCCGGTAAGGGGATCAGCCTCGTTATCGACCAAAGCATCCAGAATCCGGAAGGATACCAATTGAGCGTCAGCGATAACGGGGTACGGATCGCGGGAAGCACGGACGCCGGCGTATTCTATGGCATCCAGACATTACGTAAATCGATCCCGGCCACGGCCCAAGGGATGAACGTAGAATTACCCGCAGCTACCATCAACGATTACCCCCGTTTTGCCTATAGAGGCATGATGCTGGATGTCAGCCGCCATTTCTTCCCGGTGGATTCGGTAAAAACGTATCTCGATATCCTTGCCTTGCACAACCAAAATACGTTCCACTGGCATCTGTCCGATGACCAAGGTTGGCGTATCGAGATCAAGAAATATCCGGAATTGACACAGACCGGATCTAAACGTAAGGAAACCGTGATTGGCCACAACTCCGGAAAGTATGACGGAAAAGAATACGGAGGCTTCTATACGCAAGACCAGATCCGCGATGTCATCAATTATGCCGCCGAACGCCATATCACGATTATCCCGGAAATCGATATGCCGGGACATCAATTGGCGGCATTGGCCACTTACCCGGAACTGGGATGTACGGGGGGGCCGTATGACGTATGGGGCCAATGGGGTGTGTCCGACGACGTGATCTGCGCCGGAAACGAGAAATCCATGCAGTTCCTGGAAGACGTATTGAGCGAGGTTATCGATCTTTTCCCCTCCGAATATATCCATGTAGGTGGCGATGAATGCCCGAAGGTACGTTGGAAGACATGCCCGAAATGCCAGGCCCGCATCAAGGCGGAAGGTATCAAGGGGGATAAGAAACATTCCGCCGAGGAATACTTGCAAAGCTACGTGATCTCCCGCATGGAGAAATTCGTGGAGAGTAAAGGACGCCATATCATCGGCTGGGACGAGATCCTGGAAGGAGGCTTGGCCCCGAACGCCACGGTAATGAGCTGGCGCGGCATGGGCGGCGGCATCGAAGCTGCCAAGCAAAAGCATAACGTGGTCATGACTCCCAATACATATGTATATCTGGATTATTATCAATCCGCGGATACGGATCTTGAACCCGACGCTATCGGAGGTTACTTGCCGTTAGAGAAAGTATATTCTTTTGAGCCGACAGCCGGTATCTCTCCTGAAGAGCAGAAGTACGTGATCGGGGCGCAGGCCAACCTCTGGACGGAATATATCCCGACCTTCTCACAGGTGGAATATATGATCATGCCACGTATAGACGCCGTAGCCGATATCCAGTGGAGCGATCCGTCCAAGAAAGATTATCAGACGTTCCTGCCCCGTGTGGCCCGCATGACACAACTTTACGACCGCCTAGGATATAATTACGGAAAGCATATCTTCGATATTAACGCCTCCCTGACCACCAATACGGAGAACGGAACACTCGACATAGCCTTGACGAAGCTGGGTGAAGGAGATATCTATTATACGGTAGACGGTAGCGATCCTACGATCGCCAGCATCAGGTACGAAGGCCCGGTACAGATCGACCAAGATTGCGAATTCAAAGCGATCGTTGTCCGTCCGAACGGAATGAGCCGCATCTTCTCAGAGGAGATCTTTTTCAACAAAGCAACGATGAAACCCATTACCTTGAAAGAGCAACCCAGCAGAGGATACGTTTTCAACGGGGCTCAGGTGCTGGTAGACGGCTTACGCGGAGGTAGTAATTACAAGACCGGCCACTGGCTAGGCTTCCAAGGCAAGGATCTTGACGCTACGATCGACCTCAAGGAGCCGACAGAGATCGAAAAGGTAGCTTTCAATACGAATGTGGTAAAAGGCGACTGGATCATGGGTGCCGACGCCGTAACCGTAAAAGTTTCCGACGATGGCAAGAATTTCAAGGAAGTAGCTTCCAAGAAAATCCCGGAGCTAGCCCAAAACGACAAGGACGGTTTATATCCCCAAGAGATATCCTTCGCCCCGGTAAAGGCCCGCTACGTGGAGGTTATCATCAACAGCGGCAAACTACCCCAATGGCACGGTGGCGCCGGAAGCCCGGCGTTCCTGTTCGTGGATGAGATCGAAATCTTATAAGATAATGATACAGCGAGATGGCAGGAAGATACCCGCCCTCTCGCTTTCTTACTATCTTATACTAAATAACAAATATCATGATAAACAAAAACATCTTAATTCTTTCAGCCCTATGCTCCTGTTGCTCGCTATGGGCGGATGAAGTTGTCGTGCGACATTACAATTACGCCGGCCCTTACGAGGTGAAGAAGCCCTTCTTGGCAGATAGCCTGGATGTAAACAGTAAGAGATTCTCTGACAAAGAACTATTGAACACGACCGTCCCTTTCCGCAACCTTTCCCAAAGCGGACAAACCCTTGAAGCGGCGTCTTCCGGAGAGCTAGCCTTGCCAACCTCGGCCTCTTCCTATGCGCTGCATTTGGTTTCCTTCTACCTGAATAGTGATCGCTATACAAAAGGCACCTTGGCCATCAACGGCCCAGAGGTCTCGGAAGTCTACGTGGATGGACAACCCATAAAACTAACCAAGGGGGAAGCCTCGTTGACCTTGGAGCCGCGACGCTATGAAATCGTGATCAAATATTTATCTGGAAGCCACAAAGAGAATGCCTTAAAAGCCTCATTCAATCCGGAAAAAGATGCGGTGGTAACCGCGACCGTCAATCCGGAGAAACGTTATACATTAAGTGATGTATTTGATGGTAAACGCATCCAATCCGCTAGCCTGTCCCCGAATGGAAAATTCATTATCGCCTCCTATCAAGAGACCTATCCCGATGGAAAGCAGTCCTCATTTACCCAAATACTAGACAAGGCTACCGGTTCCGTATTGGTTGAGAACGGACAGAGCTTACGCTGGATGCCTAAAAGCAATCTGGCTTATTACACCCGGAAAGGGATGAAAGGCATGGAATTGGTGACTTTAGACCCTGCCAGTAAAAAGGAAAACATCCTTGCCTGCCAATTGCCTGAAGGCTCTTTCAGCTTTGGGCCCACCGAAGACTATCTATTGTTCACCATACGGGAGAAAGGACCACAAGAACGAAAAGAGATCCAAGAGATACTGGTGCCGGATGATCGCCAACCAGGATGGAGAAACCGCATGTTTATCCATAAATATGACCTGCGGACCGGATTGTTCCAACGGCTCACCTATGGGCATACATCTACTTACATCAACGATGTATCGCAAGACGGCCACTATCTGCTATTCAGTCGCAGGGAACCGAATTTAACTGAACGCCCTTTCTCCCGTACATACATATATAGGATGGACCTGCGAACCATGCATGTGGACACTCTTATAAAAGGTGAGAAATTCGTAAGCCGCGCCGTTTTCTCCCCGGATGCAACCCAATTACTCATTGATGCGTCCGGAGAGGCATTCGTTGGTATCGGATTAAAAATCAAAGAAGGACAGACATCGAATACGAGCGACGGGCAATTATTCCTATACAACATAGCGGATAAAAGCATAAAACCGCTTACGAAAGATTTTAACCCATCTATCGATTCTTACGAGTGGAACGCCCTCGATAAACAAATCTATATCACGGCGAAAGACAAGGATCGTGTTCGCCTGTATAGCATAAACCCTTCTAGCGGAAAGATTAAGCAACTTCAAGCCAAGGAAGATGTCATCTCCGGTTACTCCATCGCCAATCAAGCTTCCGAAATGGTGTATTTCGGATTAAGCGCATCCAATTCCCAAAGGCTTTATACCTATAACTTGAAAAACGACGCCTCTTCCTGTTTGATCGATTTATCCAAAGAGATATTGAGAGACGTCACTTTAGGAGAAGTGCAAGATTGGAATTTCGTCTCTGCCCAAGGGGATACGATTTACGGCCGCTTCTATCTCCCTCCTCATTTTGACGCAACTAAGAAATATCCGATGATCGTGAATTATTACGGAGGAACAACCCCTACGGCCCGGGTGATGGAAAGCCGTTATCCTTCGCATGTATACGCCGGCTTAGGGTACATCGTCTACATCATACAGCCTAGTGGAGCGACTGGGTTCGGTCAAGAGTTCTCCGCACGCCATGTCAACGCATGGGGTAAACTTACCGCTGACGAGATCATCGAAGGCACGAAAAAGTTCTGTGAGGCTCATCCTTTTGTCAACACAAAGAAAATCGGTTGCATGGGGGCTTCATACGGAGGTTTCATGACTCAATACCTACAAACAAAAACAGATATATTCGCAGCGGCCATGTCTCATGCGGGAATCAGCGACATCACCAGCTATTGGGGAGAAGGTTACTGGGGATATTCATACAGCTCGTTGGCTAGCGCTAACAGTTATCCATGGAATGCCCGGGATATGTACACTTTACAAAGTCCGCTGTTTAACGCAGACAAGATCAATACCCCGATCTTGTTCTTACATGGAACCGCAGACACGAACGTTCCGATTGGAGAAAGCATCCAGATGTTTACCGCATTAAAATTATTAGGCAAGCCTACAGCGTTTGTCCAGGTAGAAGGAGAGAACCACCATATACTGGATTACGACAAACGTATCTTGTGGAATAACACAATTTACGCATGGTTCGCTAAGTGGTTGAAAGATCAACCGGAGTGGTGGGACGCATTATATCCTCCGAAAAGCCTATAAAGGTCAAAATAGATCACTCTATTCACACATAATTTATAGGGTGTGTCTGAACTCAATTTTAGATAAGATGAACTTCTGATTTGGAATTTGATTCTCCTATATAATAAAAGATAAAGAGCCGTATCAAACTTGTTTTAAGTAATGATACGGCTCTTTTTGGGCCTTATAATTACAACTTGCAACTTCTAAGTGTGCTCATTTTACTTTTGCCACACCCCCTTTCTTTTAAAACGTATTGACATAATAATTCACGGGAAATCATTATCTTTGCACTCTCTAAAAGAGGCTTTTTCGTTATTTCGTGATAAATACTAATAAATCAACGATATGATTCTATTCTTTCAATCTTCAACAAAGACGGTGCTGGCTGTAGAGGCCGCACACGCTTTCTCACCTGAAGACACTCAAAAACTGGTTTGGTTGTTTAGCGAGGCGACTCCTGTTCAATCAGAAACATTGGAAGGCTGGTACGTAGGACCACGCCGGGAAATGATTACCCCGTGGAGTACGAACGCCGTTGAAATTACCCAAAACATGGGTTTGACCGGTATTTCCCGTATTGAGGAATATTTTCCTGTTTCTTCTGGCGACGCAAATCACGATCCGATGTTGCAACGTATCTACAATGGTCTGAATCAGGAGATCTTCACGATCAGTAAAAAACCAGATCCTATTGTCTATATTGAGGATTTGGAAGTGTATAACCAACAAGAGGGCTTAGCATTAAGCCAAGAGGAGATCGTTTACCTGAACGAAGTAAGCCAAAAGTTAGGACGTAAATTGACAGATAGCGAGGTGTTCGGTTTCTCTCAAGTAAACTCGGAACACTGCCGCCATAAAATATTTGGAGGCGTATTCGTCATCGATGGTGAGGAAAAAGAAAGTTCCTTGTTCAACTTGATTAAGAAAACTTCCGCCGAGAACCCTAATAAATTGGTTTCCGCTTATAAAGATAACGTAGCGTTCAATGAAGGACCGATGGTAGAGCAATTCGCTCCCCTTTCCGGTGACAAACCCGATTTCTTCGCCGTAAAAGATATCAAGACGGTTATCTCCTTGAAAGCCGAGACGCATAACTTCCCGACAACCGTTGAGCCGTTCAACGGTGCCGCTACTGGAACAGGAGGCGAGATCCGTGACCGTCTGGGCGGAGGTAAGGCATCCTTGCCGATAGCGGGAACAGCTGTCTATATGACTTCTTACCCTCGTACGGAAGGCGCTCGCGAATGGGAGAAAATCCTAGACCCCCGTCCTTGGTTATACCAGACTCCGGAGCAGATCTTGATCAAGGCATCCAACGGTGCTTCCGATTTCGGTAATAAATTTGGCCAGCCACTTATCTGTGGTTCTTTATTGACTTTCGAGCACACGGAGAACGATAAGAAATACGCTTATGACAAAGTGATCATGCTTGCCGGCGGTGTAGGCTTCGCAAATATGCGCGACGGCTTAAAAGGAGATCCGCAACCGGGCGAGAAAGTGGTTGTGATCGGTGGCGATAACTATCGTATCGGTATGGGCGGTGGAGCCGTCTCTTCCGTAAACACAGGACAATACACGAGCGGTATCGAGCTGAACGCCGTACAGCGTGCCAACCCGGAGATGCAGAAACGTGCGGCCAACGTGATCCGTGCAATTGCCGAGTCTGATGAGAACCCGATCGTCTCTATCCACGACCATGGCGCAGGTGGACACCTCAACTGCTTATCTGAGTTGGTGGAGGCTACCGGCGGACACATCGACATGAGCAAATTACCAATCGGCGACCCGACTCTTTCGGCGAAAGAGATCGTAGGGAACGAGAGCCAAGAGCGCATGGGCTTATTGATGAAAGAAGAAGATGTAGCCCGTGTAAAACGTATTGCGGATCGTGAACGTGCCCCGATGTATGTGGTAGGCGAGACTACTAACGACATGAAGTTCGTCTTCGAGCAAGCGGATGGTGTGAAACCTATCGATATCAAGCTGGAATATATGTTCGGTAAACCGCCTAGAACGGTTATGACAGACCATACGGTCACTGAATCTTATCAACCGGTTGTTTATAAAGAATCCGAACTTCACCATTATTTGGAGAACGTGCTTCAATTGGAGGCTGTAGCCTGCAAGGATTGGTTAACAAATAAAGTAGACCGTTCCGTAACTGGTAAGATCGCCCGTCAGCAATGTCAGGGTGAATTACAATTACCGTTGAGCGACTTAGGTGCCGTAGCGTTGGATTACCGCGGGAAAGCAGGTATCGCTACTTCTATCGGTCATGCTCCTCAGGTGGCCATGGTTGATCCAGCCGCCGGTTCCGTTATGGCAATCGCCGAGTCATTGACCAATATCGTATTCGCTCCGCTGACAGATAAGTTGGAGAGCGTATCCTTAAGTGCCAACTGGATGTGGCCGTGCCGCAACGAAGGTGAGGACGCCCGTCTATACACGGCCGTACAAGCCGCATCCGATTTCGCTTGCAGCTTAGGTATTAATATCCCGACCGGTAAGGACTCTTTATCCATGACACAGAAATACGGTGATGATAAGGTGATCGCCCCGGGTACGGTAATTATCTCCGCAGGCGCAGAGGTTAGCGATATCAAGAAAATCGTCTCTCCGGTAATAGCTCAAGACAAGAATACATACATTTATTATATAGACTTCTCTTTCGATACCCTGAAGTTGGGTGGTTCCGCTTTCGCTCAAGCTTTGAACAAGCTGGGTAACGAGGTTCCGACCGTGAAAGATCCGGAATACTTCCGTGACGCTTTCAACGCAGTACAAGACGCGATCGAAAAGAAACTCATCCTTGCCGGACACGATATCTCTGCGGGAGGTATGATCACTGCCCTGTTGGAGATGTGCTTCGCCAACGTAGAAGGTGGTTTGGATGTCAACTTGGATAAGATCCCCGAAAGCGATATCGTGAAGGTGCTATTTGCCGAGAATCCGGGTATTTTGGTTCAGGTAAAGGACAAGAAGACATTCGAGAAGTTGATGGAAGAGGCAGGCGTAGGTTTCGCCATCATCGCCAAACCGACCGACGAGCGCCATGTATTGGTAGCGAAAGACGGTATCCAATATCACTTCGGTATCGACTATATGCGTGACGTATGGTACGAGTCTTCTTATAAGCTAGATGTAAAGCAGAGCGGAAGCGTTTGTGCCGGAAACCGTTTCGAGAATTATAAGATGCAGCCCGTACAGTACAAGTTCCATAAGGACTTTACCGGAAAACTTTCTTCTTATGGACTCTCAGCGGAACGCCGTACTCCGAACGGCATCAAGGCCGCGGTAATCCGTGAGAAAGGTACGCAATGCGAACGTGAGACAGCTTATGCCTTGTATCTGGCTGGTTTCGACGTGAAGGATGTCCATATGACGGACTTGGCTAGCGGCCGTGAGACTTTGGAGGATGTAAACTTCATCGTATTCTGCGGTGGTTTTTCCAACTCCGACGTATTAGGTTCCGCCAAGGGCTGGGCCGGTGGTTTCTTGTATAACGAGAAAGCCAAGAAAGCGATCGACAACTATTACGCACGCAAAGATACGTTGAGCATGGGTATCTGTAACGGTTGCCAGTTGATGGCCGAGTTAGGCTTGGTTTATCCGGAGCACGAGAAAAAGCATAAGATGGTTCACAATGATTCCCATAAGTTCGAATCTAACTTCGTTAGCTTGGAGATCCCGAAAAACAACTCCGTAATGTTCGGTTCCTTGAGCGGCACGAAGTTGGGTGTATGGGTAGCTCATGGTGAAGGTAAGTTCGAGTTCCCATATGAGGAGAAGGAGTACAACATCATTGCTAAATACAACTACGATGGTTATCCCGCCAACCCGAACGGTTCGCCTTGGTCCGTTGCTGGTGTTTGCTCAAAAGACGGCCGCCATTTAGCCATGATGCCTCACCCCGAACGTGCGATCTTCCCTTGGCAGTGCGGTTATTACCCCGCCGACCGTAAGGAGAACGACGAGGTTACTCCATGGATCGAGGCGTTCGTGAACGCTCGCAAGTGGATCGAGAATAATAAGTAAGCATAGACAAGGGGCTGTTTCTAGTGTTCTTTGAACCTTAAAACAGCCCCTTTTTCCTTAATACTAAGGTTATCCCTGTATAGGAAGCCTTCTCAAATCTTCTTGATTTCTTCTATAGCAAGTCCTGTGGATTGGGGGTACAGCATTCGCTGAAATTGGATCATATCCGTAAGCAAGCAAAGCATTGGCTAAAGTCCGATCAACCCGCACGATAAGCCGGGGTGCGGATTTCCTAGATTTGACAAAATGACATTTTGTAAACTTAACTTCCGGAGAGTCGTTTTTTCCGGACATAAGCACGGTTTATTCCCAAATTCGGAAGAAAAAAACAGCAAACCACTGTCTGATAAACAACTATCAAAAAAATGCCTTTTATTCTAGCGAAATTAATTCACCGTAATTCATATCTCATCCGATATTTTGGGGATTCAATAGGGTTACAATAGGGTTATAACAGTACTAGAATGCCCATTAGCGACTACTTACGATCCAGTCCGGAGCTACTTACGATGCCCAACGGCAGTATCGGCATCGCCCAACGGCACCTGTCGCATTGACTTTCGGCACCTATCGCACCTGAAAAACCGCATTTCGCATGAAATGATACCATTTATAACCACTCTCCAGCCGCTAGTTGGAGAGCTTCACAAAAAGGCCTTGTCACGACAAGAAGCTTCTTTCAAGCAAAAAGTCATCAGAATAACTATTTACATGGCAGACAAATCACCTAAGATCAACCATACACTAGAACCGTTCTATTTTAGGAAAGTGTTAGAGAACAAAAAAGGAGTTATGCCCATCAGCATAACTCCTCTATTCTCAGCTGTCGGGATGACTGGATTCGAACCAGCGACCACACGCCCCCCAGACGCGTACTCTAACCGGGCTGAGCTACATCCCGTTTTTTATTTTACGGGTGCAAAGGTAGCCTTTTTCTGTTAAACGCCAAAACTTTCACGATAAAAATCAAGAGACTCCACGATTTTTTCCTTGGTGACTGATTGGTTGATACGGACATCTCCCACATTTCCCAGTAAAGTGAAGTTGATGATACCGCCCTCATTCTTTTTATCATGTGTCATTAGCTCGTATAAGGTATCGTAGTCCGTGCAGTCAAAGAAGAACGCCGGATAATACTCTTTTATATAATAAATGACTTGGCTCAATTTCTCCATTGGGAAGCCACACAGCTTATGTGAGAGGTAAAGCTCGCTCACGATACCCGCCGCTACCGCATGACCATGTAAAATCGGACGCTCTTTCCGAAAAGACAAGCTCTCGAAAGCGTGGCCGATCGTATGACCGAAATTCAAAGCCTTACGAATACCTTGCTCTTTCGGGTCCTCTGCAACAATCCGCTCTTTCACAGCGACAGATTGACCCACCAAACTATTCAAATACGAATAATTCATGGTGTCGACATCATAAAGCATGACAGATGTATAATTCTCGATCGAACTAATCAATCCATGTTTAATCATCTCCGCATAACCGGAAAGAATATTATCACGATCCAACGTACGCAAAAACTCACAATCAATGAATACACACAAAGGGGGATAAAAAGAACCTATCTCATTCTTCAATCCATTGAAGTTAATACCCGTCTTTCCTCCTACGGCAGCATCAACGGACGCCATCAAGGTCGTAGGGATATTAATCGTACGAATGCCCCGCTTGAAAGTAGCGCCGGCAAAACCACCCATATCTGTAATCATACCGCCGCCCAAATTCACTAACAACGAGTTACGGGAAGCCCCCTCATTAGACAAAATAGTCCATATCTGGATTAAAGACGCTAACCCCTTATTCATATCACCCGCTTCCATCACAAAAATCGGAGCCTTTTGAAAGGCCGATACTCCCTCCACCAAGGGAAAACATTTCTCTTTTGTATTTGTATCCGTAAGGATGAACAGCTTATCATATTTTAGAGAGGAGAGAAAATCTTGCAGTTCCGATTTCAGGTCCTTGCAAATAACCACTTTTTGCTCTGACATATCTTTTTTATTTAAAACCTTAGACCACAAAGGTAAAACATGTATTTCGATTATCAAAACGACATAAAAAAATTCCTTCGGATTGAATAAGAATTCCATCCGAAAGAATCTATCATTGAGTCCGAAAGAAAAGTCAATTTCTTCCGAACCGGTTTTACTGTACTCCTACAGCCTCTTTCACAGCGCCAACGGCAATAGAAAGGCCCTCCATGTTCTTACCGCCGGCCGTAGCGAAATGGGGTTGTCCACCACCACCGCCTTGGATATGCTTAGCGGCCTCTTTTACGATCTTACCGGCATGCAAGCCCTCTTTCACCAAATCATCGCTTAACATAAGCATGAGCGTGCATTTGTTATCGTCAATGATACCGGCAACAAAGACAAAGCTATCGGTTGTCTCCGCCTTGATCTGGAAAGCCACGTTCTTCATAGCGTCCGCATTTGCCTTACCTACAAATTGCATAACCTTGATACCGTTGCTCTCCGAAACTTTCGCCACGATCTCCTCTTTCAATCGCATAGACTTCTCTCGGATATAATCCTCGATCTGTTTCTTCATCTCCGCGTTCTCCTCGATAGACTTTTTCATCGCTTGCGCCAAATTCGGCATATGGTTCATCAACGCACGCAACTCACGGATCAGATCTTGCTGGGCATATACGAATTGCTCGGCGCCCTCGGCTGTAACCGCCTCTATACGACGGACACCTGCGGCGATAGAGCTCTCTCCTATCACGTGCAAAGAACCGATCATACCGGTTGCCGGGATATGCGTACCACCACATAGCTCCACGGAGCTTCCGTATTTCACGACACGTACCTCATCGCCATATTTCTCACCGAACAAAGCCATAGCCCCTAGCGCCTTTGCTTCGGCGATCGGCATATTGCGATGCTCTTCCAACGGGAAGTTCGCACGGATCTTCTCTCCAACCAATATTTCCACCTTACGGATTTCCTCGTCCGTCACTTTTTGGAAATGAGAGAAGTCGAAACGTAAAGAATCAGGCGAAACATACGAACCTTTCTGCTCTACGTGCGTACCTAATACCTCACGCAACGCCTCATGCAAAAGGTGCGTGGCAGAGTGGTTACACTCACACTGGATACGCTTTTTCTCGTTGATCTTCGCAGTAAAAGTAGCTGTCACATCTTTCGGGAGTTTCGCTACCAAATGAACCGGCAAGTTATTCTCACGTTTCGTATCGATCACGTCGATCTTCTCGTCGTCGGCGATCAACCAACCCGTATCACCGACCTGTCCACCCATTTCCGCATAGAACGGGGTTTGATCCAGAACGATCTGGTATAATACTTTATTCTTTTGTTTGATCTGGCGATAACGCAAGATCTCTGCCTCGCATTCGAACAAATCATAACCCACGAACTTACATTCACCCTCTTTCAGCGTGATCCAGTCGCCTGTCTCGATAGCGGCGGCGTTACGGGCACGCTCTTTCTGCTTCTGCATAGCCTTATTGAAGGCCTCGATATCGGCTTCCATGCCGTTCTCACGAAGAATCAATTCCGTCAAGTCCAACGGGAATCCGTAGGTATCATATAATGTAAAGGCATCTACGCCATTCAAGACTGTCTTGCCCGCAGCCTTCGTCTCCTCCATTTTCTTATCCAGCAAACGGATACCGGTTTCCAAGGTACGAAGGAAAGATTCTTCCTCCTCCTTGATAACCTTCTCAATCAAGGTTTTCTGAGCGATCAATTCCAGATAAGCGTCGCCCATCGTCTCGATCAATACGGGCAAAAGCTTATACATAAACGCTTCCTTGCGATCCAAGAACGTATAACCGTAACGAACGGCACGCCGCAAGATACGACGGATTACATAACCGGCCTTAGCGTTGGAAGGCAACTGTCCGTCCGTGATAGCGAAAGCGATCGTACGGATGTGGTCGGCGATCACACGCATGGCGATGTCTTGCTGTTTATCCGTACCGTAAGTCGTACCCGCCATTCCTGCGATTACCTTGATAATCGGTTGGAATACGTCCGTATCATAATTTGAGGTCTTACCCTGCAATGCCATACACAGACGCTCGAATCCCATACCGGTATCGATCACCTTAGCCGGCAGCGGTTCCAAAGAACCATCGGCCTTACGGTTGAATTGCATAAATACAAGGTTCCAGATCTCGATTACCTGCGGATGATCCTTATTTACCATATCGGCACCGCTGACCGCCGCACGCTCCTCGTCCGAACGAAGGTCGATATGGATCTCGGAACAGGGACCGCAAGGACCCGTATCCCCCATTTCCCAGAAGTTATCATGCTTGTTACCGTTCAGAATATGATCTTTTGGTAAATATTGCTCCCAATAACCAGCAGCTTCGTTATCACGATCTAAGCCTTCAGCGGAGCTTCCCTCAAATACGGTGGCATATAAACGCTCCGGATTCAACTTCAATACCTCTACCAAGTATTCCCAAGCCCAGTTGATCGCCTCTTTCTTAAAATAATCTCCGAACGACCAGTTTCCGAGCATCTCAAACATCGTATGGTGATAGGTGTCATGTCCTACCTCCTCTAAATCGTTATGCTTGCCACTAACACGAAGACATTTCTGAGAGTCCGCGACACGAGGATACTTACGGGGCACGTTGCCCAAGATAATATCTTTAAACTGATTCATTCCCGCGTTCGTAAACATCAACGTGGGGTCACCCTTCACCACCATTGGAGCGGAAGGCACGATCTGGTGTTCCTTAGAAGCGAAGAATTGCTTGAAGGATTCACGGATTTCTTTTGCTGTCAACATAATCTATTTATATAGTTCTCGTTAATATTCTGAAAAACAATTTGCAAAAGTACTGCAAATTATTATTTTTGCGTGCATTCAGATAACAAAAAATGTAGATGAAACTCTTTAAAAGTCGCAAAACATACTATTTATACAATCCGAACACTCTCAATTATGAGCGTGTATACCCGTCTAGCAAAGACCGGCTGTTCACCGTTCTCCGCCATTTAAGCACTGGAATAGCATTCGGCGTAGCCATTTTTTTCGTCATGATGCATTTGGTGGACTCTCCGATGGAATCTCAGTTACGTAAGGAGAACCGCCTATTGCAAACTCAATACGAAGTGCTTTCCCTTCGCTTAAATAACGCATTGGACGTATTGGATGATATCCAACAGCGTGACGAAAATCTGTACCGAGCTATCTTCCAAGCTGAGTCCATTCCCAAATCCGTTCGAAAAGCTGGATTTGGAGGGACTAATCGTTACGAACATTTGATGAGCCTGTCCAATCCGGAGCTGGTTGTCTCCACGACCCAAAAGATGGATATGCTACGTAAGCAATTATATATCCAATCCAATTCCTTGGAAGAACTGATCTCCCTAGGAAAGAACCAAGAAGAGAGAAGTAAATGTATCCCGGCGATCCAGCCGATTTCCAATAAGGATCTGCGTCGTACCGCTTCCGGCTATGGCGTACGTATCGACCCGATTTACCGCACACCCCGTTTCCATTCCGGAATGGATTTCTCGGCTAAAGTGGGAACGGAGATCTATGCGACAGGTAATGGCGTTGTCACTTTCGCCGCTTGGAAACAGGGATACGGAAATTGTTTGATTATCGATCATGGCTACGGCTATCAGACTTTATATGGTCATATGAGTAAGTTCAAGAAACGTGTCGGACAGAAGGTTACTCGTGGAGAGGTGATTGGCGAGGTTGGAAATACCGGAAAGTCTACCGGCCCTCACTTGCATTATGAGGTAATCGTACGAGGGAAGTATGATAACCCATCTAAATACTATTACATGGATCTCTCACCTGAGGAATACGACCGTATGATCCAGATTGCCGAGAATCATGGTCAGGTTATGGATTAAACTTCATTAGCAGTATGAGTCTAAAAAAGAATAAAGATCTCAAACTCTATTTTTCCATCAGCGAGGTGGCGCAGATGTTCGACGTGAACGAGTCCACCCTTCGCTTTTGGGAGAAGGAGTTCGATATCATCAATCCAAGGAAGACGAGCAAAGGTACCCGTTTTTATAAGCAGGAGGATATCGACGCCGTACGCCTCATCTACCATTTGGTAAAAGAGAGAGGGATGACCTTGGCCGGCGCACGGCAAAAACTGAAGGATAATAAAGAGACAACGATTCGCCAAGAAGAGATCGTAAACCGCCTGAAACAGATCAAAGAAGAGCTGTTAGCTATGAAAGACGCATTCGATGCTTTTGCCCCGAAAGTATGATTATTCTGTTGATAAAACCAGAACAAAACCGTACCTTCGTCCCCTATTAAATAAAACATAAACAAATAATATACAAGACATGGAAATTACAGGAAAAATTATTCAAGTCCTACCGGAAGTAGGTGGTATCAGCAAAGCCGGAAACGAATGGAAAAAACAAGAGTACGTATTAGAGACACACGATCAATATCCAAAGAAAGTATGTTTCCAGATTTTCGGTGCCGATCGTATCGCACAAGCGGCTATACAGCCGGGAGAGGAACTTACGGTTTCTTTCGACATTGATAGCCGCGAATATCAAGGCCGCTGGTTCACCAGTATAAACGCATGGAAGGTAGACCGTCCGATGGCGGCAGCTCCTCAAGCCGCTCCGATGGGAGTAACTCCGGATAATTTCGCTCCGGCTTCCGCTCCTACGGCTCCGGCCTCATCCGTACCTGATTTCGGCCCAGCCAACCCTATCGATGACTTGCCATTCTAAGATTAATGATGGATATCGTATTACTAATTGGCGGTTTACTACTAATCCTAGTCGGGGCTAACGCCTTGACGGATGGTGCCGCCTCTGTAGCCAAACGCTTCAATATTTCCAGCTTAGTAATCGGGCTAACTATTGTGGCGTTTGGGACTTCCGCGCCGGAATTAACGGTCAGTGCCGTATCCGCCCTGAAAGGAAGCTCGGATATCGCTATTGGTAATGTAGTAGGAAGCAATATATTTAACGCCTTGATGATTATCGGCTGTACGGCCGCTATCGTACCGATCAGCGTCACAAAAGGTACATTGAGCAAAGAGATCCCTCTTTGCATGCTTGCCTCAATCGTATTATTTATTTGCGCAAATGACGTTTTGATCAACGGTGCGTCGCAAAACAGTATCAGTAGTAGTGACGGTATGTTACTATTATGTTTCTTCGCCATTTTCCTTGGCTATACATTCGCAATCGCACATAATGGAGGGGAAAATGGAGAGACGATTAAAATAATGCCCATTTGGAAAGCGAGTTTATTCATCATTGGTGGATTAGCCGGTTTGATTTACGGAGGACAATTTTTCGTAGACGGAGCTTCCGGTATTGCCCGAGGACTGGGTGCCAGCGAATCTATTATCGGTTTGACTTTAGTGGCCGGAGGAACCTCTCTTCCTGAGTTAGCGACTTCCGTTGTAGCCGCATTAAAGAAAAACCCGGAGATGGCGATTGGAAACGTTATCGGTTCCAACCTCTTCAACATATTCCTCGTATTAGGTTGTAGCGCAACAATCACGCCGATGAACATACAAGGCATTACCAATCTGGATTTAGGCGTCTTGATCGGTTCATGTGTATTGCTTTATATCTTCGGGCTTTTCTTCCAAAAACGGACCATCACCAGACCGGAGGGAATCCTATTGATTGCTTGTTATATAGCTTATATAACTTATTTGATTATCGGCTGATAAAGCTTTTATAAAACAAAAGTGTAGCGGAAATACTTCGCTACACTTAATCCGCTACACGTCCGACAGATTTAATATTCTGTATCTTCGACAAAGTCACGCACATTTTCTGGATATCTTCTACGTCATGAACTTTCATCTTTATCTTGCCTTCGAACACGCCGTCTTTCGCCTCGATCAGCAGGCGCATGATATTTACGTTGAATTCCTCAGAGATCGTTTTTGTGATCGTATTTAATACGCCTATCGAGTCGATACCTTTCACCTCTAGCGTAGCCTCAAAAGAAGCGTTCATATGGCTGCTCCAAACCGTATTCAAGATACGTTCGCCAAAGCTACTTTTCAAGCGCATGGCGATCGGGCAGGAACGTTTGTGAACCACTACGTTACCATCGTCATTGATAAAACCTAAAGAGTCATCTCCCGGAATCGGCTTACAACATTCGGCAATTACATAATTACGCTCAAAAGCCTCCTCTTTCAATAAATAAGGCTTTTTCTTATCATATTTAGGCTTCTCTTTCTTGGCTTCCTCCTCTTCGGGTTGTTTCACCTTCTTGGAAGCGACACCCAACGCCTGTTTCACATACTTAAACAAGACATTATCCGTCTTCTCCTTCAACAGCTTCTTTAAATTCTCGGGCAAAACCACATCCCCCTTCTCTACCGCATAAAAAAATTCCTCCCGTTTCGAGAATCCAAAGTACATGCCTAATTTATCCAGATTGGATGTACTCGCCTCAAGTTCCGAACGCTTGAAAGCATCAAGAACTTTTATCTCTCCATACTTAGCGACCTCTTTACGGACACGCTTTAATACGGCATCGATCTTTGCACGAGCCTTAGCGGTAGTTACGAAGTTCAACCACTCCGGTTGCGGCTCCTGAGAACGAGAAGTCAAAACCTCCACCTGATCTCCACTGGAAAGCGGATGGCTCAATGGCACCAAGCGATGGTTTACCTTAGCACCAATACATTTATTACCGATATCGGAGTGAAGCGCATAAGCGAAATCCAAGGCGGTAGCCCCTTGGGGCAATGTCTTTATATCCCCTTTTGGAGTGAAAACAAATATCTCGGAAGTAAATAAGTTCAGTTTGATCGTATCCAAGAAATCCAGTGCATTCGGGTCCGGACTCTCCAAGATCTCGGTAATGGTTTGTATCCATTTATCCAATTCCGTATCCTCTTCCACGTTGGATTCCTTGTATTTCCAATGGGCGGCGAAGCCTTTCTCCGCAATATCATCCATACGGCGGCTACGGATCTGGATCTCTACCCATTGTCCGTCCGGTCCCATAACGGTCAAATGAAGTGCTTGATAACCATTCGCTTTCGGACGGCTCACCCAATCACGGATACGGTCGGGACGAATCCGGTAAATATCCGTAATAGCCGAATAGATATCCCAACATTGGTTTTTCTCGTCCACACCGGGAAGCGGATCAAAAATAATACGGACTGCATAAATATCATAAATATCCTCGAAAGAGACGTTCTTGCTCTCCATCTTATTCCAAATAGAATAGACCGATTTCACACGGGCAAGCATCTCATACTGAAGTCCCATCAATTTCAGTTTCTCGTTTACGGGAGCTGCGAAATGCTCGAACAACATGTTACGGTTCTCTTCCGTCGCCTTCAACTTGGCGCTGATGAAGTCGTATTCTTGCGGATGCTCATATTTAAAACTCAAATCCTCCAGTTCCGTCTTGATCGAGAAGAGTCCCAAACGATGCGCCAGAGGAGCATACAGATAAAGAGTCTCACCTGCGATCTTAAATTGCTTGGCGGGAAGCATGGACCCCAAGGTTCTCATATTATGAAGACGGTCTGCGATCTTGATTAAAATCACCCGTATATCATCGCTCATAGTCAGCAGCAATTTACGGAAGTTCTCAGCTTGAGCCGAGGCCTGTTCCCCGAAAATACCGCCGGATATCTTCGTCAAGCCATCCACGATTTGGGAGATCTTATCTCCGAACATATCCCGGATATCCTCCACCGTATACTCGGTATCTTCCACGACATCATGCAATAACGCAGAGCAAATAGAGGTAGATCCCAAACCCATCTCCCGGCACACGATACGAGCCACGGCGATAGGATGCATTATATAAGGTTCACCGGAACGCCGTTTCACTCCGGCGTGCGCTTGATTGGCGAAATTAAAAGCTTTCGTGATCCGTTCGACCTTACGGCGGTGGTTTGATTTCAAATAATCGTTCAACAATGCATTGAACCCATCCTGTATCATTTGTTCGTCCGCAGAGAGAGCGGACACAGCCTCGCCTGTTTCTTTTATATCTTTTGTGTCCTTTGTATCGTCCATGGTTTTACATCTCCCATTTTATACTGTGTAGCCACAAATATATACAAATATTTGGAAGAAAACCCTAACAAAAGACAAAAATAGGATATCTACGGCTTAAATATGGATTCCATAGTCGTGTTTAACCTCGTCCATGACAAAAGTACTTCTCAACGAGCCCAAACTATCGATCGTACCTAACACATTTAAAATAAACTCTTGATAATATTTCATATTGGGAGCGTGTATCTTCAGTAAGTAATCATAATCGCCTGAAATATTATAACACTCCGTTACTTCGGGAATTTCTTGGATAATCCGGGTAAACTCAAAAGCTATATCCTTATTCAACCGAACCAGTTTCACGCTACAAAAGACAACAAAGCCTTGATTCAGCTTCTCTGCATCTAATACTGCTATATACTTCTTTATATATCCACTATTCTCAAGACGTTTTAAACGCTCGAACACCGGAGTTGACGAAAGACTGACCCTTGCCGCCAACTCTTTGGTAGTCAACCGGGCATTATCTTGTAGCGTTCGGAGGATTTGCAGATCCACCTTGTCTAACTTATCTGAAACATTCATAAGAAAAAAATTCTATCGGATTGATTCCTCAGCGTCCTTCGCCGAAGATGTATTCTATTTATAGCCTTAAAAATAGTATTATTTTCTATATTCTCAACGAATCTTGTTCAAAAAGCACACACATCATACATTTGCCAACAGAATAAGAACTAAATAAACAAGACGACTATGGCAACAAAGAAGTTACATTTCGAGACATTACAACTTCATGTAGGACAAGAACAACCGGATCCCGCTACCGATGCACGTGCGGTACCCATCTATCAAACAACTTCCTATGTGTTCCATAACGCACAACATGCGGCAGACCGTTTCGGACTACGTGACGCTGGGAATATTTATGGACGCTTGACAAACTCCACGCAAGGCGTTTTCGAGACACGTGTAGCTGCCTTAGAAGGAGGTGTGGCAGGTTTGGCCGTGGCTTCAGGAGCAGCGGCTGTCACCTATGCGTTACAAAACATAGTGAGGGCAGGAGATCATATTGTCGCAGCAGATAATTTATATGGCGGTTCCTTCAATCTAATCACCCATACACTAGCCTCCCAAGGCATTACCAATACGATTATCAATGTAAATGACCTAAACGCATTAGAAGCAGCCATCCGGGAAAACACGAAAGCCATTTATGTAGAGACATTCGGGAATCCTAACTCTAACGTAACAAATCTGGATGCGGTAGCGGAAATCGCCCACCGATACCATATTCCATTAATCGTAGACAATACGTTCGGAACCCCCTACTTGATTCGTCCGATCGAACATGGAGCTGACATCGTCATCCATTCCGCCACGAAGTTCATAGGTGGACATGGCAGTAGCCTAGGAGGTGTGATTGTAGACGGAGGCACTTTCGACTGGAAAGCGAATGCAGATAAGTTCCCTACATTAGCCAAGCCAGACCCGAGCTATCATGGAGCCATATTTGCAGACATAGCAGGTTCCGCAGCCTTTGTCACCCGTATCCGTGCGGTCATTCTTCGCGATACCGGAGCAACGATCTCTCCTTTCAACGCTTTTATCTTGTTGCAAGGATTAGAAACCTTATCCCTACGCGTGGAGCGCCATGTAGCAAACGCATTGAAAGTCGTGGATTATTTATCAAAACATCCGAAAGTAGAAAAGGTGAATCATCCATCACTTCCTACCCACCCGGACCACGAACTTTACAATAAATATTTCCTAAATGGTGCCGGCAGTATCTTCACCTTCGAGATCAAAGGCGGGCAGGAAGCCGCTTGGAAATTCATCGACTCACTAGAGATCTTTTCCCTACTAGCAAATGTCGCCGATGTAAAGAGCCTTGTCATTCATCCATACACGACCACTCATTCCCAGATGAGTCCGGAAGAACTTGCCCAACAGCACATAACACCATCCACCGTACGCTTGAGCATCGGAACCGAATATATAGATGATATTATAGATGATCTGGATCAAGCTTTCGCTAAAATCTGATAGCGCACTTCCAAAAGGAAAAGGACAGAAGCAAAGAAGACGATCCCTGTTCGACACAAGGATCGCCTTTCTAATCAACATCACATCGAGCCAAGGTTACACTCATTTATTCTCAGCCAAATAGATATCCGCAAATGTCACAGCTCCGGTTAATCGGTTATTGTTGTTAGTTACATTTAACAATATGACATACTTGCGATACTGATCGGCAGTCAATGCCTCTTTCATCAGCTTCAAATTGCCATACACGGCCTTTTGCAATCGTTCATCCTGACGCCTCAGGTCTTTTCTCAAACTCTTCCTTTGTTCTCGTACAAAATAATCATTAATGTTAAGTACCTCCTCCATTTGGGAAGGAGCCAATCCTAGATAAGAACTCAATCTGCTAAACTCTACCGCAAACGGTTCTTTATTCCCATATTCATTCACACATTGCGCTTTCGCAAAATTCATTGTAGCACTCATTCCCAAAACCGCTACTGCCATAATTAACTTTCTCATAATACCTACAATTTACCTATTACAAAACCATTCACAAAACAAACATTCATTTTAGAGAAGATAGCCTAAACATTCTTTTGTTTCGGACTAATCCTTTTTTACAAACCTATTAACCTATCTAATGTGTATGATAAAACTCGGATTAACATCAAAATTTCAACTTACATCTTATTGATGTATCTCCTTGTTTGTATTGCAAAGATGAAGAATTATCGAATAGGAAGTTTCTGATTGTTGACGAAAAGGAAAAAATGGGGATTGAACACGAATATGGCTAAGAAACACTTACTATCCAAGACTTAAACTCGGATGCTTTATTTTTACTAATATATATACGCTCAGGCACTTCTATATCCAAAGTAACAAGCAAACGGCTATCAAACCAAATTGTTATATCCTTCACGCTATCACGAGAAATGATGAATTGTTTATTCGCACGAATAAAATCAGCAGGACTTAAAGAAGAAATTATCTGTTCCAATGTTTTAGCATATGGATACGAATTACCAGTCTTTAAATAAACATATGTATTCTTATCAGCCGTATAGAAACAAGACACATCTTTCAAGCTAATAGGCAACAATTTATCCTTAATAGGAATCAGTAGTTTATCCTTGTATTTAGGAGTAGTAGACAACTGTGTTAATTGGGATAAATAATGGATGATATCTTGATGATTCCATCGGCTAAACTTATCTAATGCCCGTTTCAATTCTTCCGGCTTAATCGGCTTCAAGATATAGTCTATGCTGTTTACTTTGAAAGCGTCGATCGCATATTGATCGTACGCCGTAGTAAAGATAATCGGTGCCTCCACCTCTATCTGGTCAAAAATAGCGAAAGCGGAACCGTCCGATAAATGAATATCCATAAAAATCAAATCCGGCCTCGGATTGGCTTGCAGCCAACGTACCGTTTGCCGGACACTCTCCGTATTTCCCATGATCTCAATCGTGGGATCTATTGTAACCAACATATCCGCTAAGTTCTCATAAGCGGCAGTCTCGTCCTCTACGATCAGTATTCTCATATAACATCATTTTAGGGGTAGGTATACCTGAAACTCATCCTCATTAGATTCTACCCGTATTTGTTTATTCATTAATAGCAAGAAACGATTCTCCAGATTCTTAAGCCCGGTTCCATTCGTATCCGGTAAGGTCAATTTCGGATAGATTGGATTAGAAACAACCAGTTCCATTCGCTCATTCAGCCGGATCAAGATATTCATCCGGTGCTCGCTGTCTATAATATTATGTACCGTCACGTTCTCTACCAACGGAAGCAAAGATAATACAGGAATTCTCAAGTTCCGCTTATCCTCAGGAACTTCGATCGTAAAAGTCAACTTATTGGCGAAACGGACTACCATTACATGCTGAAAAGCCTCTATAAACGCAAGTTCCTCCGACAGTGGTACCAAATTCTTTTTATCACTCTGAAGGATATAACGGAATATATCGGACAATTTCGTAACATACAACAAAGTATTCTCATCGTTTTTCTTCCGTATCAAGGAGGAGATTCCATTCAATGAATTGAAAAAGAAATGCGGATTGATCTGGTTCACCAATGCATCGCAGCGGCTCTGCAAATTCTCGACACGCAGATTCTCGATCAATTGATCCTTTTCCCGTTGATTGTGATATAGCATTTGTATATAGCCGATCAAGGTACATAACAACGCCAACACGATAAACTGGAAGATAATGATACTCAAAAAACGATCATAACTAACAGTCAGGAAGGAGATCAATTTATAGACAACAAAGCCTCCGGAAACGTACAGGGCATTCCAGAGCAACCGCTCGAAGAAGGAGGTACAATCCTCGTGCCTCAAGTTACTTTTCAGCAAAAACCAAATAAGTCCCCAAAAGAAAAGAAAACGGAACCCAAAGAAGAGCAAAAATCCTTGATGATCGTTCGGAGCCAGATAGCTCATATCACAAAAGATCCATGCCAAATTCGGATAGGCGATAAACACTGCGCAAACCAAACTGACCAACCAAGGTTTAGCCTTGACCACTGATATCTTTTCATCCAATGCCCCCATACGATTGTATCTTTTTTACGTATACAAAGGAATAAAAAATCATTCACATCCTTCTCCAGTGCACGAAGAAAGCGAAAAAAAAGAGTTAAAGACGAATTATCCCCGAATGATCATCCTACCGGTATCTTCAGTACTTGGCCCGGACGGATATCCGGACTAGACAGTCCATTCACCTTTTGTAAGGAAGAAGCGGTAACCCCGGGATATCTCTTGGAAATCGAATAAAGCGAATCTCCTGACTTAACCTTATAAGAGACAAAATCTTTATTGGTGGAAACAATCTGTTTTGTAGCGGCAGAAGCCGACTTTTTCGTTGTTGTCACAGTTGATTTCACCGGAGTCTTGGTAGCCGAGGCAAAAGCGACACCCCCATTATCCACATATAGTCTTAACCGTTTTCCTTTCGCTACCCGGTTGGAGCCTAGTCCGTTCCATTTACGGATATCTTTTGCTGTCACGCCATAACGATTAGCGATCGTATAAAGATTCTCACCACTCAATACCACGTGGGTGATTTTTTCACGGGTCGCACCACTTGGTAAAGTGCCATTAGAATTATTTGCGGAAATGCAATTCGCCAACAGCTCCTCGATCCGATGCGTATAAACCGTATCTTCTTTACCGATAAAAGCATAGGTTTCCGCCGCAGGTAACTTCAAAACCGAAGGGCGGGTATTGCCCGGAACAATGTCTCTTTTATATTGTGGATTTAACGCACGCAATGTCTCAATATCTACTTGCAATAAATCCGACACCTGCTGCAAATGTAGGACATTATTCACCATTACCGTATCCGTGGCAAGCGGCAAGCTAGTTTGCATCGGACAGATGTTATGCTCGCAATAATAATTCATGACGTAATTGGCAGCGATAAATAAAGGGACATACGAACGAGTCTCTTTCGGTAAATAAGGAAAGATATCCCAGAAGTCCGTCTTGCCACCCGAACGACGAATCGCTTTATTCACGTTACCCGGCCCGCAATTATAAGAAGCCAACACCAAATTCCAGTCCCCATAGATGGCATACATATCCTTGAAATACTTACAGGCGGCCTCGGTCGCTTTCAAGGGATCCCGACGCTCATCCACCAAGCTATTAATCTCCAAGCCATAGCTCTTACCCGTAGGAAGCATGAATTGCCATAAACCGCAAGCACCTACACGAGAAAGGGCAACTGGATTCAAGGCACTTTCCACAACGGCGAGATATTTCAATTCAATAGGCAAGTCATGCTCATCCAGCACCTGCTCAATGATCGGAAAATAAAAATCTGCCATCCCTAGCATATAACGCACGAGATTTCGCTTACGTTCCGCATATAAGTCAATGCAATCACGCACGATGTTATTATAGGGCAAAGCGATCACACTAGGCAATCTGGAGAGGCGATCCATATAGACCGAATCCGAGAAATAAACATTCTCATCATCGTCATGGCAAAAGTCCTCTCTTTTTGAGAAATATTGCACATGCCAAGTACGGAGCAAACTATCCACGTTCGCATCCAAGCTTTCCGGAATCAATCCTACCTCAGACTCTAGCGAGCTTAAGGTATCTTTTTCCTCAATTCGGGTCTCTTCCTGCGCATAGACTAATGAGACCAAACCATTTAAACAAATGAGTGCTAGCAGGTATCTTTTCATGTGATATCAGAATTTTAGACTGCAATTCAATCCGTAAGTACGAGGCGTGACACTCGTCTTCGGACTAACAACCGGCTCCAAATGCAAGGATAAATCCGGTGATATATCAAAATCGAATAATTGGGCATCCACGTAAGCATCCACGATACTCAACGCATACACCCCGACCGTAATAATTATACTTAAGTCTCTATATCGACGAAAATAATCCTTCTGTCTTTTCAATTGATCCTTGAAATTGGAATTATTAATCGCATCCTTAGGATCCATGGATGTCAAGTCTTGCCAACTTTTACTCCAAGCATCCGGATTTTCGAGATTCTTAGCGGCATCATACACGATATCTTTATAAGCCGTCGAATAATCCTTATAATTCTTATTATTCCAAGTCACGGCATACATACATCCCATCAAGCCACCATAAACAATCGGTAATTTCCAATATTTCCGGTTATAGATCTGTCCTAGACCCGGTACCAAGGCGAACAAGACCGCTTTTGTCGGATTCGGCTTAAATGCCAGTTTCATCTTCACTTCCGGTACACCCACCGAATCGGCCGCCATCAAGACGGCATGTACGGTAGAATCCGGGGCAGCTACCTCCACAGAATCGGAGACTATAGTAGGAATGACTTTCTCCGTCTTATCCTCCTGTGCGTTACCCATCCCGGCATAGCATATGAATCCGATCAAAAGGAGTATGATTCGATTTCTCATTTCAACTTATCCAGTAACCCGATCAATTGCTCCAACTCTTCTTCCGTGGCGAAGGGAATCGTAATTTTACCTTTTCCCTTTTCATTACAAGTCAACTGGACTTTCGTATTGAAGTAACGAGACAAATGATCTTTCAGCAATTTAAACTCTTCCGGAAGTATCGGCTTACGATCCGATTTTTTCCTTTCCGGCAATTCAGGTTGTATTCCCTCGGCTATATTACGCACCATCTCCTCCACGTTACGAACGGAGAGCCCTTGAGCCAATATCTGCTCATATAAAGCTAATTGAACCTCCGGGTCATCCACTGGGATCAATGCCCGGGCATGTCCCATATCGATCTTCTTATCCTTCAAACCTACTTGGATCTCGGCCGGAAGTTTCAATAAACGAAGGTAATTAGCGATCGTAGCACGCTTCTTTCCAACCCTTTCGCTCAGCCCCTCTTGAGTCAAGCCGTAATTATCGATTAATTTTTGATAAGCTAACGCAATTTCGATAGAGTTCAAGTCCTCTCGCTGGATATTCTCTATCAAGGCCATCTCCACCACGTTCTCATCGGCGGCTGTCTTGATATAAGCGGGGATACGCTCCAAACCCGCTTTAAGCGACGCACGATAACGGCGTTCGCCAGAGATGATCATATATTGCTCGGGGCCGATTTCCTTCAACGTAATCGGCTGTATCACGCCTAACGAGCGGATAGAGGTAGCCAACTCCTCCAAGGTCTCTTCCTCAAAGATGGATCGAGGTTGCTCCGGATTAGGCTGGATCTTGCTTAACTCGATCTCACTAATAGACGATGAACCGTTTGTCTTCAGCTCATCCATCGTAATTAACGCGTCTAATCCACGGCCTAACGCCGATCTTTTTAATGCTGCCATAATCCTTTATTTTTTTCAACAATCTCCTGCGCCAATTGCATATGGTTGATAGATCCCTTCGAATCCGCATCATACAACAGGACAGGTTTACCGTAACTGGAAGCCTCGCTCAACTTCACGTTTCGTTGGATCACGGTAGTAAATACCAAATCACGGAACGGACGTTTCACTTCCTCATAAATCTGGTTTGCCAAACGCAGGCGGGAATCATACATAGTCAAGAGGAATCCCTCTATCTCCAGCGCCGGATTCAGCTTCGATTTGATAATCTTGATCGTATTCAACAGCTTACTGATACCTTCCAAAGCGAAATACTCGCATTGTACCGGGATGATCACCGAATCGGCGGCTGTCAAGGCATTCACGGTTATCAATCCCAAAGAAGGAGAACAGTCGATCAGGATGAAATCGTACTTCTCTTTCAGCGGTGTCAAAATCTGCTTCAAGATCCGTTCACGATTCTCCAAGTTTAGCATCTCGATCTCCGCTCCCACCAAATCGATATGAGAGGGGATGATATCCAGTCCTTCCACTTCTGTCTGTGTGATAGCGCCAGTCGCATCCTCACCGTTCACCAGACATTCATAAATAGAAAGTTCTACATTACGTATGTCCACACCCAGACCGGATGAGGCATTCGCCTGCGGATCAGCGTCTACGACCAGCACCTTTTTCTCAAGGGCGGCCAATGACGCAGCCAGATTAATCGTGGTGGTTGTCTTCCCGACTCCACCCTTCTGATTTGCTAAAGCGATAATCTTTCCCATACTATACCTAATTAATTCGAGAGCAAAACTAAACATTAAAAACTGAACCGAACAGGGTTCAATCAAAACAATGCTTGTTTTGTTGATAAATCGCCCTAACTGTTGATAACTCGCAAATATAAGCAGAATAAATCAAATAGAGAGTTATAAGGCTGGTATATAGGTGTTTTTTTGGAAATGATAACGAAGTTTTAAACAAGCCAAGCTTCCACTTTTAAGGAAGCTCTACAATTAGCATTTTGACAATTTGTAATATCAACTCCCGGAGAATCGATTTTTCCGGACATACGGACAGTTCGTGCGCAAATATGAGGAAAAATTTCGGCAATCATCTGCATGACAATCCTTTATCGAAAAACGGCCTTTCATTCTAGGGAGATTTATTCATCGTAATTCATATCCACTAGGTTATTGGGACAAAACCCACTTCCTTAAGCATAAATGCAAATAGTACAACGCACAAAAGCCCCGCCGAAATACATCGACGGGGCTCTATCTTATGAACTGTGTCTTTCCTTACGGAAATTCGATCAGTTTTCTACTTATTTAACGATAGTCTTAACAGCCTCTTCACCCTCAACAGCTACAGCTACGATACCAGCAGGTACAGCGATAGTTGCGTTGTCTGAAGTAAGAACTGTCTCAGCAACAACCTTACCTAAGATGTTAGTGATAACTACAGACTTACCAGCAGCACCCTGAACAGTTACAGTACCGTTACCAGCTACTACAGATACACCTTCTACAGAAACCTCATCGTTAGAAGTTACCATATCGTCAGCGTCAGTTTTCGGGAATGCGTTGAATACCAATGCACCGTCACCACCTGTCTTAGCAGCATCAAATCTAGAGCTAGCATCTGTCAATACCAAGCAACCATTGTGCATCTTCAACCAAGCAGCACCTGCTGTAGGAGCGATTGCTTTAGCCAAGTCACCATGAACAGTCTGATATTGATTATCATTTGCACCATATACGTTAGACTCGATCAAGAATGAGTTGTTCTCACCTTCTTCACCATCCACATAAGCCAAAGCAGCCTTATCCGGATTTACATAACGGAATGACCATGTTACATTCTTGTGCTTGTCACCTGTCAACTTGTTGATGAAGCCAGCATAGTTCTTCTCGTAGTCCGCACGGATTGCCTCGATACCGATATTCTTCAACTCAGCGGCAGTCATACCTCTGTATTTGCCTGTCAAGACATACAAAGAGTCACCATATTGAACGGCAGGAACGAAACCTACGCGAGTGTAGCTACTGTTAGAAACAGCTTTCGTATTGAACAAGTACGGATTAAGTTTCTCTTCGCAAGCAGCAGCAGAGTCTGAGAAGTTAACCAAGTACTTACCATAGATGAAGGCCGGAGTCTTCACGTGGATAGCGTGTACGCATTGAGAAGGATCATCTGTAACCTTACCGTCAGCCGTAATGTGCTTACCATCCTCTGTACAAGGAATGATTCTCTCACCTTCGATCAACTCACGATAAGCAGATACCAAATATTGAGGTTTAACGTTGCCAGCACCACGATTCAACCATGCAGTGTCAATACGGAACGCTAACTTACCATTAGCTTTATCCTCATTCCAGATACCAGCGTAATCAACAGAACCTAACAAGTTGTTGTTATGCTCGTCCATCAAATACTCCTTACGGATTGTTTCTCTAAACATCAAGCTGTCAGCAGCGTTATTAGCGTTCTCACCAAGAAGAGCGTTATTGAACTGACGATACAACGGAGTGTTGTCCGGAGCGATAGCGAACGCAGAAGTACGAGTCTCACCCAATACCTGAGCTTTCAATGTAGCAGTAGCATCATAGTCAGATACACCAGCTTTTTCTTGCTTATCAGTAATAATCAAGCCATCTGCTGTAGCTTCAACAATAGCATAGTAATGTGTACCTTCGATATGGTTATTTTCCTTGAAGTAAACAGAGTCTGCGCTTGTGTTAGCATAATGCTTGCTTAAGATATACTTGTTCTCAACAGCTCTTTCATGGTTACGGAATGTCTTATCACCATCCATGATGATATACATAGATCTTACCAACTGAGCCAAACCTGGGATACGTCCGTTCTTAGCATTTACTCTAGAAGCATCGAAACCATAAGCATGCTCTTTGTAAGAAGATTTGATTGTGAACGCTTTCTTACCTTTCAATACATTCATCGTAGAGTCCTTAACATCGATAAACTTATCAGATGCGTATGGATGCCAGTAGTTAAATGTATACTTGTTAGTAATCAGCTCATCATTAGTCAAATGCTTGTAACCTAAATACTTGTTAGTATAGATTTCTTTAGCAACAGGGATAAATTGCAAAGAGTCTGCTGTAGTATAGAAACCAGTAACATTAGCTGTTACATACATATAAGAAGCACCCGGTAATTTGTTCAATTGTACTGAAGGAATATTAATATTAGCAAACTCACGGTTAGTAGCCTCAACCGGGGATACATTGTTCTTATCTGTTACATTCTTCTTCAACACAACCCATTGATAAGCAGGCATATGAGTAGCATCTTGCAAATCTAAAGAAACCCACTCTGAATTTTTGCCATTGTTATAGATAGGAGATGCCAAATACTTACCAGTCTTAGCGTTCTTAATCAAATAAACGCCATCAGCGATAGTTGTCTTCGTAGACTCTACAGCTGTACATCCTGCATAACCTAAAGTGATGTGAGTATTTTGATCCTTGCTGTCAACCGTCAAGATACGAGTTTCGTTCTTGATCAAGTCTTGCAAAGAAACACGCCAGTTAGCACCAGTATTTGCAGCAGCATCTTTCCAATATTTAACGCCATCTTCTTTCCATGTAATTTGTTTTACATAGATATACAAGCTGTCATAAGCAGGAGAATAAAGGAAAGCGAACTTGTGTTGATCTTCGATAGCACTTTCTTTTACAGCGTCTAAAGCTGTACTACTCTCACCTTTTTTCGTCCAGTTATAAGCTAAGAACTTGTAACCAGTCTCATTCGTATAAGCTGTATCCACTTTCAAGAAAGACTCTTTCTTAACATCAGACACATACAAATAAACGCCATCTTCTGATTCAGTCGCTACGAACTTATTAGCGTTGAACGGATTCTTCAAAGTAGTACCTAAGATATCCTTGTTGAAACCTAGTTTAACACCATTGTCAGCTTTTTGGTTGCCAAAGATAGTATTCAACTCGCTTGCGCTCAAGTAAACTTGTCCGGGTGCTTGCAATGTGAATGTAGCGAAAGTTGTGTTTGTAACATCCTTAGCTGCCCACTTTTGAACCTTTACCTTACCATCTGGAGTAGTAAAACCAACAACAGAGTCGCTCGTAAAGTAAGAGAACAAAGGTCTTTCACCTTCCAACTTCTTGATAGTTCTAGAGAACGCCCAACCTGCGATCTCGCCACCTGTTGTAGCCTCTTGATCAACCTGAGCCGCTTGTTTTGCAAGCTCAGCCATTGTGATATCCAACATACGGCCCGTACCCTTGTTCATGAAGTCGAACTTAGGAGCTTGACCTTGATTTTCGGAAGAAACAGAAACACACCAAAGTGTATTTGCTAAACCGTTAGAAGAATCAGTAGCCGGAACCAAAGACAATTCACCTTCTTCGTCCATAGACAAAACCTTATCAGAGGCATCATCCTTCAATTGGAAAAGGCCAGCGTTTGCACCTTCAACCAGCTTTCCGATCGAATAGGCACCCTTTGCCGTAGGCAAAGCATTTTGTGCCGGCGTTGTCTGCGCATTAACTGTTACCGCACTCAAGAATGCAGCACCAGCCAAAAGAGTAGAAAACTTTTTGTTCATAATTAAATAATTTAATATTAATACTAAAGTGTAATAAGCTCTTTCATTAGGTTGCCTTTATAAAACCATAACAATGGCAACCGACTTTATTCATCATTTGCAAAGGTACGCATTTCTTTGATTCGCACAAATCTTCCCTATTATTTTTTTGTTAGCATACACGCTTTCTTATCAATCAAATAGGCTATTCATTACAAAATGGCGGATTATAACTACGAACCGCCCATTCCACCGGCTTCCCCCTTACTTCACGCAAGTTATTCGCCGGCCAAGGCCAAGCCTAATCCCCCGGCCATTCATCAACATGAATATATATAATATGTACGTGTACATTAATAATATGCAAAGATCACTAGCGGCAAGATACTTCCTTAAAAGCATAACGACGGATGCTTCCATCCCGCAATGCCAACAAAAGATGACCGGTAGGCTCTATATCATGAATGCGGGCCTCGAATTCTCCCGCCTCATCCCTATAGGCATGATAGCCCTCCTTTCTATACAATGCGGATTGATAGCGGGTACGAATATCCTCGTATTCCTCTTGGAGGAGAGATAAATAATAGCGATAGAATATTGAGAGGAAACGGTCCAAAACCTCTTCCCGACTTACCTCCTTGCCGGTTATCTGAAACAGGGAGACCGGATTCGGGGCATCGCCGCGGAACACCGCTTGATTCAGGTTTATGCCGATCCCGATGATGGAGCGATACAAGTTGTGCCCCGATAGATCGTTCTCAATCAACATCCCGCAAATCTTCTGATCCTTCCAATAAACATCGTTTGGCCATTTCACCGCGATCTGCTCTGTATATAGATCCAACGTCTCTTTCACGCTCAAGGCCGCTATCTGGGAAATCAAGAATTGACGGTTCGCCGGGATACACGTAGGATACAAGACCATGCTAAACAGCAGGTTCTTTCCCGCCTCAGACTCCCATACATTCCCTACCTGCCCGCGTCCGGCAGTCTGGAAATCAGCGATAACCGCACTTCCTTCCGGGAGCGACTCCTTTACGCTTAGCTCGCGAAGCAAGCTATTCGTAGAAGCGGTTTCCGCCACTCGCAAAATACGGGGAGACTCATTTTCCATACTCATCTTGATACGCCTCCCTTATTTTCTTTGGCAACTTGGCGATCACTTCTTGATAGGAATGGAGAATCCACCGCTTGATCTCATCGTCGCCCATATCCCGATCCAGGTAAATACCGTTCCAATATTTCTTGTTAAAATGGTAGGCAGGCACCACCGCCGCATAGCGATCTCGCAGTTCCTCCACATAATCCGTACTGCATTTCACCGCCACATAAGGCTCTTCCGCATCCAGCGGGAGCAACAGGAACATCTTATTCTCCACCTTGAACACAAGGTTCACCTCATCAAACGGGAAACACTCCATGGTATTCCGTAAGGAAAGGCAGTATTCGCGCACTTCTTCTATATTCATATCTTCGTACTTTTTTCGGACAAACACGTTAACGGCAGGGCGCGTAAAAGGCATCCTCAATATGCTCCACACGATAATTTCCCCGTCCCCCGATCAGGATCATGATATCAAAACGAACCGGCAAGTCCACGTTATAGAAACGTACATAGGCATCGGCCGCCGATACGATCCGCCGGATCTTTCCCCGGTCTATCGCCTCTTCCGGATCTACCAAGAAATCCTCCGCCCGGGTCTTCACCTCCACCACGACCAGCTCGTCCTCCTTCACCGCCACGATATCCAACTCATAATGATGCCAATGCCAATTGGAATGAAGGATCTCGAATCCCCGATCCGAGAGGTACTTCCGGGCGATCGCCTCGCCTTCCTTCCCTATGTCATTTCGTTCTGCCATACGTTCGTTTTAGGCAAAGGTACGAACTATTATTCTTTCTTTCAAGAACATTCCGCTCCACCGGTACTGCAACCCGCCTTGCAGTACTGCTGCAACGCCCGTGCAGTACTACCGCGAAGCCTGTGCAGTGAAACCGCGAAGCCCGTGCAGTGCTTTTTCTTATACATCCTAAAGAAAAAATAAGTACATTCGCGCTTATGAGACAAGGACGTAAATACTCAACGGCACAGCCCAATCATCCCCGAGTGCATAAAGTCACCTTCATGCTAAACGAGGAGGAGCATAAAGCGGTGAAACGTTACCTGTCCAAATACAAGATCGAGAATAAGTCCCGCTGGTACCGAGAGACGATCCTTTCTCACATCCTCAAGACCTTGGAGGAGGATTACCCGACCCTTTTTAACGAAAATGAGATGAGAAGATGAATCCTTTCAATGACGAATATTTCATGAAGCAAGCGTTGGTGGAAGCTCGTGCGGCAGCGTCGGAGGGTGAGGTTCCCGTAGGAGCCGTCATCGTCTGCAACAACCAGATCATAGCGAGGGCGCATAATCAAACCGAATGCTTAAATGACGTAACCGCACATGCCGAGATGCTGGCGATTACGGCCGCCGCCGGAATCTTAGGAGCAAAATACCTGACAAATTGCAGTCTATACGTAACCGTGGAACCCTGCGTAATGTGCGCCGGCGCAATCGGATGGGCACAATTAAGCACGATCGTATACGGGGCATCCGATGATAAAAGAGGTTTCTCCAAATTCGCCCCTCAAGCCTTCCATCCGAAAGCGATTATCAAAAAAGGTATCCTAGAAAAAGAGTGTTCGGAAGAAATGCGGCGTTTCTTCAAACAAAGACGCTAAGCTTTATTTTACTTCCTCGTAGTCCACATATTCCCCTTCGTCCTTGGCGAATATCTTCTTACGATGAACATAGGGTGTACGGTCATCATCATCGTCCCGGGTGGTAGTAGCCGTAGAACGATACCCGGAAGTATTGCTATTTGTTTGACGACGTTGTTCTCCCTTACGAGTGTTGTTTCCGCTACCAAAAAAGATGTTCTTAAAGGTACGCAAGATGGAGAAGCCCATCAGAAACACCAACAGGATAAAGAAAAAGAATATTACAAACAAAAATTTAAACATAATCCGATACTTAAATGGTTCTTTACTATCACAAACACAAAGATAAGAATTCTTGTTTATCCCTTTTTGTTAAAAATAGACAAGACTATATATAACAGGATGGTTCCGGAGATTCCCAAGAATCCCCATAACGCCACGAAAATAATGGCACAAGCGATCAATATATAGCGAAGCTCATTATCCTTCCACGCTAAGGATTTCACCTTCAGCGAGAACATCGGTATCTCAGACACCAACAGCAAGGAGGTTATGAACGCCAAAATAACAGTTACCAACACGAATAAGCCTTCATTCGCATGGACAATCGGCAAAACCGAATACCCCGCCGAAGCCCAAAACAAAGCATGCGCCGGAACCGGCAAACCGATAAACGAGGTAGTTTGCCGTTCATCAATATTAAACTTAGCCAAACGCAAGCCTGAAAACGTAGGGATCACAAACGCCAGATAAGGGATATACGTATTCAAAGAGCCAAAAGGCAAAGCCGTAGAAGCCTCTCCCAACAGCCAATAGACCACCATGCCCGGAGCAAAACCGAAACTTACCATATCCGACAGAGAATCCAATTCCTTTCCCATCGGCGAATAAGCCTTCAATAAACGGGCGGCAAAGCCATCGCAGAAATCAAAGACCGCGGCTATAATAATCCAGACCAGCGCAGATAAAAGATCTCCGTGCAACGCCATCACACTGGCGATACAACCGGACAGAAGACTCAGGCACGTAATCGTATTGGGAATATGTTTTCTTATACTCATTTTGACAAACGGGCTATAGGCGTTTGATTGCCTGTTACTTTTTGATCCATCTCTATTAACACCTCTGTTCCTACCGGCAGGTAGACATCCACGCGAGAACCGAATTTAATAAACCCCATCTGCTCGTCCACATGACATTTCTCCCCCGGTTTGGCATATGTAACGATGCGGCGTGCCATTGCCCCGGCAATCTGGCGAGCCAATACATCCTCTCCGTTTCTCGTGGTGATCACGACCGCCGAACGTTCGTTCTCCGTACTGCTCTTCGGCAGATAAGCTGCCATAAAACGCCCGTTCTGGTGGGAAACATGCTTAACGGTACCGTTTACGGGAAACCAATTGGCATGTACGTTGAAGATAGACATAAAGATAGATATCTGCAGGCACTTCTTATGAAGGATCTCGTTCTCCATCACTTCCTCGATGGCGACGATCGTACCGTCGGCGGGAGCGATCACCAAGCCTTCCGAATCATAAGGAAACCTTCGGAAAGGACTGCGGAAGAAGTTTAATACCAATAGGAACAATACGGTAGAAACAAAAGCGACAGAATAAAACAGCATACCCTTACCTACCGTATGGTACAAAGTCATATTCACAATAAATAATATTGTAAACAACGTAAGCAGTAAACCGGTTCCTTCTTTATGTACTTTCATTCTTCTTTGACTGTATCGTTTTATACTAAGAATCTGCAAAAATATTCATTTTTTACCGAATATCAAAAATATATCACTTATTCACTGCCTCTATTTTACCTAACTCTACGTACCAAAGGTATCCATCGACCCGCTCGAAACCCATTTTACGGATCAATTGCAGATAATTTCTTACCTGATTAGGATGGCGCTTATCTTGCCGTTCGCCAAATTTATAATCCACGACAATGACCTTGCCCTCTTTTATCATAACCCGGTCCGGACGTTTAGACAAACCTTTTCCGAACAGGATATCCACTTCATTCAAGACACGGGCGGAACCATCATACCAAGCCTTTACATCCTCCGCCTGCAATAATCCGTCCAGACGGCTGATCAACTCCGCAGCTTCCTCCCGATTAATCACTCCGGCTAACCGATAACTTTCGACCGAAGCGGGGATATCTTTCGGCGTACGTATCCGGCTCAATACCTCATGCATCAAGGTACCGTGCTTCCGCCTGGCATTATCGAAAAAGAATCCTTTCCCATGCAGGCGCAATTGCAAACGATCATCCGGGGAAACGGAGTACAGGCGGTTCATGGGGATTTCCTCTAAGGTATCTCCTGACATTCTACCCAAAGCCGGATGCCACCATTCACCCATTTCAAACGTATCCTCCTCGATCTCCGTCTCCACCCCCGCCCATAATAGATCGGCGATGGAAGCAACCTTCTCGACCTTGCCTTCCTTGTTGATTTTCCTCGGACGGGGGGAAAATACGATCAATTCTTCTTTCGAACGGGTAAAAGCGACGTATAAGGTGTTCAAGTTATCGATGAAAGCATGCAAACGTTCTTTGAAATAATCCTTGGCGAAAATCGTGCTACTCAAGATCTGTCCGTAACGGACAGGAACTAAGTGCAGGCTGTCAAACGGCTTCTTCTCCGGGTGGCACCAAAGGATAACGGGCTTTGTCGGCTTATGATCGATCTCCCAATCCCCGAAAGGAATGATAACGACCTTAAAACCTAAGCCCTTGGATTTATGTACGGTCAAGATGCGGATCGCGTTTTGACCATCCGGGGTAGCGATCGTCTTCCGATAACCCGTCTCGTCCCACCATTTCAAGAAACGGTTCAAATCCGCGCTTTCTTTTTGGGCATACTCGGAAACCATATCCAGAAAGGCTTGCACGAATACCTGCTCCGTTTCTGGAAAGTAAGCGGAGAAGTTACGGAAAAGCCCTTCGGTTACCTCGTACAAGGATTGCCGGGAGATAGACTGAAGGTTTTGGAAAACAGACTCGTCCGCCTCGCTCTCCCCGAATTTCCCGGTTAACACTTGATAGGCATACATCGCCAATTTCCTGTTCGTCCGGTCCTCCGGATTTCGCAAATAGCGCAATACGGCGATCAGGAAACGGACTGCCGGGGAACTGCCCACGAACAGGGCATCATCGGAAATGATATCGTAATTGTACCGGTCGGACGGATGCTCTTCCTTATAGGCTAGCAACGTATCAGCCACTAAAGCACCCTCTTGATTAGTACGCACGAGTATGGCGATGTCTTTTAGCGCATAACCGTTATCCTGCAAACGCTCCAAGGTAGCCGGCAAGCGTTCCATCGCCTCTTGCTTCCAGTCTTTATCCTCATCGCCGGACAAGAAATCGATCCGTACATGTCCGTCTTTCTTCCGGAAAGGGGGAGGGACACGCTGAATGCTCTTATCGTAAGCGGTCACGATCTTCGTGAAAAAGGCCGTGCGCTCTTCCTCGCTTAACGAGGAAGTTTTCAACGCTTCATTATATATATCTTGCAGGATCGCCGGAGCGGCGGTGAAGAACGCGTTATTAAACTCCACGATATGGCGGCAGCTTCGCCAATTATCCATCAGGGTGTCCTCACGAACCTGTTCCGCCTCGAAATCCCTGCGGACTTGCTCGTCCAATAGCTTCCAATCCGAGTTACGGAAACGATAAATACTTTGCTTCACGTCGCCTACGATCAGGTTCGCCCTGCCATTTGCCAGACTCTCCTCCACCAAGGGCCGGAAGTTATTCCACTGCATGCCGCTAGTATCTTGGAACTCATCGATCATATAATGATCCACGTGCGTACCCGTCTTCTCGTAGATAAAGGGAGCGTCGCTGCCACTGATGACCTTATTCAGCAACTCGGTCGTATCGGCGATCAGCATGACATTCTTCTCTTCCCGGTAAGAGGCGATTTGCCGGGAGATATCGGTTAAGATCCCTAACGTATAATAATAACGCACGATCTCCCGGGCCGTGTTATAGGCCGTCAGGTTGGCGAACAGGGATACGATATTCTTTACGCAGGTATTCAACCCTTCCTCATATACACACCCGATGATCTGCCGGAGGCCCGGTGGAGTCGTCTTGGTCGTATAGGCATCCGGATTATCCGGCAAAGCTTGGAACGTGGCAGTCGGCTCTTTCATCTCACCTCTCGCCAACTTCTCGAAATAGAAAAACGGGGAACGGCTTCCCCCCTTAAAATCCGAGGGCTGCAAGGCGAACTGTTTCAGCAACGCCACTCCCTCCTCTCCTAAACGTTTCGCCTCCGCCTCTACGGAGCGGATAATGGCGTATAGCTCATTCTTATAGGCATCGAGGGCCTGCTTATCCGAGATATCTTTACCGACCTCCTCGCTAAATGCCTTATAACTCTCCTTAAAGACCTCCCGGCTGAGCGACATGATATCCTTCCGCAAGCTCCAGCCGCCACCATCCTCGATCTTGTCCTCGGCGAAACGCAGCAGCCAACCTAGCAAATCCTTGCTCTCCGGCTTCTCCAGATCGGCCAGCAGGTTATCGATCGCCTCGGTCAAGACCAGTTCTTGGTCCATCTCGATGCCATAGCCGCCTTGCAAACCGATCTCGCGGGTAAAGGCACGCATCGTTTGCTGGAAAAAGCGGTCGATCGTACTGATATTAAAGGCGGAGTAATCGTGCAGGATAGCGACCAGAATCTTCCGGGCCTGCTCCCTCACCTGCCGCTCCGTCAAGGAATAGGCGGAAGAGAGTAGCTGGATATAATCGGACACACGGCCGGAAGCGAGGTGATAAAGTTCTTGGACGATACGGGTTTTCATCTCATCCGTCGCCTTATTCGTAAACGTCACGGCCAAGATCCGGCGGTAAGCACCCGGCTGGGAGAAGAGTAACATCAGGTACTCCCCTGTCAATTTATGCGTCTTGCCCGCCCCGGCGGAAGCCCTATAGATGGTTAGCATAGCGATCGGGGATTAGATCGTACGGCTTTTCGAATAGCCCTCTTTCCTGAGGATCTCCAATACTTTGGCGCGCAGGTCCCCTTGGATGATTATCTCCCCGTCCTTAGCGGAGCCGCCTACGCCGCATTTCACCTTCAGGAGTTTTCCCAAGGCGGCCAGATCCTCGGAAGTGCCCCGGAATCCGGTGATCAAGGTAACCATCTTCCCTCCTCGGTTCCGTTTGTCCAATGAAATACGCAAAGCTTGTTTCTCTTTCGGCAAGGTTTGTTCCTCTTCCGTATCGCCGGTATCGTATTTAAAATCGGGATTGGTGGAGTACATCACGCCCAATCGGTCTTTCCAGTCGTTATCCTTCATATATACTATTGTTTTTAATGGTTCAAAGCTACGGATTTATCCCGAAATAGGCAAACAAGCATTTCTTTTCTCCCAATGATGTTTTTCGGGGAAATAAAACACGTCTTTTTGTGACCCAATATTATAATTTATTTCTTACGTTTACATATTCTAATTTTGGTTTCACTTAAATCTAGCAATAAGATGAAGAGTAGTTTGATTTACTATTCAGCGATATCCATATTTTTCTTTCTTGTACGGGATCTAAAGAAAAGAGAAATATGGAATCAGATATCATCACCATGAATCTGGAAAGGAGAGATCATATCTCCACCAAGGAACTATTCTCCGATATCCAAGTCATCCCACTGGAGACAACGCCGGAATCGCTGATCCGCAGTATAACCCAAATCAAGTTTTTTGAGGACCGATATTATATCCTTGATTATCGAAGATCCCAAATCTTTGTTTTCGACCGGGAGGGACGTTTCCAATTCGCGCTTAACGAAAAAGGAGATGGCCCGGGGCAGTATTTAAACCTGTCTGATTTTACGATCGATACAGCCCGCAGGAATCTTGTAGTACTCTGCGCCGTCAGCAACGCTCTCTTTTTCTATGACCTAGGGGGTAAATTCATCGAGAAATTGGAGTTTCCTTCTGGCAGGAACCAACAAGAAAAAATCCAATACGTAAAGGATGCCTATGCCTCCAAGAGCGTAAATTATGTGATAGAATCGCATGGGCAAAACAGCAGATACCGATACGCTATGGTGGTTCGTAAAAACAAATATATCCAATTGTTTTATGACCGAAAAAAGCAAGGCCTGCTCCAATTCGAGCGAACCAAAGAGGGTTTGCAACTGTATCCGATCTACTTCGGAGAGGACTTTATCCTTTGCACTCCCGAGGGAGGGCTTCCTTTAGATGACATATTTCCCAAGAAACTACGGAATGAGGAGCAACGAAGGATCATTCAATCGCATTCGGATGAAGAAAATCCGGTCTTAATTAAATATGCTTTCAAAAATGAAGATTAACGAGAATCTAATTTACACATTCCTTTTTGGGATACTAGCTGGCATAATTTGCGTACAATACATGAATTACTTAAAAAAGTCTCCAAAGGAAATGTATCAAGACAATTTTGAATACGAGAAAGAAAGTCTGTACATCCATAAAAGAAAAGAACTAAAAAATGAACATTCTGAATGCCTCGATCAAACAGTTCATTGGGGAACAGACTCTTTAGACTCTTTTTCCTTAAGCAATCTATGTAATGATAAAAAGTTATTCTTTTGTTTTTCAGAAAAGACATGTCCTCCTTGTTACGATCTCACACATTGTATTAAGACCGTAGCGTAAGCCGAGATCCCTTCCTGCCGTCCGGTGAAGCCCAGCTTCTCCGTGGTCGTAGCCTTGATAGAGATATCCTCCTCGTCCACGTTCATGACCTCGGCCAGCGTTTTCTTCATCAGAGGGATATGGGGATTCAATTTAGGACGCTCGGCGGCTACGGTGGCATCGATATTGCCCAACTCATAGCCCGCCTCTCTCAAAAGCCTCATGGTATCCCGGAGCAAGATCTTACTATCGATATTCTTATATTCACCAGCCGTATCCGGGAAATGATAACCGATATCCCGCATATTGGCCGCTCCCAATAAAGCGTCACAGATCGCATGGATCAGCACGTCCGCATCGCTATGTCCCAATAGGCCCAACGTATGCTCGATCTTAATCCCGCCCAGCCATAATTCCCGGTCCGGCACCAAGGCGTGGACGTCATAACCAAAACCTACACGTATCTTCATACCCATTTATCTGAAAAGGTTCTTGATTCCATCCATATCGAACGAGAGAGAGAAACGCAACGTCTGGTCCAACGGGTTACTCTGTACCGTACTGATCAAATAAGCGGCATCCAACTGGAAAACGCTCATACGGAAACCGGCGCCGACCGAGAAGTACTGACGGTTTCCCTGATATTTATTCTCATAGTAATAACCGCCACGAACAAAGAACTGCTGATTGTAATTATACTCCAGACCGATAGAGGCCATAATCTCCTCTAGCTCGCCCTTGAAGCCATTCGGCGAGCCGCCGAATGATTTGAAGATACCGGTGATGGGCGACATGTTGTTGTAATCCTCTTTCCTCTTATTGAAATCGGCCTCATCCTCCCCGCTATCCTGCCGAGGCTCGACAGGAACCAAATACTTACTTAAATCCACATAAACACCGATCTGGTTATAATCATCGATCGGGTAGAGCAAGCCGGTACCGACCTTCAGCGTCGTAGGCAAGAACTGGTTTGTATTTCCACCGTCGTAAGAAACCTTCGTACCGATATTGGAGACATTAAAACCAAAACTCCACAAGCACTCGCTATTCCCTAAGATCACGTATTTCTCCAGATAACCGGCGATATCGGCGGCAAAAGCGTTATCCGGAACCATATCCGCGTCCGACGAGGCACCCATATCCGAACGAATATAGCGCAAGGCGACCGCCATAGAGAACACATCCGATAGCTTACGACTATAGCTTACATCGAAGGCCATCTCATACGGATTCAATATGAGTGTGTTACCCGTTCCTTGATCCCGGCTTTCCTGTACTTCTCCTAAAGAGAAATAACGCAAAGACGCTCCGATCGCCTGCATATCGCTATCGCCCAGTTTATAATAACCGGCCAGATACGCCAAAGCCACGTCGTTCACCAACTTGCGCAACCACGGCGTATAAGACAAGGCAACTCCGGCCTTGCTGTAGCTAAACGCATACTTGGCCGGGTTCCAGTATTGGGAATTCACATCCGGCGTAGTAGCCACACCGTTATCACCCATGGAACCACCACGGGCGTCGGGGGCGATAGACAATGAAGGGATAGCCGTATTGATCGGGGCGAATTTATGCTTAATATCGTCTGTGCCACCTTGGGCATACAAAGCCGTAAATGCGGTCAATAAGCTGAAAACCGCCAGTAACAGACTGAATCTTGAAACTCTTACCATATATTTTATTCTAAAACTCATTTAATTGATCCTACCTAACGGGGCATAAACCCCATGCTTATTATAAACTAATTACCCGATACTTTATTGTGCGAGAATGATTAATTTATTCGCTTTTGTTGCCTCTTTCGAGTTATTCGTACGAATCGCCGCCCGATACAGATAAACACCCGGACGCAACCGCCTGCCACCGTTATCCGTCAAGTTCCAAGTTACGATATAAGCCTTAAACAATTCGGAGGAACCGCTCTTCTCGGTACTCCATAGGAACTTACCGGTCATATCATAAACCATAACCGTTACCTTTAAGTTCGACTCCGGGCGATTGTGATGCAGATAGAATTCCACCTGATCCCGCGCCGGATTCGGGGTAGCATACATCTCGATCAGATTAGGCTTTAACCCTTCCACCACCTCAAAAGTAAAGGTATAGGTCGTTGAGTTATTTAAGATATCCCACACCTTAAACTCAGCCGTATGTATTCCCGGTTTCAGCTCGGGAATGGAGAACTGGACAAGTCCTTCCCCATCTTTGTCCGGCAACAAAGCATACTGATTATTTAAATTATAGCTCATGGAAGGCATACTGTCGATCGTCAACATGATATCATGCCCTACGCTACTACCCGTTATGTTCACACCGCTCTTGTCCCACAACCTAGCGACAAAATAAGGAGTTGTATTCACTTGATCACCCACTACAAAACTAGAATCATTCAAGTAAATCTGCCGGATCTCGGGACCGATCGTATCGATCTCCGCATTATCAGCGGTACCGCCTACGATATAATTCAAGAAAGATCCTTGCGCCTCATGCCCATTTACCTCATCCGAGGCGTAGAGGTTCAGTTTTCCCTGCTGATTCGAATAAGAGATATCTTTCGGAACCATAAATGTAAAACTGAACTTTCCTTGTCGTACCGAATCTTGTCCTATATAGATCGCATTCGGGTAATCGGTGTAAGAAAACTTAATCGTATCTCCCTTTACGATATTATTACCTAATGTAGTCAATGAAGCCTTACTATCCAGCACCGTAGCATTTAGGATACCGGTAAAATTATTCGCCAAACCTCCTTGCATATCCAGTATCTCTCCCTCTACCGTTATTTTCTCCAAGGCTTTAAACGTAAAAGGCTCATCCGATATGGCCTCGCCATTTACAGTAGTCATTTTCGCTTTATACTCAGGATAAGATATCTTCAAGGCGGGATCACCGATCAAGATAAAATTAAGTTTATTAACCCCAGACAGATTCCGCTTGGTCTCCATCATAGCCTCTCCCAATGTCCGGGCCTTCCCATCCGCCTTTCCGAATAGATTATGATAAAGCGCTTTGTTCAGAGCCGAATTGCTGTTAGATTCTACTACACGGGTTGTCGTAAACAAAGCGATACCTCCACTTGTCGCATTCAAGAAAACAGACTCCCCTGCCGAAGTATTCACATCATCGAAACGAGTAAAGTCACAAGTAGCCGTCACCCAAATAGGCAACTTCGTATAAGTAGATTGTAAAATATCCGTCTGCGTCCAGACATATTCATCAGACCAAGCGATCGTATTGCCATGGCCTGTATAATTAATTAATAACTGGCCTTTTTTCAACAGTTCAGCGATCCGCTTATGCACATCCGGATACGTACCGCTGTTATCCCGCTTAAACGCATCGAAATAAACCTTATTCGTAAGGAAAGCACCGTGCTCTTCCTCTATAAACTGGGCCAATTCGTCCGCCTGTTTAGCATGATTTATCGTAAAAGAATCCGCATTATTACCATCATCAGCGACAAACGTAATCTGGTTTTTCCAGCTTCCCATATCCGTATTTCTCATATAGCCGATCACCTTGTCTACCATCTGGGTAGCTTCCGTCACCGTCCGCACCGGGAAACGCCCTACGCCTATGCACATACTATTCTTGCCGATAAGAGCCGTTTCAGATACGTCACCCAATAATCCATAATAATCATCCGTCACATACGAATAGCCATATTTGGAAGAATACTCACTCAATGCTTCTTTCGACTGATAGGTTAACAGCATATTGTCCCGGGAAATACCTTTTACATCCGAACAAATCCCCCGATTATCATAAACCCCATCCCCAAACAACAACAAATATTTAGGAGCGTTCCCCGAAGACACACTACGGTCATAAAACATTTTCATAAAACGTCTATAAGCTGTCGCATCGGGTCCACCACTCGAAAACTCGTTATAAATCGTTTGAGGGTCTACGACTTCCACGGTCAATCCATCTTTCGTCCGATGCTCTTCCGCCAACCGTTCCGCTTGCGTTTTGAAAGCCTTAGCCGCTATGATGATCATATCTTTTTGTTCCAAAGCATGCAGGTTCTGATTTTCCACCTCGCCGACAACCTCAGGAAAGGCAAAACTCTGATCCGTCCGCACCAAAACAAACTCCCGTAAAGTCCCGGCAGGAATAGAAAAAGTAAGCTCTGAGCCTTTCAATTCCGTTTCCATCAGTCTCACCCGCTGAGCGTCCGTCACATCAAAGACCAAGGTATTCGCACTCGCACCTTGTATCACAAACCGGGAGACATTTCCTATAGAAGCTATACTACGAAAAAAAGTATAAGCCCCATACGGTTGCAAAGCCCGTTTGAAATTCAACCGCACATAATTCAGCCGTACATTATTATGAAATGCGGAGTTATAAGATACGACCACACTGTTTTTCTCGCCTTTTTCACCCTGCCATACCGCCGTACTCACCCCTTCTACGGCCTTTACATATTCTTCCTTATTCGCAGGGATCGAAACATCCAAAACATTAGACTGATTGATACTTAAAGAAGCGATCCCCGTGCCTGAAGTAACTTTAGATACAAAACTCATGGTTATCTTAGCGTCTTCATTCGTGATTCCCGGAATTGAAGAGAATGTTGATAGGGTCCGGGGGGTAGCTCCGCTAAAATCTTCCCCATACAGTTCCCTACCCGATTTCGCCAACGATACTAACTCTTGCTCATGCACCAAAAAATCATCGTAAGTCGTGATCCGATGAGTAGCGCCACTCGCTTGAGCCACGGAAATCATATCATTCGTCGGAGTGGCATCGGTCACAAAGTAATAGCCATACAAAGAATAAGGATTATTCGTATGCACGAATGTCTGGCTCGACAAGTCATATTCCCATTTAACCGGCCCTTTCCCATAAAATAACAGGTAATCATTGCCACGCCAAACCGGAGTAGAAGGGACATCATCGATATACTCCTTACTGAAATCCTCATCCAAGGGCCATCCTCCATAGCCATGGACGGAGACTTTGGATGGGTCCGAGAAACCCATATTCTTCAAATCCGCATAGGATAATTTATAGACCCCAGTCTTATTCACCCGGATCTTCACCCATTTCCCCTCCGATAACAGGGATTTAGAGGCATAACGGCTACCATCCGCCCATGTATATGAGCAAAGCAATAAACCGATAATGAATATATATAGTAATCTTCTCATCTCACATAAAAATCCAGAAGCTTCCGATTGCCAAGGTATCCTTCCAGATGATCGTCAATTTTCACGGGACCTACACCGGCAGGTGTTCCGGTATAAATCAAATCGCCTATTTTCAACGTAAAAAAGCGACTTACGTACGCGATAATCTTATCTACCGAAAACAGCATATTCGAGGTATTGCCCTCCTGTACCTTCGAGCCATTGATATCCAGATGGAACGGAAGCCGGTTTACATCCCCCGCTTGCTCCAGCGGGATAAACGTCCCGATCACAGCCGAATTATCAAACGCCTTACTAATCTCCCACGGTAGCCCTTGCGCACGCAATTTATTCTGCAAATCCCGTGCAGTGAAATCAATACCGACAGTAACCTCATGATAATAACGATGAGCGAAACGCTCGGCTATATTCTTCCCCAGACGATCTATCCGTACCACGATCTCCGTCTCATAATGAACTTCCGATGAGAAATCCGGAATAAAAAACGGTTTCCCATCTTTCAACAAAGAGGAGTCCGACTTCATAAAAATAGTAGGCTCTGCTAATTCTAACGAATGATGCAGCTCTTTATTGTGAGCGGCATAGTTCATTCCAACGGCGATAATCTTCATATTTTAGTGATTCATTGAGTTCAATCGATTAAACATAACAGCTAAATGCGCATACATAGAAGTGTTCTGAACTACGATATGTTCCGGCACCCGTATACGGAACGGGGTAAAATTCCAAAGCGCCTTGATTCCTCCCTCGATAATCCGATCTGTTACCTCCTGCGCTTTCTCCACCGGCACGGTGATCACCCCGATCGTAGCGCCATATTCTTTTTGCTTGGCGGGAAAATCATCCATATGAAAAACAGGAATGCCATTAATCATGCTCCCGTCCAAATCCTTGCGGACATCAAAGCCCGCCACGATCTCCAACCCATATTGACCCAGCCCCGTATCGTGCAGTAAAGAAGCACCCAGACTTCCGACCCCAAACAGAAATGCCTTATGCTGGGATGTAAAACCGAGGAAATCCTCCAGTACGTCAACCAATGCGTTAATATCGTATCCCACTCTCGTCTTCCCGGAGATATTCACAAAAGAGAGATCTTTAGCGACTTGACTGGGATCTACATTGATCTCCTTAGCGATCTGGGTAGATGAGATAAACGTTTCCCCTTTCCCTTTCATCAACTTTACAAACGCGAGGTACCACGGCAACCTCCTTAACGTAGGTTCCGGCACTTTCCATGCCTGTTTTATATCATCGCTGGCCATTGTCTAATTTTCCTATTCATGTATAACATTCGTGCAAGCTTACAAAAGTACAAAATTAAAGATATTCACCAAAAAAAGTCCCGATCTGGCCAAACTGACTTCCATTAGTTGTTTCAGTAGCTACAGTTAAAAACTTTGACGAAGACTTCAGCAAGATCTGATCCCCTACCTTCTGTGCTCCCGCCGAGAATGCAGTCGCCAGCATAGCACTAGCCAAAAGCGTAGTAATCTTTTTGTTCATAAATCAAAAATTTAACATTAATCAATCCATAGGTACAAAAGCCGAAACAAACCAGGACAAACGATCCTTGGAGCTTATGGAAAATCCCTCACAACCTAATATATACTTCATCTAGCGACAGCGAACGATCGTTCGGCGGAAGTGAATATATATTCGCCGGCGGCGAATGATCGTTCGGTGACACTGAACGAAGAAGGTATACTTATCTTTTAGAGAATAAGACAGTTACAATACAAGAATACAGACGAATCCTTAAGACTATCGACAACGACTCCCTAAGTAGACCGGCATCTACTCCCTAAGCAAAGGGGAAGTCTGCTTACTAAGTAGTTTTCCAAGCACTTTCCACGTTCCGTGGAACATTCCTCGTCGATAGTCTCATCCACGGATTTTATCACATGAGCCATTTTTACCTAATGATATAATGTACATGCGTACGTTAATATAACGACTAGGCTACAATGGCGAACAACACACAGGGCTCTCCCTTGAGGATATAGAGAAACAAAACAAACCCTCCGGCCCTATTCTCGCTAACCAAATGGTTAGAAGAACAAAGGCTGGAGGGTTTGTTTAATATCTATAAGGAAAAAGATCCTTAGATTCTCTCCAATGTAGTTGTAATAAACTCCCAGATCTTCTGTACGGAATGAATATTCACTCGCTCGTCCGGCGAGTGCGGATATTCCAAATCCGGTCCGATAGAAACCATATCCATCTCCGGATAAGCGCCTTGAATGATACCGCATTCTAATCCGGCATGCATCACCTTCACCTCAGGTTCCTTACCAAATAAATCCAGATAAGTAGATTTCATCAAATTCAAGATCGGGGAATTTATATTAGGCTGCCAACCATTATAATGACCGGACTCCTCCACCTTGGCTCCTGCCAAAGCGAATACACTCTCCAAACTTGAGCAAACAGAATCCCTGCGAGACTCGGATGAGCTCCGCACCAAGATCTTCACCTCGATCAATCCATCAGAAGTCTTCACGATCGCTAAATTAGAGGAAGACTCAACCGTACCCGGGAAATCATGTAACATGCTGATCACACCATTCTGGCATCCCTCGATCGCATTGATCAAATCATCCTGTATCTCCTCCGGAATCAACGTGGACGGCAATTCAACCATCTCCGCAACGAAATCGATCCGATCCTCCACACCCATATACTCCGTACGGAACATATCTTGGTAATCAGCCACTAGCTCCCAAAGAGACTCCACGTTATCACCCGGAATCGTTATCACGGCAAAAGCTTCACGAGAGATAGCGTTAGGCAAGGAACCACCTGCCACAGAAGACAAACGAGCGCCATAATCGCATACCGCTTCTTTCAAGAAACGGAACATCAACTTATTCGCGTTCGCACGCCCTAAATGAATATCCACACCGGAATGGCCACCTTTCAGGCCCGCCAAACTAACCTTGACGGCCACGTCGCCTTCCGGGATATAAGTATCCTCCTTAAACTGGAAAGAGATATTCACGTTCGCGCCCCCCGCGCAACCTACGAACAACTCCCCTTCCTTCTCGGAATCGCAATTCAATAAAATATCACCCTTTAAGAAATGTGGCTTTAGACCAAAAGCGCCGTCCATGCCCTGTTCCTCATCAATCGTAAACAAGGCCTCGATAGGTCCGTGGCGCAAATTATCGTCCGCTAACACGGCCATCGCTAGAGCGGCACCCATGCCATTGTCCGCCCCTAAAGTCGTCTCACGGGCCGTCACCCAATCACCGTCTATATAAGCGTCAATCGGATCTTTCTCGAAATCATGCTTTACGGAAGAGTTCTTTTGAGGAACCATATCCAGATGAGACTGCAATGTCACGGTCTTACAACCTTCCATTCCGGAAGTAGCCGGCTTACGGATCAATACGTTACCCACCTCATCTTGCAGGGTTTCCAGTCCCAATCCTTTACCAAAAGATATCATAAAACGGGTTACTGCCTCCATATGTCCGGTCGGACGGGGGATTTGCGTAAGGTCATAAAAATAACCCCATACATGCTTCGGAGATAGATCTTTGATTTCTGCTGACATAGATGTTAATAATTTAGTTCAGTTCATATTTAATACATAATCTTGTATTCATCACGAAACAGCGACCGGAGCCTCCTTGTTCTCCCGATTGGTGAGCGGTAAAGCTACCACTCCGAATAATCCGCACAATCCCGTCCATACCGTCTGTACCGTATGAACGACCAAGGCGAACGCCGCCGCATCATTCTCGTTCACGCCGAAACAAACCAAGGTAGCGATCACCATGAAATGCCACGGTCCGATACCACCTTGAACAGGCACCGCCACACCGATACTACTCATCGTAAAAGTGATCAGCCCGACTACGATACCCAAGTCCTTGGTAAAGTCGAAAGCATAGAACGTTATATAAAAGTAACAGAAATAACCTCCCCAAATCAATAACGTCTCTATCACGAAACGCATCTTATGCTCCATGTACCAGATACTCTTCATACCGGTCCATACATTCTTCAACAGCCCTTTGGCTTTCTGTACCAGCGTAAAGTTACTCATATAAGTGAATACAAACCAAATTACAGCGACAAAAATTATCACCGCCACATAAATCCATATCGAATTGAACATAGACTGGAACCCTTCGAGCAAAGCCGGGTTCTTGGCGAAGAAACTCGTAAAGAAGCTTATATTAAATATGAATATCAACAAGGTTATCAAACCGACCATGATCGTATCGCTCACACGGTCGATCAACAGCGTACCTAAAAGTTTGGTAAACGAGATCTTATCGTATTTCGTGATCATACCGCAACGCCAAACCTCACCGACACGGGGCAATACCAGATTCACCGCATAATTACCCAATACGGCGTAAATCACGTTACTCATCTTGAAACGCTCGCCCAAAGAATTGATCAGCAACCCCCACCGTAAGCCACGGACGACATTGGCGAACAAGCCGAACAGTAAAGAAACCAGAATAATATCATAACGAACCCCCTCCTTGACGACTCGCCAAATCTCAGTGATATCCATTTTCCGATACAAAAACCAAAGGAGTAAACAGCCGAAGGCTAAAGGTAGAATTATCTTCAGAAACGTACGTAGAATGCTCTTAAAATCCATTAGGTATAGAGAACTTTAAATTATTTATTGTACTTTTGTGCATCCGCAAAGATAAGCATAATATTTAAAAACAAACACATTACACCGAAAAGTGGATGAGATTAGTTAAGCCCAAAAAAGCATTAGGACAACATTTCCTAAAGGATCTGCAAATAGCACAGCGCATTGCGGACACACTCGATACTTTCAAATCCTTCCCGGTCTTGGAAATCGGGCCGGGAATGGGAGTCCTTACCCAGTTCTTGCTGGAGGCGGGACATGATTTGACCGTTGTCGAGTTGGATATGGAATCCGTAGATTACCTGAACCAGAATTTCCCCGATCTAAAAGGACATATCATCGCCGAGGATTTCCTGAAATTGGATCTCTCGAAGCTATTTCCGGGTCAGTTTTGCGTGATCGGTAATTACCCCTATAATATCTCCAGCCAGATATTCTTCAAGGTCCTCGATTATAAGGATCAGATTCCTTGTTGCTCGGGGATGTTACAAAAAGAGGTAGCGGAACGCCTAGCGGCAGGTCCCGGTAGCAAGACGTACGGAATCCTGAGCGTATTGCTCCAAGCTTGGTACGACGTGGAATACCTCTTTACTGTCAGTGAGAAAGTATTCGATCCGCCTCCAAAGGTGAAAAGCGCCGTATTGAAAATGACTCGTAACGACCGCAAGGAGCTGGGATGCGACGAGAAGTTATTCAAGACCGTAGTAAAGACCTCATTCAACCAACGAAGGAAAACACTTCGTAATTCCATGAAACCCCTATTGGGTAAGGATTGCTCGGATTACGCCTTGCCGATATTCGACAAGCGGCCGGAACAGTTGTCTGTGGAGCAATTCGTGGAACTGACCTTGATCAGCCAAAAGCATTTGGAGAAGCAGGCTGGTGATGTCCTATAATAATATAAGAGTCCAATGATCGAACTGACGAAAGATTACATCGAGAACCTGAAAAGCATCATCGAGGCCAAAGATGACGCAAAGGCACAGGAGGTACTTCATGAACTGTATCCCGCTGATATAGCCGAGCTTTATCAAGAACTGAACTTGCAAGAGGCCATTTATCTCTATCTATTGATGGATGGCGACAAAGCGGCGGATGTTTTGATGGAGTTGGATGAGGAAGACCGTCATAAGTTATTGAAGGAACTTCCCAATGAGCTTATCGCCAAGCGTTTCGTCGACAACATGGAAACAGATGATGCCGTTGACTTGATGCGTGAGTTGGACGAGGATACCCAAGAGGAGATCCTTTCGCATATTGAGGACGTAGAGCAGGCCGGTGATATCGTGGACTTGTTGAAATACGACGAGGACACCGCCGGCGGTTTGATGGGTACCGAAATGATCGTGGTGAACGAGAATTGGAGTATGCCCAAATGTATCGACGAGATGCGTAAGCAAGCGGAGGAAATGAGCGAGATCTATTATGTATATGTAGTGGATGACGACGAGCGGCTGAAAGGCGTGCTCCCCTTGCAGAAACTGATCACCCACCCATCTGTCTCCAAGATCAAGCATGTCATGAAAAAAGACCCGATCTCCGTTCGCGACAGCGACAGTATAGAGGAGGTTACGGAGACAATCGAGAAATATGACTTGGTAGCCTTGCCCGTAGTCGATAGTATCGGACGTCTGGTAGGACGTATCACGATCGACGACGTTATGGATGAGGTACGCGAGCAACACGAGCGTGATTACCAGTTGGCATCCGGTATCTCACAAGACGTGGAAACCTCGGATAATGTATTTACCCAAACCGCTGCCCGCCTACCTTGGCTGCTGATCGGCATGATCGGAGGATTGGGCAACTCCGTTATCCTCGGTGGTTTCGAGAGCAGTTTCGCCACTAACCCGAAGATGGCGCTATTTATCCCGCTGATCGGTGGTACCGGTGGAAACGTAGGCATACAATCTTCCGCTATCGTGGTACAGGGCTTGGCAAACAATACCTTGAAGGAAGGGAATATCGTACCGCAAATCCTAAAAGAGTCTGTAGTCTCGTTAATCAATGCCAGCATTATCAGTCTGGTCGTGTTCATTTACAACTTCTTCATGCTGGGAGACCGGGGGATTACGGCCTCCGTATCTTTAAGCCTATTCGCCGTCGTAATGTTCGCCAGTATATTCGGCACGTTAGTTCCCATGACCTTAGATAAGATGAAGATAGATCCGGCCTTGGCGACCGGACCGTTTATCACCATTACCAACGATATTATCGGTATGATGATTTATATGTTCATTACTTCCGCGTTAGCTTGATGCCACGGGTGGGCGAACCCCGCCCCTATTATGTTAAAATAATATGTTATAGAACATATCTACGAAATAGCTGTTATCTTTGTAGCAGTTATCAAAAAAGGTAGAAAAACTATGCTAACAGAAGCATTTTACATTCTCTTCTTCTATTTCACGGGAGAGTTTATCAGCTACTTTATCGACGGTTTCATACCGGGTAGCGTAATTGGGATGGTGCTATTGTTTTTAGCCCTCGCGTTCAAGAAAGTAAAACCTGAAAAGGTGAAACGTCTTTCCACGGTTCTTACCCAAAACATGGGATTATTCTTCGTTCCTGCCGGTGTAGGGCTTATGAATTCCTTCGGGATCATCTCCGAGTATTGGGCAGTCCTGCTGATCGCTTCCGTAGTAAGTACAATTTTAGTCATCGCCAGCGTAGCGTTGGTGCAACAAAAACTGGAAAAGGGAAAATAGACCATGGATAATCTGGCGCATTCCGAGATTTTCGCTCTTACCTTGGTAATTGGTACCTACCTGACTTCCTTGGCTCTTTACAAGAAAGTCCATATCAGTCTTTTGCATCCTTTGCTTACGACCATCTTCGTGATTATCGTGGTACTGGAAGTCCTAGGCATTCAATATGAGTCGTTCCAGCAAAGCAGTCATTTGATCCATTTTATGCTGGGGCCTTCCGTAGTGGCCCTTGGCTATGTGTTATATGAGCAAATCCAATATCTAAAGGGAAATGTCGTTTCGATCTTGACTTCCGTATTTGTCGGAGCCATTGTCGGAATCGTAAGCGTAATCATCATCGGTAAATTGATGGGAGCCGACCAAGCGTTGATCGCCACGCTCCAGCCGAAATCCGTCACCACCCCGATCGCTATGGGGATAGCGGAGAAAGCGGGCGGCATACCTTCACTTACCGCCGTCATTGTCGTAGCGGTGGGAATCTTTGGTAGTATAGTCGGCCCAATCGTGATGAAAGTACTGGGAATAGATAGCCATATAGCTAAAGGATTGGCGTTAGGGGCCTCCTCCCATGGAGTAGGGACAGCGGCGGCCATTCAAATCGGGGCCATCGAAGGAGCATTAAGCGGACTGGCGATTGGCTTGATGGGTATAATGACAGCGGTCTTGGTTCCGGTTATTCGGTTGATTTGCAACTATTTTTCCATATAAATACGCAAAACTTTTTGCTACTTTAGCAGGAATATACTACTTTTGTATCCGAAAATTGTTAAGGATTACTCTATAACATACTATAAATAAAGAAAATAAATATGATCAATTCACAAGACATTAAGAAAGGAACTTGTATCCGCTTAGACGGAAAACTCTATTTCTGCGTCGATTTCCTTCACGTAAAACCGGGTAAAGGTAATACCATCATGCGTACGACATTAAAAGATGTTGTAAAAGGCGGTCAGATCGAGCGTCGCTTCAATATCGGTGAGAAGTTGGAAGATGTACGCGTAGAACGTCGCCCGTATCAGTTCACTTATACGGAAGGCGAGCATTATCATTTCATGAACCAAGAGACATTCGACGACGTGATCATCGACAAAAACTTGATCAACGGCGTTGATTTCATGAAAGAGGGAGAAATCGTAGACGTTGTTTCTGATGCATCTACCGATACGGTTCTTTTCGCCGACATGCCTACAAAAGTTCAATTAAAAGTTACTTATACAGAACCGGGTATTAAAGGTGACACTGCTACTAATACCTTGAAACCGGCAACCGTAGAGACTGGCGCGGAAGTTCGCGTTCCGTTGTTCATCAACGAGGGCGAGATTATCGAGATCAATACGACTGATGGTTCTTACGTAGGGCGTATCCGCGAGTAATCCGGGTCTTGTCAAAATATACGGTTCCCGCTTGATAAGCAGGCGGGAACTATTTTTTAACCCGATCTAAACCTTTCCTGGCTATGAAAGAAACAACAGAAAAACTTTCCATCAAAGAATGGGCCGAAGAAGACAGGCCCCGTGAGAAAATGCTTCAAAAAGGTGCTTCCGTATTAAGCGACGCCGAATTGATCGCCATACTAATCGGCTCTGGAAACAATGAGGAGACAGCCGTACAACTCTCCCAACGGATACTTCACTCCGTAAACAACAATCTAAATAAGCTAGCCAAGCTTTCTATCAAGCAACTTACAGCCGATTTCAAAGGAATCGGCGAGGCAAAAGCCGTCACTATATGCGCCGCCTTAGAGTTGGGGAAACGACGGGGAGCCTCCGAGGGCCTTCAATCAAAGCAAATACGTAGCAGCAACGACGCATATCTATCGCTGCAAGCCGAATTGCGAGACCTACCCTACGAAGAGCTATGGATCATACTCACCAATCCGGCCAACCGGATATTGAAGAAATGCAAAATCAGTCAAGGTGGTATCAATTCTTCCGCCGCTGACATTCGTCTAATCCTGAAAACCGCATTAATGGAAACAGCTACCGGATTCATCCTATGCCATAACCACCCCTCCGGGAATATCAGGCCCAGCCGACAAGACGACACGTTAACCGAGCAGGTACAAAAAGCAGCCAAGATCATGGATCTTATCTTATTAGATCACATAATCTTGGCCGAGGGTATCTATTACAGTTATGCTGACGAGGGTAAGCTTCGCTAACCTCCGCTAGAAGGATCAGAACGTATATCCGAACGTAAAGCTCACTTGGTGGTTACGGATTCGGAGATCGTTTTGGTCCTTATGGTATTTGCCCCAAGCCAAATCATAACCAATCTGGAAAGAGACACGTTTCACCGTGATACCCACCGAGGCTGTACCGCCCCAATCAAAACGGGGAGCACCTTTCAGCGTAATGCCATTACCTAGCGTCTTCTCTTTAAACGGGTTGAAATCATAGTTATAACTATAGTCTACCTTATTGTCTATGGTCTGAAAGGCAGATGCGGTACCCCCTAACGCAACCGCCACATACGGACCTACCGCCAGATTCAAACGGATATCATCGCAAAGCTTGAATCCCCAGTGTGCCATGATAGGTAATTGCAGGTTATAACGAGTCATCTCATTGGCACAAACCCCTATGGTATGCTTGCCTCCCTCACCGCTCATTGATGCCTGGCCATACCCCCCGGGATAAAACTCATTCTGATAGCCATGATAATTATACCCGTCATTCCATGTATGCAAATCTCCCTTTTGCATCAATAGATACAAGCCGGACTTTAAACCAAAAGAGGGCTTATTTCCTTGCGCCTCCTTTATTTGGTACAATACACCGGCACCGACCTTGAATCCCAAGGTTGTCTCACTTTTCCCCTCATTCTCCTTGTTCACGGTAAGACCGGCTTCCGGCGTAACCAACCAACGGGACTGAGCGTTCACCGCCACACTACTGAAAACCACTGCCATTAACAAAATCAACTTTTTCATACCTCGTATATATTTTTATAATGATGTTTTGTATCTACAAGACAAGCGCATCAGCCAAAACCCCTACTCCTCTCTTCTTTTTTTCATTAAACCTTCCATATGGGCAATACGGATACAAGCGTTAATAGTCTCAAATAAACATCGCCAACTCTCAACTATTTCGTAAGTTTGTAGTTCAATACAGGATTCACGAACTTATAAAAGAAGATGAACAACGAATTTCTCCAAACAGAAGAAGCGATCGTCGCTATGCTTAAGACGGTATACGACCCGGAAATACCCGTAAACGTATACGATCTTGGACTTATATATAAAGTAGATATCGATGAAGAAAAGAATGTACGCATCGATATGACCCTCACCGCTCCGAACTGCCCGGCTGCCGATTTCATATTGGAAGATGTACGCATGAAGGTAGAAACGGTCGATGGGGTGAACAACGTAGAGGTAAACCTCGTATTCGAACCGGAATGGGACAAGGACATGATGACAGAGGAGGCTAAACTGGAACTAGGTTTTCTATGAAAATATATTTCGCCTCAGACGCACATCTGGGAGCCCGTTTCCACAAGGACCCTTTAGCTATCGAGAAGAAACTGGCACGTTGGCTGGATAGCATCAAGGAAGACGCTTCCGCCATTTGGTTTCTGGGAGATCTATTCGACTATTGGTACGAATACAAATACGTCGTGCCGAAAGGCCATGTACGTTTTCTGGGGAAATTGGCCGAGTTAGCGGACAGAGGCATAGAAATACATATCTTTATCGGTAACCATGACATCTGGATGTTCGACTACTTGCCGAAAGAGATAGGCGCCATCATCCATCGGGATACCTTGACAGTCGATTTATTAGGGAAACGTTTCTTCCTCGGGCATGGCGATGAGGTAGATTTCCGGAGTAAGGCATTCCGTCTGATCAGGGCTATTTTCCGGAACAAGTTCTGCCAATGGTTATATGCGGGAATACATCCCCGCTGGACGTTCGGGTTCGCTTTAGGCTGGTCGCTCAACAGCCGGAAGAGCGGACTGGAAAAGCAAGAGGCTAAAAAGTATCAAGGGGAAGACGCAGAATATATGGTTGTTTTCGCCAAGGAATATCTAAAGACGCATCCCGACATTAATTTTTTCATTTTCGGCCATCGTCACATCATGTTGGACTTGATGCTCAGCCGTACCTCCCGTATCCTGATAGCCGGGGATTGGATGCAATTCTTCTCTTATATCGTATGGGATGGCGAACATCTGTATATGGATCAGTTCCTTGAGGGGAATGAATAAGCGATCGTTTCTAAAAGTTAAAAGGTTTCTGCGAATTTCTTAGTGAGAAACTTTTGTTTCTCCTAAGTGTAATTGTAGTTTCTTCATAGGGAAACTTTTGTTTTCCCTAGGAGAAACAAAACCTATATAAGATATTTATTTTACCGGAACATAACCGCCCTTCTTCACCGTCGCTTGCCCTTCGGCCGACATTACATAATCAATGAATGGTTGCACTTTTGAGGCATTCTTCGTCTCATAGTAATAGAACAACGGACGAACAATCGGGTAGGTCTTATTCCTCGCGTTCTCCAAAGAAGGCTCCACGTAGGATTTTCCGGCATCATACGATACATGGATCGGCTTCACCTCTTTGTTCAGATAAGCGAGACCCACATAGCCGATAGCTCCTTTCGTCTGGCTCACGCTTTGGATAATGGAACCTGTAGCCGGCATGCTCAAGATACCGTTCATATAGTTCTTATTTTTCAATACGCTCTCCTTGAAGAACTCGTAGGTTCCGGAAGAAGTCTCGCGGGAATAGGCCACGATCTTCATATCCGTACCACCCACTTCTTTCCAATTCTTGATCTTGCCGGTAAAAATGCCTTCCAATTGCTCCCGGGTCAGATTGGATACCTTGTTGGAAGGATGCACGACAACAGCCAGAGCGTCGTAGGCGATCACCTCCTCTTTCGTCTTCTTCCCGGCTTCTTGCAACTTCATGCGCTCGTCGAATTTCATCTTACGGGAAGCCATCGCTATATCCGTAGTACCTTCCATCAAAGCGGAGATCCCCACGCCGGAGCCACCACCCGTCACCGTGATCTTAGCGGCTTTGTCTTTATTCATGAAATTCTCGGCTTCAGTCTGGGTAAGAGGCAAACAAGTATCACTACCCTTTATCTTCTGGGCAAACACATTCGTAGCAAACAAACAGGCTGCCATGGCAGCTAATAAAATCGTCTTCTTCATTACTTTGTATTTATCTTTTATTTACGATACAAAATAAATACTTCGGTATTTCAATGGGATGAAACAGATATTACAATCCTATGAATTAAAACTTATATTGAAGACGGACTGTCAATACATTATCCTTCCGGTCGTTCTCGTAGCCCTTCACGAGGTTACTTTTCTCATTAAAGTTAAACTCGTAGTAAGCTTGTAGACGGATATGTTTATTGAAATTATAGATACCGCCGATACCTATCGTGCTTTGAGCCAAGTCGGTTTTTGAGGTGAAACTGTTTTCCGCCCCGACCTCATTGCCACTCACCTTCGTATTCGGATCGTAAACGTCATATTTCAATACGGCGGAGAAAGGAGAGGTGCCTATATCCTGTACCAAATAAAAGAAGTAACCGAGGAAAGGGCGCTTGAACAAAGAATTTTCCGGCAAATTCTCCGGTCGGGTACTGTAGTTCGGGCTTTTACTGCTTCCGGCGATACCAGGTTGGGTACCGATCAAACCTTCCGCATGGAGAGTGGTCTTTCCTAAAGATGAAAGAAAACTAAACTGTCCATCCAAACCTAAATACTGGCGCTTCATATAAGTACCCGTCTCTCCCATATCCCTCTTAACGAAATGATTGCCACGCATCTCATACGCCTCGGTTGTCGGGTTGTAGACAAAGCCATGGTAATAGGAGAAACCGGCTCCCCATTTTCCCCAGTCGCCTATCGCCTTCTCGGCACCCAGACGCCCGATGAAATCTTTCCGGCTATCCGTCTCCCGGTTAATACTGTTTCCGGCAAACACGCCGGCATCCAATCGCAAGAAACTCAATGGGCTGGTAGTTTGGGTACGTAAGGTAAGCATCGCTCCCAAGTCACGCTCATCCGGGAAGAAATACTGGATAATAGTCGCTCTCTCCGGAGATTCGAGAGCACTCGTAGAATAACAGACCTCATAGCCGAAAGGACGGTTGAACACACCAGCCATCAACTGGCTACGTTTCGTCCAAGGATCCTTGATACCGATATACAGATCACGGAAACTTACTCCCTTATCATTCACCTCGATCTGGACAGCACCTGTTCCGATCCCATCATTGTACTCAAACTTCATACGCCCCCGGCGGATACCGATCCGGTTAAACCCTTTATCCAAGTTCTCGTTCTTATCGCCCACTTTCAAGGTAGCGTCTTGCTGTCCATATTGGTATTGTCCTTGGATATAAGCGGAAACCTTGAATTTGCTTAGCTTCCGGACTACCTTATCCAAGGTAGTCACTTCCGTAGCCAAGGAATCGATACGTTTTTCCACCGGCTGATCCATCTCCTGCGCTCCCATGCTAAATGGAAGCAGCACTAGCATGAACGCTATAACTTTTCCTACTTTCATTCCTAACAATAAAAACTATATTTGCGTCGCAAAGTTACAACGCCTCCGTTTCACATACATTACAATCCTGTTACAAATCGTCTTGTCTAATTATTTAGGGACGAATTTACATAAAATAATCTGTTCGTTCCATACATTGCACATAACTATAATATTTGCGCGATAATTATGGTTCATTTTGCACATTTATTAGGATATTGTGCTACCTTTGCCTCGATTTTTGAAACACTATATTTATTTTTTTAATGAAGACATTAACAATCGGAGACCTAAAGGCTCGTATTCCAATCATCCAAGGTGGAATGGGCGTAGGTATCTCTCTTTCCGGCTTAGCCTCGGCCGTTGCAAATGAAGGTGGGATCGGCGTTATCTCCGCAGCCGGTCTCGGACTCTTATATAAGAAATTGTCACCCGGCAATTATACGGAAGCTGGGAATCTCGGGTTAGCGGAAGAGATCCGCAAGGCTCGGGAAAAAGCGAAAGGTATCATCGGCGTAAACGTAATGGTAGCTCTTTCCGACTTCGCTGAATTGGTGAAAACCAGTATAGCGGAAAAGGTAGACATCATTTTCAGCGGTGCCGGACTGCCCTTGGACTTACCTTCTTTCCTCAAGAAAGATAGCGTCACCAAGCTGGTTCCCATCGTTTCCAGCGCACGTGCCGTACGTATCATCTGCGAGAAATGGAAGAATAACTATGATTATCTTCCGGATGCGGTGGTACTGGAAGGTCCGAAAGCGGGTGGACATCTGGGATATAAGGAAAACCAGTTGGAAGACCAACAGTTCTCTTTGGAAGAGCTGCTACCCCAAGTCATAGAAGAAGTCTCTCATTTTGAACAAAAATACGACAAAAAGATCCCGGTAATCGCAGCAGGAGGCATTTACACGGGTGAAGATATCAAACGCATGATAGACCTTGGAGCATCAGGCGTTCAGTTAGGAACCCGGTTCGTTACCACCACGGAATGCGATGCCTCGGAAGCCTTCAAACAGACCTACATACAGGCTGAAGAGAAGGATATAGAGATTATCAAAAGCCCCGTCGGTATGCCTGGACGAGCCATCCATTGCAGTTTCCTCGAGAAAGTGAAGGCAGGAATCAAGCAACCGAAAGTTTGTCCCTTCAACTGTATCAAGACGTGTGATATATCACGCAGTCCGTACTGCATCGTCACCGCCTTGTACAATGCTTTCAAAGGTAATTTCGAGAATGGATACGCTTTTGCCGGCAGCAACGCTTGGCGAGCGAATAAGATCACTTCGGTACGGGAAACCATTACCGAATTGATGAATGAATGGAAAGCGAAATTATAAGCACAAAAAAGCCCCCGAAACGGGGACTTTTTTATCTTCGGAGGTAAGTATCTCCATTATTGCTCGGCCAACCAAGCGGTCAGTTCATTCCGGTTCGCGGCGGCATCCTGCACGCCGGCTTGGGCTGCTTGATCGAAATATTGCATAGCGGTCGTATAATCCTTCTTCATCGCATAAGCGACACCTAGGTTATTCCATGCTTCCGGCAAATTAATGCCTTGCAAACGACTGATGGCCGGATCGTAAGCGCCTGTCTCAATCTCAAGAGCCGCCGTATTCAATTGAGCGATTGGGTCGCTCGGATAAAGACGAACAGCGATATCAAATACCTCCTTGAACTGATCGCTACCTTTATCATAGGAATTAGCCACCAAGAACATCTCATTCAAACTTAAATATTGAGGCTTCGTTCTGATCACTTGCTTAGCCTCGTTCACGTCGAACGGACGTGCGATATAAGCCAAGGTATAATCAATGCGTCTTAAAGGAGGATAGTATTTATCCAATAATATCTTATACGTCCGACCTCCGTTCAAGGCTTGCAATTTAGCTTTGCGCTTGTTTATATCTTGAATATCCAAGATCTCCAGAATCTCCTTTTTATTCGCTAGATCTGATTTCATAATCGCTTGACGCAACCCGATCCAATCCTCACCCATCCAATTTACTTTCATCAAGGAAGGATCTATATTCTCCTTATCTTTCATGTAAGCGACAAAAGCCTTGGCACGGCTCTCGGACAATCTCATATTATAGTCGTAACCACCTTCCGGGGAAGCGTATCCGGTAACCTTAAATTCGGTAAAACTAAGATTCTTATCGCTACGGACTTCCGTTACAATCTTATTCACCTCATTCAGTACGGTAGTGTTATCCTTGAAAGCACGTAACAATACGGACTTGCCTACCTCAAAATTCAAATAAGCGGAATGCGTCTCACTTCGCTGTTTTACCGGTTCTACCGGAGGAGTAACATAGCTAAGCTCATAAACGGGAGGAGCCAACGGAGGCAATACACGGTTCATCACCCCATAGGTTTCATCTGATACCTCGCAAGAAGCGCATCCCGTGGTATTCTCATCCACCATCAAGGTAGCGTTTCGCATCCATCCCGCATAAGGCACGGACAACTCCACCGGAATCAATTCGGGCCCCTTCTTCGTCTGACGGATAATCAAGCTAGGAGTTTGGGGAAATTCATAACTATTGAAACCCAACTCACGGTTCAACGCCTTCATACGTGCCCGCCCGGTAATCACGATCGGGTTAAACTGGTAAGACTGCGATTTATCCACCGATTGCAATACCGGTGTCAGGATGACCATCTCTTGGGATTTCAAACGCAGATTGCTCAGATTGGTCGTAAAATTCATCATAAGCTGGCTTCCGTCCTTCTTTGCGCTTACATTCTCGAAACTAACAGTTCCCCGCACACCGTTCTGTGCCTGTAGGCTCACACCTCCGAGGAACAATAAAGCGATACATATACTCAATAAATGTCTCATATCTCTCTAGATCGTTTTTTAGTGGATAAAATAAATGATAGAAAGGGCCGCTTTCGTTACACCCCAATAGTTCGAGTTCTTGGTCTCGATCTTGGAGCCACATTCCCCGCAATTATACTTATCATAATGTACACGGGCATAACCGGCGCCGATAGCGGCTTCTATACTCCAACGCTTATTCAGTATCCATTGATGTCCCAACGTAAGTCCGCCACCGTACAAATAACCATCATAACGATGGTCCTTCAAATTAGGGAATATGCCAAAGGGTAATTTAATCCCGGCGATATTATACTGTCCGCCCAACGCATGCACGCCAATAAACGTACCGTTGAATTTCTCGCAAGTCCAATAACGCACTTCCGGCATGACAAGCCAATGCTTCAGTTTCTTACCGTCATTGAACTTGAAAGGATTATATCCCGCCGAGACATCCAATGTAACCTTTTTGCTTAAGCCCACCTCGAATCCTAAGTTCGGAGTCGTAGTCGCGTCGTAGAGAAGATTGTTCTTCAACGCGAAATGTTGTGCGCTCATAGATAAGGAAAATAACAATGCTAATCCAAGTAAAAATGCTTTCTTCATTTCTTATAAGCTTAATGATTTGAAGAAGAAACAGGAATAAACGGGTTTTAGTTTTCGATAAGCGTTAATAAGATATGATCATTAAATTTAATTATATTAATAGTAAAGGGAATGCGGAAGGCGCTTTTATCGCTTATCCACATTCCCTTTAACTTACTTATAAATATACGATTACTGTTTAATGTCGCCTAATTCGACCAGCTTATTGACAATCGCATAGATCGTAAGACCGCTGGCACTATGAATTTGAAGTTTCCGAGCGATATTACGGCGGTGGGTGATGACCGTATGCGTAGAAAGAAACAAACGATCCGCTATCTCCCGGTTTGTCATTCCCTTCACGACGCAGACTACGATCTCTTTTTCCCTCGAGCTTAACGATTGTTGCTCGTCATCCCCTTCCGGCTCGTCATCCGGAAGTACCTCGGCGTTCAACCGTTCCAATTTGTGCTTGATCTCATCAGGGCTATCGTATATGTTAATTTGTTCATCATAAGAACGCAATAACACACTGTCTGAGACAGAATATAATAAAGCGATACATTTCATCTCGGCACAGCCGCTTTCCTCCTTCAAATGTTGCAACGTGAAATAGCCGGGCAAAGCCGGATTCACGATCAACACATCCGGTTTGTGCATACGAAGCGAGTCGAAAAGAGATTCCACCGAATGAATCTCCACCATCTGGATACGGAAACCCGGTAACCGTTTCAACAGGTTCTCCAGTCCGCTCCTTATGATAACAGAAGGTTCGGCTATCGCAATCTTTAGATTTGTACTCATCGATTCATGCTTATAATTGTTTTTCCAAAGCCAATATGGCCGGTACAAACAAATAATCCTCCACACGGGTATGTGAAGCCAAGTCTTCCTCCGTGGCAAAAATATCGAACAAGACACTATTCAGCATATTCGTACCCGCTCCCGGATAGTATTTGATCAGGATATTTTTCAACTCCGTGATCTTCATCTCGATCTGATCATGACGCTTACGGAAGATCGTAATATTGTATTTCGGATCTCTCTTTCCTTCCAACAAATTACGGACATAAGGGAAAACAGCACGTTCCTCATAAGACATGTGTTTATTTACCTCCTCCGCATACTCATCGAAAAACTTCGTGATCACAAAAGCGACATCCTCCGGGCACCCGGATATAGCGTCTACCAATTTACGACGGATATGTGGCAAGCGGAAGTTCAAGAAGTAATCATGGGCATTATGCAAATAGCGGATCAAGTTCTCGATCGACAGGCATTTGCTGATATTCTCGACAGGCGTATTCACTTCCTCGACCAAGAAATTCACGACCGTCAGGAAAGTACAAGCATCCACCCCATTCTGCCGGCAAACCTCCCCGATATTCTTCTCTCCGAACCCGAGCGCTATACCAAAGCGGCTCATGACTAAAACCATCGGATAGTTCTCGCAGATCAGATCACTCATTTTATCGGTTTCCCGGTACATTCCATTTTTATACATAGGCTTCTTTCTAACTTGTCTTGGTGTTTGAATAGCCAAATATACTCCTTTTTCTTCCATATCTCGTACATTTATTATTATTTCACAAAGGCTTAAAGGACGACTCCGTCGGCACGACCGCTATACACTCAGTCTCTATCAACCATCCGGGACGGCAAACGGGGGCCAAGACTATCAAATGTGGCAAATCCGGGTAATGCGCCTCAAAATACTTCTTAACCACCGCATAATCAGCCATATCTCTCAAATAGGTGATCGCCTGCGTAATATCACGAGTAGTAGCGTCCGCCTCTTTCAGCAACACGCTGATATTTTCCATCATCCGCTCGGTTTGTTTTACGATATCGCCCGGATAGACAATCTCTCCCCGGTTATCTATACTCGCCGTACCCGAGATGAAGACCTGTTTACGATCCCCATACGTAACAGCCGTACCCCGCTCGAAGGTTACTCCATATTCATAAGTAGGATTCAAGTGCGTGGGAGCGTAAAGGAACTGAATCTGTCCCGGCTCCAACCCATCCACCGCATAACTGTCCATCTGTACCAACACCGAGGGATCGGCATGACGTCCCTCGATACCCGTACTAGCGATATAATGCGTCTTCTCCGTAAGATTCTGCGTGATAAAAACTTCTTTCCGGGCTTTCACCACACCGGCGTAATTCACGTCTACGTTTTGCACAAAGAACCAAGTACGGACACAATGAGAGGCCAACGTACAACGCTGCCCCATCAATTGCATCACATAGTCATTCAATAAAAGCCGGGTCTGGTATTCCGAATTGGCCGCCTTATTGAAGGCACCTCCCCCCCAGAGGTGCCTATAACCGTTATGCGACGCTTCCAGTAAACCGGAATCGTACGTTTGTACCGACATGCCCGTTTGCAAATAAGTCCACATAGCGATCTTTGTTCCATTCAAAGGCGGTTGCTGCACGATAGAGAGCGGACAAAAGGCGCTCTCGCACTCCCACTCCATCACGCTATCCGTCTGATTAGCCGCGTCACTTAAAAAATAACGGCGGAAAACGGCGGTAGCGTCATTCGATAGCTCTTCCTTCACGACAGTCACATAAACCCGCAAAAGGTTTTGCAATTGCTCCACGAAAGACAAACAAGGGTCTGTAATCGATACCATCACCTGATATTCCGTTGTTCCACCTTTGCCCGTGAATGAAGAGATCTGAACCTCTACCGCTTTATCCGTATCTATTTTTCTCGTATAATTCATCATTTTCTTTCTTATCAATTATCCAATGCCCCTCCTAAGATCCAACCTTGGATCAAAGCAAGGACCTCCTGTTTCCCGGAACTATTGAACATATCCTTATGTACCGGATTATCCTCCAATATATCCAGCAAGAAACTATCGTTTATATCACCCGGGGTCACGTAGTTCTTACCCTCTTCCGAAAGGGGCGCCTTGACATTCACTAAGGATTTATAGGCTACATCGTCCCTAAGATCCAGCTGACCGGCCAATCCCGATCCCCCGCCATGACAAGACAGGCAATTCAAGTCGAACACCTGCGCTTGTACACGTTTGAAGCTCGCTAAATCCAATTCGCCCACAGACAAATCAAGCGGTTCGTCCGAATCATCCACCGGAGACGTATAATAGGAGTAAACCAACCGCAATCCCCTACTAATCACAGCGACCTCTATACTCCTCGTATCCGGAGTGACATTATTCAATCGGAGTTTTAGTCTTTTGCCGTCTTCCGCCGGCTTACTGATACGCTGGGTTTGCAAAGGTTTCGACTTATCCTCGCCAAAAGCGCATAACGAGAGCATATTCTCCTTCGGCCAAGCTTTCAGGCCAGTGAAAGAAAGTGACACGGTAGCGGTTCGCCCGGAATCAACCGTCTCATCCGGATAAATCTTACCCTCATCACAACCCAGCCCGAATAACAGGAATAAGGCATACATTATATATAGACTATATAGTTTCATACCCAAAGATTAGAACGTGAACTGCAACATAGCCGTAGCGGAGTGACGAGCCAATCCAATAGCGTCCTCATCCCGGTCATTCTGCGTAGCATGACCGCTACGACCTAAATATTGATACATAACCTGTAGTTTCAAATTATTATTAAAGAAATAATAATTCAAACCAGCGGCGGGCATATTTAACAAACCACCCTCATCCGTAGCGTTTCGATCATAGAAATCATATCGCAAAGCACCCTGTAATTTCGGAGTGATGAAATAGCCCAATTGAGCGTAAGCTCCCCAGAAATTCTTATCCGGCTTTTGCATGATCTTGGTAAAATGCATATTCATATAATAACCTTCGGCTGCTACATACCAGCGGTTCTTGATCCATGCGAACTCAACGCCCACACGGGTGTCGCTACTGGTCAAGAACTCAGCCTCCGCATTATAAGAGGCAGATACGGCGATAGACATCTTATCGTCGTTCAGATTCTCCGGCGAGCCTTGAGACGTTGGCATCTCCCCCTTCGGCATAAAGGCCAGACGACCCGCATATAACAGCGAAGGCAACCATTTATGATCATCGCAGTTTGTCTTAGTCGCCAAATTCACGTCGATACCCGTACCATTAAAAATACCGACTTGATAATTCCATTTATCATTGATCAAACCATGTACCTGTACACCCAAGTCGAATCCCGTGGACATATTCGGTATAACATAATTCACGTCGTAAGGAAGCAATACGGATTGGGAAGCGGAATAAGGCAGTACCGGAAACAACGTCTCCCCCAAAGTACTTAAATAGCCATGCATAAACGGTGTCTTGAACTTACCGACACGGATACGAAACGATTCCTTGATCGCTACGTCGAACCAAGCCTGTTGCAATAAGGCCCCTCCACTCTTAGCGGCATTCAGCGATAAATTGAAAGTAACCCGTCCAAAAGCCTTACCCGTAAAACCGAGAATAGCGTTAGGGATCGCGAAACCAGAGTTCGCTACGCTCTTGGCATAATGGCTTTCCAGCCCTTGGTCGTCATACCGGTTGTAGCAAGCGCTTGCCTGTACCAACGCATAGGGCTTAAACAAAAAGTCACCAGCCTTGGTAGAAAAGGAAAAGCCCTTCTTTCCCGCTAGTGAAACCACATCGTTCTCTACATATTTATCATCCATCTCTTTCTTTGTATCTTGAGCTTTCACGGAGAAAACACCCGCTGATAGAAGCACCACAAGCAACGTCCTATATATTTTTTTCATTTCGATTCTATGCGTTATTTATTCATAAACTTTGTAGGAATTTAATCAAAGCGGCCCGCTCGTCTTTTGTCATACGAGAGAATAGGGTACGCGACGCAGCCCCTTCCCCACCATGCCACATAATAGCCTCCGTCAGGTTCCGGGCACGGCCATCATGTAAATAATAGGTATGGCCGTTTACGACCTCTTGTAATCCCAATCCCCATAACGGGGTAGTCCTCCATTCATTACCGTTAGCCAAGCCACTGGGATAATCATCCCCTAGCTCAACCCCCATATCATGCAATAAAAAGTCCGAATAAGGATGGATCACCTGATTACCTAATTGAGGCAATTCCGTATTATTCAAAAGGACAGATCCGCGAGGGCGTGTCTTCAAGGAAGTCACATGGCATAAATGACATTTCGCTTGATAGAAAAGTTGCTCTCCTTGAACAACCGTAGGATCATCCACATTCCGACGGGCGGGTACCCCCAAGGTCTGGAGGTATAAATCCACATCTTCCATATCTTCCGTAGAGACCTGCGCCCCGGTCATGGCAAAACCCATCATATTACTCTGTCCTTCTCCTACCTCATGCGGGAAACGATCGTTCGTTACACCGAGGTCGGAAGAGAATCCCAATTCCACCGTTAAGTCGGCATGATTCGCCTTATTACCAGAGATACCGATCTGCTTCTTTCCCTTTTCCGTCACATAGTTTATACGTCCACTAATACCATATTCCGGATAATTGCTTTTAGCGGCGATCTGCTTTAGCATATCCAAGTCGAGCGCCATCATCTGCCCCATTCCGACATGCCGTAAGGGTTGACGTACGGAAATCCGTAAATCCGACATCGGGATACTATCGGCATACCATTCTTTTATCTCATAATGAGGAGTGACCAACTCATATTCCTCCCCATCGGGAAACGTATATTTTTGGGAAGTAGTAGTAATCTTAACCCTTCCCTCCGGTTTCGTTCCGTATATCGCTTGATCATGTAGTACCCGGCCGTAATCTTGAAAATAGCCGCCACTTTTACGTGATATATAAATAAGCATGGATGAGAAGCCGGGGCCGGAACCTCCATCAGCTATAGCCGGACGGGTCCGCCCGGTACTTTTATGACAGGAACCGCAAGAATATCCGGCATAAAGCGGCCCTAGTCCTCCACCATCCACATTCTCAACACCGCGAGCATCGTCGTACAATCCATCACCACGATTAAATCGCGTCTCTAATTCGCCCGTAACCCAGTTTGCCTGCGTATCGTACGCATCCGGGGCATTGGAGAAAATGGTTGAGATACCCGCGGACAACTCCTTCTCGGAAGCTACCTGCCCATTGGGTTTCTTAACCTGCCAATTTTCCAAGTCCTCGGATTCGCAACTACACAGCAGACTACCGGATAAAGCGAATAATAGAAGTAATCTTCGTTTCATCGTATCGGCTTGTCCGATTAGTTCGTGAACTTAGACTTAACAACGCCCAAACCTGTCGTTAAATCAGCGCAAGCTTCTGTAACCGTATTGATATGCTCCGTATCCCCTAGATTGTTACGGAAAGGATAGCCGATCGCATTGATAGCGTCGATTGTCTTATCAATTTGAACTACCATCAAACTATCCAACGTAGGATTAATCATTTTAGTCAACGCATGCAAGCTACTCTCGGAAGCGGATTCCTCATCCAAATCACGACCGCCGAAATAAGCGTTCTTGATACTTACGATATTGTTCTTATAGTCGTCCAAGGAATTCCAGCTATACCAAGACTCTACAGCCAAGACACCGGGGTTATTCGGGTCGGTAGCGTCTTTATTACTTCCATTCCATGCAGTCACCGGGTCAGTTATCTTAGCGGAACCTACTTCATTGGAGATTCCAGCCATACCATTATTTCCATTCAGCATAAGCTCAATCGCCTGATACACATTACCAATGGAATAGGCAGAACCGTCATGTTTCTTCATAGCCTCCGCATAAGAAGAAGGGACATCCGAAGTTCCTAAGCCTTTCAACCAACCATTGTATAAGTCTTGAGTATCAGATAACATACGTTCGGACACTAACTTCAAATACTCCAATTCATTCTTTGCGAACGGGCTTGTTTCCAGATCACGAGGCTCGCCGTCTAAGAATAACATCTTTTCCGCCGTATGGAATCCACGTAAATTTTGAGGACCATCTTCCGCGTCTTCGTCTACAGCTCCTGAAATCTTGCTGAATTCTCCTGTAGCTATAATCTCCTCTATACCGTTCTTATCCAAAGGCCAGCTATCCAAGCTCGGGTCGAGCTGTGCCAAATCCGCCACACCGAACAAGAATGCCTCACTTTGTTCCCAAGGTACACGAACCGCACGCCAAGCGTCGCAGGCATCCGCTAAATCATTCTTAGAACCAGACGCAATGAACTTGTCTATCGCATTTTTATAGGCGGTCATCTTTGTCAACATGTCCTTATAGGTAGGCAAAGCTACCTCATCAACGAAAGTAGCGACAACCGCACTCATCTGATCTTCTGTTGGTTTTGTACCCGAATCCGCAGGAAGATTCTTAAAGTCATAAGTTACAACATCGGGGTCCTTGCCCGGATCATCGTTGTCTCCACAAGAAGTGAAGCTCAAAGCCACACCCATCAACATCATGGGTAATAAAAGTACTTTTTTCATTTTTTCTTACATATTTATTTGTCAATAGTCTATTATCTTGATAAGAACCAGCCGATATAAGCGATACCGACAGAAACCATATTCTGGCTATTATAATCCCCCTTACCGACAATACGGTGCGTATAATCCGCCTTTACGACCAGATTAGGCAATGCGTAATAGTTAAGGCCAGCCGTAATCACGCTCTTTTGAAGACGTCTATCCGCCAGTTTATTACTGCCTTTTTCTACGGATTGCATCGGATTATAATATTCGTAGCGAACGAAAGGATAAATTCTAGGGGCTTTCCGACTAAAAAAGGAACCTACATTATAGCCAACCTCAGCCGCATAACTGACAGCGGTCTCCGCCACGGTTGAATTAGGATATCCGGAAGCTGAAGATGAGTTATTGTTTACCTTCGTCAGAGCGTTGCTGTTGCCCAGATGGCCGTAAACGATATTACCTCTGGCGATCAAATTATTGTTCGGACTTTTATATTGAGCGTCCGCCGTCACGATGGTAAGCGGATATTTCTCACCTTGGTTACGCAGCGGTTTGCTACTATTCTTAGAGGGTTGGTTATAATAAAAAGAAGCGCCCACACGTAAGCCTTTAAATTTCTTCACTCCATTATAGTTGACACGAGCCACAAAGGCAGGATGCGTAAATTGAGTTTCCTCGAAAGCGCCTTGCGTACCTTTGCCAACCCAGTTCTCCATACGGAAACCTTGTGGGTCCAGACCGGAAACGACTTGTAACTCGTAATCGAAATTTCCTAAATCACCAAATAGAGCCACACCCGTCTCATGCCAAGTAGAAGGTAATAGGGTAGTCTCTCCTTCCGGACGATATACACCAAAAAAGTTCAAGGGTTCATGATGTGCGTTGGTCAAGCCTACCGGTACGATCATATGTCCAAAACGGAAGTTTAAATGCTTGTTCATCAGATAAGAGATATGGAACTGCTCCAAGGCGACCTCGCCACCTTTCTCGATCTCGGTCTCATATTCTCCATTCTCCTCGTACCACTCCACTTCCCGTGCGGCGCCTGTTCCTCCATACTCAAACTCAATCTCGGAACTCAGTACCCATTTGGGAGAGAACTTATAATCAAAAGCTAAAATAAAACGAGGGATAGAGACAGTAGCCCGATTCATATGTGATGTACCTTGAGGTGTCACCCAATTCCAGTCATAATCCATATAACTGGCAGCCATCTCACCATATCCTCCAAAACGGAATTTAGAAAAACCGTCGGCATACATCTCCGATGCCTTTACGGTAGAGCTCATATTACTCTCTTGAGCATGTAGAGCGGTAAAGGAAAGTAATCCAATCGCTAATAAATTTGTTAACGTTCTCATTGCGTTTTATAATTTTTGGCAAAATTACAGAGGCTGAGAATTTGCTACAATCGCCCGAAGTAGGTAAAATAAGACCCTAATTACCTACTCATAGGTATCCCGGAAGAATATTTTCAGGACGTCATACCGAATAGGCCCCATTATTGACCCGCAAGACAACTTGATAGTTAATTTTGGAAAATACGGTTTTGTATTATTTCAGAGGTAAGCGTTAGTTATTACAAGCGAGAAGATCATTAGTTCTAAAAATCGATCTCCATGAAAAGATATATAACAATTAATAGGTATGAGCTCTCCTTTTTTACATATATATAGGTATTGCGCACCCTTATAGGCCGACGTATCTTTGCAATGTCAAAAAGAATGTAACACTATTAGTATATCGCAAACCAAAGCCTTCTGCTAATTTTATGTAAGCATATAAGATGATTAACACCGTAGTGTCGGGAAGTTTTTATTGGTTATTTCCGGCATCACATAAAAAGGGCCTCCCTGTGAAGAGAGGCTCTTTTTGTGTTCAGCTATCCGGCTCATTGATGATGTATTGATAGAGATCCGAGTCTCCGGCCTTATTCATGATCTTATGCTTTTCCAGCTGAAATTTTAACTGGTCTAAACCGAGAGGGCCGAATCCCGGAATCTTCAACAAAGAATCGAGCCCTTTCTTCCTAGCGTAGCGCAATAGGTCCTCCATAGTCTCCAGCTCCAATTTTTGGAGGCATTTACGGATGTAGGGAGACAGGGTTAGGCTTGTGACCGGTAGGGAGATCCGTCTGGCCGCATCCGTGGGGATGTCGAACGACGATTTCGGAGCATCGAGACTCAAGCCACTTTTGAGGACTGCTTTATAGAGCGTTCTCAGCTCATATTCCATGTTTCGCTTCTCAAGCCGCAGGCGCTCTATCTCTAGGTCTTGACAGCTGATCGTTTTCTTATATTCGGCTAAGAATCCGGTGTTTTCCTGCAAGCGGAGTACTATGTTCTTATATCGGTAGCACATCCTATCGTAAGATATATCGCAGCGTTTGGCTACGTCCAGTATTTTTGCCCCAGAGGTTATTTCCGTGAATATATACCGATCTTGCTTATCATCTATAAATGTGGATAGTTCGGCGATGATTTGTTTAAGTAGGGGAGAGATGTTCTTTAAGGATCGTAGGCAGAAAAGGTAATCGTCGTACTGGGCGATAATCTCGTCGGCTTCCTCCTCCTTGTCTTGAATGACCAGTTGCAAGTATAGTTTTTGAATCCCTAGATGTTCGATATGGGTTATGAAATCACGTAGGTTCCCAATATCTACCATACGTGTACCGGTTCTCGTATGGAAAGAGGTTATCTTTCGGGATTTTACCCAATCTTCAATCTCCTCGTACGGGAAACCGGTAATACGGGCGGCTTCTTCTATGGATATGAGTTCTGGCATAAGCATAAGATTGTATTACGAATAAAGTTGTTTTTGTTTAGTTAAAATGCGGAATTTGGAACCGACCAATAACGGTAAGTAGATCAGGTATTCTTTTCGCATCTCAATTAAGAAATAAGAGCCATCATGGGACACTCCCGTGATGTCACTATATCTCCGCACGATACCATGTATCTGGAATTCCCTCTCATTACAATAAAACCCTAACTCTGGAAAATACTTGCTGAAACAAGCGGAGTAGTAAATAAAGAGATTCTGGATCTCATCAATATTACAAGCGTCCATAAGCCATTCACTTTACATAATTAATTATTAGATTTACAAGATCCGGACATGTTTTAGAAAAGATGTCCTTCGTAAAGACGGGCGCTATATGGCTTTTGTTAAGTAGTGGTCCTTTCATTAAGATATAAGGAAAGGGCGCAGACTGAACATTTACATGATTGAAGGTTCGGCAAAGACCCAACTCCCAGTAAAGTCAGCCACACGCCCCCTTTATCTATATACAATAACATACCTCTACTACCTACGGCAGCATAGATAACACGTATAGTCGGTAAAGGGTTGCGGGGCCTTCTTTGTCCATTGGGAATTGTAAGAAAATTTTGCCGATTTTCAATCAATGGAACAAATATCACTCGCAACACGAGGCTCTTAACTTAAAAGCCTTTTCTTGTCGCAAATATACGTATTAATAATATTTCAACCTAAGATAATCCATATGTTTTTTAGTTTATCATTGTTTGATACCTATTATTTGCTTTGACTTATCCAGTCATGCAAATGTATAATATTTTATTTGATTTCCAACCACCAATGCCTCACTTTCAAAGTAAGCTAGCTTCGTTGGCAAAGTAAGTTAACTTACTTCGGTATTTTAATTAACTTACTTTGCCAACGAAGTTAACTTACTTTTTTCGCCCAATTTTGTCTCCAGTTGTAGAGACGCAGCGTGCTGCGTCTCATCCCCTCAAAATGGTAACTTAAAATAATACGCCAATAACCACCAAAGTCTGCGCCTTCACGAGACAATATACCCATAGAACGCAATTTTGCGATTTGTTTCTCTACAGCACGGGAACTTATACCTAATTTTATAAGCCATAGCTTCGGCTGACATAGAAAGGTCGGAAATGACAAGGTCGATGATCTTCTGTGCTGTTCTACCTATATTTTTAGGCTTATCCGCAGTGTCTCCGAACTCACTCTCCGAACTTTTATGGGGCTCTCCGAACCTTCTCTCCGAACTTTTCTTCATTTACAAGAATGTTTGCTGGCATCCACTTGGGTAGGAAGTGAATCCCATGTCATGTGCATACACTTCAATATCAATGAAAGAAGTTGTTGAGAATTACATTCTACACTTTCATTACCCACTCTTGTATAGGCAGTGCGTGTTCCGTCTTGGTAATAATAATATACAATAAGGTATACAAATGGCACAAATATATAAATTGCTTAATATCAACACCTTAAAAACACGATTGTGATTTTTGAAAAACACGTACGTGTTTCTGTAAAAAGTCGTACATGTTTTTCGGGAAACACGTACGACTTTTTACAGCATTATACGATAAGGAGCAAGAGCGTACATGAAAATATACGATAAGCCCCCCTTTTAACCAGAGCCAAAAAGCATTTCTTCCTAAGCTCCATCTCATAGATATTTTGGTGTGGTTACCCTTATTCTGAAATAATTTGGTTATTTTTGTATATAATTCAATTAATGTCCATAGAACATGCCATGAATAAGAAATCGCAGATACACAACAAGAACATCTAAATAATAAACAACATGAAATCAACACTTATCGTAGGGATCGGTGCCTCGCTTCTTACAGCCGGTATCGCAAAAGCCCAACAGAGACAAGACATTACACCTAGAACGCCAAACGTATTGTTCATCTACGCGGATGACTTGGGATATGGAGACTTGGAATGCTACGACGGCACACAAGTGAAAACCCCGAATATCAACCGGCTCGCCAAGAACGGTATCCGCTTCACCAACGCTCACGCGACCGCCTCTACCAGTACGCCCTCCCGATATTCCATGCTAACCGGAGAGTACGCATGGCGCCGCCCGGGAACGGACATCGCCGCGGGAAACGCCGGAATGATCATACGACCGGAGCGTTATACGATAGCCGATATGTTCAAGAACGCGGGATACGCCACGGCCGCTATCGGCAAATGGCACCTTGGCCTAGGAGACAAAGCGGGCGAGCAAGACTGGAACGCCCCACTCCCCACCGCCCTTGGCGATCTGGGATTTGATTATTCCTATATCATGGCGGCGACGGCAGACCGTGTACCCTGCGTATTCATCGAGAACGGGCAGGTGGCGAACTACGATCCGGATGCCCCGATCTATGTCAGTTACCAGAAGAACTTTCCCGGAGAGCCGACCGGAAAAGATAATCCGGAATTATTATACAACCAGAAGCCTAGTTTCGGGCACGACCAATCCATCGTAAACGGAATCAGCCGTATCGGTTACATGAAAGGTGGCGGCAAGGCGCTTTGGAAAGACGAGAATATCGCCGATTCTATCGTGACACACGCCATCGATTTTATTAAGGAGAATAAAGAGAAGCCTTTCTTCATGTATTTCGCCACGAACGACGTGCATGTACCCCGCTTCCCGCACGACCGTTTCCGGGGAAAGAACCCGATGGGCGTGAGGGGCGACGCTATCGAGCAATTCGACTGGAGCGTAGGCCAATTGATGAAAACATTGGATGAGATGGGATTGACGGAAAACACCTTGATCATCTTGTCAAGCGACAACGGACCTGTCGTAGACGATGGTTACGCGGACCGGGCCGTGGAGCTATTAGGCGATCATAAACCCGCCGGACCGCTTAGAGGTAATAAATACAGTGCCTTCGAAGGGGGAACCCGTATCCCGGCTATCGTACATTGGCCAAAGGAGATCAAGCAAGCCGCCGTATCAGATGCGCTAGTGAGCCAGATCGACTGGTTCGCCTCCCTTGCCTCACTGACGAATTCCCGTCTTCCGGAAGGAAGCGCGCCGGATAGCTATGATTATCTGGATACTTGGATCGGGAAAAGCAAGGAAGACCGCCCGTGGGTAATCGAGCAAGCGCTTAATAAAGCACTCTCCGTCCGTACGAAAGATTGGAAATACATCGAGCCGAGCGTAGGTTCCGCTATCATGGAATATGAAAAGATAGAGACAGGATATTCCCCCGAGCCTCAGTTATACGACATGACGAAGGTCTACGAGGAAGGAAATAAGGCTTTGCAACATCCGGAGATCGTATTCCAATTGCAGGGTATCCTAAAAGGAGTTCGAGAGCAAACAATCAAGGCTAAATAATGGAAAGAAGAAATTTCATTAAGTCATCCATCGGAATCGGCCTGTGCGCGACACTTCCGGGGATGGCGCATAACAAAAGCGGGAAAGAGGCAGAGACTGCCGTCTCTCCCGCCATGCCCGTAAAGAGCGGTAAGCCTCATATCATCCTGATCATGACCGATCAACAACGGGGCGACGCCCTCGGCTGCATGGGAAACAAGGCGGTGATCTCACCGAATATCGACCGGCTGGCGCAAGAAGGCTCATTGTTCGTAAGCGGATATTCCTCCGCACCAAGTAGTACTCCGGGCCGGGCCGGTTTATTGACCGGAATGTCCCCTTGGCATCACGGTATGCTGGGATACGGACGCATGGCTTTGAAGTATCGCTACGAGATGCCTCAGATGATGCGAAATCTAGGGTATTACACCTTCGGGATCGGTAAAATGCATTGGTTTCCGCAAAAAGCACTTCACGGCTTCCACGCAACCTTGGTCGATGAAAGTGGACGGGTGGAAAGTCCCGATTTCATCAGCGATTACCGGAAATGGTTTCAATTACAGGCACCCGGAAAAGATCCGGATCTTACGGGTATCGGCTGGAACGACCATGCCGCCGGTGTCTATCAGCTAGACGAGCGACTTCATCCTACGGCTTGGACCGGACAGACCGCTTGCGAGTTGATCCGGAACTACGACAATGACAAACCCTTATTTCTCAAGGTTTCATTCGCCCGCCCGCATAGTCCTTATGATCCGCCTCAGCGTTATCTGGATATGTACAAAGACACGGATATCCCCAAACCCCATATAGGAGATTGGTGCGGACAATACGCCGAACCGAAAGACCCCCTCCAAGGAGCATCAGATGCTCCATTCGGCAATTTCGGGAACGCATATGCCATAAACTCCCGTCGTCATTATTATGCTAACATCACCTTTATCGACGATCAAGTTGGGCAAATCATCCAGACCCTAAAAGACAAAGGAATGTACGACAATGCCCTGATTTGTTTCACGGCGGATCATGGCGATATGTTGGGCGATCATTATCATTGGCGTAAAACCTATCCGTACGAAGGTTCGACCCATATACCTTATATCGTAAAATGGCCCGCCGGTATATCCAAATCCATACCAGACGGAAGCAGTATAGAACAGCCTGTAGAGCTAAGGGATTTCTTGCCGACCTTTATCGATATCGCCGGCGGATCGATTCCTCCTGATATGGATGGTCAATCTTTACTCAAGCTGATCCAAGGACAGCAGGGACAATGGCGCCCCTATATAGACATGGAGCATGCCACTTGCTATAGTGATGATAATTACTGGACTGCCCTTACCGATGGGAAGATCAAGTATATCTGGAACTTCCATAACGGAAGCGAACAGTTGTTCAACTTACAGGAAGATCCGGGAGAGACACATAATCTTAGTAAAGACGCAGCCTATCAGACTCAATTGTCCGAATTACGCGAGGCGATGGCAGAACACCTGTCCGAGCGAGGAGACTCATTCGTGAAAGACGGTAAACTGATGACTCTCGATACGACCCTATTGTACAGTCCCAATTTCCCGAAATAAGGGACGAGGCTTGTTCGTCCCTACAGTCTCTTACGTTTTTTACCTTTTTTTTATCACAGAATGGATGTATCTTTGCCCGGAGAAACTAGAAGAGACTCAACTTAATGCTAGGAATCGTCAGTAAAGGAATCATTATAGGTGTATTGGTTTCGGCCCCCATGGGCCCCATCGGTATGCTCTGTATACAAAGGACACTAAATAAAGGACGTTGGCACGGATTCGTCACCGGATTAGGGGCTGCTCTATCCGACGTGATTTATGCGGCACTGACTTGTCTGGGCATGGGAGTTGTGGTCAACTTCGTGGAGGCGAACCAGGCGCCCCTGCAATTGATCGGAAGTATCGTTCTCGGCATTTTCGGGTATTATATCTTCCAAAGCAACCCGACTAGGAACCTAAAGAAACACCGAGAAAAAAAATTATCGTTCACCCAAGACTTTATTACAGCTTTTCTACTTACCTTTAGCAACGTGTTAATCGTCTTGCTCTATATCGGATTATTCGCCCGGTTTGGTTTCGTGCTGCCTGAACATTCGTTTTGGCTGCTGGTATTGGGCATTGTTTGCATAGGGTTAGGGGCCGTTCTTTGGTGGTTCGGCATAACATATATTATTGGAAAACTGAGAAAATGGTTCAACGTTAGAGGTATTTGGTTACTGAACCGGATCGTGGGCTCTGTCATTATCGTATTGTCTATTATCGGTGCCCTATCGGTTTTATTGACCTCCTACTTACAATGGCCTTTACTTCAAATCTATAGTTAAAATGAAAAGACTGAAAGTTCCTGTTATCCCCGTTCTGGATGTACTCGATATAACATCCATAGAACCGATTCTTGAGGTGCAATCCCAACGTGGGTTCCTCACCCATGCCAATTGGCGTGAATATCCATATAAACCAATCACCGCTTTTAATATAGCCCGGACAGAGAAAAATCTATATATACGATATAGCGTACAGGGTAATTCGCTGAAGGCGTCTTATGAGATAGACGATTCCCCGGTCCATAAAGATAGTTGCGTGGAATTTTTCATGAAAAAGGAAGGTGACTCGCATTATATGAATTTCGAGTTTAACTGTATCGGGACTTGCGATGCCGCCCGCCGTACCTCACGGGATATCAAGACATCGCTTTCGCAAGAAGAGTATAAAAGCATCATAAGGCTCCCGTCCGTGAAAAGAGGGACGTTCGAGGAGATTAAAGGTATTCATACGTGGAGCTTGATCGTAGTCATACCACTCGAGTTGATGGGGTTAGCTCCTAGTAATCTGCCGGAAAAAATACTAGGGAACTTCTATAAATGCGCCGATGAGACAATGAATCCGCATTTCGTAAGTTGGAACCCGATCAACCTTCCCGAGCCTAATTTCCATTGCCCGGAGTTCTTTGGGGAGATCTACCTGTAGTATAGACGTAGCGTGCTGCATGCAGCACGCTACGTCTATATGGCTATTTATTAGTCTTGCCTAGTTTCAGTTCAATGACAAAGGCTATTATCAAGCCGATTCCCCCGAATAAAAGAACCGAAGCCCCATAAGCCGTACCTGCTACCTCATTCCTATACCAACCATCATCATAACAATAATTTGTCGCCATACACATGTTAATAATAAAGCCGACCAACAGACCTAATCCGATTCCCGCCAAAAGGCATCCGACCTTTAAGCTGCTGAACGAGAAGTTTCGCATGTAATTAGGTAGTCCCAATTTTCCATCGAAAGCAGAGGCATCCAGTTTATCACCAATCTTCTCGATAATCGCCAAACGCTCTCTCTTGCGAACAAACAACTCAAATAATCCATAAATGCCTGCACAAACGATTCCGACAACTAACGGAATAGAAATAAAATCCATCATAACTGTATAATTTTAAATTGATTTATAATTCATTCTCATCTCTGTTTGCCTTTTTGACGCAACAAATTCCCATAGGTTACACCTTTGGCTAAAAATATTTTCTTTATCTATAGGGCAAAACGATGTACCCTGGCTTAGTCAAGTAATATATACTAACTTTACCAGCACAGTATATATTACTTGACCAAATCAGTATATCTTCCGCTAAAAGAGCGTTTACCTCCCATAGCAAGTATGGCATGATGCTAATCCTTTTGATTATCCTGCTTGAGTTTATATCGGCTTATTCCCATTGACACTCCTCCAATCAAGAGATAGACCGCAGCATAGATAACAAACCATATTTCCATGATGTCAAAAAGCAATCATCTCCCTGCAAGGTTACAACCAGCCATGTCAAGACTGCTTTGCGATCATTTTCTACAGTCAAATTGCATTTCTTGTAAAATAATCAAATGTATTGCGGACAGACTCTAAGAAATCAAGTAAACAGATCACTGTCTTCAATTTTCAGGGAATAAGGCGCAGAACCCTTGTTTATTGAACTGATAGTACATTTCGATGCGTTCCGGCGTATCGTTCTCAAGCAATAATAAGAGTTCTTTAGCGAACTCGAGCGTCGCTGAGCCGTTTGCGGTCACGATGTTCTTATCTCTAGCTGCTTGAACGTGGATGTAGCCATCGGCATTCGTATAATTGTCACCGCCCCAAAGTTTCAATTGATCTAGTCCGTTGCCGGTATGCTTCACCGCATTCAGAAATCCGTGCTTAGCCATAAATGACACAGCATTGCAGATAGCACCTACAATGTGGTTTTGCTTAATGGCTTTTGTTACGATCGGAACAACTTTCTCCGCCACAGAGGTACTCCATCCGAAACCTCCGATCAATACCAAGGCGACATAATTGTCGGGCATCGTATCAAACGAATAATCGGGCAAGGTACGGAAACCTCCGATTGATTGGACAGGTTCCAATGTAGGGGCAACAATCCTGTTGACATACTTCGGATTTTCTTTCAAAGCAAATTCATCGGAAGCAATGGCTTCCATGAGATAGACCGTTTCATGATCGGCGTAATTGTCTAATAACAGATATAACACCTCATTTTCCATTCTTATTTTCTTTTAATGGTTTAACTTTGTTGGATCATTTCGTCTACAAAAGTAGCTGAATTACGCAAGAATCTCTATCATCATATGACTTTATTCGTTCGCTTTCAACGCCTTTTTCGTCAAGAAACCACTTTAATCGCAAAAAGTATTAAATTATTTGGTAATTTTGTAGACGCAAGTTGTAACCTATTAACCAAGTTTGCGTCCATTAAGTATAATGGAATTGTATACCGACACATATTATATACAGAGGATACAAGCGGGGGACGTGAAGTGTTTCGCTTGCCTTTTGGATAAGTATAGCCGCCCAATACATTCGCTGATTCTCAAAGTGGTACAAAGCCAAGAGGATGCAGAGGAACTGGCGCAGGATACGTTTATGAAGGTATTTAAGAACTTAGCCTCGTTCAAAGGCGATTGCAGTTTCTCTACATGGCTTTACCGGATCGCTTATAATACGGCGATATCGTCCGTAAGAAAGAAGAAACATGAGTTCCTGACGATCGAGGAGACAACATTGGATAATGTATCGGAGGAAGAGGCCGCTAACTTATTCGGGCAGACCGATTCCACGGAACAAGTCCAAAGACTGGAGATCGCCCTTGAACAGCTTCCTCCAGATGAACGGGCCTTAATCTTGCTCTTCTATTGGAAAGAAAAGACAATAGAAGAAATAGTCTCTATCACCGGCTTGACCGCCTCGAATATTAAAGTCAAGCTACATCGCATCCGAAAAAAATTGTTTGTATTATTAAATGGAATGGATCATGAGTAAGCTAAACACAAATAAAGAACAACCCGATTTCTTGGGGGATTTATTCAGCCGTATACCAGAGGAGGAGTTGCCTGCCTCGTTCCGTTCGAACGTAATGCGACAAATCATGCTTGAATCCGTCAAAGCGAAGAAACGCAATGAACGATTCAGCCTGCTAGCGGTAATCCTTGCGTCGCTTATCATGATTTCCCTCGCCGTCGCGTCTTTCATCTACATGGAGATACCTCAGATCAGCCTCCCAGTCCTAGACACATCGGCCTTGGTTTTTTATCTATATATAGGAGCCATAGCACTCATCCTCCTACTAGCGGATTACAAATTGAGAAATATGCTTCACAAGAAAGGATAAGAACACTTGTCAGTCAGAAAAAAAGCATTACCTTTGCCCCAATTTTTGAGAGATGACAACATAAAGTCTAACTTACTAATTAAAACAAACTTAGTATTAACAATTAAAGAATGGAAAATTTAAAAAACATCCAGCCGGTTGAAGATTTCAACTGGGACGCTTTTGAGCAAGGCGAGACTTACACCGAAGTAAGCAAGGACGATCTTGTAAAAACGTATGACGAGACCTTGAACACCGTAAAAGACAAAGAGGTGGTTATGGGTACCGTTACTTCTATGAACAAACGTGAGGTTGTTGTAAACATCGGTTTCAAATCTGACGGTGTTGTTCCTATGTCCGAGTTCCGTTATAACCCGGATTTAAAGATTGGTGACGAGGTAGAGGTTTACATCGAAAGCCAAGAAGACAAAAAAGGACAATTAATCCTTTCACACAAAAAAGCACGCGCTACACGTTCTTGGGATCGTGTTAACGAGGCTCTTGAAAAAGATGAAATTATCAAAGGTTACATCAAATGTCGTACGAAGGGCGGTATGATCGTTGACGTATTCGGTATCGAAGCGTTCTTGCCGGGTTCTCAGATCGATGTTAAACCGATCCGCGACTACGATGTCTTTGTAGGTAAGACTATGGAATTCAAGATTGTCAAGATCAATCAAGAATTCAAGAATGTTGTTGTATCTCACAAGGCTCTTATCGAGGCAGAGTTGGAACAACAGAAGAAAGACATCATCTCCAAATTGGAGAAAGGACAGGTATTGGAAGGAACTGTCAAGAACATCACTTCTTACGGTGTATTCATCGACTTGGGTGGCGTAGACGGTTTGATCCACATCACAGACCTTTCCTGGGGACGTGTTTCTCATCCGGAAGAAATCGTTCAGCTTGATCAGAAGATCAACGTCGTTATTTTGGACTTCGATGACGAGAAGAAACGTATCGCTCTTGGCTTGAAGCAATTGACTCCGCACCCATGGGATGCTTTGGATCCGAACTTGAAAGTTGGTGACAAAGTTAAGGGTAAAGTTGTCGTTATGGCTGACTACGGTGCGTTCATCGAGATCGCTGCTGGCGTAGAAGGTTTGATCCACGTATCTGAAATGTCTTGGACTCAGCACTTGCGTTCCGCTCAAGACTTCATGAAAGTTGGCGACGAGATTGAAGCTGTAATCTTGACTTTGGATCGCGACGAGCGCAAGATGTCTCTTGGTATCAAGCAATTGAAGGCTGATCCATGGGAAAATATCGAGGAGCGTTTCCCTGTAGGTTCTCGTCATATGGCTAAGGTTCGTAACTTCACTAACTTCGGTGTATTTGTAGAAATCGAGGAAGGTGTTGATGGCTTGATCCACATCTCAGACTTATCTTGGACGAAGAAGATCAAACACCCGTCTGAATTCACTCAGATCGGTGCGGAGATCGAGGTTCAAGTGTTGGAAATCGACAAGGAAAACCGTCGCTTAAGCTTAGGCCACAAGCAATTGGAAGAGAATCCTTGGGATGTATTCGAGACAATCTTCACGGTTGGTTCTATCCACGAAGGTATGATCATCGAAGTATTGGATAAGGGTGCTGTTATCTCTTTGCCTTACGGCGTAGAAGGGTTTGCGACTCCGAAGCACCTTGTAAAAGAAGATGGTTCTCAAGCTCAAGTAGATGAGAAACTCTCATTCAAGGTAATCGAGTTCAACAAGGAAGCTAAACGTATCATCCTTTCTCACAGTCGTATCTTTGAAGATGAGCAAAAAGGTGCTAAAGCTACTTCTGAGAAGAAAGCATCCCCTAAGCGCGGTGGTAAGAAAGAAGAGGAATCCGCAATGGTAACTGGTCCGGTTGAGAAGACTACATTAGGTGACATTGAGGAATTGGCTGCCTTGAAAGAGAAACTTTCTGGTAAGTAATTGATTCTTCCTTAAGATTATAACAAAAGGAGATATCTGATTCAGGTATCTCCTTTTTCTATGTTATTCCTACTGCGGCTTTATTTAGGAGAAACTTTCTTCCGTGGCACGTGTCTCACATGGCTCGGAAATGCCTAACAAATCATTGATCTCCTTTCTTTTCTCTAAATCCGTGAAATAAGTCTCTACAACTTTATAAATATCAAAACCTCCCGTAGAACCGGCCGCTAAGTTTAATGACTCTACCAACTTACCTGTAGCTTTGTGAATCTCAGCTTGTTTCAGCAAATGAAATTCATTCCCGTGAATTAATTGATTCTTTCCCATGATGTTCCAATTTTAGGTTATACAATATATTACAAAGGATTTCTATTCCTGTCCTAAAGATACGAATATCTTATATATGACCTAATACTTTTTATCTATTTTTAAATCGGTTCATCTATTTTATCAGTCGAAAGGAAAAGTATGTCTCCACATTCCATTAATTTTGCCAGAAAACTAAAATGAAAAAGTTAGTAATATTCGATCTTGACGGAACATTATTAAATACGATCGCAGATTTAGCCCATAGTACGAATCATGCGTTACGGCAAAACGGCTTTCCGACGCATGACGTAAACGAGTATAACTTCTTTGTAGGAAATGGCATCAACAAGCTATTTGAACGTGCGCTGCCCGAAGGCGAGAAAACGAAAGAGAATATACTAAAGGTAAGGGAAGTATTCTTAAAGCATTACGATCTGCATAACACGGATCGCAGCGTTCCCTACCCCGGTATCCCTGAGCTATTAGCCATGTTGCAGGAAAGAGGAATAAAACTGGCAGTCGCTTCTAATAAATATCAAGCCGCTACTCGTAAACTCATCGCCCATTTCTTTCCTTCCATACAATTTACAGAAGTCCTCGGGCAACGTGAAGGAGTAAAAGCGAAACCAGACCCTAGTATCGTCAATGAGATCGTAGGACAAGTGAACATATCCAAAGAGGACACTCTTTATGTCGGAGACTCGGACGTAGACATGCAAACCGCAATCAACAGTGAAGTGACATCCTGTGGAGTAACATGGGGTTTTCGCCCTCGTGCGGAATTAGAGAAATACGCACCCGACCATATTGCGGAAAAAGCAGAAGATATACTCAAGTTTATCTGACCTCTAAAAAAAATAAACCCTATTGGGAATTATCTCTTTCATCCAGCGTTTGAATTTCAATATATTTTTATAAATTGCCGTCATAAAAATAATACGATATGAATAAAAGTCAGCTAATCGAGGAATTATCGAAAAGAGTCGGTAATGACAAAGAAGAAATCCGGTACATATTGGAAGAACTGAATAACATCATCTTAGAGAAAACAAAAGCCGGAGAAAAAATATGCATGCAAGGTTTTGGCGTTTACACACCCCGCTTACAGACAAGCAGGTTGGCTAGAAATCCGAAGAGTGGGGAAAGTGTCATGTTAACTCCTAGAACGATCATCCATTTCAAATGCGCTCCTAATTTGATAAAAGAGATCAATAAATGAAAAATAAAGGGTCGGCTCCACAAGGAATCGACCCTTCCATCATACTTATTAATGACATACCAAAGACAACATTCTATAATCTACATCAATATCTGTCGAGCATATTTCACGCAAGTGCCTACCTCTTTCACGGAATCAGACCAAGGCTTAATATCATATTCCAGTTCTATATCGCAATAGATAGGCCATTTCTCTTGTTTGATCAACAAGAGCACGTCTTCTAGCGGCATCTCACCTTGTCCCCATACCTGATTCGTATTCGGCTGATCCCCTGTCGTAGGTCCCGTCTTGTCTTTCAAGTGGATACTATAGATCCGATCATGGTATTTCTTGATCATCTCATTCGGATGGATACCTGTAGAGCCAAAGAAGTGGCCCGCATCAAAATTCAACATAATAGAAGGAGAGACCGCTAAGATCGGATCGCAACTAAACCCCTCTTCGGCATATTGCATATGATTATGGAAAGCCATATACATCCCATGCTTCTCGGCGAATGGAGCGACTCTTTTTGCCGTCTCCAAATTAATCTCGTCCGTCACGGCTTTAGCGCCCATGGCCTTGGCCACCTTGAAGGCATAATCGAGCTCTTCGTCCGATCCCATGCCGGAAGGTTGCATTTTCACGATATGCACCGATATTCCAGCGTCGCTCAATAATTTACGGGCACCTTCTACTTTCGATAGATCCAACCCGAGACGCCACGCTTTCATCTCAGCCTTATATTTATCAATCTCAGCCTGCTGCTCCGGAGTAAACTTCGGAGGCCCCATCCGACGAGGAGCCGCAGGTTTCTCGCCCGGTTTCGCAGCGGGTTGAGGAGCTTGCTGACGGAAGAATCTCATCATCGGATTCTCCGGAGCTCCTAAATAAGCTTCCAGATCACTTCCCATCAACTCGATGGAACTGACATTCGCCTCTTGGCAATACTTGATGATATTCTCCAATCCACCCGGCATGGAACGCCAACTATAAGTGATCGTGCCGATTTGCACGCCACCGAACTTCGAGTTCACCTTACCTGCCTCCGCCGCCGTATCAACCGGAGCGGGAGCCGCCACACTCTTCCCCGTACAAGAGAAAGCACTCGGAAGGAAAGACGCAGCCGCCAAAGCAGCGACCGATCTTCCTAGAAACGCACGTCTGGACTGACCATTGTTCACATCTTTATTCATAACTATTCAATTTATAAATTAATCTTAATCCTTAGAACATGGACGCTCTTCGTTCCCGTCTAGGTGGCTGGATGCCCGCATAAGGATAGGTACATCCGGAGCAGCGATATTCTGTATATCGCCACCACCTTGGCTACCCACACCGATACCAGCCAAATTGACCACATCGCTAGGTGCCGTATAGCCCGGTCCACCCAAAACGGAACGAGGTACGATCGCAAACGCCGCCGGAGCAGCTACTGTGCCTAAGAACTCCCTACGTGTGAAGCTCACCGAATTCTTGTCAGACATAGTATTAAATTAAAGTCGAAAAAAAAATATATATATAGTAAAACACAACTTCGCTTCCTCGTGCGAAACAACGAGAGCGAATATAGGGATCAGCAGTAAACCATGAGTTAACGAACGCTAAACAAGGCATTAACCCAGGGCTAATTTAAGGCTAATTTCAGATTTTCACAAAGCATAATTCACATAATAACAGCGATATAAATAAATCAAGAAATATTTATAAAAATCTTCGATAAGTCAGAGGCATAGCATCTATCTCCCTATTCGAAAGGATCGCTATCAGTGAGGCGCATACATTGCCACAGTAATGGCAGAGGAGTGCCACAACGATGGCACAGGCATGCCATAACGGTGGCACGGTCTTGCCACAACGATGACACAGATGTGACAATAGCGATGGCGCAGCCCTGCCAATGAGAAGGCACAATAAATACTTACTGGGGAGATTGCTGACTCATCAGCGGAGACGGTACGATCTGCTCAAAAGAAGAAGGGAAAGCCTCGCCATACATCTCTTGGTATAAAGCGCAAAAGCGGTCGTACGCATAACGGGCCAACTTGAAGTTGTTCTGGTAAATCAAGGCTTTGATCTTATAGAGCAAAGCCTCCTCATTGCAAGGATCGTTCAGAAGGATCTGGTCTGCTATCTGGATCACCCGATCCGCCTCATCCTCGATCGAGTAAGTGTCGATAAAGCGAGACAAGACATCCACCGTACTATTACAGATATAACTTTTAAAATCATCCATCCAATCAAACGATTCCCCTTTGAACACTTCTCCCTTGCTGATAATATCATAGAAATATTCAAAGTCCGGCTGAGTCCGTACCCGTTTATCTTTCAGCCAATCCAAACAAACCAAATAATCGCAATAGACATCCTCCGAAAGCTGGAGAATATATCGATTCGCGTTAAATAGGACCTCGACCGTATCGATACGCTCCAATATCTTCCGGAGTTTCAATATAGATACGCTTCGAAGGCTCTTCGTACTTTTCGAGGGGTTGTCATTCCCCCAAATCATCCGTGTCAAGTCCTTGCTCGATATCCCGAAACCTCCGCGGGAAGAGTGAAGCATAATCAAGATAAACAGCTGTTTTAATTTGGGGGTAAATAGAGAGGTTATATCATTTCCATCCCGGTCTAGCACATAGAACTCACCAAACAATCGGATATAATTACGCCGTGCCGGAACCTCCTCGATCTCCTCCGGCATCTCTCGCGAAGAACGATCCGGCTCCTCGATTCCTTCTTCGATTCCCTCCTCCGCAACCGTTCCCGCATCTGTCTCATCCTGCCTTGGCTTTTTTTTCACCTTCCGATAGCCTAGATAAGCTATCGAGGCCAAAGCCATCAAGATCAACACAACCCCAAGGACATCCAACCAAGTAATCGCATTCGATATATGTAAATCTAATAACTGGTTGCTCAATCCCAATATCTCCTTATCGCTCAAGACACGAGACCAAATACAAAGATTATCCAGCACACCCACGAAGTTCGAGGACTGACTGAAATTCACGAAACCGACATATAAGCTATCACTACCCAGGTAAGCCGGACGATCGAAAGAGATCGCGTCCAGTTTTCCATTCACGAATATAGCCTGCTCCCCATTCCGCTTATTATACCGCCATACGACATTGTACCATTTGCCCGGCTCGATCACCGTGTTACCAACCAGATCGTTGTTAAAGAATCCCATATACGGTTTCCGGTTCCGTATCAACAGATGCAACGCTTGTTGATAAGTACTGTTCTTAGCGCCCAGAATACAATAATCCTCCTTCTCCGGCAAGTACTTAGGTATTTTCAACCAAACGCCGACTGTGAAATCATGATCCCGCATATGAAGTTCCGAAGCGGTCGGTAAATCTACACGAGCCTGATTCTCCAAGGAAGCGACCTGCCCCCGTATAGGGTCCTGAATAAACTCGACATTCCTAGATACCGTGAGATTATGATTGGACGAACCATCTTTCTCATCGCCCTCAAACGGTAAATAAATCTCTATATCCTCGTCAATCCGCAAAGGCCTGGCCTTAAAATCGCCGGCGAAAGCCTTCCTTTGGGTACCGGAGACATAAACCGTAGCCGGCTCTATCCTATAGCCCGGAGAGACCGGGGAAAGCATCAACTCGGCCCCGGGCTCTAGCGGAAAGCAATATTTACCCGTCGTATAATTAGACATCCCATCCCAATTCACGTAGTTAAGCAGCTCATTGTTATTCGTAACCGCGCCGTAGATGATATCGAAATTCCGGAAAGTAACCAACGAGACATCCAACCATGCGTAATATTTATCTACTAAGACAAAATTGGGAACCCTTCCATCCCGGATCCACGCCCTTTTAAACGATTCTATCAAATAGGGCGTCTGCCGGGCTAAAGCCGAGATATCATTGCTATTTCCCCGGGAAGTCTCCAAGAACTTATATCCGGTAAATAAAGACAAATTCTTTTTCAGCCGCTCATCAAAACTCTCAACCCCTTCCGGTTGGTTTCCCCAATCAGCGTCCGTATGCTCCACGAAATCCCTCATATTATGCAACCATGAAGGACTGTTCAAATGTTTCTGAACCTCGAAAACGACCAACCGCTTTCCTGAACTCAACATATCCTTCAGGGATGGCCATCCGTTTTTCGTATCATACTCAAGTACATACTCCATCAAGCCTATTTCCTTAAAAGAGGATTCCAGCTCCGTCTCTACATAGAAATCAAGGAAAAGCGTCATAACCTTAGTGGAGTCCGCATCCAAGGCCGTCTTAATGGCTTCCAATGACTCACTAAAAGGGGTAAACGTACCATCAGGTTTCCTCAGTAACAATACATTTGTCTCCGTATCCCGCTTCAAATAGAAATAAAAGCCTTCGATCTGCTTCCGAAGCAACTCGTCCAAAGAAAGTTTTTCCGGGGAATTGGAGGATAGACAAGAATAATTAGATAGGATATAGACGCTCTCGTTATATAAAAGACCGGCCTCTACATCCTCTTGACGTTGAGCAACCAGACGTTGTGCCGAAAGTAATTCCGGCAAGGTGATTAGAAGGCTAACAATTAAACATATATAACGAAACCACGCTATCATCGTATACAATATCTTAATTATAAGATCATCCAAAAATAAGGCTTTAATATGACATGACAATGTTTTTAGATTATTATCTTCGCATCAAAATAAAGAGTTCAATACGGAAGTACTTACGGATGAGCTTTTAATTTATTAGTTTAGTATTAATACTCCCGCATGTTCTACCATCGCGGTATACTTGAAAGAACCACCAGCCTTATACTGGATCAAGTATACACCAGAAGGAATCATAGTTAATATAAGGCTACTATAGTCAGCAGAAGCCTTAACCGTAATATTTTGTGAAGCAGCGGTAGGAGTACCACCATCCATCTTATTCGTATTCAGTGTCAACACATTCGTACCGTCCAATTTAGTCATGTAGATGTACTTGTCAAATCTTGTCGTTACAGTTTTTCCTTGACTAGACCAATAAGATATCTATTATTAATAAAAAAACGTTACTTTTAGCGCAAATTCAGGATCAAGCTATTAAAAAATGACCATCGAACTTATTTTTTAGATGCTAACTCCTTAGATTTTATAAATTTAATTACTTAATGAAGAAGACGTGTATCGCTTTTGCTAACATGAATAGAAAAAAAATATTTATTTTGGTTGTGGGATTATCTTTACTTTCTCCCGCTTATTCATCTTCTTATTTTGATGTGGAGACTGCGATAATTTCAGATGTATCCTCTCCGGAAAAGATTAAAGGAAAGATAATGGACAAGGAGGGAACACCGATTCCATGCGCCCTTATAGCTGAACAGATAGATATATATAGTAATAATATGGTGGAAAGTGACAGTACAGGATACTTCGAGATTGATGTTAAAACTGGCTCCTCGCTTATCGTGTCCGCTGTCGGTTATCTGCCACTCGAGCTTAAACCTTCTGAATATCAAAGAAGCAAGCAGTTGAACATCACACTGGAGATGAATCCCGATGTCAAGATGGAGGATGTCATTGTCACTGCTAAACGTAAGACAATCGTCACTACCCCCACGGGATTTATTTATAACATGAATGAGAATCCATTGAAATAATGATGATGCACTTGAAGCCTTTCGCTTTGTTCCGATGATGATGGTAAAAGACGATCTCCCCTCTGTCGTGGGAAAAGGAGTGCCAGTTGTTTATATAAACAACCGTAAATTGAAACTCTCAGGCCAATCGCTGACGGCATATTTGAGATCTTTGCCGGCTAAGAGTATCGAAACGATAGAGATCATCCGCAATCCGAGTGCCCGATATGGAGGAGCAGACTGCGTATTGGAGATCAAGTTGAAAAAAAGAGAAAATGATGGCGTGAAAGGTTTCATTAACGGTAAAGTCTGGAAGATCCATGACATCGAAGAAGATTTGAATGTAAGTTTGGACTACACGAAAAACAAATGGAACAGCTTTTTAAATGTATTCTTGGGAGATCGCAGGGGTTATTATGACAACAGTTATGAGACTCATTATTTGAAAGAGGCCTATACAGTAGACCGTATCAGTTTGGATAAATCAAATGGAAAAGTAGGCAACATGAACTTCATTGGTGTCTATCAGTTTTCCGATACACATAGTTTAGGAATCAATGCTAGTGCGTCTTTGAATGATAACGATGGAAGTAGAACCGGCATGACTGTTTACAACAACAAGCAGCATGTTTCTTCTTTGTCTGAAAGAGAAGGAACCGTTTGGGGAGCTACCGCCAATTTGAATTATCAATATCACTCAAAAGACGGAAAGAGATATTTTATTGCCGATGCCGATTATTTGTACAATGATTACCAGCAACACGTAACCAATGAGATGAACAATGTGGACGAACAGGGAAACTTACAGTCTTTGTATCTGAAAGAGCGGCAGAATGTCCCTCAGAGAAGCGACATCTATTCCGCCAAAATGGAATATGGCGGAAAGTCAGATAATGGATTCAGCTATGACTTTGGGGCAGATGCCTACTACTCTCATATACATACGGATAATCAGTATTGGAATTGGGACAAGAACGAATTTGAGTTCGATTCACGCTATAGCAGTGATTTCAAAATAAAAGAATTTACCCCGGCCATATTTTTTGATCTTACCAAATGGTGGAACGAGAGATTTTATACCTCTTTATCTGCACGTATGGAATATACGAAATATGACGGCAAGGAATATCGGCAAGATACGAAGTTTGAAAATGACTTTTTTAGGGTGTTGCCTAAGTTGAATATGTATTACCGTATTTCACAATTCCAAGGCATTTCGTATATGCTTTCGTATGGGTTGTCGCGTCCGTCTTTCTATGATATGAACCCATTTGTTCAGCGTATATCCCCTACGGAATATTCTGTAGGCAATCCTTATTTGCAACCAGTCAAGATATTTTTCACTGAGTTGAATTACACGTTAAACAATAACGTGTCGTTTTATCTTCAATATCAACTAAAAGACGATATCCAGACCACCACCCAAAAGGATATGGGTGAGGGGGTAGTGGAAAACAAGCCTGAAAACATAGGAAAACGTAACTATGTAGGTTTTGGTATCACAGGATATATTCCCTATATGAACAACAGAGGTACTTTAAACATGAATGCCAATTACGCATGGTTTAAAATGAGCGGAGACACCGAGGTTGGAAAATTGGACTATTCTCGCCATTTGGGAAGTGCAACAATCAGTAATAGCTTTTTACTGTTTCCCAAGCAAAATATCCGATTCAATCTGACAGGAGAATTTCGTACAAAAGAAAAAAATGGTTATATGGTAACACCTTCTTCTATTGCAGGATATGCGGAATTGAATACGAGTTTCAAGAATTTTTCTTTTGCTGTTTACTCACAGCTTTCCGGCTATATGTATGACGGAAAGCTTTCTGGAACTATGAGATCTACGATGACAAATGACTTTTTGAGGGACTACCAGTTTTCCAAGGGCAGGAACTTTCAAGTAGGGCTTCGTCTCTCTTATCGCTTTGGTAATAATAAGGTAAAACAAGTTCAGCAAAGAAATACTTCTAATTCGGGAGTGAGAGGACGTGTGAATGTAAATTCAAAGTAAACGATATAAGGTGAAATCCGAAAAGCCTTAATAAAGTAAGAATTAACTTAATTTTCAAGCGTCATGAAAAACAAATTTGGTCGTGTAAAGGCTTTTGTTTTAAGATACTGGGTGAAAGTCGGAAGAACAATTATCCCGAGTGGGAATATATCCTATAGGATAATCAAAAAATGAATGACTTTGCCCAAGCTATTATCCGGAGTATTGGGATATATATCAAGCATTTCCTTACAATATGCAACGATGGGATGCGATACGCTATTTGATATTATATCGCATGGGAGGGATGTATGTTGATTTTGACTATCAATCCTTAGAGCGAATGGAAAATTTATCATTTCGGCTTCAAGCACATATTCGATAGGGAAATGGACAAGGACATACTAATCGAGTTCCTGAACGACCTCCTCGAAGGGGAGCATACGATCATGGACTTGAGGATCATAAAAATACCTTTCGCCTGATCAACAATCGACTAGGCGAAAGGATAACTCCTATCCCTCACACCCCAACTATTGTTCGCAAATTATTGTTACCTTTGTACAACACAATAAGGATAAAATGATATGACAAACGAGAAACCATTAATTCTGGTCACGAATGATGATGGCGTATGGGCCAAAGGTATTAACGAATTAATTGAGTGCCTGAAAGATCTAGGCGATTTAGTGGTATTCGCTCCCGATGGACCTCGTTCCGGAATGGGTAGCGCCATTACATCCTTAGTTCCTATCAAGTACACCTTGTTGAAAAAGGAGGAAGGGCTAACCATCTATAGTTGCACCGGGACACCGGTTGATTGCGTTAAATTAGCGATTAATGAGGTTTTGGAGCGCACGCCCGATCTGCTGGTCTCCGGTATCAACCATGGGGGGAATATGGCTATTTGCGTAAATTATTCCGGAACGATGGGTGCCGCCGCCGAGGGGTGTATTTTCAACATCCCTTCCATGGGTGTATCCTTACTAGATCATGCGGCCGATGCCGACTTCTCCGAATGCTGCCGCCTAGGACGTATGCTGGCACGCCGGGTGTTAAAAGAAGGCTTACCGCACGGAACCTACTTAAATCTCAACGTGCCGAAGCTACCCCAAGTGAAAGGGTTGAAAGTTTGTCGCCAAGCGGATGGCCGTTGGGTACGTGAATTCAAACGTTCCGAGAACGCCAGCGGAGAACCCGTATTCTGGTTGACAGGAGCTTTCGAGAGTGCTAAACCCATCCACCCGGACAATGATATGCTTGCGCTGGACAGCGGATACGCCTCCCTAGTCCCCTGCAAGATCGACGTTACGGACTATGACTTCATGGCCACCCTAAACAACTGGATCCTTTAATTTTCAATCCTCAATTTTCAATTCATGAAGTATTACTTGATAGCCGGAGAAGCCTCCGGAGACCTGCACGCCTCGAATTTGATGGCAGCCTTGAAAGAGAATGACCCGAAGGCCGAGTTCCGCTTTCTGGGCGGCGATCTGATGAGAGCCGTTGGAGGAACCCTTGTCAAACATTACCGGGAAATGGCATTCATGGGCTTTATCCCGGTATTGCTGAACTTGCGTACCATCTTAAATAACATGAAGACGTGCCAAGAGGATATCCGCCGCTATCAACCAGATGTCGTCATCTTAATTGACTACCCGGGATTCAACCTGAAGATCGCCAAATACGTGAAAACCCAGTTAGGGCTTCCGGTATATTACTATATATCCCCCAAGATATGGGCCTGGAAACAATACCGCATCAAGGACTTCCGGCGTTATGTAGATCGTATGTTCTGCATCCTGCCGTTCGAGACCGAGTTTTTCCGGAAGCTTAATTATTCGGTAGATTACGTAGGAAATCCTTCTGTAGACTCCGTAGCCTATTACAAGGAGCACCAAGCGATCTCAAGAGATACATTTATCAAAGAGGAAGGATTGGCCGACAAGCCTATCCTCGCCTTGCTATCCGGTAGCCGCAAGCAAGAGATCAAGGACAACTTACCGACTATGCTGAAAGTAGCCTCCGCATATCCCGACTACCAGCCGGTAATAGCCGGAGCGCCAGGCATCGATCCAGCTTACTATCAAGAATACGTAGGCTCTTATCCCGCCAAGATCGTGTTCGGTAAAACCTATCCCTTGCTACAACATAGCGCCGCCGCCTTGGTAACCTCCGGCACGGCAACCTTGGAAACCGCCCTGTTCCGGGTTCCGCAAGTCGTTTGCTACTACGTCGTAGCCGGACAGTTGGCCAGCTTTATTTTCAAGCATTTCTTCCATACGAAATACATATCCCTCGTGAACCTGATCGGGGGACGGGAGATCGTACAAGAACTATTCGGAGCCCGCTTCTCCGAGTCGCAAATACAAGACGAGCTAGGACGCATCCTACAAGATCCAGCCTATCGAAAACGGATGCTGGACGGATACGACAAGATTATCCATACGCTAGGAATGCCCGGGGCTTCAAAGCGTACGGCACGGCTAATCGTTGAATCCCTTGGTTCTTAACATCTTTTATTAACGTCTTTTGCAGCATTTCACCCCGAACTTACATCTTTCCTCATAGAACGATGAAATGTGAACTTTTTAAGAAACAAAAGGAATGAAGACGTTGAGAGCTTTTTTATTGGTTATCGGGATCGCTTTAGTATCCCTCACCCTACCCTCTTGCTTAGATGACGATGACTCGTATTCTTTAGGTGATATCTGGATAGCGGTCGCTACCGTAGTACCGGAAGGCAATAACGTATATTACTTACGGCTGGACGACGGAGATAAGCTATGGCCCGCCGCCACGAACTATCCGAACTATCAGCCGAAGCCTAACCAACGTGCCTTGGTGAACTTCACGATATTGGCGGATTCCACCCAAAGTAACCTAGGAGGTTTCTCCCACTATATCAAGGTGAATGCGATCCATAACATCCTTACGAAATCCATCGCTAAGAACGAGGGAGCGGCTAATGATTCTATCTATGGTACGGACCCGGTAAGTATTTATAACAATAATATGTGGATCGGAGACGGATATTTGAATATCTATTTCGAGACACTTTGGGGAGGCAAGACCGCCCACTTTATCAACCTGATCCAACCGGATGCCGAGAATGATCCTTATACGCTGGAGTTTAGGCATAACGCTTACGATGATCCCCAATATACGATCGGGGCCGGACGTGTGGCGTTCAATTTGTCTTCCTTGCCGGATACCAAAGGAGAGACGGTCGATCTTGTCGTAAACTATTGGACTTCCGAAGGGAAACAGGCTTATAAATTAAAATATAATTCGGATAAGAGCAAAATGGAGGATACTTCGCAAGGCTATACGAACGATAGTATCTCCAATATAACAGACATGAAATAAACCTTCCCACATAACTTTTATTTTTATCATTTAGTTCAGGAGGAGAGGCGTCGAGATGATGCCTTTCTTTTTTTTGTATTTTTACGCTACAAGATGCAACGGTCAAGGCATCACTCTCGTTTATATAAACAAATGGACAAAGTAACCGAACATCTGATCGAGGGTTGCCGCCGGGGAGACCGGAGCTCGCAACTGAAGTTGTACAAACAATACGCACAGCGATTGTATATAGCCTGCTTGCGTATCGTAGGCAACTCATCCGAGGCGGAAGAAGCCATGCAGGACTCGTTCCTCAAGATCTTCACACGCTTGGACCAATATCATGACGGGCAATGCTTTGAGGCATGGATGCATCGCATCGCCATCCATACGGCCATCGATTATGTACGCCGCCAAACACCGGACCAAGAGGAGCTTTCCGACAATCTGGCCGAACCGGAAACGGACGGACCGGACGAGGAAGAAATCCAATATTCCGTGGCACAGATAAAGGAAGCTACCAAGAAGTTGCCGGCAGGCTACCGCATAATCCTCTCGCTTTACCTCTTTGAGGGATATGATATGGAAGAGATCGCCTCTATCCTGAAAATTCAACCGCCAAGCGTCCGTAGCCAGTACCTACGCGCTAAGCGGAAATTGTTAGACATTATAGCAGCCAATTAAACATGGATAAACTAAAGAATTTCATAGACGCAAACCGTGACGCATTCGAGGAAGATGAGATACTTCCCGAAGGCCACTTCGAACGTTTCGAGCAAAAGCTGCCGAAACCACGGAAGAACCGTGTGGCTCTATACAGCCTATCGGCCTTTGCCATAGCCGCCTCTATCGCCTTGTTGCTCCTATTCCGCTTGCCGGGTGGAACTTACATACCGGAGCCCGTGCAAAAAACTACGGCCCAAGCCTGTGAGACCCAAGAGGAGATAGAGGAACTACGCTTATATTACAATATGCAAATGAATGAGGTATTGGCGCAGATGAAGAAGTTGTATAAACAGGACCAGACACCGGGAGCGGAAGAGTTATTGCAAGAGAGCAAACGAATCCTCACGGATAATTATATGTTCGAGGAAACGATACTCCCTACCTTGCCTTGTTCCAACGACGGTCTTTTCGCCATGACCCAGCATTACAGCAATAGCTTGGAGGGCCTCACGCTGATGCTAAAGCAAATGGAACTAGTCACAGATAACCAGAAATAGTAATAACAATTAATACATATCAATCATGAACACGACACACGTAAAATTAAGTCCCGCCGTATTGCTGACTTTCGTATTGCTGCTATGCAATCTATCGGCAATAGCTAGGCCACAAGAGAAGATCAAGAAAAAAGAGATATCTCAATCCTACAGCGTAAGCGCTGGTGATCGTCTCCAAGTAGAAAACCGTTATGGAAACATCACCGTTACCCACTGGAATCAGAATACGGTAGCTATACGGGTTGAGGTAGAATGTAAGGCTCGCAGCGAGGAACGTGCTCAAGAGAACTTGGACCGTATCCAAATCGAGACCAAGAAGATAGGTGGTATTGTCTCAGCGATCACTACGATAAAGAAGGAGATGAATAGTAATTCGAATAATGAGTCCATGACGATCAATTATTATATCCAGATGCCACCTAAGCTCGGTGCAGACTTGAACCAGAAATACGGAAACATCAACTTGCCAAGCGATAATAACGGCAACATGGATATCCATGTAAAATATGGTAACCTGAATGCGGGTAATTTTATCGCCAACGCAATGATAGAGGCTAAATATGGTAACGTTGAGGTAGGGAATCTGCAAGATGCCCAACTGAATCTGGGCTACGTAGGGACTGCCAAAATCCGCAACGCTAAAGAATTAACGATAGACAGTAAGTATTCCAATCTGGATATACAGAATATACAATCTTTACGCATGGAGATTAAATACGGTAATTTTACAATCGAAAGCGTAAGTAGACTAGACATGGAAATTAAGTACAGCGACGCTAAAATCGGGACTCTTAAAGATGCCTTGAATGTAAGTAGCCTTAGCTATAGTAACTTAAAGATACGAAACTTGTCTCCCTCTTTCTCGAAAGTGAACGTAGAATCCCATTATGGGAATTTGGAAGTAGCGCTTCCCGCAAAAACGTCTTTCCGGATAGTAGCGGAGAACATGAAGTATTCAAGCTGCGACGTGAACGGTTTCAATATCACCCGCAAGCATTTTGACGATGAGGATCGTGACAAGAATTACACCTATGAGATTAATGGTGGAAAGCAACCGACGATTCACTTCGAAGGAAATCGTTACGGAAATCTAAAAGTCAAGGCCAATTAATTAGTTGTAGAGACGGGGCATGCCCGTCTCTACAACCGGATATTTTTATTTTGAGGTGTTTTGCCGGTGTATCTCTTCTCTCTTCAACCAATTATCGAGTTGTGTAAACAGGAAGAAACAAGAGATCCCGGAAGCAATCGTTAAAACAATCGGGAAATAGGCTCGCAAAGAACCTAAAACCGTTTCCGCCCCGCCCGGAGAAAGCTTAACCAAATACAAGATGCCTACTAATACAAGCATATAAGCGACAAACATGCTAAAAATGCCTACAGGCGTAAACCGCTTCTTGATATAGTACTTATATACCCGCTTCTTCTCTTGCATAATCAATGCCATAATACGGGAGTTTAATGAAGCCGAAGGTTGTTCTGCCGTTCCTCGCATCAACTTACGTGTCAAATGATCAATATCTTTCTCATTCATATTCATAACAAATCAGCTGTCTCTAATTTCATTTTATCTTGCAACACTTCATAAAACCGTTTCCGTCCACGAAATAGTTTTACTTTCACATTAGAAGCGCTCAATTCAGTGATCTGGCAGATCTCTTCCACCGAGCATTCCTCCAAATAATAAAGAGTAAGCAACAAGGCCTCATCAGCCGGAAGCTTTTTCAACGTACGTGCGATCATCTCTTTTCGATCCTCACGCTCCAATAAAGCCGTAGCCGATTCAACTTCGTCATTCAAAAGGTCTATAGATCCTACCTCCTCATAATTCACAAATATACGCTGTTGCCTCAAAGCTGTCAACGCCGTACGATACACGATCCTATAAAACCATGTTGAGAACTTACTATCGAAATGAAAATCGGAAAGAGCACGATACATCTTCACGAACGCATCCTGTACGGCCTCTTCTGCCTCCTCGCGATTTTCCAAGATACGAAGAGCGATGGTATAAGCCATCTTCTCATACTTTGCGACAAGGCAGGAGAAACTTTGCGTGTCCCCTGCCAAAATACGTTCTATCCACTTTCGCTCATCCATCCGGTATCGTTTATTCTTCCAGACGCATTTTCTTCTCGTCCTCCAATCTCTCCTTCTCCATTAAAGAACGGGAAAGAAAGAAATAAATTATAAAAGCTACTCCACCGAACATAATCGTAATAGCCGGAACTAACAAAAAGAACCAATCGCTATCGTAAGTGAAAGCAGAGTCGACCATCATACCGACAATCACACCCAATGACAAACCGATCATAAAAATACCGTTACGCAGGGTATTATAACGATTAGGCCTTCTCTCGGGCCGCATAGCCTCTTCCAACACAATTCCTTTCTCAATCATCGCCATCTTTTCCTCATGCTTACTTTTAATGGTCATGTAACTAGCGATAATACCTAACAATACCGGCATACCTACCGCACAAATAACACCTAAAATAGGAATCCACAACTCGTTCATATCTTTTATTCTTTAAAGGTTTAATAAATTATTCGCTTTTATCAATAAGACATGAGCAATCACAAATCGGTTACAAGAAAGAGAAGAAATTTTATACATGCGCACAAAAAAGCGAACCTCACCACTTGTGAAGTTCGCTTTTTTGGAATGTTATTTATCGTCTTTTTAATACTTACGCTAGTTCACCTCTTACGATCTCTTCCTTATCCTTATCCCAGTACATCGTACGTCCTTCCAGATAAGCGCGAGTACCCATATGAGCGGTCATAGCCTCTTGGAAAGCAGCGTCAATATTACAGCTAGGAGTCTTGCCTTGACGGATACATTCCAGCCATTCGCGGATATGCAAGTGAGTCGTATCATAACGCTTGCCATTTACATAGGTATACAGCAAACCGCGCTTAGCGAAATACAACTCCGTAGGAGATGTAACGGAATCCGAGCTATTTTGTCCCGGTACATAGGTATAGAACGGGGTATCTGTAGGAATAACACCTTCCTTGATCTTATCCGCATAACGAGTGGAATTTTGGTCAACCGTAATAGCTAGGATATTAGAAACCTCCATAGAAGCGTCATGTCCCATAAATACCTTGCCACGGTTACGGCTACTTGCCAATGTAGCGCTATACAACATCGTCAAATCGCGATCCGGCCACTCGAAAGTAGTCTGCAATACATCAGGTACCGTACGTCCGTCCTTGAAGAAATAAACACCACCGGATGAAGTTGCGGAATGAGGTATACCCACATGCATAATCTGATTGACAGCGTCATACTCATGTGTCAACAAGTCACCGGAAAGACCTGTACTATAATCCCACCAACAACGCCAGCGGAAGAAACGTTCCAGACTGAACTTGCTACGCTCGTCCGGACCGATATATCTTTCAAGCTTGTTGGATGTCATATAATCCATATATTCCTTAATACGCTCAGGATCACCCTCGAACTGCTTCCAATCAATCGTATTAGGATTAGAGCCTTCGATAATATCATATACCCAAGCACCATTTGGAGAGTTACGGTTCGTACAAACCTCAATCAAGTTAACAGGACCTAATAATCCGTTACCGATAATCTCCTCGGCCTTCTGATAACAGTCGGTCTGACGCCCTTGGTGACCTAACTGGAATACAACGCCGGTCTCCTTGATCACTTGGCGAACCATATAGGTCTCAGGCACCGTCCATGATAACGGCTTCTCGCAATATACGTGCTTTCCGGCACGTGCCGCAGCCATAGCGATCGTGCTATGCCAGTGGTCCGGACCAGCGATAATAACGGCATCCACATCCGGAGCCGCTACCAACTCCTGATAAGTCCGGTAACGCTTCGGAGCAGGCCCGAACTTACCGTCGCTACCCTCACGATGGATATTGGAACCAGTCAATACAGCGGCTTCACCATATACATCAAATATATCACAAACAGCGGTTATCTCAATATTCAGATCATCTTGCTCCATATATTGTTGATAACGCGTGTCTTTCTTATTCAACTTATTAGCCTCTTTCATCTTATCGATCCAAGAAGGCTCAGCAAAACCAGCGGCACGCATCAATTGCTTTCCACGAATACCGAAGCCTACCAAACCGATACGGATCTTCTTACCATCGCCTTGCGGCTCTAAATAAGAGGCCTGCCTGTTACTTACCTGAAATACATCTGATATGTTACGACCCCTTAAAGCGTCTTTCCTTTTTTGGTAAACGCCATATGCCAAAGCACCTAAGATAGGCACTGTAGCCAATGTCTTCAATGTGTCCCGACGTCCTTTATCGGGCATTTGCTCCTGAGAAGGAGTATTCTTTGCATCTTCTGTTGCCATGGGTATCAAATAAATTTAAGTTTATGCAATATCGGACACACACGTCCTAACACACGATCGAATCCTATGATTTGTGATGTAGGGAATACGCACATCAAGCCTAAAGCGGCGAACTCCACAAGGTTCTTATCAATCCATAAATAAGAGCCTTCAAATGGCATCATATAGCTTGCTCCCACGAAAGAAGGGTGGGATAACGTGTACATAGCGAGAAGAATCATACCTCCAACAGAAGATAAACGATACAAACAACCTAAAGTCAAGCCTAGGCCGATCAATAACAGAGCCCACTCATTCAAAAAGTTGATGGCCGTCATCAAACTGTCATCTTGAGTCAATTTGATAAAAAATGAAGCAGCGGGACCCTTTGAATCGAGTAGATAGGGTAAAGATGTCCATTTTGGGTTCATGATTTTTACTAGGCCTTCATACATAAAGTGCCAACCTATAAAAAGACGCAGCATCATCAGCCAAATCATCTGCGCTTTCGTGTAACCTTGTTCTATTTTCATTTCTTGGTCCTAAAAAATTGGTTTAGAAAAAGTCAATTATTAAAAACATAACACCCGAAGTTTAAATCATAGATTTAGACCCCGGGCGTTATTTATGCTAGAATATGTTTGATACGATTAATCCAAAACCTTAACAGTAATGTTACGGAACCAAACATCATCCCCATGGTCTTGCAATCCGATGTAGCCTTCTTTGTTTTCACCACCACAGTTCAACAACAACTCGTAAGCCAACGGCCATTTCTCTTGGCTGAACTTACTCTTGCTCAACATTTCCTTCCATTGCGGAGTCCATAAGTGGTACTCTACAACCGGCTCATCATTCTGATAATGAACCACTGTACCCTTATAGCACATGATTTTCACCTTGTTCCACTCTCCATGCGGTTTAGCATTCTGCGGTTTAGCAGGGATCATATCATACAAAGAAGAAGATTGACGGATACCCAATACGCTACCTAACTTCGCATCCGGGTGGTTCTCGTTATCCAACACTTGACACTCAGGAGCTGAGATATAAGAAGGTTGACCTTCTACCTCTTGGATGTAATAGAAAATACCGGAGTTAGATCCCTTAGCCACTTTCCATTCCATTTCCAATTCAAAGTTCTTCAACTTATCAGCGAAGATCAAGTCTCCACCGTTATTAGCACCAGCCTCACCAGCACCAGAACCATTGATTTTGATAGCACCGTCCTCGATTGTCCAAGCACCCGGAACATCCGCACGGTTGTAACCTCTCCATCCGTTGAAAGTCTTACCATCGAAGATCACGTATCTACCCTCTTTGTCTTTCGGGAAAGTCGTGATGTCTACCTCTGGTAGTCCTGTCATGAGCTTATACTCAGGAGCAGCTGCCTCAGTCTTTGTTTCATCTGCTGCAGAAGTTTCATCTGCCTTTTTTCCACCACCGCAAGACGTGAAATAACACATCAATACAGCAGCACTTGCTAATAATACTGACTTTTTCATTTTTATTTATTGAGTTAAATATATTATCTCGGCATATCTACCAGCTTCCAACCATCACGATAGTTGTGCTTGATCAAGCCTGCGGCAAATTCTTGAGCGTTGATAGGATCCGTCCATACAGTCTTAAATTTCGGGTCACCATCAATAACCTCAAAGGTATCTTTCTTGATAATTTTGATTGTCTCGCTCGGATCGATATTCGTGAATCGCATGTTAGGACCATCCCATTCCAACACCTTGTTCAAACGTTGCAAGCGAACAGCCAATACTCCCATCACAACCATCTCATTGAACGGACCAGCCTCCAAGAAGTTAGACTTAGTCTCTACGCGACTGCCCTTGCTCTCCTTACATGCGCGGATCCAATCTTGCTCATGTCCACTGCTACCTTTCGGAACACGACGTTCTGTCTGAGGAGCGTTAGGCACACGACCTGAAAGCAACCAAGGATTAACACCGTAGCAACCACAAATCAACGTATCTTTCGTACCGTGGAAGATACACAATCCACCACCTTCACCCATTAATTCCTTACCTTGAGGGAATCCTTCTGGACGATCCGGCATCATACCGCCATCATACCAGTGAACCTCAACCTCCGGCATTGCTACCTTCGGCATATTGTCACGAGCCGGGAAGATCAACTTCACATGTTGAGCGTTAGGAGCGCAGTCCTGCAACAATAACGTAGAAGAACCTTGAACATGTGTCGGATAACCTAAGTGCAAAGCTTTAAATACCGGATGCATGATGTGGCAAGCCATATCGCCTAATGCACCTGTACCGTAATCCCACCATCCACGCCAGTTCCAAGGATGATATGTCTTGTTGAACGGTCTCAACTTAGCAGGACCCGTGAACAAATCCCAGTTCAAGGTAGAAGGGATCTTATCAGCCTTCTCCGGAGCGTTCAAACCTTGCGGCCAAATAGGACGGTTCGTAGCGCACTCTACTTTCGTAACCTCACCGATCTCGCCGTTAGCGATCCACTCACAAATCAAGTTCACGCCATCACCGGAAGAACCTTGGTTACCCATCTGAGTAGCGACGCCTGTGCTCTTAGCCAAGTTTGTAAGCAAACGAGACTCGTAAACAGAGTGAGTCAACGGTTTCTGAGTGTACACGTGTTTACCAAGTGTCATAGCGTCAGCCGTAATGATGGCATGAGTATGGTCGGCCGTAGCTACCATAACGGCATCGATAGACTTACCCATCTCATCGTACATCTTACGATAATCCCAATATTTCTTAGCTTGTGGATGACGGTCGAATACCGGTTTCGCATACTTCCAATCGATATCACAAAGAGCTACGATATTCTCAGTAGTCTCCATGTTCTTCAAGTTAGCGTTACCCATACCTCCGATACCTACACCGGCAATATTCAACTTATCGGTTGGGGCCATGTGACCATGACTTTTACCAAGAACTGAACTTGGAACAATTGTCAACGCTGCAGCGGCAGCTGTACCTCTTTGAAGAAAAGATCTTCTAGTAATGTTTGACATAGTAATAATTTTTTATAGATTAGCACTTAACAATAATATTTCATGTGTCTTTACACCTTTACAGGCAACAAATTGTCGCAAATATAGCCAATACTGTATTATTGACAAAATCAAAAGACTGCTTTCTTATTTAAAATAGTTTTTTTTAACAGACAGGATAGATCTTATTTATAATTTCATAAATATTATCTATAGGATTGGGGGTATTTTATTAATGCGATTTGGATATATTTGTAAAAACATGAAAACATATTCATATTAACAACTGTTATCTTAAATAAGAACAACTATATGAAAAAAGAATCTGCATTCATACGAATATACCGCTTTTATCTGGAAGGATTCCGGGAAATGAAGCTGGGCAAGACTCTTTGGCTAATCATTTTAGTCAAATTGTTTATCATGTTTTTTATCTTGAGATTATTCTTCTTTCCTAATTATCTAGGGCAGTTCGATAGCGATAGAGAGAAAGAGAACCACGTATCGAACGAACTCATACAACGGGCAATAAATCCTTAAAACATTAATAAATATGATTGAAAACATTGACACTTCATTGATCGATTGGTCGAGGGCCCAATTTGCCCTTACAGCCATGTATCATTGGCTCTTCGTGCCACTAACACTAGGACTTGGCGTCATCCAAGCCATTATGGAGACGATTTATTATCGGACCGGTAATGAGACATGGAAAAAGACCGCCCAATTTTGGATGAAATTATTCGGTATCAATTTCGCTATCGGTGTCGCTACGGGATTGATCCTTGAGTTCGAGTTCGGAACCAACTGGTCTAACTATAGTTGGTTTGTCGGGGATATTTTCGGAGCGCCTTTGGCTATCGAGGGAATTCTCGCCTTCTTTATGGAAGCCACTTTTATCGCTGTCATGTTTTTTGGTTGGGACAAGGTTAGCAAACGGTTCCATCTCGCCTCGACTTGGCTGACGATCATCGGCGCAACTCTTTCCGCTCTCTGGATCTTGATCGCTAACGCATGGATGCAATATCCGGTCGGCATGCATTTTAATCCGGATACGGTCCGTAACGAGATGTTCGATTTCTGGGCCGTAGCTTTATCGCCTGTCGCCATTAATAAGTTTTTCCATACGGTATTGTCCGGTTGGATCGTAGGTGCCTTATTCGTGTTAGGAATCAGCTGCTGGTATTTATTAAAGAATCGGAATACCACATTCGCTTTGTCAAGTATTAAAGTCAGTGCGATATTCGGACTGGTAGCCTCCATCCTTATCCTCTGGACAGGTGATGGTTCCGCTTATCAAGTAGCTCAAAAGCAACCGATGAAACTAGCCGCTATGGAAGGTCTTTATCAGGGTGGTAACGGGGTAGGACTCGTAGGCATCGGTATCTTAAATCCGGCAAAGACAAGTTATCTGGATAACCAGAACGCATTTATTTTTGACATTAAATTCCCCAAACTCCTTTCCTTCTTAGCAGAACGTGACATGGACGCATACGTTCCAGGTATCGTAAACCTAATCGAGGGAGGCTATACGACCAATAAGGGAACAGTTGCACTTTCCGCCAAAGAAAAAATAGAGAAAGGTAAAGCCGCTATCAAAGCGTTAGCCGATTATCGCAAAGCGGTCAAAGATAAAGATACCGCAGCCGCCGGGCAATACAGGGTAACCTTGGAAGAGAATTTCCCCTATTTCGGATATGGTTATATTAAGGATCCGGCAGAGTTAATTCCGCATGTAGGATTGACATTCTATTCTTTCCGTGTGATGGTGATCCTTGGCTGTTTCTTCATCTTACTATTCATTATTACATTGATATGGGATAAAAAAGGGAAAATCGCTGATACACGTTGGTTGCAATACGTGGGCCTATGGTCTATACCTTTAGGATATATAGCAGGGCAAGCTGGTTGGATCGTAGCAGAGGTAGGACGTCAGCCTTGGGCTATACAGGATATATTGCCGACCAGCGCTTCGATATCCAACTTAAATCCGTCCTCGGTACAGACCACTTTCTACCTGTTCCTTATCTTATTCACGATCCTGCTGATCGCAGAGATTGGAATCATGGTTAAGGCCATCAAAAAAGGGCCGGAAACTGCCGATCATTAATTTTCAAAACTCAATTATCAATTCTTAATTAGGAAGTCCTATGGATAGTACATATATATTGTTACAACATTACTGGTGGTTTTTGGTATCTCTACTGGGAGCGCTATTAGTATTCCTTCTTTTTGTACAAGGAGGCCAATCTCTTCTCTTCACTATCGGCAAGACAGAGATACAGCAAAAAATGTTATTGAACTCGACCGGACGTAAGTGGGAGTTTACTTTCACTACGTTAGTCACTTTCGGAGGTGCTTTCTTCGCCTCTTTCCCTCTATTTTATTCCACAAGCTTCGGTGGAGCCTATTGGGTATGGATGCTGATCTTGCTTTGCTTCGTGATACAAGCTGTATCTTACGAGTATCAAGCGAAAAAAGGTAACTTACTCGGGAAAAAGACGTACCAAGTATTTCTTATGATCAATGGTATAGCAGGTCCGATCTTGCTCGGAACCGCTGTAGCCACCTTCTTTAACGGCGCCGAGTTTATTGTCAACAAGGAACAGTTAACTGATGTAGCCATGCCTGTTATTTCTACGTGGGCCAATGCTTGGCATGGACTAGAGGCGGCTTTGGTATTTTGGAATTTGTGCCTAGGACTGGCAGTTTTCTTCTTGGCACGAGCTTTGGCCCTACTCTATTTTATCAACAATATCGATGATCCGGAGATTGTCGCTAAAAGCCGGAGACAGTTGATTCCTGAGACAATCTTGTTCCTCGTCTTTTTCTTGACATTCTTGATCCGCTTATTACTGGTGGACGGTTTCGCTGTAAACCCGGATACCGGAGAAGTATTTATGCAACCGTATAAGTATTTTATGAACCTGATCGAGATGCCAATCGTGTTGGTTGTATTATTGATCGGCGTGGTTGGCGTACTATTCGGCATAGGGAAAACGGTATTGTCGAAGACTTGGAGAAAGGGCATTTGGTTCGCGGGAGCAGGGACTGTCTTGACCGTATTAGCCTTATTACTTTGCGCAGGATGGAATAATACCGCTTATTACCCATCTTTGGCGGATCCACAAAGTTCATTAACGATCCAGAATAGTTGCTCAAGCCCATTCACGCTGAAAGTAATGAGTTATGTATCTATTCTCGTCCCCTTCGTATTAGCCTACATTTTCTATGCTTGGAGAGCACTTGATCTACATAAGATCAATAGTAAGGAAATGCAGGGTAACGGACATACATATTAAGATTTATGAATCATAATTCATTAGATACAGATATTTAGATTTCAAATTAACTACAAAAAAGGAAACGGCGAAGCTCACGCTTGGCCGTTTCTACATTTAACCGTTTTAAACAAAAAGAAAAAGTTAGTTAAGGCTTAGAAAAAAATATCTTAAGTCTATTTACCGACTGTATATTCGCTTTCCCGAAGGACAGCAAACAAATATATGGAATCCCCATCATCCCGCATACATTACACTTTGTTTTTTTGTTATTTTTCACAGAACAGAAATGCTTTTGTATTATCTTTGCACTCAATTATTCCCATAGACAACGAATGGCTGATTTTGATATAAACATATTGGGATGCGGTTCCGCATTGCCCACGACCCGCCATCTGGCGACCTCTCAAATCATCGATTTACGAGATAAACTATACATGATCGACTGCGGAGAAGGCACGCAAGTACAAATGCGTCGTATGCGTATAAAATTCAGTCGTTTAAATCATATCTTCATCTCCCATCTACACGGAGATCATTGTTTCGGGCTACCGGGATTGATCTCTACCTTAGGTATGCTGGGACGTAACGGAGAATTGGTTATTCATGGGCCGAAAGAGATCGAGAGTTATATGCGTCCGATACTTGATATCTTTTGCAAAGGGTTGCCTTATGAGATCCGTTTTAACTTAATCGACCCGACAACTCATTCGTTGGTCATGGAAGATCGCTCCCTAAGTGTTTATTCCATTCCGTTAAAGCACCGGATACCCTGTTGTGGCTATTTGTTCGCCGAGAAAGCCAAAGAAGCGCACATCATCCGAGAGATGACGGATTTCTATCAGGTTCCTGTCCGTATGATGCAAGAGATCAAAAGGGGCGCTGATTTTGTCACCCCGGAAGGAGAGGTAATCCCGAATGCCCGTTTGACCCGCCCTGCCGTCGCTCCCAAACGGTATGCTTATTGCTCGGATACAGCCTTCCATTCCTCTATAATTCCCATCATCGAAGGGGTGGATTTATTATACCACGAGGCGACTTTCGCTGAATGTGACGCCGCACGTGCGAAAGAGACCTTCCACTCTACCGCTCGCCAAGCGGCTGAGATCGCCTATAAAGCCCAAGTGAAGCGATTGGTTATCGGCCATTACTCGGCCCGTTACGAGGACATGGCTCCGTTAAAGAAAGAAGCAGACAAGATATTTCCCGGCACGATCTTAGGGGAAGAAGGTATGAGGCTGAGCGTATAATCATACATCCGTTTTGCGAAATAAAGCTAATTACTTTCTAATATGCAGAAAACTTTCTACATTTGTGCGAATTTAGGGACTAGTAAATGAAGCTTATACATATCATCGCTTTGGCACTTGCATGCTCCGCAAGTTATCCGGTTTACGCGCAAGCTAATAAATCGGAAGCCAAGATATTTGCTTCTAAGCAAGAAGATCCCTCTCCTATCGAAATCACGGCCTACGAGAATCACATCAAGGTAGAGAACGCTCCTGTCGGGAGTATCTTGGAAATCTACAGCGTAGTGGGCATCAAGGTGAAAGAAATCGAAATCAAGCAGTCCACCGCCGAATATGTCGTAGATATCGCAAAGGGATATTATATCATCCGCATTGACGATACGGTACGCAAGGTGGCGATACGGTAGATAAAAGCCCCGTAGGATAATCTTACAGGGCTTGTTTTTTGATCCGCTTTCTCTTCTCACGAGGATATCTGCGGAAGAATTTTAATTACTTTAGTATTAATATGCCACCTGTTCACCCGTCGCGGGATACTTTTCTTCGGGGCACAATTATTTAATTATATATTACATAAAGGCGGGTCTCCCCGCCTTTATTCGTTTAGTCCATCGGTTAGCCTCATTTTACGACTACCTTACCTAAGATGTTCGTGATAACAACAGACTTACCGGCGGCACCCTGAACGGTTACAATACCGTTTCAGCGATACATGGTAGAAGAACAGAACATCCCATGAATCTCGCAAACATCCAAACGAATAACTAAGGCTCCTTATCCAATCCATAGGTACAAAAGCCGAAACAAACCGGAACAAACGATCTTTGAATCTTATGGAAAATCCCTCACAACCTAATATATACTTCATCTAGCGACAGCGAACGATCGTTCGGCGGCAGTGAATATATATTCGCCGGCGGCGAATGATCGTTCGACGACACCGAACGAAGAAGGTATACTTATCCTTTAGAGAATAAGACAGTTACAATACAAGAATACAGACGAATCCTTAAGACTATCGACAACGACTCCCTAAGTAGACCGGCATCTACTCCCTAAGCAAAGGGGAAGTCTGCTTGCTAAGTAGTTTTCCAAACACTTTCCACGTTCCGTGGAACATTCCCTGTCGATAATCTCATCCACGGATTTTATCACATGAGCCATTTTTACCTAATGATATAATGTACATGCGTACGTTAATATAA
>NZ_SRYM01000069.1 GCF_004793765.1 Parabacteroides distasonis | reverse complement strand
AAGCCTCCGCGGAGATCGTAACGGAAGAATTACGCCTGATCGAACGATTCTTCCTCCCGATCAAACGGATCGTGAAAGAAGGATTTTAGTGTAATATTATCCTTTCTTTCCTATGCGTTTATCACAGATGTCACGAGTGACAGAGTTCGCCGCAGACTATGTCATTCAACTTCTATTACAAATTCTTACAATTAAGATAGCTCCTTATGAAAAAATTTTATTTTATTACGCTTAGTTTTTGAAAAAACTTATTGTACCTTTGCCCTAATCACTCAATAAAGGTATAACCATGACAACTAAGTTCTTGCTCTCATCCGATGACAATACTCGCAGTGGCCTTCTGAAAAAGAAGATCATACATTATTATATGGCCAATGGAGACGCTACTATAGCGGAGGTATGTAAAGAAATGAATCTCAGTATCCCCACCGTCACTAAGCTAATTAGCGAATTACAAGAGGACGGTTATATACTCGACTTTGGAAAACAAGAGACTAGCGGAGGGCGTAAACCTAGTATTTACGGGCTCAATCCCGTATCCGGCTATTTTGTGGGCGTAGATATACTGAAAGATCAACTGAATCTAGCCATATTAGATTTTAAAGGAGATAAGATCCGCATTGAGCAGAATATCCCTTATACACTCGAAAACACACCAGCCGCTTTAGACCATCTTTGCGAATGTATCAATGAATTTATAAACTCGTTGCCGATCCCAAGGGAAAAGATATTAAGCATTGGCATTAATATATCCGGACGGGTAAATCCTTTCGCCGGATATAGCTATAGCATTTTTTACTTTGAGGAGAAGCCCTTGTCTCAAATCCTTGAGGAAAAACTACATATAAAGATCTATATAGAGAATGACACCCGTTCCATGGCTTACGGCGAATATCTTCAAGGAGTCGTAAAAGGAGAAAAAAATATCCTATTCATCAATATATCTTGGGGATTAGGTATCGGTATCATCATAGACGGCAAGGTTTATTTCGGGAAATCAGGCTTCTCCGGAGAATTTGGGCACTTCAGCTTCTTCGAGAATGAGATTCTTTGCCATTGCGGTAAAAAAGGATGCCTCGAGACTGGAGCTTCCGGTTCTGCCCTATACCGTACCCTCCTTGAGCGGTATAAAGAGGGTAGCAACACCATATTGGCCAGTAAAATCGATGCCGGGGAATACATCGGGCTCTCTGACTTGATCGACGCTATTCAGAAAGAGGATATGCTATCTATTGAGATACTGGAGGAGATCGGTTTTAATCTAGGAAAAGGAATAGCTGGATTGATGAACATTTTCAATCCGGAACTAGTCGTATTGGGCGGCCCCTTGTCGCAGACAGGAGAATATTTAAGCCTACCTATTAAAAGTGCCGTCAGGAAGTACTCTTTAAACTTGGTAACCCGTGATACTCAGATCAAAGTATCCAAATTAGGTGAAAGAGCGGGTATATTAGGAGCCTGCCTGCTATCTCGATCTAAAATTCTAGGTATGATTTAATATGTATTTCAAAGGAATTAAATAAAAAACAAATAACTATTTCATTTTCTTGACAAAACATCATCATATTATTAAAATATTTTATTTATATTTGCAACATAATTAAAACTAGAGGTTAAAACTCATAAAATAACGCAGATATGGATAAAATTAAAGGATTGATCGATGCTCCTTTTACTCCGTTCTACGAGAACGGAGAAGTTAATTACGAGCCCATTGAAGATTATGCGAAACTTCTTGTGAAAAACGGACTGAAAGGCGTATTCATCAATGGTTCTTCCGGAGAAGGCTATATGCTGACAGAGGAGGAACGCATGAAACTGGCCGAAAAATGGATAGAAGTAGCTCCGGAAGGCTTTAAGGTAATCGTGCACGTAGGTAGCACATGCGTTAAGTCTAGCCGTAATTTGGCGGAACACGCCCAGAAGATCGGCGCTTGGGGTATCGGCGCAATGGCTACCCCTTTCCCTCGTATCGGTCGAATTGAGGAGTTGGTAAAGTACTGCGAGGAAATCGCTTGCGGTGCTCCTGCCTTGCCATTTTACTACTATCATATCCCTGCATTTAACAACGCTTTCCTTCCTATGCTGGATTTCTTAAAGGCAGCGGACGGACGTATCCCTAATCTCGCCGGTATCAAATATACGTACGAGAGCTTATATGAGTATAATCAATGCCGTTTGTATAAAAACGGTAAGTTCGACATGTTACACGGACAGGATGAGACGATTCTTCCTTGTCTTGCGATGGGTGGAGCACAAGGAGGTATCGGTGGCACCACAAACTATAACGGAAAAGAATTAACCGGCATCTTAGAGGCTTGGGCAGCTGGCGACCTAGAGACAGCTCGTGAGAAACAAAACTTCTCTCAAGAGGTTATCAACGTGATCTGCAATTACCGTGGCAATATCGTCGGAGGAAAACGTATCATGAAATTGATCGGATTGGATCTCGGTAAGAACCGTACCCCGTTCCGGAATATGACGGACGAAGAAGAGGCCGCTATGAAAGCGGAATTAGAGGCTATCAATTTCTTTGAAAGATGTAATAAATTCTAAGATATGGCAGCGTTTGACAACTTATCTAATCCATCGGAATATCTAGCTTATTGGGGTAAGACCTATCGGAATGAGCTTCTTACCAATATTCTTCCATTTTGGATGAAATATGGACTGGACAAAGAGAACGGCGGTTATTTTACTTGCGTAGACCGGGACGGCTCCTTGATGGACTCCACAAAATCCGTTTGGTTTCAAGGGCGATTTGCCTTTATCCTGGCCTATGCCTATAATCACGTCGAGAAGAACGAGGAATGGCTGAAAGCCTGTAAAAACGGTATCGATTTCATTGAGAAACATTGTTTTGATACGGATGGACGCATGTTCTTCGAGGTGACAGCGACCGGTGTTCCGGTACGTAAACGCCGTTACGTATTCTCCGAAACTTTCGCAGCGATCGCCATGGCCCACTACTCATTGGCATCGGGCGATAAAAGCTATGCCGAGAAGGCCGTGAATTTATTCAAGCAAGTATTATACTATAAAAATACCCCAGGATTATTGGAGCCCAAATTTCGTGAAGGTCTCGTGTCGAAAGGCCATTCTTTCTGCATGATACTGATCGATACGGCGGCACGCATTCGTGAGGCCATAAACGACCCCATACTTACACGACAAATCGATGATTCCATAGCCGAACTACGCCATGATTTCATGCATCCCGAATTCAAGGCTATCTTGGAGACAGTAGGGCCCAACGGTGAGTTTATCGACTCTATCGCCGGACGTACCATCAACCCCGGCCACTCCATCGAGACCGCATGGTTTATCTTGGAAGAGGCCAAATATCGAGGATGGGACCCTCAACTGAAAGAGATGGGTCTACAAATCCTCAACTGGTCTTGGGACTGGGGCTGGGATAAGACATACGGCGGAATCAACTATTTCAAGGATTGCAAAAATTTCCCTCCCCAAGAGTATTGGCACGACATGAAGTTCTGGTGGCCACAGTGCGAAGCAGTTATCGCTACACTTTACGCCTACCAAGCGACTGGCGACGCCAAATATCTCGAAATGCACAAACTAATAAACGATTACACATTTAATCATCTCCCCGACAAAGAATATGGGGAATGGTATGGCTACCTACACTTCGATGGTAGTCTCTCTCAACCTGCCAAAGGCAATCTATTCAAAGGCCCGTTCCACATTCCTAGAATGCTTCTCAAATGCAGTTTGCTCTGCGATGAAATTCTTTCTAAATAACTTTATCTAAAATACTGAAAATTGGTCAATTGACATCAGGAATCACAATCGTGGTTCCTGATGTTCTAAGGCTTTGTTTTCCTTATTTATTTTACTGTATCAAATGAAAAATAAGAAATTATATCCTTGGATCGTAGTCGGTTTACTATGGGTTGTCGCCTTACTGAACTATATGGATCGCCAGATGCTATCCACCATGAAATCAGCCATGATGGTGGATATCGTGGAACTAGAGTCTGCGGCAAACTTCGGACGTTTAATGGCAGTCTTCCTCTGGATATACGGATTCATGAGTCCTGTAGCCGGTATGATAGCAGACAGGATGAACAGGAAATGGTTAATCGTGGGTAGCTTGTTTGTCTGGTCCTTTGTTACTTTGATGATGGGATATTGTACAGATTTCAATCAGATCTATTATTTACGTGCCTTGATGGGTGTCAGTGAGGCCCTGTATATTCCCGCCGGGTTATCGCTTATCACAGACTATCATCAAGAGAAAACACGGTCATTAGCCGTAGGTATCCATATGACAGGCCTATATGTAGGCCAAGCCTTGGGAGGATTCGGAGCTACGGTGGCCAGCGTTTATACGTGGGAAACAACGTTCCATTGGTTTGGTATCATCGGCATCGCTTATAGCTTGGTCTTAATTATCTTCTTACACGATAAAAAAGATCATGTAGCACAAGCCGTAAAAGTGGAAAATCATCCGAAAGAGAATCCTATTTCCGGGGCATTTAAAGGATTGGGGATGTTATTCACGAACATTGCTTTCTGGATCATTCTTCTTTATTTCGCAACGCCAAGCTTACCAGGTTGGGCGACAAAGAACTGGCTCCCTACCCTATTCGCTGAGAATCTCTCGTTGGACATGTCTGAAGCTGGTCCGTTATCGACATTCACGATCGCTATCTCTTCCTTTATAGGGGTAATCGCCGGAGGCATCTTATCCGATAAATGGATTCAGCGAAATGTCCGGGGACGTGTTTATACAGGTGCCATCGGTTTGGCTTTAACGATACCCTCCCTCCTATTGCTGGGATTCGGGCACAATTTCGCAATGATTATCGGCGGTGGCCTGTGCTTCGGTATCGGTTTCGGTATCTTCGACGCCAATAATATGCCGATCCTTTGCCAATTCATCCCTTCCCATTACCGAGCGACAGCTTATGGAATCATGAATATGACCGGTGTATTCGCCGGAGCTGCCATCACGGATATATTAGGAAAATCTACCGACGCTGGTAATCTTGGCCATGACTTCGCCATGCTAGCCGGATTGGTACTCATCGCACTTCTAATCCAAGTGATCTTCTTACGTCCGAAAGTCGCTAACATGACCGACGAATGCTAATCAATCTCATCCAATAAACTAAATAAAAAACAAAAAGCAATTCATCATGAAGAAGAATCTACTGCTCTTAATGCTTGCGCTCCTACTCCCGGCATTTATGTACGGACAAGAGCAGACAGTCTCCGGAACAGTGCAGGATACCTATAACATGGGTGTCCCCGGTGCGTCTATCGTTGAAAAAGGCACGACAAATGGAACGATTACCGATTTCGACGGTAATTACACTCTCATCGTATCCAACAAAAACGCCACATTAGTATTTTCTTTCATTGGATACAAGACACAAGAAATTCCAGTAGCTGGAAAAACCAAAGTAGACGTGATCCTACAAGAAAACGCCGAACAGCTAGACGAAGTAGTGGTAACCGGTTACGGTAGCTCACAAAAGAGAGCGACCTTGACAACCTCTATCTCTAAATTGGATAACGCCGTATTAGAAAATGCGGCTATGGCCAATGCCGGACAATCCTTACAAGGTACGGTTTCCGGTTTACGCGTAGTAAATACTACAGGAAAGCCGGGTGCCGACCCCAACATCGTACTCCGTGGAGGAGCCACATTGACAGGAAAGGATAACGGTGCGCTAGTTGTAGTAGACGGTATCGTACGTAGCTCTTTAGCCGATGTAAACCCTGCGGATATCGAGTCTATCCAAGTTTTAAAAGATGCGGCCTCAACCGCCATCTATGGTGCTCGTGCAAATGGAGGTGTTATTTTGGTAACTACGAAAAGAGGTAAAGAAGGAGCAGCACAAGTTACATATAAATTCAAAGGTGGAGCTAACTTCTCCCGTTACGGATACGATTTCCTAAATGCGGAAGACTATATTTACTACAATCGTTTGGGGTACAAGAGAACCGGACGTAGCGGTATCGACAATCAGGCCGGTTATGGAATCGGAAATAATTTATATGATATCCATTATTTAAATGATGATACCCGCCATTTGACAAATGAAGGTTGGTCTTCCATGACAGATCCATATGATGAATCTCAAACGATCTTATTCAAGGATCATTCCGGAAAGGCTAAAGAGGCTACATTCAAAGACCCCTCCTTCACACAAGACCATTATCTAAGTTTCACCGGAGGCAATGACAAAGGAGCCTTCGCCGCCAGTTTAGGATATTACAAAGAGGATGGTATGGTACGTGGTACTAGCTATGAGCGTTTCTCGGGTACTTTAAACGGATCTTATAAGGTATTACCTTTCTTGACCATAAATGGAGGAGTTACATACACTTGGTCTCGTTCACCAGAATTATGGGCATCCGGATTAAGTAACGCTTCCGTATTCTATCGCACATTAAGTCAACGTCCTACTTGGAATCCGTGGAATGAAGATGGCTCTCCAGCCAGCGGTATTGGTACCGCCGATGGTAATCCCCAATACTATTTAGATAAGATGACACAAACGAATGGAACCCGTCGTAATACCTATAACATGGGATTCACGGCCGATTTGATCCCAAAGAAATTGATATTGAACGGTAATGCATCACTCTACCACGTAGATGGCCAGCAGGAAAGATTCAACAAAGCTTATCAATTCCAGACAGCAGTCAACCCAAATACAGTACGTGAGGCTTACGCTAAAGTTACCAAGTCGAATCAACAACAATTGAACGCAACATTGACTTATACAGACACATTCAACGAGAAGCATAATCTAGAAGCTATGGTTGGTGGTGAGTATTTCAATTATCACTACTTCCTGTTTGAGGCTACAACTCAAAATTCGCCGTCAGATGATATCCCGACTCTAAATGCAGGTAGTAATCGTACCAAGACAACCTCCAAGAAAGAAGGTTATCGCATTCTTTCTGGATTTGCCCGTGTAAACTATAATTACGACTATCGTTATTTACTCTCTGTCGTAGCTCGTTACGACGGAATTTCTAAACTGAGCGACAACCGTTGGGGTTTCTTCCCCGGTATATCTGCAGGTTGGAATATACATGAAGAGGCATTCTTCAAAGAATCCAATTTAGCTAATATTGTAAACAACTTGAAACCTCGCTTGAGCTGGGGTGTTAACGGTAATGTAAACGGATTGGGTTATTATGATGTATATGGTACATACGCACAGGTAGATAAGAACTACGACAGCGGCGTAGGTTTCTATAACAACAAGTTAATCAACGGTGGATTGAAATGGGAACAGAGTCAGTCGTTCGAGGCTGGTTTGGATATAGGTTTCTTCAACAACCGCTTAAGCTTTATATTGGATTATTATAACCGTACCACCAAGAACTTGCTGACAGATCTGGATTTACCTCTTTACACAGGCTATAGCTCTATTAAAACCAATTTCGGAACTTTACGTAACCAAGGTTTCGAGATGGAAGTAAAAGGACATATCTTAGAAAATGTAAAAGGATGGAGCTGGGAATTAACAGCCAACTTATCTACCGTAGCCAATAAGGTCGTTAAATTGCCAGCGAATGGAAACGATAAAAACCGACAAGGCGGTCAACTGGTATGGGATCCGAAACAAGGTAAGGAAGTATGGGTAGGTGGCCTACAAGAAGGTGGAAAACTCGGCGATATGTTCGGCTATAAACAAGACCATATCTTCAAGGACTGGAATGACGTAAAAGCAAACGCAAATAACCGCTATGATGCGGTAGGCGAACTATACGGACCAGCCGCTTACGCCGCATTAGCTGATAAGACAGGCAAACAACAGATCGAGCCGGGCGATGTATGCTGGGCTGACTTAAATGGTGATGGTGTTATCAACACATTAGACCGCATAAAAGTAGGTAATATGTTCCCAAATGTCACCGGAGGTTTCTCTACGACGATCAGTTGGAAAGATTTATCCTTATACGCACGTTTCGATTATGCCTTAGGCCATACTTTATATAATGACTTAGCGGCACGTTCTTTAGGTCAATATCAAGGTTCATTCAACATCATCGACATGGTAAAACAAACCTGGTCCGAGACTAATACAGATACGGACTTACCTAAATTTTACTATGCGGATCAGTTGAGTAAGAAAAATATCACCCGTTCCAATAACGCAGGAGCAAATACGGATAATAACAGTTCCCGTTTCTACGAGAAAGCGGACTATCTGGCTTGCCGTGAGATCACGTTGACTTGGACCTTACCAAAAAGATGGACAAGCAAGGCCTATATGCAAAACGCCTCAATCTACGTAACGGGACAGAACTTATTTTACGTAACCGGTTATACAGGTACCTCACCAGAACCGGCATTAATAAAATACCAAGATTCTTCTAACGGTACCGCCAATATGGGTGTTGACGATGGCCGTTATCCAACTCCGAGAACCGTATTATTAGGAGTCTCCGTAACATTTTAATGATTTATCAACTAGTAAACAGATATTATGAAAAAAATATTTTTAACACTTATAACAGCTGCCGCATCCCTTTCATTTACGAGTTGCGATTCGCTAGACATAGATTCGGTAAGCACAATTACCGATGCGGGTTACTGGAAATCGGCGGACCAAATTAAAGCTTTCAATACAGGCTTACATGGGTTGACCCGTAAGTACTCCTATAATATGTTTATGTTAGGAGAGCCTAGAGCTGACATTTATGGTGATATACCATTCGGCGGTGAGGCAACCCAAGGTGTTGAGCGTTTACCTTACAACACGATCAACGCAGAGTTTACAGGTATTTCCAATTTCGGGAACTTATATACGGTCATCAATCAGATCAATCTGATGATCTATAAGGTCAAGGATACAGACTTGGTAGACGAGTCAACCCGTAACTATTACCTAGGGGAAGCCTACGGTTTGCGTGCGTTCTTATATTTCCATTTATTACGCTCATGGGGTGATGTGATCATCACGACTGAACCTACACTTGGTGACCAAATAGATGTGAATAATCTGGCGAAAGCCGCATCTCCCGCATCTGAGGTATTGGATCAGATCAAAAAGGATATAGAAAGTTCCGAGAACGCTTTTGGAAACGACTACTCCTATAAATACGGCAAATATTACTGGTCCAAAGCCGCTACGCAAATGCTGAAAGGCGAAGTCTATATGTGGAGTGGTAGCCAAATGGGTGGCAGCAACGGTGATTACACGACAGCTAAGGCTGCCCTAGAATCCGTAAAGCAAAATGCGGAGGTATCATTAGAGTCCGAGTTCACACGGGTCTTCGCTTATGATAATAAATTGAACAAAGAGATCATCTTCGCCTATCACAGCGGACAAGACGATGACTTCTTGATGTGGGAAGGTTACAACTGGCGTAATAATATGGTTCCCCAAAAAGAATACATGGCAAACTACTGTACCGAAGATGGAACTCCTTACTTGAAAGTTCCTGGATTTAACCTAAACGGTTTGATCCGTTATCAAGTCAACTATGATTTCTATTGGAAAGTTTATCGGGATGGAGATACTCGTAAGGAAGGCACTCTATCACCCATCTACAAGCAATTAGAAAATGGGACTACGGAATATGTCGCTCCTATCGCTTATAAATTCAGAGGAATGACTTTAGCCGGAGGTGACGAACGTCAATGGTACGATGACTATCCTATTTATCGTTATGCAGATTGTTTGTTGCTACTGGCTCAAGCCAAAGCTTTCTTGGGTGAAGATATATCTTCCGAAATCAACGCAATCCGTGAACGTGCTTATGGCAGTGAATATTTCAATGCGCATAAGAGTGAATTGGCTTATCCGAACGATAAGGGAGCTTTCTATACAGACAATCAATACATGGTCGGTGATGACAAGGGAGCCATTGAAACTGTCCTAAAAGAACGTCTACGTGAGTTCGTATTCGAAGGGAAACGTTGGTATGACCTTCGTTGCGCCGGAACAGACTATGTATTAAAGTACACAAAAGCACAAAAAGAGCGTTTGTTGTGGCCTATCAATGAAAGTGTTTTAACAAACAACACCGCATTGAAACAGACTCCCGGATACTAATCGTACATAGGTTTAAGGCGATAGGATATAACTCGGTTTTTGGAAAGAATTCCAAAGGGGCTTTGCTCATATGAATGAATATCGTTACCTTTGGAATTCACATATCTATTAATTTCAACCTACAAAAAAACATCATGAAAAAAACTTTCTTGTATTTCTGCATTCTTTTCATCGTACAAACGGCTTTTGCGGCAGACAGTCTTTATGTGCGAGAGCAACAAATCCCCATCTTGATAGACCGGATCGATAATGTACTTTATGAGATGCGGATACCGGCCCAAAAAGGGGATGTATTGAACGAGATCACGATACAGATCGGAGACAATGTCGACCTATCGGACATCCAAGCGATCCGTCTATTCTATAGCGGCGTGGAGGCCCCTTCCCGCCAAGGGGAACATTTCAGCCCTGTCGCATACATATCCAGCCACAAGCCGGGAGATACCCGTAAGGCGCTTGAATCTTATTCCGTACGGCAAGATGAAGTCAGCACCCCCTTATCACGCACCGTAAAACTAACCTCCAAGCAACCGATGCTTAAAGGTATCAATTTCTTCTGGGTAAGTATCCAGATGAAGCCAGAGACTTCCCTATTGACAAAAGTAGCGACTACAATGCCCAGCGCCCAGATCAACAACAAACCAATCGACATCACTTGGAAAGGAAAGATAGACGAACGCCATGTGGGTATGGGCGTACGTCAAGCCGGAGATGACGGATCAGCGGCCTTCCGTATCCCAGGATTAGTGACAACGAATAACGGGACTCTGCTTGGAGTCTACGATATTCGTTATAACAGCAGCGTGGACCTGCAAGAGAAAATTGATATCGGCGTCAGCCGCAGCACCGATAAGGGACAAACTTGGGAACCGATGCGAGTAGCTATGACTTTCCAGCAAACGGATGGCTTGCCTCACGGACAAAACGGCGTAGGAGACCCATCGATCTTGGTAGACGAAAAGACCAATACGATTTGGGTAGTAGCCGCATGGACGCATGGTATGGGTAACGAACGGGCTTGGTGGAACTCCATGCCGGGAATGACACCGGACGAGACCGCCCAACTTATGCTCGTGAAAAGCGAAGACGACGGCAAGACGTGGAGCGAACCTATCAACATCACGTCTCAAGTAAAAGACCCGTCTTGGTATTTCTTATTGCAAGGACCGGGACGAGGTATCACGATGCAAGACGGTACCTTAGTCTTTCCCATCCAGTTTATCGACGCTACCCGTGTGCCCAACGCCGGTATCATGTACAGCAAAGACCGCGGGAAAACATGGCACCTACACAACTTCGCCCGCACGAATACAACTGAGGCGCAAGTTGCCGAGGTGGAACCGGGTGTATTGATGCTAAATATGCGCGATAACCGAGGCGGTAGCCGTGCCGTAGCCACAACAAAAGATTTAGGCAAGACATGGACGGAGCATCCTTCCAGCCGCAGTGCCTTACAGGAACCCGTTTGTATGGCCAGCCTGATCAAGGTAAACGCTAAAGATAACATCACAGGCAAGGATCTTTTACTTTTCTCCAACCCGAACACGACGAAAGGACGTAATCATATCACGATCAAGGCGAGTCTGGACGGCGGACTTACTTGGCCTACGAAGCATCAAGTCTTATTGGACGAGGGTGAGGGCTGGGGATATTCTTGTCTCTCCATGATCGATAAGGAAACGGTAGGAATCTTCTATGAGTCGAGCGTGGCGCATATGACCTTCCAAGCCGTCAAATTACAGGATCTCATTCATCAATAATTTAAGTATATGCGATATATACTGCATTTTGCAATTGTTTTAAGTTTCTTGTATTCCGGGCCATTAAAGGCCCGGAATCCTGTTTTATTGCCCATGCCCCAAAAATACGTCCGGACAAACGCTTCGTTCCATCCGAAGGAAATAGCAGTTTCTTCCGAAGGGAAACTCTGTTCTATACTAATGAAATTCCTAGGAGAGCTTCCGGTAAGCGTCCAACCAGACAGCCGATATAAGATAGAGGTTTCCTTGGTTGACAAATTGGACGGAGTCCCCCTCAACTCCGAGGAGGCTTATCAACTAAGCGTCTCTTCCCGGGGCATAACCATCCGGGCAGTGTCCGAGCAAGGGGCTTATTGGGCGATACAGAGCTTACGCCAACTGACCGAGCGACGAGGAAACCAATATTCCATCCAAGGTTGCGAGATCACCGACTGGCCTGCTTTCCGCATACGAGGATTCATGCAAGACGTAGGGCGGAGCTATATCTCCATGGAAGAACTGAAACGGGAGATCGAGGTACTTTCCCGCTACAAGATGAACGTATTTCATTGGCATCTCACGGAGAACCAAGCTTGGCGTCTGGAGAGCAAGATCTTTCCGATGCTGAACGACAGCTGCAATATGAGCCGTATGCCCGGAAAATATTACACGATCGAGGACGCAAAGGAGCTGGTTCGCTTTTGCAAGGAGCATAACGTACTATTGATCCCGGAGATCGATATGCCGGGGCATAGCGACGCTTTCATCCGGGCGTTCCGTCATGATATGCAGAGCAAGGAGGGTATGGCGATCTTAAAACTATTGATGGACGAGGTTTGCGAGGTATTCGAGGAGGTTCCTTACTTACATATCGGGACGGACGAGGTAAAGTTTACCAATCCGAAGTTCGTACCCGAGATGGTCGCTTATATCCGTGCGAAAGGGAAACAAGTGATCTCTTGGAACCCGGGATGGAAGTACAAGCCGGGTGAGATCGACATGGAGCAAATGTGGAGTTACCGGGGAAAAGCGCGACCGGGCATTCCCGCGATCGACTCCCGTTTCCATTATATCAACCATTTTGATACGTTCGCCGACTTGATCGGCCTATACACCAGCCGTATTTACAATGAACCGCAAGGAAGCCATGATTTGGCGGGTACGATCCTTGCCGTATGGCACGACCGGGTCGTACAGCCGGAGGACAAATTGATCCGGGAGAATAATTTGTATCCGAATCTATTAGCGATCGCCGAACGTTCTTGGTTGGGCGGTGGCTATCAATATTTCGATAAGAACGGAACGATGCTGCCTATCGATCCCGATAACGAGGAGCATAAGGCATTTGTCGATTTTGAGCGACGGATGTTATGGCATAAAGAACATCATTTCCAAGGATACCCGTTCGCCTACGTCAAGCAAACCAACGTGAGATGGCGTATCACCGACCCTTTCCCGAATGATGGGGAACTGACCCGCTCTTTCCCTCCGGAAAAGGCGCTTCAGACGCAATATACCTATGAAGGGAAAAGCTACGGCACGCACGACGCCATCGGTGCCGGAATCTACCTGCGCCATGTCTGGGGACCGCTGGTTCCCGGTGCCTATAAAGACCCGCAACCGAATCATACCGCTTACGCATGGACTTGGATCTATTCGCCCAAGGCGCAAGAGGTAGGTACGTGGATCGAATTTCAAAATTATAGCCGTTCTGAAATGGATCTACCTCCAATGCAAGGAAAATGGGATTATAAAGAAAGCCGTATCTGGGTAAATGATCAAGAGATAACGCCCCCCGTATGGACCGCTACCCACCGGGAGAAGTCCAATGAGATCCCACTGGGGAACGAGAACTGCGTAAACCGTAAACCAACCCCGGTCCATCTGGAAAAAGGCTGGAACAAGGTGTTGATGAAGCTTCCGGTCGGTACGTTCAATACCCCCGAGGTCCGTCTGGTGAAATGGATGTTTACGTTCGTTTGCGTCACCCCGGATGGAGAGAAAGCGGTGGAAGGACTGGTTTACTCTCCGGATAAACAACTTAAATAACGTCTAATTCGGTTGAATGAAATGAGAAAAATAATAGGAATCTTATCCATCTTCCTCGCTTTCGCATTTATGAGCCAAGCGCAAAAGATCAAGGTGGCTTGCGTAGGTAATAGCGTGACCTACGGCTACGGAATCAAAAACAGGGAAACAAACTGCTACCCGGCCCAATTGCAACAGATGCTTGGAGATGCCTACGAAGTGGAGAACTTCGGGCATAGCGGGGCTACTTTATTAAACAAGGGATATCGTCCTTATACCCAACAAGAGGCGTATCAAAAGGCACTGAGGTTTGCCGGGGATTACGTGATCATCCATCTGGGATTGAACGATACGGACCCTCGGGCATGGCCGAATTACCGGGACGATTTCGTTCGGGATTATCTTTCCTTGATCGAATCCTTCCGGAAAGCCAATCCGAGATGCAAGGTATGGGTTTGCCGTATGACTCCGATATCTCACCGCCATTCTCGTTTTAAATCCGGTACAAGAGACTGGTACTGGATGGAGCAAGCGCTTATCGAAGAAATCGCCCGGATAGCCGGCGCAACCTTGATCGATTTGCAGGAAGGATTATATGACCGTCCGGATCTATTGCCCGACGCATTGCATCCCAACGCTGAAGGTGCCGGTATCTTGGCCCGCACCGTTTATGGGGCGCTAACCGGCGATTACGGAGGATTACAGCTTCCTGCCATCTATTCGGACCGGATGGTCTTGCAACGGGATCAACCGCTTCCTATATCTGGCATCGCCAACCAAGGGGAGAAAGTAACCGTTACCCTCGCCGGACAAAGGAAGGAGACCGTAGCCGGTACGAACGGGAAATGGACTGTCACGCTCGACCCCTTACGGGTAAGCGGGAAATCCTATACCTTAACGGTTTCTACCCCCAGCCGCACGCTGAACTATCGGGATGTAGTAGCCGGGGAAGTCTGGCTATGTTCCGGACAATCCAATATGGCGTTTCGAGTAAACGAGAGCATAAAAGAAGAACAACTGCAACAACTAGATTATGCGAAACAACACTCGCAAATCCGTTTATTCGACCTAAAGCCCCGCTGGGAGACCTACGCCGTGGAATGGGACGCTTCCGTACTGGATTCATTGAACCGCCTGCAATATTACCACGACACCCAATGGGAAGTATGCGACACGCGGAATACCGCACGCTTCTCGGCCATAGGATTTGCCTTCGGGCGTATGCTGGCCGATAGCTTACAAGTACCCGTAGGATTGATATTGAACGCTGTTGGCGGCTCGCCTACAGAGGCATGGATCGACCGGAAAACACTGGAATTCGAGTTTTCGGATATCTTACAGGATTGGACGAAGAACGACTTTATCCAAGATTGGGTACGTGAACGGGCGGCCTTAAACATCAAGCAAGCATCCAACCCGCTCCAACGCCATCCGTATGAGCCTTGTTATCTGTTCGAGGCGGGTATCCAACCCCTTCATCAATATCCCATCAAAGGGATTATTTGGTACCAAGGAGAATCGAACGCCCATAATATGGAAGTACACGAACGATTATTCCCGCTATTGGTGAACAGCTGGCGCCAGAATTGGAACGCAGACCTGCCTTTCTACTATGTCCAACTATCCAGCATAGACCGCCCGAGTTGGACTTGGTTCAGGGACAGCCAACGCCGCCTGGCGCAAACCGTATCGAATACGGGTATGGCCGTTAGTAGCGATCGCGGGGATTCTTTAAACGTTCACCCTACCCGAAAAAAAGAGATTGGCGAACGACTGGCACATTGGGCCTTGAACAAGACCTACGGACATAACGTAATCCCATCCGGCCCTTTGTTCCGCAGCGCAACGTTTACCGATAACGCCGCCTATATCACTTTCGATTACGCAAAGGGCTTGACAACCTCCGATGGGGACCCCATCCGTACATTCGAGATCGCCGAGCGGGAAGGACTTTACTATCCGGCGCAAGCCGTGGTAGAGAACGGGAAAGTAAAGGTGTGGAACGATCAAGTGACTCACCCGAAGCTGGTACGCTACGGCTGGCAACCCTTCACGAGAGCGAATCTTGTAAACGAGGCGGGCATGCCGGCCTCTACATTCCGGGCTATAAAAGAATAAGCTATGCATAATAAACAACAAATCACCGGCTGGCTGTTCCTCCTGCTACTCTGCGTAGCGGGATGCGGCCAGCCTGTATCTAAAAAACAGAACACCATGATAAACTGGACAAAATTACCGGATCTACCGGGAGCAGCCGATACGGCTTCCCTTGGCGTTTCCGCCCCGTTCGCCGGCATCCATAACGGCGTATTGATCGTTGCCGGAGGTTGCAACTTTCCGGACAAACCCGTCACCGAGGGAGGAGCCAAGCGATATTATAGCGAGATATTCGTCCTTCTTCCCGAAGGCTGGAAAGAGATCGGCCGACTGCCTCGTCCCGTCGCCTACGGCGCTACGGTTTCCACCCCGGAAGGTATCGTTTGCATCGGAGGAAACAACAGTGATTCTTCCTTGGTCGAGGTCTCCCGCATCTCCTATAACCCCACGAAAGGAGAGGTAGCGGTTTGTGCCTTACCCTCCTTACCGTCTCCAATGGATAATCTCTCGGCCGCATTTACCGGACAGGAGATTTACGTAGCAGGGGGAAATGAGAACGGACAGCCCTGCCATACCTTCTTACGCCTCAACCTAGCGAATATCGAAAAGGGATGGGAACAACTACCGGACTTCCCGGGAGCAGCCCGTGTACAGCCGGTATTAGCGACCGGAGAAAGTCCCAACGGCACACGTATCTATCTAGCCGGAGGCTTCCAGCCCATCCTAAACGAAGAGGAACCGATCGTCCCGACGGATGTATTGGTATTCAACCCGACAACTTCTACCTGGCAACAGGAGACCGTTCTTCCGCCGTTGAAGGACGGAACGAACCGCACCCTGACAGGAGGTTGCGCCGTGACTTTCCAAACGGATAAAATCTTATTTATGGGAGGTGTGAACTACGATTGTTTCCTAGCCGCCATCGCCCGCCCGATCCATTTAGCGAAAGCGGAGGCGGCGCAAGATTCGGCGGCCATTGCCCGCCTGCAAGCGGAAGCCAAGGCCTATATGCACCATCCGGTAGAATGGTACCGATTCAATACCGCCTTACTTCAATATGACCTCTCCGCAAAAGAATGGAGTGATCTGGGCAAATATGAACAGTTGGCCCGTGCCGGAGCGGGAGCGGTTATCCAAGATAACCGGTTAACCATCATCAACGGGGAATTGAAACCAGGTATCCGAACTCCACAGGTGAATCAAGCGATCATACTTCAAAAGTGAATATATACTTCCCGGGCCAAGGAAGTATGTATTCCTTGGCCCGGGAAGTATATATTCCCTAATCAGGTAAACGCTTTCTCACTTTCAGGCTATATTATTTCAGGCTCTCCTTCTTATAATTTATACGAACTCCATACTTCGTATATACCCGGTCTAACCCCAACATCCCTTTCGGATTAGGCTCGCCTTGCGCTTTACCGGATAAGACCTCCTCGCTCATTGTGATCATGTCTTTTACACGTTGATGGGTTTCCTTGTTCATTCCGAAATAATGTCCGGGGTAAAGGTATTTGATACCATATTTCTCGATCACCGTACTCATCTTCTTGCAAGTGGATATGAGCGTAGAGAAGTCAACTCCCAGCAATAGATTACCGGAGCCGAAAGAATCGCCACTAAAGCCATAAGCGGCATCTTTATCCACAAAAGTGGTTGAGCCGGGAGTATGCCCGGGAGTAAATACTACCTCTAGGGTACGCCCACCTAGATCTAGTATTTCACCGTCTTTAAGGAAACAAACTTTACCTTTATAATTCGGCATAAATTCCGGTATACCTATCGTATCAGCCGGATTGATATAAATCTCCGGGAAATAATCGATAGCAGAACCTGTATGGTCCGGATGCACATGTGTGGCGACCAGCGTAACCGGCTTGTCCGTGATGGAAGCCACTAGCTTATCCAAATCCTTGATCTTTGTTCCTGCATCAATCAAGATCGCTTTCGTTTCTCCCTCGACCAGATACAGGCTCTCGTTCGCCATTAAATGACCTGTTCCAAACCATGTATGCTCATCAATCTGATGGAAAATCACATCTTCATTCCTAAGCACTTCCTTCTCCTCGATACCCGCCGTCTGTGCCTGGCAGAACAAAGCGATCCTTGACAGGAGCAACAACATCATTAATAAACCTAGTTTTTTCATTATCATATTCATTTTTAAGATTTAAATCGCCGCGATCTTCCGAAGGCTTGCGTCCCATTTCGGCTCGGCGTAGATGAGACGGATAGCTTCTTCCGGCGTGTCGGCTACCGCCCACATCTTGGCGTGCTGGGGACGCATGAAATTCTCGTTCATGGCGTTCCTCAAAAGTTCCAACAAGGGATCATAGTAATGATTAATATTGAGGATTACGATCGGATTGAGGTAGAGACCGAGTTGTTTCCAAGTGATGATCTCCAGAAGTTCCTCTAATGTACCGCATCCACCGGGAAGGGCGATCACCGCATCCGAGAGGTTTGCCATGAGCTGTTTACGCTCGTGCATCGTCTCGACCTCAATCAACTCGGTCAAGCCTTTATGATACCAATCCTGCTCCACCATAAAATGGGGGATAACGCCCGTTACCGTTCCACCAGCCGCTAACACAGCGTCGGAGACAGTGCACATCAAACCGATATTCCCGGCACCATTGACTACCCGTAGTTTTCGCTCTCCCAAAAGACACCCCAATTCCTTGGCGGCGTCAAAATAAATCGGGGGAATCTTCGTGCTGGACGCGCAATACACGCAAACAGACGAGATGTTATTTATCTTCTTTTCTTCCATTGTATATTATTTAATCGTTATATTTTTGCATAAAGTTTCAACATCAGAGTGT
>NZ_SRYM01000068.1 GCF_004793765.1 Parabacteroides distasonis | reverse complement strand
TCATTCCTGAAGCGCCGTTCTCTCTCGAATGCGGGTGCAAAAGTAGTGCTATAAAACATAAACTCCAAACTTTTCCGGCATTATTTTTCAAGTTTTTTACGGCAACCGACTTCGGGTACATTATAATATAGCACACGTAAAAATACCGACTGTTCACGGAAACGATATAGCCGGTACCCTTGCCATCATAGTGGCAATACTGTGCCACAACGATGGCAAGACTCTGCCACACGGATGGCATAGCGTTGCCACCATGATGGCACGACCGTGCCAAAGACGATAAACAAACTGGCACTGCAAATAATTGACAAACAAACATATGCTAGCATGAAAATTTCCCCAGAGGACATCAAAAAGACATGGGACTTTATTTTTTATCTAGATATCTAAAAACAGAATAAGAATCTGCCGTTTTTTTCATATATTTGAAGTCTCATCTAAATATAAACAAATAATGAAGCACTTGAGTTCCTCTATTTTATTGGGGCTTGGGTTGTTTTCCTTCTTCTCCTGTAAAGAAGCGACAGCGCCCACCCCTATCCTGCCCGTTCCCACGCCGGCACAAGTTGAATGGCATAAGATGGAAACATACGCCTTTGTCCATTTCGGATTAAATACGTTCAATGATCTGGAATGGGGTTACGGAAACACTCCCGCCTCCACATTCAATCCGACGGATCTGGATTGCGATCAATGGGCGCAAACAATCAAAGCCGCCGGATTGAAAGGTGTAATCTTAACCACCAAGCATCACGACGGTTTCTGTCTATGGCCTACCGCCACAACCGAATATAGCGTAAAGAATTCTCCTTGGAAAGATGGCAAAGGAGATATGGTAAAAGAACTATCCGACGCTTGTAAGAAACACGGGCTGAAATTCGGTGTCTATCTCTCCCCTTGGGACCGAAACAGTGAGAATTACGGACAACCGGGATATGTAGAAAAATTCCATGCCCAATTACATGAATTAGTCTCCAACTATGGCCCGTTGTTCGAATACTGGTTTGATGGGGCAAACGGTGGCAATGGCTGGTATGGCGGCACGAATGAAACCCGTGCTATAGACGCCAAGACCTATTATCAATATGAGCGGGCACGAGACACGATCAAGGCGCACCACCCGGACATCATGGTTTTCGGAGGGACAGTACCCGATATCCGCTGGATCGGTAACGAGGAAGGTTGGGCCGGTGATACCCAATGGAGCATCTTCGCCTCGGAACCCTCCATGCCTACTTTCCAACAGAGTGTATGGGGAGATGAGAACGGACCGATGTGGCTAGGTGGAGAATGCGATGTATCTATCCGTCCGGGATGGTTCTATCACTCCCGGGAAGATCACCAAGTCAAGTCGCTGGCAAAATTGGTAGATCTCTATTACCGAAGCGTCGGGCATAACGCCAATTTCCTATTGAACTTCCCCGTAGCGTTGAACGGAAAAATAAGTCCGGTAGACTCCGCCCGTGCCGTACAATGGTATCAAACCATCCAAAATGACTTTAAGGAGAATCTGTTGAAAGGATGTTACGTACAAGCGAGCAATAAAAGAGGACGTAATTTTAGTCCCAATAAGGCAGTAGATGGGGATTGGGATACCTATTGGGCTACGGACGATGGAGTAACCAGTGGTTCATTGACTTTCACGTTAACCCATCCTACCGATGTAAACCGCTTGGTAATACAAGAATATATCCCATTAGGACAACGAGTACGCTCGTTCAATATCGAACTCGAGCAAGGGGGTAAATGGATTCCGGCACAGACCGTGGATTCTACGACAACTATCGGCTATAAACGAATTGTCCGTTTCCAGACCGAGAAAGCGGAGAAGATACGCATCAACTTCACAGACGCCCGCGGGCCGCTTTGTATCAATAACGTGGAGGCATACCTTGCCCCCGCCTTGGTGACCGAGCCAACGATTGCCCGTAATATCAACGATGAGGTAAGCATACAGTCCGGAGATAAAGGCTCCGAGGTTCATTATACCACCGACGGTTCAGATCCGACCAAGGACTCACCGCTTTATCAGGTGCCATTCGCTTTCGCTCAAAAAGGAACTGTCAAGGCGATTGCCTATGATCCGACTTTCGATACAGTCAGTCCGGTTTCCGCGCAAACGTTCGATATTCCTGCTTGTGATTACACGATCGTATCACCGAAAGATGAGAAAACCAGCCTGATCCTAGACGGAAACGGCTACACGACCTACTATTTGCCACAAGGGAAACAAGAGTTAGTCGTACAATTAGCGAAAGAAATGCCTATATCCGGATTCCGCTACACCCCGAACCAAGGACGTGACGCAAGCGGTCATATCTCCAACTATCAATTATATATTAATGGAAAGAAGGTGGCCGAAGGCGAATTCTCCAATATCAAGGCTAACCCGATCGAGCAAGTCGTACATTTCCCGATAACGAAAGGTAACCAAATCCGTTTGGTAGCGACTCGTATCGTCGATGATAAAAAGCAAGCGGGTATCGGTGAATTCTCGGTAATTACGGAAGAATAAAGAATACCTAATAAAGCAGAAGGGACCGCCTCGAAGATAAAACACCTCGAAGCAGTCCCTTTTCCCTAAATCCCAACAAACTTTTATCCCATCGAACTATTGATTACCTGTGTGGTTTTCTCAAAACTCTTCCTTAAGACCTCCTTTACATCCATGGTTTCCCAATATCCCTTATTAAAAAGCTCTACAGATAATCCACCCCGGAAACCGGAGTCGTATAGCAAAGGAAGTATCTTATTAAACGGGCAAATGCCATCTCCCGGAAACACCCGATCCGAATCTCTCAACTCCGTACGAGGAGGCAACTCAGGATAATCATTGATATGAAAAACCGGAAGGATCTTCCCATTTATCAAGCGTAAACTATCAAAACTATTTCCTCCTCTGTACAAATGGTAAAAATCCAATAAGACAGAAGTACGCGAATGCCCGGAGGCGATCGCTATCGCCATGGTATCCGATAGTTGATTCAGGACCCCGGCTCCCCATAGTTCCAATATCGGAGTGACACCCATCTCATCCCCTAAATCCAGTATCGCCCGATAGCGTTCGGAATACTCCGGCAACCGTGTACGATCCAATTGAGTAACTCCTTGAGCAGGAGCGGCGATAAATTTACCGCCCAATCCCGCTACCATCTCCATATCATGCCGCATTTGGTTTAGCCCTTCCTTCCGTTTCGAAGGATCATCGGCAAACCACGAGGCAAAACCGATCATATTCTCCAATAAAAGTCCGGAACCTTCCAGCTGACGCCTGAGTGTCTCATAAGTTCCCCCTTGCTTTACGAACGCATCCACATCACGGGTCCATAACTCAATCCCCTCAAACCCAGCCTCGGCACATAAGTCAATCTGTTTTTGAACAGGAAGTTTATAACCCGATATCGTAGAGACATTGAGGCTGACACGGAAAGGACGTTTCGAAGAGGACGCTTCGGGTGATGGCTCCTCTTTTTTCTTCGGAGCGCAAGAAGCCCAGCCTGCCAACGTACTACCCAAGACCGCCAAACCGGTAGCCCGAAGCATACTACGTCTTGAAATCTTTTTCTCAAGCATAACACTCTCGTTTTAAATTAAACCTCCAAAGATTTACGAGCCTCCCGATCCGGATCATTCCGAGCCTCACACGTATTATTCAAGATCATCACCTCTCCATTTTCTTCCGTGTATTTCGGCCAAGCGGGTAACTCTCCTCCGTTCGGATCTCCTGTCCGCATAAAATTCAACAAAGCGCCAGACATCTTATCTGACAACGCACGAGGTACCTTACCTCCACCCGTATGAGTAAACATCCGATCCGTATTTTTAAACCAGAAACAGATATCCGAGCAATGGAACGCACGCATACGGTTATTAAACAAGGGCGGACACCAGCCAAACCAAGCTACATACACGGGCTGGCCTTGCTTTAATTTCGCATTGGCCGCCTCAACCACTCGTTGACGGGAAGACAAAATCATCGCCCAAAGCTCCATCGGAGTCTTATCCGGGAAATTCTTGGCGAAAGCCTTCACGATCGATTCCGCTTTATCACCATATTGACTTCTCAGTTTCTCGATCACACCGTCTTGAGTGATTTTTTCCAAAGCCGCATCCGCCCTGTTCGGGTTCCATTCATGGAAAGTCGTACAGAATATCATCGGCACGACAGGAGACTCCAAATGGCTCTCACCGGAGTAGAATACACCGGCCGGAATATTCCGGTCATCAGCAACAGGGCCAAAAGTCCGTCTCATGCTAATCCCTTGATCTTCCCAGCACTTTTTACAAGCCCTATCCGCTATATCCAAATATTCCCGCCAAGGTATTCTTTGCAATTTATCCAGTTGGGAAGCGGTCAGCCCCGCTTCTCTCAAAATATATTCTCCCACCTTCCGGGTCATCACCTGATCGGAAGCTCCTACCGTAGATCCACTTAAAGCCACGGCTCTATGGATCAAACCTTTTGCCGCCGGCATAGCGGCTACCGTACAGACCTTAGAACCTCCTCCGGATTGTCCCATAACCGTTACGTTCCCAGGATCTCCACCGAAATTGGCGATATTATCATGTACCCATCGCAAGGCGGCAATAATATCTAACATCCCCACGTTTCCGGAATCCTTATACGCTTCTCCACCAACACCAGATAAGTCAGAGAAGCCAATCGGCCCCAACCGATGATTAATGGAACAGAATACGATATCTCCTTCCCGGCTTATATTCTCTCCATGATATCCATCCTGCTCGATCCCACTACCATTTGTAAAACCGCCGCCATGCAGCCACACCAATACGGGACGTTTCTTACCATCCGCAATGCCCGGTGTCCATACATTTAAATATAAGCAATCCTCACTCACATCCCAGTAGTTCCAATGATCGGCAAAAGTTCCGTAATTATTGGGCCACCGGTTCTCCATACGTTGCGGCGCCGTATTCCCATAAAAAACCGCTGGTCTCACATCTGTCCACGGCTCTGGCTTTTGGGGAGGCATAAAGCGATTTTTTCCCGACGTATCAGCCCCATAAGGAACTCCCAAGAACGTATATACATGATTCAGCAGATATCCCTGCACCTTCCCATACTCTGTCTGGGCGATGGCGATATCGTCACCGATAAATAAAAACTGTCCATCCTCTCCTTCCTTGACGTTTTGTTTAAGGGAGGAATCCCCAGACGGGGCACATGAGGAAGCCGTTACCAAGCTTCCCATGCTTAAAGAGGCTGTGCCCAGTCCTAGGTTTTTCACGAATTGTCGTCTATCCATATGCATAAAAACACAACTATTAATATCCCGGATTCTGTTTCCAAGATTGGTTTTTCGTAATCTGATCGTATGGTATCGGGAATAAATCACGCGAATTATTATTCAAGGCTTCCTTAAATGTCCAGCTACCTTTAGCGAACTTATCCCAACGAACCAAGTCTTGACGACGCCAACCTTCCCACGCAAATTCACGGCCACGTTCATTGATCAACTCATCCAACGTTAATGTTTCCGGAGTATACACGGGCTGATTTGCCCTTTCACGTATTAACTGGAATGCAGGTTCCGCACATAAAGCTGATAAAGTAGCGGCATTACCACCTCTCAAAATAGCTTCAGCCTTCATATAATAGATATCGGCTAAACGATATAAAACAAAATCATTGTTCATATTACCAGTCATACCCAACTCATATTCATACTTCTGAATACGAGCACCTTCCCAACGATAAGCGGCATTAATAGAAGATACCTCAATAGTCAATTCCAATTGTTTTCCCGGATTATCACCATCCTCAACAGGCTCTCCCGTGACCTTATCATAAATCAAACCGTAAATAAAAGTCGCCTTTTTCCGGGTATCGTCATCTTTATATAAAGCAAGGAAGTCCGGAGTAGCGCAACCTCCATTCCAACCGCCCACATTTATACCCCACATCTGGCGAGACTTGGGATGTCCGGAGAATTTATGGAAATGAAACTCGTAGTCTCCATTTGAATTGATACCATTTTGCATCGGTACCACGAAAATATTTTCTTTACAAGACTCATTCGCCACTTTAAATGGAGCGGAGAAATCAGATACGACCTCATAATATCCAGAGTTAATCACTTTATCGCAATACTCTATCACTTTATTCATATCGTCCTTATCGTAAGAAGAGGCCCCTTTGAACACCTTTGCGTTCAAATATAGTTTTGCCAACATCGTATAAGCCATCGATTTCGTACATCTTCCATAATTCTCGGCAGACGGAGCGTCATCCAAATATTCCATATTATCTAAGATACAATCTACGACTTTCTGATAAAGCTCAGGACGGCTTGTCTGAGGAGAAGCTGTGATTTCACTCTCATATGTATCGATATAAGGAACATTCCCGAATAAATCCAGTAAGATAGAATAATAGAAACATCTCAAGATGACAGTCTCCGCACGATATTTATTATAGATATCGACATCCATCTCCTCTTTATATGTATCCAAGTCGTAAACCACACGGTTACATGTCGTTATTCCAGAAAATACGGAAATCCACACATTATTCAATGCATCCAGATTGTATTGCCATTGATGACGATGGAAATCCTGCCATACCCCTCCGTCATACCAGTCATTACCCGGCGCACGAGTCGGAACAACACATTCATCCGAGGAAACAGTCTGCAACCCCCATACTCCCCAGTGATTCTGATAAGCCTGCAATTCCGCATAGGCAGCACCTACCGCTTGCGGAATCAAAGAAGGATCCGCATAAAAGTCATTTGATACCATTTGTCCCGTCGTATCTTCATCCATATCCGTACAAGAAGGAGCGATAACCAAGAAACAAATCATTGATACTATATATATTAAACTATATTTTTTCATAACCTTCGATATTTAGAGTATCCATTAAAACGTAACATTCAAACCAAGAATAAAAGAACGGCTAGCCGGATAATAACGAGTCCTCTCAATACCCATATTATCTAATCCTACCATATCAACCTCCGGGTCGATACCCTTATAGCCAGTGATCGTAAACAAGTTCTGACCAGTCAAGTACAAACGTAAGTTTTGCATGAAACCTAATTTCTTCACCGGTACATTATAACCTAATGTGATATTGTCCAACTTCACAAAAGAACCATCCTCCAAATAATAACTAGAGGCTTGAGCCGCATCTTGCAACGGGATATCCATTACCGAAGCCAACATATTCTTCTCCTTTCCAGCCACATTCCGATTCTCTAATGCCATACGGCTTACATTATATACATCACATTGCCTACGACAGCACGGAATGTAAACGATAAATCGAAGTCACGATATTTAAACTCGTTAGTCCATCCTGCTATAAAATCAGGTTGCGCATTACCTACGATCTCACGATCCTCATTATATGTAAAGTCACCACTACCATCGACATCCTTGAATTTCCATTTACCATCTTCTGTAAATCCCTCGAATACCGGCAAATAAAAATCACCAACCTTGCCACCCGGGACCAAACGAATCAATGGAGTCGAGTTCATACCTCCTAAATCACCATCCGACAAATAACCGGTTTCAATCCAGTCTGTCTGGAAAGTCTCATTACTTAATTTGTCCAATTTATTCGTATTGAATGAGAAGTTAATAGAACTAGTCCATGAGAAGTTCTTATTCTGCACCGGGGTTCCGGAAACAGAGAATTCCAGACCTTTACTTGTAGCATCACCCACATTCGCCAACATAGAAGAATATTGGTAAGGAGGAGTCGGGACCTTATATTTATACAACAAATCTGAAACCTTACGGGTATATAAATCAACGGTCACGTTCAAGCGGTTATTCAACGCTGCAAAATCAACACCTAGATTCCATTCGCCTTTCCGCTCCCATTTCAAATCCGGATTCTGGTTCTGTGTCGGCCCATAAGCATTGATCCATTGTTTAGAAGTATGATCATAAAAACGGCCTACCACTCCCATCATTGACAAAGACAAATAATTATCTGAAGGCATATTTCCTGTCACGCCATATCCCAAGCGCAATTTCAAATCGTTAATCCAGCTAGCGCTTTCCATAAAAGCCTCATTACCGATAGACCAACCGACACTTACCGCAGGGAAAGTTCCCCATTTATAATCCGCACCTAAACGAGTAGAACCCTCACGTCGTACAGACGCTGATAACAAGTAACGATTTCCCCAGTTATAATTTACACGGCCGAAGAACGAAACCAAATTATCTTGAGAAACCGAACCATCCATCATGCTTTGGCTAGGGTTATTAATCAAGTTACTACCCGCACCCAAATTATAGTAAGAATATACATCCGAATCAAAATTCGAGTTATTCATACCAAATGATTCCCGATAGTTATGCTCATAGGTATACCCACCTAATACCACCAAATGATGTTCTCCAAAAGATTTTACATAGTCGATCGTCGTCTCCAGTGTTTTATTAAAACGAGTATTAAAACTCCGAGACGCTGACCCGAAACTAGAAGTGTTAAATACCTCTCGTGAAGTATAAGTACCCTTATTTATATCAGAGTATTTCAATGAGCCAAAAGCTTGCGCACGAAGTCCTTCCAAAATGTTCCAAGTTACACGAGCAGACCCTTGGAAAAGTCCGCCTTTTGTACGACGGTCACGCTGCATAATATAAGCCACCGGATTTGAATATCCCTGAATATCCAGCGCATAATACCCTCCGGCATCTATCGTTCCCGTCTCGTCGTATACGGGTGCCGTAGGATTATAATAATACGCATGCTTAAAAGCGGAATAATCATCATAGCTGGAATTCTCACCTTCCCGGTCAAAACGACGATAAGTAGCGTCGTATGCTATTTGAATCTTTTTATCGAATAAATTCTGATTAGCGGAAAAACGAGCGATCATCTCATTGAACCCTGACTTAAGAGCGATACCTTGATTATTTCGATAAGATACAGAAGCCCGGTAATTAAAATCGGTCGTACCTCCTGTCAATGCCAAGTTATGCGAATGGGAGAACGGAGTTCGGGTAATCTCATCCATCCAATTCGTATCATATCCCCGGTCGTTTCCCCCATTTGCCAAAAACTGGTCACGATCCATGACTTCCAATTGATTGGCTATGGAAGAGATAGACATATATCCATTGTAGGTAACGCTCATCTTCCCGGCAGAACCTCGTTTTGTCGTAACCAAGATAACGCCATTCGTTCCACGGGTTCCATATATCGCCGCCGCTGAACCATCCTTCAATACATCGATACTTTCAATATCATCTTGTGGAATAGCGGATAAATCCCCTTGAGGAATACCATCAATGACGATCAACGGAGAAGTATTACCGGTTAAGGATGAAGTTCCACGTAATTGGAACTTATACTCTCCATTCGGGTCGCCGGCATTTGGTTTGGATATATTCAAACCTGCCACTTTACCTTGTAACATACCCATTGGGTCAGACTGTACGCCCTTGATCAAGTCTCCCTCTTTCAAGCCTGCTACAGAGCCGGTCAATTCTTTCTTTTTCTGAGAGCCATATCCCACGGCTACCACTTCTTGAAGTCCGATACTTTCTTCCTCCAAGCTCACATTTATCGTGTTCTTTCCATTTACCGGAATCTCCGCGGTCTTATATCCAATATAAGAAACGATCAATACGGCATTTGATGATACATTCGAGATCTGATACATACCGCTTATATCAGAAATCGTACCGTTAGTCGTTCCTTTCACCGCTACATTGGCGCCAATGATCGGTTCGCCTGTCATAGATTCCTTTACAACTCCTTTTACTGTAATCGTTTGCGCCATCATGGGAAAGAATAACGCCAAACTAACGATCAAAAACAGGGCCTTTCGAAGCCATACTTCCTTTTTTTGATTTTCCATAACTCATTCATTTAAAGTTGACATTGTTTTTACAAAAAACGACCGGAGATCTCAATGTGCTGTAATTCAATTCGTATGGTAATGGTTGTATATAATAGAGTATTAAAATCCACCGGTCGTTGTTTTTAAGCATTCAATCGCATTAAACTTTCGGGAATTGCCACGGGCTTCTATAGCTCCGCTTCAAATACGCGTCCGCTTTCGGATTATCCACAAACTTACGAGCTCGCGGATCATACACAACACGAGTTCCCGTCAAATATGAGATATTGGCCATATGCGCCAGGATCGTCGCGAAAGCCCCTTTCTCGATCGGACTGTTCGTCTCAATCGATTTATTTAATATACACTTACACCAATTCGTCGCATGCGCCTCAACACCGCCATCCTCGAACTTCCCGACAAGCTGGGAACGGTCAGTTAACAACTCACCCTCCCGGTTCTTCTCTGGAATCAATTCATAGCCTTCTCGATTACATACCAAGGTGGCTTTACTTCCTACCCAAGCTACTCCTTGATTCCGATTATACAGGTGAGCAACCTGTTGTGCCCACTCTATATGGAAATTCTTATATTGGAAAATCGTTGTCTGGCAGCTGGGAGTCTCATTGAAAGAGGTAGGATCTTTATAAGCCGTAGAGAATACCGCCTCCGGATATTCACGGTCACACAATCCTAACGCTTTCAATCCATCGAACGCAGAGTCTATCCAATGCACTCCCCAGTCGGTTTGCTGGCCGCCTCCATAATCCCAGAAGCCACGCCATCCACGGAAACGATAATTATTAAATGGACGCTCGGGAGCCGGACCCAACCACATATTGTAATCCAATGTAGAAGGAACCGGAGAATCCGCAACGGTCGGACTTGGATTCGTCGTCTGGCAAAGCCATATCTGAACTTTATAGACATCCCCCAACACACCGGATTTCAATATCTCATTAGCCGCCAAGAAATAGCGTTGGCTGGTCTGCCATAAGCCTGTTGTCACCACCCCTTTATATTTCTTTTGGAAATCCATCATCGAATGGCATTCCGGAATCGAATTAGCAACCGGCTTTTCCACATAGATCGCCTTGCCCGCTTTTAATGCCTCAGCGAAGATGTAGGCATGCCAATGGTCCGGTGTTGCGATAATGACCCCGTCGATATCCTTATTTGCCAAGACTTCCCGGAAGTCACTATATGCCTTGATCGAGGTCGTTTGATTCGGGAAGTCTTTTTTGAAACGTGCGATCTGCTCATCAAGTCTCACTTTGTTCACGTCGCACATGCCCACACAATGTACCCACGGATTATCAGTCAAAGCACCTTGCAAATCTCGGCATCCCATGCCGACACCTATTACTGCGATATTCACCCGCCCTTTTATAGTCTCTTCCTTATGAGAGACGGTAGGAGCTGCCGATGCCAAAAGAGGTGAAATACCTAAGCCAGCGGCCAACATCGTCGATTTCTTTAAAAAATTCCTACGTGTAGTCATAAATCATTATTTTAAGGTTATACAATCTATAAATTTCGAATCCATATATTACGGAAAGCCACTTCCACTCCATGATCCTGTAAGCTTAATGGCAGACGGCCATGCGCTACATATTTAGGTAAACCGGTATATGGGGTCGTTCCTTTCAGTATATAATTATTCTGTACCACGACTCCGTTCAATACCACAGTGATCATTGCGGGAGATTCCAATTCATCGTTTGTCCCGAAACGGGGAGCTTTCCAATAAATATCATAAACCTGCCACTCATTTGTCTTCGTGAAAGCATTTACCAACGGTGCACTTTGCTTATAAATACTGCCGACCATGCCATTCACATACGTAGGATTATCCTCACAATCCAAGATCTGCACCTCATAACGGCTTTGAAGCATAATGCCACTATTGCCTTTCATCTGTAATGTATTATCCTTTCCCGGTATAGGGGTCTTGAACTCGATATGCAACTGGCAATCTCCAAAATAATCTTTTGTCCGGATCGATCCGGTCCCGGAAGCCACAATCATCGTCCCATCCTTTACGGTCCATTTAGCGGGACCTCCATCTTTTCCTGCGGATTCCCACATAGAAAGATCTTTCCCATCAAACAGGATGATCGCATCGGAAGGAGCACCAGTTCCTACACCTGGCTTTACCTTTGGAGGAACCGGATAATACCATTCAGTACTCTCAGGTTTCCATCTTTCCGGTGGTCTTTGTTGTTGATTACTTTGTTGGGCGCTCATAAAATGCGCTCCACATAAAAGACTGATAAGAATAATCATTTTTTTCATGCTACATAGTATTAAATAATGTTTCTGTTTTCGCTCTATGAACAAGCTACCGCAAATGTATCACGCATACGAAAATTCCTCTTTTTCCATTTTATCAAAATCGTTTCCGATTGTCGCATAATACAAGTTCCAGCCTATTTCTCTCGGTCATTGAGAAAATCGCATCAAGAATGAGACAATTTTACATGGCGAAGCAAGCCATACCCTTCCGTCATATTCCGTCTTCTCTCCCGGATTTCCTCCAAGGTTTGTAGATTCCCGATAGAAGGCATCTCATTTCGTCTAGCGTTATCCAAGAATTTCCACGCATACTCGGAAGCGATAGCGGAATCACGCATCAGTGGTAGGAGGGAATTAAAAACACTGGTCTGTACGGAATCCGCAAATAAATCACATAGCGTACTTATATTTTTCCCTCCATAGGGCTTCTCGATCCGGTGTGTTTCATTAACACCTCTCAACTCCACGACCGCAGTCTTAAAATCATGACTCATCCGGGCGATTCCTTTCGTTCCTATTACATCTATGTAAGAGTTATGCGTTTGGTCTTTCGATAATTGTCCATACACATGCCCTTGTGTTATATCAAATACCACCCCGTTCTCAAATGTCCCATGACATTGCAACCACCAAGGTTCGGGATAATCCCACATCCGGATCGCCTGCGCATGCCATGTCTTATACTCGCATCCGGCATACCACCGGGAAATGTCCACATAATGCATTCCGCAATCATGAAAAGACGGACCTTCATATTCATGACCTTCACCCGGAGCCAACCCCGGAGTCATATGGCAAATGCGAATGATCGCCAAATCTCCGATCTCTCCTCTCCGGATAAATTCTTTAATCGTATTATGGTACCAAGAATTACGCAAATACAAATTAACGGTCGAGAACAAACTTGAGTTTTCCACGCATTTCACGACCTCCCATTCATGCTCGATCGTATCTGCGACCGGTTTCTCTGAGATGACATGTTTACCAAATGCCATTGCCTTCTTAATTTGCCTCAACCGGGAATCCGCCAATGTAAATAAACCGACCACTTGTACTTCCGGGTCCTCGAATACAACTTGCTCATCCGCTACGATTCGGGATGTCGGCGACTTCCTCCTTGCCAAATCTCGTGCCTCTGGGTCCGTATCGCAGATGTAAAGTACCTCCCATTGATCGCTCTTCCGCATCTCCTCCAAATAAAATCCACCCATGCGACCAAAGCCTATTATACCTACTTTTACTTTTTGATTCATATTCTATCTTTTAAAGATTCACAATATTTTTGCCAAAATTAAAGCCCCTGAAGTCAAACAGGATATCACTTTTCTCTCAAAATTATTACTTATCGTCTCAACAAACAGTCTTGCAAGGAATAGCTTTTAAAGCCAAAAAGCGAAGTCTGAACATTGAAACAAAATGAAAAACAATTATACGATACTACTATGGAAAGTATAGAAAATAACTTAACTTTACGCATAAAACACAATGGGGATCTATGAAAAAAAACTTGATGAATTATTTATACGTCCTATTATTTGTAGTAACCGCAATAGAGCTCAACGCCCGGTCATACTACTTTAAATCCTATGAGATAGAAGATGGATTAAGCAATAATAACGTGACATGCTGTGTCCAAGATCATTATGGCTTTATGTGGTTTGGAACACGGGACGGGCTCAATCGATTTGACGGGAACAAATTCCATATCATAAAAAATCAAACCAAGCAGAGAGGAACTTTAATAAGTAGCTGGATTACCGACTTGGCGATAAGCCCTTCCGGTGAGCTCTGGGTGGGTACTAATATGGGAGTACAAAAATACGATTACCAAACCGATACTTTTTCCTTGATAAAGTTCACGAAAGGAATCGGCTGTACCTATCTGGAATTTGATCACCAAGGGAATCTGTGGATGCTGTTATCCGGCTTTTCCCTTATTAAATATAATGAGCAATCCGAGCTACACCAAAACTACCTGTATAAGGATAGTGATCCGATCACCTCTTTCTATATCACCCCCCAAGATCAGATCTGGGCCACCACGCTAAACGGCAATGTCGTCCTCTTAGACCCGACCGATAACAAATTCATCCCTCTAAATATCCATAACGGTAGCGACACCCTACATATAGATAATATGACGATTCTATGGGCATCCCCGTCCGATAATACATTACTGATAGGTACAAGCGATAACGGAGTCAAACAAGTCAATATACAAACAGGTGTTTGCCGAGATGTTCTTACACAGCAAAAGAACAGACCCCTCCATATCCGGGATATTTTCCAAGTGACAAACGACGAGGTATGGATCGCCACCTACAACGGTATCTATATCTACCAAATCCCCTCAAACAAGACCTTTCACATAGAACAAGACAAATGCGATCCATATTCACTATCCAATAACGCTATCAAACAGTTTTGCAAGGACCGGGAAGGTGGCTTATGGATCTGTACGGATAATGGGGGCATTAATTACCTTCCCCCTTATCTCAAATTCAAGAAAGACTACAATATACCCGGGCAAAAAACAATTAACGGTGATATTATCCATGATATTTGCCAAGACGCTAACCATAATATATGGATAGGAACCGAAGACGCTGGTCTCAATAAACTCGACATCCGCACACAAACCTATAAGAACTTCCAAGATAAAGACGGTCTTTCCCAAAGCTGTATCCACGGGCTTACCGTGATTGGAGACTATCTATGGATCGGAACACATGCTAACGGGGTAGACGTGATGGATATCCGTACGGAGAAAATCATCAAGCATTATACGATCGCCCCGAATCCTTACGTCTCCCAAAACGATATCATCGTATATCTCTATAAAACCCGGAAAAATAACTTGCTCATAGCTACGGCATCCGGCATGTATCAATATAATCCGGAGAAAGATATTTTCGAGCCTCTCGATCAATTCCCCGGTAATTGCAGGATACAAACGATCTTCGAGGATCACGAAGGGGTTATATGGGCCGGAATATTCAATATCGGATTATATTATTTCGACCCAATCCGGCAAAAACACGGCGAATTTAAATTGGATTCCATAAACACGAACGCCAACCGGACGATCAATCACATCCATGAGGATACTAAAAACAATCTATGGTTCGCTACCGGAAACGGAGTGAAAATGTACGACCGGAATTTAAAGAGTACGACAAAATACACGACTCAAGACGGCCTACCCAGTAACGTCATTTACCGGATCGAGGAAGACCCTAAAGGCCACATGTGGATCAGTACCACAAATGGCCTGGCCGTACTTAACCCTGTCAATCAAGAGATCAAGGTGTTCAAAAAAGAACATGGGCTCCTGTCCAATCAATTCAACTATAACTCTTCTTTAAAAGCTAAAGACGGCAAATTATATTTCGGGACCTTGAAAGGCTTGGTCCGGTTCCACCCCGATAATATCCAACAGTTCTCTATCCAACCGAAGATTTATATGACACAAATCAATTATTCGGACCCCGACCATAATCTATTGAGGCAAAAAGACATCACTTTAAAAAAAGGGATCACCTTAGAACATAATCAGTCCACATTCTACATCGACTACACATCATTAAGCTACCAAGCCCCCAACCTCACCCAATACGCCTATTGCATGGAAGGGTTAAGTTCCAAATGGTATCATGTGGTGGGCGAGAACCGGGTTTATTTCACGAAACTACCGCCCGGTAATTATACGTTCAAGGTGAAGGCGGCGAACCTGTCCGGTATTTGGAATGATGAGCCGGCGATGTTCCAGATTACGATCCTTCCCCCATGGTGGCTCTCTACCAAGGCGTTAATCCTATATGGGATTATCGCTATCGGATGCGTAGTGTTGCTGATCTTTATCATTTCCCGGCATAATAAGGCCAATATACAGCAGAAAATACAGGAGTTCGAGAATGAAAAGGAGAAGGAGCTTTATCAAGCTAAGATTGATTTCTTCATCAATATCGCTCATGAGATACGTACGCCCCTGACTTTAATTAAAAGTCCTCTGGAGAAAGTAACACGGGACATCAAGCTATCTCCCAGCGCAAAGAATTATCTGACAATTGTGGATAAAAACGCGAACCGGCTACTGGATCTGGTGAATCAACTACTGGATTTCAGGAAGACGGAAATCGAGGGATATAAACTAAACTTCATACATACGGACATCATCGCATTGATGCAAGAGACCTTTGAGCGTTTCCACGACACGGCGGAGCAGGAGGCATTGCAAATGATTATCGAGTGTAACGTGAAATCTTTCTACGCCTTTATCGATAAGGAGGCTTGCACGAAGATACTCAGCAACCTCCTATCGAACGCTATTAAATACGCAAGAAGCAAGATCATCGTCCGGTTCGAGGCGCAAGATGGCGAGCGATTCACGATCGATATCATGAACGATGGAAAGCCCATCTCGGAGGAGATAAAAGAAAAGATCTTCGAGCCTTTCTACCGGGATGACTCCTCTATCCATAAATCCGGGACTGGGCTCGGACTACCCTTGGCCCGTTCTTTAGCGGAGATGCACAAGGGATCGTTGACGTTGGAGGAATCTCCGGCCGGGCTTATCATCTTTAGATTACGTTTGCCGGTGAACCAACCGAACTCATTAAAACTAGAGGAAGAGAAAGCAGAGGTCCTGACCAACCCTGCCAGCGAGCGGAAATATGTCACCCAAGAATCCCGCCCGACGGTTCTCGTGGTGGAAGATAACACCGAAATGCTCCATTTCATCGGTCAAGAGATCAATGTCCATTACAATGTTGTCACCGCCGGTAATGGCGAGGAGGCGATTGCCCGTCTTCAGGAATATGGCATCCAATTAATCATCAGCGATATCATGATGCCTGTCATGGATGGTTTCACCTTATTGAAAAAGATAAAGACTAATCTGGAGTTCAGCCATATCCCGATCATCCTCCTGACGGCTAAGAACACCTTACAATCTCGCATGGAAGGGCTTGAGCTGGGGGCGGACGCTTACATCGACAAACCTTTCTCCATGGATCTATTGCTTACCCAAGTGACGAACCTGCTGAACAACCGGAGCAATATGCGTGCCTATTATTTCAACTCGCCGATTGCCAATATCAAATCCATGGCTTACACGAAGGCGGACGAGAAGTTCTTGAAGAAACTGAACGATATCATCGACAGCCATATAAACGACGTGAACCTAGACGTGGACATGATAGCGGACTTGATGAATCTAAGCCGTCCGACCCTTTACCGTAAAATCAACGGCCTATCGAACGTAACGCCCAACGAGTTGATCAAGATCAGCCGGCTAAAGAAAGCCGCCGAGTTGATCCTTCAAGGCGATATGAGAATTTACGAGATCGCCGAGGCTGTTGGTTTCAACTCGCAATCCTATTTCAGCCGGGCCTTCTCCAAGCAATTCAACATGAGCCCCTCGCAATACGCAAAAGAAAATAATATCGAATTGAAATAGTAACTCCTAATCTTTTTTCATGTTCTTCCTCCAAGCGGTTTAAACCATTTATCGTAAAAAGCTGTTTCCTTACTGCGAATAAACAATAAGGAAACAACTTTTCTATGGATATTTCACTTCGTACAAAGCAGCTGAACAGCCTTTTCTCTTATGACAAAAAGACTGAATTAGAAGAGAGCCATCTAGAGATCATCCCGTTTCACTTCATTCAGACCCATGGTGCCAGCGAGATCAACGAGTTCCAGAAGGGACTTACCTCTACCGGATTCTGTCCAATGACTGACGATCGTATCCAAGAGAACAAATCTTTCTCGTATACCATATTCACGCCCTTGAGACGTAAAAAAAATAATGAGGCGATTATCCTACTGCACGGCCTGAACGAGCGGACTTGGGAAAAATATCTCACATGGGCGGAGCACCTCACCCATACGACAGGCAAGCCTGTCATTCTCTTTCCGATCGCTTTCCATATGAACCGTACTCCGGGACTATGGGCCAATCCCCGTGCGATCCTCCCTTGGGTAAGCAAACGCAAGGAGGAGATAGCGAACGTGACGAACTCCACCTTCGCCAATGTGGCCCTCAGCAGTCGGCTATCCCAAAACCCGTTACGCTTTTATGCCTCGGGCAGAGAGTCCGTTTATAATATGTGGCAATTGGTTCATGAGATAAAGAACGGTGAGCATCCTTTGTTCAAGGAAGATACGTCCATCAACTTATTCGCTTACTCCATCGGAGCGTTACTCTCACAGGTCTTATTATTGGCAAATCCGGACAAGATGTTTACAGACACCCGTCTATTCATGTTTTGCGGGGGCTCCATTTTCAGTGAGATGAATGGCAACGCCCGTGATATCATGGACAAGGAGGCATTCACCAAGGTACGCAATTACTTCCGACATGATTTCTTGGAGAATCGTACACTTCCCACCTCGTTCAAGAATGATTTTCTGGAACAAGCCTTTAAAGCCATGGTACGTAAGGATGTTTTACGAGATTACCGAGAGTCGTTCTTCCAACAGGCTTGCGATCGTATTCGTGCGATTTCATTGAAAAAAGATATCGTTATGCCTACCGGTGGAGTGATCAAGGCTTTAGGAAAAGCATCCGGCAAGATATTGGAAGAGTTGGATTTCCCGTTCGCATACTCTCATCAAGTCCCCTTCCCGACACACTCCCGTATCGATCCGGACCTGATCAACCAAGCCTTTCATTCTATATTCACGAGGGCAGCAGCATTTCTCTAAAGAGATCACAAATTGTGATCTCAAACTCTCATATTCTTTTTTGTCAGTTCATACAGACAAAAAAATCGCTAAATAACTAATATTACGTTATTTAACGATCATTCATTGCGGTCCCACTTGTAGCTATTTTTCGTTATTTATTGATACTTTTTGATACGCCCATTATTTATATATTTATTGATTATCAATATTTTGCAAATTACGGCATATATAAAGAAGTATCAATAGGTAACAAAAAGGTGGGAACAAGGTGGGAACATTTTAGAGAAAACAATACCTTTACAAAAGGTACAATAAGGGGTACTTGATTTCTTTTGCCGATCTATTTTCTTCATCCGAAACTCATGCGAGAGAAGAAATAAGTTTAAAAAAATTGTTTTGTTTTATCGGCACTATCGGCCAAGGCCACCGTATCAAAATTACGGTAACTATGCCCGTTCCCAAAGGTAATGAACGTAATCCTCATATCCCCTCGAATTGAAAAAATTAGTTTCAGGAGTTATCACTACGCCATAAATCTTTGTGGAAAGGGATCTTTAAATACCTGGTTTTAGTGCCAAATTGTCTATTCTTTCTGACTCTCTTTTTCTTTGTGAAAGAATAGACTCGAAAAATACAGGAATTCACTACTGTCCCATTAAAATCTGAAAAAGTTCTTTGAAATTATTGAAATATAGTT
>NZ_SRYM01000067.1 GCF_004793765.1 Parabacteroides distasonis | reverse complement strand
TAACGAGGAGGTTTCAGTTTCCGATCTTATGTCGGCTAACACTGAGGCGCTGGCTGATTGCCTGAATGGGTGCGTAGAAAATGGTAATGGCTGTTATTGTAACGGTTGGTATCCCTGCTATGATGAATATAATGGGTGGTAATTTGAATTGGTATTATCTTATTTTTTCATAGATAATACTGTTCTAGATCTTGGAGGTTGAATAGATTTCAACCTCCAGATATTCTAGCACACAATTAGATGAATAAAACAAAGTCCCTTACATAGAAAATAGCATAAATTATGAACAAAGTTATATATCAATTCTTATTGATCGCTTTTTGTTTGGGTTGTTCTTCAAATCCAACGACTGAAAAGTATCAAGGCAAGAGAAACCAAATAATCAATATTCATAATCAGATAAAAGAGATTGTGATAGAGGATATTCTTATCAGTAATTTTACATCTGTGCAAATTATTGACAAATACTTATTTGTCACGGATTATAAATCAGCCAATGAATTAATACATATTTTTAATAAGAATGATTTTAAATATGTAACAAGCATAGGGTTTAAAGGGCAAGGCCCGGGAGAGATAACGAATATAGGTCATATAGCGGAAGATAAAGTGAATCGCAAATTTTATGTATCAGATCATGGTAAAAATAAAATTTTTAGTTATGACTTGGATAGTGCGACCACGGATCCTACCTATCTTCCTGTAGAGAAAATGAAAATGGGGGAAAAAGTATTTCCTGATAGATATGTATATTTTAATGACACGTTATCTATTGGTATAATTATTCAAGCAGGGAATAACGATTACCTTCCTGTTATAAGTAAGTTTAACATGTGGGCTGGTGAAATAACTCCGATGAGTTATTCTGTTAATCCCAAAGTTAAGAAGAAACGCATCGCTTTTGCGTTATCTCCCGAAAATGAGATCTATGTAGAATGTTATACTCCACATGACTTGATGACAATCTGTAGCCTTGAAGGAGAACTAAAATATAATGTGTACGGCCCTAACTGGGATACGGAAACAAATGGTAAGGATCATTTTGGTCCTGTGGTATTTTGCGGTAATAAGATAGTAGCCCTCTATTCCGGGGAGAAATCTTTTACAAATGAAAGGAAGTCCAATCTTCCTTCCAAATTTATGGTTTTCGACTTAGAAGGTAATTATCTAAAAACACTAGAGACTGGATATAAGATCGCAAATATATGCTATGATGAGGACAATCTTCGAATCATCATGAATATGGATGACACCATGCAATTCGCCTATCTAGATGTAGGGGACTTACTAAATTAATTAAAGAGCCATGACCCTATTATTTCGACATATATCCGGCCATCGGCCACTTGAACGCAAGCTTCGCTCTTGCGAATCAGTGGCGGGAAAGGCAGCATAGAGTTGTTTATTGCGCGGTAGAGGCCGGGCATAAGAAGCGGATAGAAGAGAAGGGATTTGAATGTGTCATGCTGGATTATCTTTTGGACTCCGATAAGCAAGAGCTGCGTGTGAAGGGGTTGCGTTTTATCCTGGAATGCGCGATCTCCGCGTTTACACAAGAAAGGGAACAGGCTTTTTTCCGGAGAGCGGCCGATTGGGAAAACAAGATCGCGGAACTGTCTCCCGATCGTGTTTATATGGATGCCCAATGTGCCATGCGTACGGCCTTGTACCATAAGTTGGGAATCCCTGTCGTATTCGTGGAGACCATGCCGCTGTCGCTTTTTGATCCGTGGGTGCCTCCTTTTACCTCCGGCCTTATTCCCAAGCGGACAAGTATATCCAGACTGGCGATACGTTGCGCATGGGAACGCATCGTGATAGCGAGAAGGATCAGGAATCGGTTTTTCTCCTTGCTGCTATGCAGACAAGACTATATTTCGTTGTATCGAAAGTTTTCTATTGAATGCGGTTTCCCTTTTGATGAGAAAGTGGATTGGAGGCGACCTTTTATAATAGGAATAAAAGAGAGTAGGATCCTCTCCATGACTCCCGCCAGCCTTGATTTTCCTCGTAAATATCCACCCGATTGCCAATACGCGCCCTCGAGGGTGGACTTGAATCGGGAGGATCCCGCGCTCAACCAACGATACATCCGGGTCATGGAGGAGGTTTGTTTGCTGAAACAGCGGTGTCCGGATACAAGGATTATCTATTGTTTCTCGAGTACCGTTATGGGGTTTGAGAAACGAGCTGAGATCCGGGGTATTCCATCTTCCGGGGTGATGTGTTTGCTATCAATCATAAGATACTCATGGCAGGAGACCGGATCGAGGACTCGCAAGACTCTCGTTATTGGGGCTTGTTGCCGGAGGAGTTTATCGTGGGCAAAGCTATCTTGATATGGATATCCATCAACCTGCGGACAAGGGAGATACGATGGGATCGTATTTGCAGGCCGATTGAATGAATCATTTCCATGAACGCAATCCGAATGATTGTCTATCGGCAGAATTACCCGCTTAATCGGTAAAAACAGCTCCTTTTTCTATTTCGGTTGCCCATGTTTTTTAGGTGATATAGTTTTGCTTTCGTAAAAAGATAGAAAATGAAAGCAATGAAACGATACTCTTTATTATTCGCATGTCTGTTTTTCCTCTGTGTAGGGAGTAAGGCACAAGAGCAACCTACCCAATGGACGTTGCGCGCTTGCTTGGATTACGCTTTGGAGCATAATATCCAAGTAAAGAAAAGCAAAGTGTCGCATCTTTCCGGTATAGAGGATACGAAACAGGCGAAAGCGCAGCTTTTCCCCTCCCTCTCGGCTTCGGTTACCCAAGGATTCGTGAATTATCCTTCAAGCGATGCCGCTACGAATAATAGCTATAGCGGTAATTATGCGCTGAACGCTAAATGGACGCTTTTTGACGGAGGGCAACGTGTACAGGCGATCAAGCAACAGGAAATACAAAATACCGTTGATGAGCTGGGGATCGAGCAAAACGAGGATGATATCCAAATCTCTTTGATACAGACCTATATGCAGGTTCTTTATGCGATGGAATCCGTTCGTATCAACCAAAATACGGTTGAGGTATCTACGGCGCAACGGGATCGTGCGGTGGAGTTGCTACGTGCCGGCTCGATCTCGAAAGTGGATCTGGCGCAGTTGGAAAGCCAGCTAAGTACCGATAAATATCAATTGGTCGTAGCCCGGACGAATCTGGACAATTATAAACTGCAATTGAAGCAATTACTGGAACTGGACATAACCGAGGAGATCGAACTGGTGATGCCGGAGCTTACGGAGAAAGATATCTTAAACCCGCTTCCGAGCAAGCAGACAATTTACAACACCTCTTTGGCCGTGATGCCGCAAATAAAGAGCAGTGAGCTGGCCGTGGATATTGCCGAGCTGGAGAAGAAAAAGGCGAAAGGTGCTTTCCTTCCTTCGCTCTCCATGAACGCCGGGCTGGGTACCGGCCATCTTTCCGGAACGGATTACGCTTTCGGTAGCCAGGTCTGGAATAGTTTCAACGAGAGCGTCGGACTGACGATCAGCATCCCTATCTTCAGTAACCGCCAGTATAAGACGGCCTATAACAAGGCGAAATACGCGATTACCACCAGCCAGTTGGAGTTGCTGAATACCCAAAAACAATTGCTGCAAACCGTGGAGGGGATCTATTTGGACGCTACTTCATCGCAGACCCAATATACCTCCGTTACCGAACGTCTGAGTTATGTGAAAGAAAGCTATAATTTGATTGATGAGCAATTCAGTCTCGGTATGAAAAATACGCTCGAGCTATTGACGGAGAAGAACAATTATCTGACCGCCCAGCAAGAGCAGCTACAAGCGAAATACATGGCTTTGATGAGCATCCAGTTACTGAATGTTTATCAGAAGAAGCCGGTAGCGGAGAATTATTAACCCACTAATGGATATATTTACTCCACTCTCTTTTTTAAAGGTTACCCTGCGACGGAAGTTGCGGGGGCCTTTTGAGCAAGAACAGAACGTAAAACAGAAATAAAACGAATCAGAATATGGACAAGAAGAAGCTAATCATGGGCGGTGTTGCCGTTATCCTCATCGCAGGGGGCGTGTTCCTTTTCACGGGCAAATCCTCGAAAGGCGGGATCAGGTTGGAGACCGCTAAGGTAGGGCGCAGCACGATCACGAACACGGTTACGGCCACCGGTACGGTAGAGCCTGTTACTGAGGTTGAGGTAGGTACGCAGGTATCTGGTATTATCGATAAGCTATACGCTGATTATAACGACGTGGTGAAAGCTGGCCAACTGATTGCCGAGATGGACAAGATCAACCTCCAAGCCGAGCTTCGTTCCGCCGAGGCGCAATTGGCGAGCAGCAAGACGGAGTTCGAGTATCAACAGAAGAACTATGCCCGTAGCAAGGTACTTCATGAGAAACAATTGATTAGCGATACGGATTACGAGACAGCTACCTATAATTACGAGAAGGCGAAGGCCGCTTACGACCAGAGTCAGGCCTCCATGGTAAAGGTAAACCGTAATCTGGAATACGCTACGATTACGAGTCCTATAGACGGCGTAGTCATCAATCGGGCCGTTGAGGAAGGACAGACCGTTGCCGCCGGCTTCGAGACCCCGACGCTGTTTACTATCGCCGCCGACTTGACGAAAATGCAGGTAATAGCGGATGTGGATGAGGCGGATATAGGGAACGTGGAAGAAGGTCAACGAGTTAGTTTTACGGTGGATGCCTACCCGAACGATCAATTCGAGGGCGTGGTTCGCCAAATTCGCCTAGGGGATAGCGAAAGCACCTCCAGCGCTTCTTCCAATACTTCTTCTTCTACAGTCGTTACCTACGAGGTAGTGATTACGGCAGATAATCCGGACTTGAAGCTGAAACCTCGTCTGACGGCGAATATCACGATTTATACGTTGGAACGTGCGAATATCCTGACCTTGCCGAACAAGGCGCTTCGTTTTATCCCTGAGCCCGCCCTTATGGAATCATTGGGTATGACGGTGACAGATCCGAACGTGGAGGTACAACCCGGAAAACGCTTGGTTTGGTTCCGTCAAGGCAATACCTTGATCCCGAAGCAGATTGCGGTAGGAACCAGTAACAACAGCGTGACTGAGGTAACCGAGGGCTTGAGTGAGGGCGATGAGGTGGCTGTAGATTTAGCGAGTGCTGCCGATATGCCAGAAGCGAGTGCCGGAGCGGAGCGGAGCCCCTTCATGCCGGGCCCTCCGGGAAGCAATAAAAATAAGAGATAATTTACGTCATGAAAGAAATTATCAGATTAGACAATATAAAACGAGACTTCCATGTAGGCGACGAGACTGTCCATGCCCTTCGGGGAGTGTCGTTCACGATCCTCGAGGGGGAGTTCGTGACGATCATGGGAACCTCTGGTTCCGGAAAGAGTACGCTGCTGAACACGCTGGGTTGCCTTGATACCCCCACGAGCGGAGAATATTACCTAGACGGGGTATCCGTGCGCACCATGAATAAGCGGCAACGGGCGACCCTCCGGAATCGTAAGATCGGATTCGTTTTCCAAAATTATAATCTGTTGCCGAAGACAACTGCGGTAGAAAACGTAGAACTCCCTCTCATGTATAACCCCGCCTATAAAGCGGCCCAGCGTAGGGAAAAGGCGATCAACGCCTTGATCGCCGTAGGCTTGGGAGAGCGTCTGATGCATAAAAGCAACCAGATGTCCGGCGGGCAGATGCAACGTGTGGCGATCGCTCGTGCCTTGGTGAACGACCCGGCGGTGATTCTGGCGGACGAGGCTACCGGTAACTTGGATACCCGTACCTCTTTTGAGATCTTGGTGCTCTTCCAGCGCCTGCACGCTGAGGGACGCACGATCATTTTCGTCACCCACAACCCGGAGATCGCGCAATATAGCAGCCGGAATATCACGTTGCGTGATGGTCATGTTACCGCTGATACGGTGAATACGAATATCTTGAGTGCGGCCGAGGCTTTGGCCTGCCTGCCCAAGAATGAGGATTAAGTGATAAATAGAAGTAACAATGAATACGACGAATTTACTAAAGATAGCTCTCCGGGCCTTGGCCAACAACAAGCTGCGGGGATTCCTCACGATGCTGGGTATCATCATCGGCGTGGCTTCCGTGATCACGATGCTGGCCATCGGTCAAGGCTCGAAACGGAGTATACAGGCGCAGATCAGCGAGATGGGCTCGAACATGATTATGATTCAGCCGGGAGCCGACATGCGTGGAGGAGTCCGTCAAGACGCCTCTGCTATGGAGACACTGAAGTTACAGGACTACGAGGATATCGTGAACGAGACCCGCTATGTCTCCGCCACCTCACCTTCCGTGAACAGTAGCGGTCAGGCCATTTATGGTGCCAACAATGCCCCGACCACTGTCTACGGTATCAGCCCGGATTATATGGAGATACGTCGATACGAGATGGAGGATGGCGATATGTTCAGCGATCAGGAAGTGCAGACCGCCGCCAAGGTGTGTGTGATCGGGAAGACGGTGGCGGATAATCTTTTCCCCGCCGGGGAGAATCCTGTCGGGCGGGTGATCCGCTTCCAGAAATTACCGTTCCGGGTCGTAGGCGTACTGAAAAGCAAAGGATACAACAGCATGGGAATGGACCAAGATGACCTGATCTTAGCTCCATACACAACTATTCAAAAAAAGATCTTGGCCATTACCCATTTGCAAGGTATAACCTGCTCTGCGCTCAAGGAAGAGTACACCGATCAGGCCATAGATGAGATATCGGAGATACTAAGGCGTAACCATAGGCTGCGGGAGACTGATGATGATGATTTTACAATCCGGAGTATGCAGGAGTTGAGTACGATGTTGACAAGTACGACGGATATAATGACGACGTTGTTGGCTGCGGTGGCCGGTATCTCTCTTCTCGTTGGTGGTATCGGTATCATGAATATCATGTACGTGAGCGTGACAGAGCGTACCCGCGAGATCGGTCTCCGTATGAGTATCGGTGCGAAAGGCATGGATATCCTGGCTCAGTTCTTGATCGAGTCTATCCTGATCAGCGTGACCGGAGGCTTGATCGGCGTACTTTTCGGTGTGGGGGCTGCCTTGATCGTGAACGCCGTGGCGCATTTCCCGATCTATATCCAGCCGTGGAGCGTGCTGCTCTCTTTCGTGGTATGTACCGTTACCGGGGTATTTTTCGGATGGTATCCCGCTAAGAAGGCGGCCCAGCTCGACCCGATTGAGGCGATACGATACGAGTAGGCTACTGGAGGACTTTTGGATGCCTTTCAATCTGCCATTTGCGTTACCCCGGGATTTGTTTATATTTGCGTGGTACTAATTAAGAGGATAATAATATGAATGACACACCACAATCCCCCCCTATCAAGGGGCTGGGGAAGTTGATACATATCTCGGGATGGGCGATTTTGTTCTGCTCCCCCTTTTTCTTCACGGGAAGGGAGTCGCAGGTCACGTTCGAGGGGTATCTGCGGAGCATCATCGTGCCGCTTTCTTTCATGCTCGTCTTCTACTTGAATTATGGGTGGCTAGTGAGGAGGTATTTGTTCAACCGCCGGACAGGGCGTTTCCTGTTGATCAACCTATTGCTTATCGGGAGTACGATGCTGTTCGTGTATTTCTGCATGCGCTATTTCTACCTTCCGGAGATGCATCATTCGACTCGTCCGCCCCGCCCATTGAACGAGACGGTGGGGTTCTTTGTGGTCAATGCCGTTATCTACTCCTTAGTAGCCGGCCTTAGCGTGGCGATCAAGATGACGGACGGATGGTACCGGGTGGCGGCTATCCAGCGGGAACTGGAGAAGGAGCGTGCCGAGGCGGAATTGCAGAACTTGAAAAGCCAGCTTAACCCGCATTTCCTGTTTAATACGTTGAATAATATCTATAGCTTGATAGCGTTCAGCCCGGAGAAGGCGCAGGAGGCGGTGCACGATTTGAGCCGCTTGCTTCGCTATGTCTTGTATGAGAGTAGCCAGCCTTTTGTCCCTTTGGAGAAGGATTTCGACTTCCTTCGTAATTATGTGGAGCTGATGCGTATACGGCTGCCCAAACATGTGGAATTGAAAACGAATATCGTTGCTTCTTTTCCGGGAACCTTGATCGCTCCCCTGCTGTTTATCTCCTTGATCGAGAATGCGTTTAAGCATGGGGTGAGCAATAATAAGCCGTCTTTCATCCATTTGGATATCCATCAAGAGGGGGTGGAGGTGGTTTGTATGATCTTGAATAGCTATTTCCCGAAAAGCCCGGATCAAGATAAAAGTGGTTCCGGTATCGGGCTGGTGAATCTGGAGAAACGCTTGGGCCTGCTCTATCCGGGACATTTTTCGTTCCAATGCGGTCGGGAGGGGGATAACTATCGTTCTTATCTATCAATTACCATAAACGAGACTGAGATATGAAATTGACTTGCGCTATTATTGACGATGAACCTTTAGCGGTTAGCTTGTTGGAAAGCTACGTCTTGAAAACTCCGTTTCTAGATTTACAGGGGACTTATAATAGTGCCTTGGACGCTCTTTCCGACTTACGGGATCGGTCGGTGGATCTGCTCTTTCTGGATATCCAGATGCCGGAGTTGAGTGGATTGGAGTTTTCCCGTATCTTGAACGGCGATACTCGTATCATCTTTGCGACGGCTTTCGATCAATATGCCGTGGATAGTTACCGGGTAAATGCGTTGGATTATTTGTTGAAGCCAATCAGTTATCCGGACTTCCTTGCCTCGGCTAATAAAGCGTTACGATGGTATGAGCTGCTCCGTAAGCCGGAGGCTTCGGAAGAGAAGGAAGAATCTGTGCTAGTCGTGGAGAAGGGGGAGATGGAGAGCATTTTCGTCAAGAGTGAGTATAAGCTGTTACAAATAGATTTGCGCAAGATATTATATATTGAGGGATTAAAGGATTACGTGAAGATATTCGTGGAGGATGAGCCTCGGCCAGTCCTTTCGTTGATGAGCATGAAAAACTTGGAGGATATGTTACCTTCGGATCGTTTCGTGCGTGTTCATCGCTCCTTTATCGTCCAGCTGGAGAAGATCAAGGTGATTGAGCGGAACCGGATTGTCTTCGGAAAGGAATATATTCCGATCTCCGACAATTATAAGCAGCATTTCCTAGAGATGATAGAGCGTAGATCGATCCTGCCGAAATAACCACCAGTTAGTTGAGCAACTGGAGCAATAATTTCTCTATCGCTATGGTCATGGAACGTCCGTCGCAAGCATAGTTGTTTACGAATAGGGCGATGGCATATTGCTTATCGCCTTTGTTTATATATCCCGCATATCCTTTTACTCGGCTCATGCTTCCACTTTTAAGACGAGCTTTTCCTTCGAGGGATGAGCCTTTTAAGAAGTTCCTCACAGAGCCTTCTACCCCCGCTACGGGCAATGACTCGTAGAAGGCTGTGTGTTGTTGTGAATAGGTTTTCATATAAATCAATAAATCAGCCATAAAAGCTGTTGATAACTTGTTGGTAACCGCAAGACCGCTACCATCGTACATCCAGACACATGAGAGATCAAGACCTTTCTTTTGCCAATGGTCCCGAAGCATCTGGATACCCCGGTTAAAAGAAGACAGAACCTCTCCTTTACGGGGGGGATAGCGTAGGCCGATCGTCTTGATTAAGGCGTCGGCGAATAAATTATGGCTGACATGATTGGTTACTTTCACGATTTCCCGAATGGTAGGAGAGTAAGTGGTGATAATCTCGGTTTGTTTACCGGGTTGCCATTTGTCGGTCTCCCGTAAGATACGGAAACAAGACGGTGATTCGCTGACCGTGATTCCTTCATGTTCCAATTGTCTAGTGAGATAATCCGCTAGGAAAAGAGCTGGGTCAGGAATATCCCCTTTGAGTGGATACCATTCCCGGTTAGCGGGGACAATTCCGTATAAATAACGATCCGTGGCGAATGGTGCCCCTACGATAAAAGAACTATCCGAAAATACTTGCTGGGCTGTTAAGTAATTATGGAAATGGATGCCGGATAATTCCGGTTCGGTTCCTTTCAACTTCGGACGGGTTCCGGGAGCCCCAGTTTGTAGCCCTAATTTATAGAGATTGTCGAATACGCAAAGCCCATAGCTTCCGGCTCCATAATAGCTGCCCATATCTTCGCCAACCCATTTAAAGGAAGTGCCTTCCGTATCAAATATGCTTTCATCAGCGATTACGGCACCTTGTATTTTATGAATACCCATCTTATTTAAAGCTGAGATCCATTCTTGTAGAAACCGTTTATGATCTGGGGCGAAATGCGCTGAGCCAAGGCTGGGATCACCGCTTCCCTTGATGTATAGATTTCCTTTTAACAAGCCCTTCTCGATGGAACCGTCGTATGCTAGTGTCGTGGGAAAGCGATAATCCTCGCCCAATATCTCCAAAGCGGTAGCGGTCGTAACCGTCTTCATGACCGAGGCTGGGGTTAATTGCCGGATTGTATCGTAAGCGAACACCGTCTCGCCACTGCTAACGTCTTTCACGATCAAGGAAAATGAGGCTCCTTCCATATAAGGCTTACGCAGGAATTGCTTGATGGGTTGTGGAACCTGTGCCCCTACTGAAAGATATAAGCAAGAAATGAGGAAGAAAAAGGATATTTTACGTATCATGGTGTTTATATATTCTACTTTATTCTATCTTTGTCGCAAGCAAAGATATGAAAATAATATGAATCCACTGTTTGACAAGCCTTTTACGTTTGACCGTGTAATACGCATAGTGTTCGGTATACTGGTCATCTCAGGGATTATCTATTTGATAGCCTTATTACGGAACGCTTTGTTACCTTTCTTGATCGCTTGGTTACTGGCTTATATGATGCAACCGTTTGTAAAGTTCTTCCAATATAAATTGCGTTTCAAGAGCCGTATCTTATCGATTATGGCGGTATTGGTGACTTTAGGGTTGTTGATAACGTTGCTGGTAGTCATGGTCGTTCCTTCTATAGCGGCCGAGGCGGATAAGACGCTAGAACTGATCCGCACACATGATCCCGGCGAAGGCCATGTCCCTTTGATCCCGCATGGATGGATGGAATATTTGGAAAGTAATGTGAACTTCGCCCGGATAATGGAGTTATTGAGTAAGGAAAATTTGTTGAAGGCGGTGAAACAGATAGCACCCCAGTTATGGTCGATCTTATCGAACACTTTCTCGATTCTATTCAGTATCACGATCGTGTTCGTGATCTTGCTTTATTTTATCTTTATCCTTTTGGATTATGAGAAGATCGCAAATGGTTGGATTGATTTGATACCGGAGCGTTACCGTCCGTTCCTGCAAGGTTTAGCTGAGGATGTGGAATACAGCATGAATCGTTATTTCCGAGGACAATCGCTGATCGCTCTCTCCGTGGGGGTTCTGCTTGCAATCGGTTTTAAGATCATTAATTTCCCGTTGGCGGTCACGTTGGGCTTGTTTATCGGCGTGCTAAACTTAATACCCTATATGCAGGCGATTGGTATCATCCCGATGATTCTATTGAGCTTATTGCGTTCGGCCGAGACTGGCGAGAATTTCTGGTTGATCTTTGGTATGGCTATTTTAGTCTTAGGCATCGTACAATGCATACAAGATTTATATCTTACCCCCCGCATAATGGGTAAGGCAATGGGATTGAATCCCGCCATCATCTTACTCTCATTATCTATTTGGGGAACGATCCTAGGATTTATAGGCTTAATAATAGCCCTCCCATTGACAACATTGTGCTTATCCTACTATAAGCGCTTTATCTTGCATGAAGATAATGAATTAGATCCCAGAAACCTTGCTCATCAACCTAAGCAAGAGAAAATAAATTCAGATTTAAGCACAAAAAAATAGCCATGCCTATTGCATATTAAAAAAATAGTCCTACCTTTGCACCCGAATTACGAAAGTAATGTACAGGATGATTCGCTAGCTCAGCAGGTAGAGCACAACACTTTTAATGTTGGGGTCCTGGGTTCGAGCCCCAGGCGGATCACCAAGAAGCTGGACAAAACCAGACAAAGAAAAGACAACTCCTACAATATCAAGGTATTGTAGGAGTTTTTTCTTTATATACTGTCCGTGACCGAAGACACGAAAAGGTCACTAAAAGACACACTTTCGTGACCAATTCGTGACCTGTCCACCCTCTAAGATTTTAGGTCACGGGATGTCCAAAATTGGCGGTTTATTGTCTTGATTTGTCCGTACTGCAAATATCTCATTTTCAGTTTATCAATTTAAGTTTGTAACTAAAAAAAAGAGATTATGAGAAGTACTTTTAAGCTACTCTATTTCGTCAAACGAAATGCAGTAAAGAAAAATGGTAACGCACCGATTATCGCACGTATCACTATTGACCAAGTTGTAGCCCAGTTTAACACCAAGCTGGAAATAAATCCGGCTCATTGGAGCGTGGAATTAGGCAAGGCTTCCGGCAGAACCGTAGAAGCCGTACACATCAATTCCATGCTGGAAAGTATTCGTAGCACAGTTCATCAACATTACCATGCGTTAATGGCGCAAGACGGATATGTAACCGCAGAACTGGTAAAGAACGCTTTTTTAGGCAAGATAGCAAGGGAACGGACTTTGATAGAGTTCTTCAAACAGCACAACGAACAGTATTTGCAAAAGGTTAAAATGAATACCACAGACAAAACCTACTCACGTTATGAACTGACAAAGAAACGGCTTATGGAGTTTATGAAGTTTAAATACTCCGTTTCCGATATGCTCATTAAAGATATAAATGTGGTATTCATTGAAGATTTCCTGTTGTATATCAAGAATAACTATGGGTGCAGCCATAATACGGCTATGAAGTTCGTACAACGTTTTCGCACAGTAGTAAACTTTGCCAAGAATACGGGTTTAGTGACTGCCGACCCTTTCGGGAGTTATCGGGTAAGGTTTGAACGTACCGATAGGGATTATCTGACTATGGAAGAAATTACCACCATTTACAACCACGAGTTTAGCACTAAGCGACTGGAACAAGTGCGTGACTTGTTTATTTTTAGCTGCTATACGGCACTTTCTTACATTGACGTATGCGAACTAAGACAAGAGGACATTCGCACCGGATTTGACGGTAATTTGTGGATTATACGGAAAAGACACAAAACGAATGTTACATCTACCGTCCGGTTGCTGGATATACCAAAAGCCATATTGGAAAAGTACAAAGATAAATTGCCAAACGGTAAGATTTTACCCATTATCAGCAATCAGAAAATGAATGATTACTTAAAAGAAATCGCAGCCATTTGCGGGAATTGAAAAGACCTTAACCTATCATGTCGCAAGGCATTCTTGTGCGACTTCGGTACTGCTTGCCAATGGTGTTCCCATTGAAACGGTATCTAAGATTTTAGGTCATACCAATATCCGGACTACTCAAATTTATGCGAGGATTACCGATTTGAAGGTAAGTAACGACATGGAAATGTTGGCTCAAAAGCTGGACGCTGCACACAGGATTGCCAGCCGATGAAATCATGTTATCGTCAGATAACAGCAAGGTGTGATTTGTGGCACACAAATCTGTTTTCCGTGCCGCAAAACACCTTGGGCAAATACACTCCGAAGTCGTTTGTCGATGAAAGAAAGCTATTTCCTAACTAAAGATTTTTTCGCTCGTCGGGACGGGTAGTCCCGCCCCTTGCCGCTGGGCGTTCCCCGACCGATGAGTTTATTTTTGTAATTCTGTAATCTTGTTTTATTGAAATATTGATAGCTTGATTGATTGAAAGCAAGATTTCAATATGGCAGGATTGAATGAAAACAATAAACCATTCAATATTGGTTGAAATACTGAATGGTTTATTTATCACATTGAAGCAATATAATACTGGCGAAAAGAAAAAACAAAAGTTTGTCATTTACTATCGTCTTCGTCCATTCGTTTGACTAAGCTGTCTTGTAAACGGCTAAGATATGCCGTCCGGTCTTTCTTCCGTTCTTTCATGGCAATATAGGCGGCATAATAATCGCCTAACTCCACTTGGAACACCGTACCGAGAAAGTTCATCATTTCTTTTATTTCCACGTTCCCATTGTTAATGTCACCCGAAGAAACAAGGGAATACCCCAATTCTATCAGAAAGACCTTTTTACCCGTGAAACGAAAAGGATATTTCAGACACTTTTGCAGGTTATCTTCTACTTGGGTATTGGTTTCCAGTTTTACCAGTCTTTTGTTCAGATAGATACGCAGCATTTCATTGGCTATGATTTTAGCCACCTTATAATCATACCCGGTTGAGAAATTCGGGTCTTTATCGAATTGTGCACTATCGGTACATAGGCGTAAATCAGACTTTCCACGAACAAAATAATATTCATCATACAAGGTCGAATGAGAGCGATAATATTGGTAAAAGTCCAAATTACGGTTAAAGAAGTAGGTCAGATTATCCAGTTCCCGATTGATATAACTTCTAATCACATCATCGCTACCATTAGGGCATTGTGTTTCTATCCTGTATATCTTATAGAAAAATAGCAGCCTGCCAAGAATTTCCGGTTTCTGTGTTTTGAAGAATGTAATTTCATCCTCTTTGGCTGGAAAAGAATAAGTTTGCAGTTTTGTTTTTAAATCATTGAGAACCGCCTGCAAACGATGTACCATTGAAAGAGAATTTTCGACAATATCATAACCATAGAGGTCTATCTCATCAATCTCTACATCTATTTCTGATAAAATGTTTTCTAAAAGCTCTTTCATCTTTTCAAAATCTATAATTAACAATCAAATATTTATCTTATTCGAGATAAGAGAAAGCCGGACATGGACGATATAGAATAGAACACATTCTTAGCATTATGACTTTCTAATGTTTCGCTTTGTGAAATACTCCATGCGGCAGACAAACATTTCACATTCGCTTTCTGACACTCTTTTATATCCGAAACCGTATCTCCAATATACACGATTTCATCTGCTGACAAATGATAAGTATGCAGCAATTCTTCCAACGCTTCCGATTTGATATTTCTTTCCGCATTTCCAGTAACGGCCTTTGCAAAGCAACTTTCCATACTGAATTGCCGCAGTGTTATATCGCAACTTTTCGCTCCCTTACCGGTAATAAGCACTACTATAATGCCATTTTGCTTCAATAAGGTTATCAGTTCACGTATTCCCTCAAAAGGTTCCGGGCACATTGTTTTATGTAATGTTTTATAGATTAGATAAAAATCGTGCAACGCCTGTTGCTGATATGCTTCATCAACCACACATCTTATCATGCCTTCTTCATTCAGTCCAAATGTCTGTACTACTTCCTCGTCCGACAATTCACGTCCGGCATAGGGTTGTGTGGCTTCCTTAAAAGCCTGTATGCACATCGGCAAGGTATCGCCTATTGTACCATCCAAATCAAAAGCGACTAATTTAATCATGGCTATGTGAAGTATTGATTTTCCGAATTACCCTACATGGATTTCCTATGGCAAGACTATTTGACGGAACGGATTTAGTGACAACACTTCCCGCCCCGATGACACTTCCCCGACCAATGGTAACACCCGGCAGGATGATAACACCGCCACCAATCCAGCAGCCATCCTCAATGGTTACGGGCAAAGCATACGTGTGGCGAATATATTCTATACCATTTTGTTTTTCTACGGGTTCTAAACGTTCGTTCAGTTCCACCGGATGAGTAGCAGTATAGATTTGTACATTTGGAGCTATCAATACATTGTTTCCGATTGTGATTTTGTTGCAATCCACAAAGGTACATCCGGTGTTTATGCTGACATTGCTTCCTATACGGATATTACAACCATAATCACATATAAAAAAATGCCCTACCGAAACCTTTTCGCCAACGCTTTCAAACATTTCTTTCAATAATGCATACTTTTCCTCTTTACAATCATACGGCAATGAATTGTATTTCAGCAACAATTCATACGTCTTTCTTTTAAACTCCATAAAGACGGGAGCATGACAATCGTACCATTCGCCCGACAAGCATTTTTCCAATTCTGTTTTCATACCTACTCATGATAAAAGTTACTACTATCTTTCTATTTGTGGCAAAGTTATACATATTTATAAAATAAAATCTGTATTCTTTTTCTCTTTATTTGTATCTTTACACCTAAATAGCAGATTACATAAAATGAACAGGGAAAATCTACACCAACCGTTTGAAATTAGTTTCAGTGAACTGGACGAGTCGCAATTAAAGGAACATGACCATACGTTCTTTGAATTGGTCTATATTCTATCAGGTACAGGTGTTCAGTGGATAAACAATAATAGGTTTCCTTATCATGACGGACATCTTTTTATGATTACTCCCGGCGATATACATTCGTTCGACATTCATACTACCACAAAGTTTGTTTATATAAAATTCAATGACATCTATATTCATTCAGCAGTCTTCGGTGCGGAAAATATCCAACGGTTAGAGTTTATATTACAACACGCCAATCATCGCCCCGGCTGTATCTTACGCAACCAAACCGACAAGTTGCTGGTAAAACCTATGATAGAAGCGATTGTTCGTGAATACTTGAACAAAAAGATATATAGCAGTGAAATTATTACGCAGCTAATCAATACAATCGTGATTGTTGTCGCCCGTAACATTGCTTTGTTCCTACCTGAACAGATAGACGAGAATTCAGAAGAAAAGTCACTGAACATATTGCAATACATCCAGTCGAATATTTGCTATCCCGAGAAGATAAAAGCCAAAACGATAAGCCAACATTTCGGCATTTCCCCCAATTATCTTGGGAGATATTTCAAAAAGCAGACCAATGAAACCATGCAGCAATATATATTCAATTATAAAATGCAAATGGTGGAAAGCCGTCTTCTACACAGCGAAATGAGAATTAGTGAAATAGTAGAAGAACTTGGATTTACAGATGAAAGCCATTTGAACAAGCTATTCAAGAAATACAAAGATTGCAATCCAACTGATTTTAGGAAGAAGTATCGGATTTAATAGGGCTATTTTTTAGTGCAAGGTGCAAGTATATATCTATATATATAGCTTGCACCTTGCACTAACCTTAGAATGTTTATTTTCAACGGTTTGCATAATCCAAAAATAATGCGTACATTTGAACCCAAGATGTTGGCAGACAGACACCGGACAACAGCAGACAGTTTTTAAGGACTAAAGCGTGACGGATGCAAAGTCGAAATTTCTGAAAGCACTGATATTGAGGAAGAAATAACGTTTGGTTCATAACCCAGGCGGATCACAAAAGAAAAGCCAAAAGGTGACAAGAAAAAGACAAGGGGGGTGTGTCAAAACTAAGGCACATCCCCTTTTTGTGTTGCGAAGCATAAAAATCAAAACAGTAAAAGCTTGCGTTATCCATAATAAAAGTCGTCCTTTGTGTCGTTGCTCGTTTTAAGAGAAATCAAAACAGGGAGTGACAGATCGACCAAAGGTGCCTGGACTATGCGCATGTTTAGCTTGGCTATGGTTGGCCAGGCTTTTTTTATACATTGTAATAACAAGCAATAGATAAAGACCAAAACGATAACTATGCGTAAAGGCGTGTCCTGTGGCAGGGATGCGCTTTTTGCAAAAAAGGGGGGCGTGTTAAAATATATGCGTGCCCCTTTTTATGCACAAAGCCCGGACTTTCACAAGCCCGGGCTTTGTTATTACCCAAAGTTTTTGTATCTTTAGGCATAAGATCTTTCATTATGGCAAAGTTACATTTTCGTCCTTACATACCCAACCAAACGGTTCTTTTTCCCGGAAGAATTGATGAAAACATTGCGGCGAACGATCCGGTCCGCATAGTCAACACTGTCGTTGATAATCTGTGTCTTGACAGTTTCAAAAAACTCTATAAGGAAACGGGCCGTTGTCCTTATCATCCGAAAATGAAGCTTAAGGTGATTGTCTACGCCTACATGAACAATACCTATTCGTGCCGTAAAATAGAGAATCTTCTCTTGCGTGACATTCATTATATCAGGCTTGCCGGTGGTGAGCATCCGGATTTCATTACCTCAACCGTTTCCGTAATCGTGTAAAGGAGGAGATAAATAATGTATTTACCCAGTTGGTTCTTGTGCTTGCCGACAAAGGTTTCATTAGTCTTGACGTGGAGTATATCGACGGCACGAAGATTGAGTCCAAAGCCAACAGGTATACTTTTGTCTGGCGCAAGACGGTAGAGAAAAACCGTGCGAGGTTGCAGGATAAGATCCGTATCCTTCTCAAGCAGGTGGATGAAACCATTGTGCGGGAGAACCCCGTAAAGGATACCTCGGTTGGGTTTACTCCCGCCATGCTCTCAGATATAGTGGGTGAACTTAAAGAAGCCCTGGAGCATCAGCCAAGAACAAAGGAAAGCCCTCCGTAAAAAGAAGAAACCACTCAAGGAACTTGAAGGACACCGTGACAAGCCTGCGGAATACAACAATCACCTGGATACTCTCGGAGAACATAACTCCTATTCCAAAACCGATCCGGATGCCACATTCACGCGCATGAAAGAAGACGCCATGAAGAACGGGCGGACCAAACCCGGCTATAACCTGCAAACAGGAACCGAGAACCAATTCATCACAGACTTCCGGCTGTTCCCAAATCCTACCGATACACTGACTCTCATTCCTTTCCTCCATTCCTCCGGGCACCGCTATGATCGCTTACCTGCTATCACTGTGGCAGACTCCGGTTACGGCTCTGGGGAAAATTATCGGTTCATGAAGGAGAGGGGGATAGAGGCCTTTGTCAAGTACAATTTCTTCCATAAAGAGCGACGCCCTCATTATGCACCCAATCCCTTCCACGCGGAAAGTCTCCATTACAATGCTGAAGAGGATTATTACGTTTACCCTATGGGACAGCACATGAGCCGTACAGGAACCAGACATGACAAAACGGCAAGCGGATATATGACCGAAAGCGCGGTGTGAAGCACAAAGATGCGAAGGGTGTCCTTCGCGTGGTAGTTGCTTTACGGGGGGGAATCGTATTATAGAAGTCAACCACCGGTTAAACCGATACAGGCTTCAGGCACGCCAAAGGTTGCTCTCCGAAGAAGGCGTCAGGCATAGGGGCAGACGCTGTGTAGAACCGGAGGCGGTGTTTGGACAAATGAAATACAACATGGCATACCGGCGGTTCCGGCATATCGGACAAGACAAGGTTACGATGGACTTTGCCTTCTTAGCTATATTTTAATATTAAAAAGATGTGTGCTAAAGCTGCTAAATTTATGTTTATGGGGCGATTTATAACCCCGTACAATTGGAAAATAGCAACTTGTTTCCAAATGAATGAGAAAAAAGCGGCATAGACAAAAGAAAATATCTTCGGAATGTAAACTATGAAAAAAGGGGATGTGCCCTGTTTTGACACATTTCCCTTTTTTATTACCCTTTGGCAACCTTGACCGCCACGAAAAGGGCTCAGTAGAAGTTTAATGGGGATACGCATATAATTTTGCTATTCTAAAATAACGAGAGTTCGATATAATCAGAAAAAATTTGATTGATTCAGTCAAAATTGCACACAGATTCTTTTCTGTTGAAGAACATAAAAACAAAATGGAAAAAAGCTTGTTTACAATGGAATAAACAACGTCCTTTGCATTGTTACTCGTTTTCTGAGGTATTGCGGCATGGAGAGTGGCGAACAACGAAGTAGACCTTGGCTATACAAAGGAGTATGAGCTTGGCGATTTTGAGCCGGGCTTTTTTAATTTGTGAACTTTTATGACATTATTATATGCCAGTACTTTAACTATGACGGAAAGCGTATCCTGCTAAGGGGTGCGCTTTTTCGCCTGTATGGCCTCTCTTCTCAGGAACGGCCAAACTGTTAAAGCCCTGCCAGTCCATTGTTTTTTTAGAATATAAAATTTCCGTATATCACTTTATTATTAAGTAGTTATTCATAATTATTTCACCTATGTCGAAATTACATTATCTTTGCCTC
>NZ_SRYM01000066.1 GCF_004793765.1 Parabacteroides distasonis | reverse complement strand
GGTTTCTATCGGAACCCCGTTGCTCAGGCAGATAAGGGTCGCAAAACTGTGCCTCCTCTGATGGAATATACAAGGCGAAGCAAGTAATAGTGAATAGGTAAAGATTAAACGTAAGTCGTTTGAAATGAGCTGTATTTCTGTATTTTGCAAAATGTGGAAAATGCAAACGACAACAGAATATTGAGGTTGTTCAGTTACCAAACCGTTAGCCGGGCGGTTACCGAAACAAAAACAGGTAACGGTAAGCGATGAAAAGAAATCCTCACCGTTTTATTTGCACTCATACACAGCATTTTGCATATCAAGGAACGCTTATATGGCAAGTATTTTTGCACTAAAAAGTATAAGCGTATGAAAGTAGAAAAATTCAAGGTATTGCTCTACCTCAAAAAGAGCGGACCGGACAAGTCGGGAAAAGCTCCCATCATGGGACGCATTACGGTAAACAGGACAATGGCACAGTTCGGATGCAAACTGTCCTGCACTCCCGAATTATGGAATCCACGTGAAAGCCGTCTGAACGGCAAAAGCAAGGAAGCGGTTGAGATCAATGCCAAGATTGAAAAGTTACTGTTGGCGGTAAACAATGCCTTTGACAACCTTGTGAATCGCAAGGTTGATTTTGATGCTACCGATGTGAAAAACCTTTTTCAGGGCAGCATGGAAACGCAGATGACGCTCATGCGAATGACGGATGTTGTCTGCGATGACCTCAAAGCCCGTATCGGCATAGACAGGGCAAAAGGGACTTATCCCGGTTATCACTATATGCGCCTGACAATCGGGGAGTTCATCGAGAACAAGTACAAGGTGAAAGATTTGGCATTTGGACAACTGACAGAGCAGTTCATCCACGACTATCAGTCTTTTGCCACGGAAGAGAAAGGCTATGCGATTGATACTGTCCGCCATCATCTTGCCATCCTGAAGAAGATATGCCGTCTGGCGTATAAGGAGGGATATGCCGACAGAATCCACTTCCAGCATTTTACCTTACCAAAGAAGACGGAAACGACACCACGGGCATTGAGTCGTGAATCGTTTGAGAAAATCCGTGATGTGGAAATACCCGCTTACCGCAAATCCCATATACTGGCAAGGGATATGTTTCTCTTCGGGTGCTACACCGGGGTCTGTTATGCGGATGTTGTCTCGATTACCCACGAGAACCTATATACGGATGAGGACGGTGCTTTGTGGTTGAAGTATCGAAGAAAGAAAAACGAACTTCGTGCCTGTGTGAAACTGTTACCGGAAGCGATTGCGCTGATTGAAAAATATCATAGTGAGGATAGGGACACCCTGTTCCCTTTGCTGCATTGGTCAAATCTCAGACGACACATGAAAGCGTTGGCGGCACTGGCAGGCATCAAGGATGATTTGTGCTATCATCAGGCGAGGCACAGCTTCGCCTCGCTGATTACGCTTGAAGCAGGTGTGCCGATAGAAACCATCAGTAGGATGCTGGGACATTCCGACATTTCTACAACACAGGTCTATGCCCGTGTCAGCCCGAAGAAACTTTTCGAGGACATGGACAAGTTCATAGAAGCCACCAAAGATTTTCAATTAGTTCTTTAATCCTTTAATACAGAAAACTATATGCGAAGCACATTTTCACTTTTACCCTACATTAACCGCAGCAAAGTAAAGGCTGACGGTACGACCGCCATACTCTGCCGCATAACCATTGACGGCAAACAGACTGCCATCAGTACAGGGATTTATTGCCGACCGGAAGAATGGAACAGCAAGAAAAACGAGATTAAATCCGTAAGGGAAAATAACCGCTTACGAGAATATTTACGACTGACAGAGGAAGCCTACAATGAGATACTGAAATCGCAAGGTGTGGTCAGTGCCGAGATTTTGAAGAACCACATATCCTTGAACAACATCCATCCGACCACTCTTCTACAGATGGGAGAATGGGAACGTGAGCGGTTGAAGAAGCATTCCGAAGAAATAGACTCGACTTCTTCCTATCGAAGTTCAATGTATTATCAGAAGTACCTGACGGATTTTCTTACGTCCATCGGTAAAAAGGACATTCCCCTTGAAGAAGTGACGGAGGATTTCGGCAAGTCCTACAAAGCCCACTTGAAGAAATGCAAGAACTTCGGGGCTTCCCAGACCAACCATTGCCTGCGTTGGCTGAACCGACTGTTGTACCTTGCAGTAGACAAGGAGATTCTCCGTGTAAATCCCTGTGAGGACTTGGAATATGAGACAAAGCCGGAAGCAAGGCACAGGTACATCAGCCGTGAGGAGTTCAAGAAGATACTTTCCACACCGATGTATGACAAGCGTATGGAACTGGCAAGACGGGCTTTCATATTTTCCACCCTGACGGGACTGGCGTATGTGGACATCAAACTTCTTCATCCCCACCATATCGGAACAAACGCTGATGGCAGACGGTACATCCGCATCAACCGAAAAAAGACAAAGGTGGAGGCATTCATACCCTTACATCCCATAGCGGAGCGGATATTGTCGCTGTATAACACGACCGATGACGAGAAGCCCGTGTTTCCTCTTCCCAACCGTGATGCCCTATGGTTTGAGGTTCACGAGTTGGGAATAACCATAGGGAAAGAGGAAAACTTGACCTATCACCAAAGTCGGCACAGTTTCGGAACATTTTTGATTTCGGCAGATATACCCATTGAGAGTATCGCCAAGATGATGGGACACTCCAATATCAGGACGACACAGGGATATGCACGGATAACCGATGATAAAATTTCCAAAGATATGGACAAACTGATGGAGCGAAGAAAGGAAATATCGTCTGGCGAAAAGAAGAAATAGCAAATAATCATCATAAAATAAAGGGATTATGAGCAGAGGCATAATAACAATCAGTGAAATGGGTGCAGTCACTATGCCGACCGCACCCGTATGGATGATGCAATTTGAGATTGCCGACCTGTTCGGGGTGTTCTCATGCAATGTCCGCAAGGCAATACGGGCAATCTATAAGAACAATGAACTGAATGAAGCCGATACGATGCGATATATCAGGCAACCGGATGGTATCAGTTATGACGTTTACAACCTTGAACTGGTTATAGCCATTGCATTCAGGATATGCAGTAAAGAAAGTGCTTTGTTCAGACGGTTTATAATAAATGAAATCAGCACTACCAAAAGAGAAACACCTGTTACGTTGTTTGTTTCCTGTGGCAGGAGTAATAACCGATGGTATAGTTGAGGTTCATCCCGTCAGTAACTTGTTTCCGTTGCCACACGTTTGAAAGGCATCCGACAACGAAAAACAAGCAACTGATGGGTAATTATAAGAGCAGAAAAGGAACGGCTTACGGATGAAGTGTCAATACTGCGCTTCGTCTGTAAGCCGTTCCTTTTTTCTTTTTGTCGAAAGTCTATTGCTGCCGCAATACAGGGCATACGGCAAACCGCGCTCCTTTAAGAAAAATCAAGTTATCCTTTGTCGGTAGGCGGAGCGGTAGCCGTCATTCAGCATCCGTTCGATGTCGGATTCACGGTAGAGGATTTTACCGCCCAACTGGATATAGGCGATACGCCCTTCATTGCGGTAGTCCTGAAGTGTCCGGCGGCTCACCTTCAGCCGTGCCGACACCTCCTTGTCAGTGAAGAAACGCTCACCGCCCAATGTCGGGCGGTAATTGGCGGTCAGGTGCTCTACATTATCAAGCAGTCGGTCAAGACTGCCCATAAAGTGGATTATCCACTTGTTGTCCTTGTTAATCAACTCATTCATATTACTCTGGATTTAGTGGGTGTTGTCATTATATTTAATTCATATAGTCTTTCCTTTGAACTTCGCTTCCTTCTATGTTGTATTCCAAAATTCTCGTTGAGATTTAGAAAAGATTAACGTTAAAAATCAATTGCTTATATTTCTGTGCCGATTGTGTAGGCACAAAAGAGTCATGATCGAGGCCTCTGCCCCAATCAAATAACCGGCAATCGGTTAGAGCCCGAAATGCCTTGTAGTAAAAAAAGTCCTATCAGGCAAACTTCTATCAGTCACGCCCCATCGGGCTGACAGTTTACTTATTCAGCATAATAGGAAAGACGCCACAACCTTTCTTTTAGATGCAGCCAAGGCTCATCAAGGAGGCGAGAGTAGCCGTCTTACTGTATTTGCCTATAAGACTTTTGTGTGTCGCATTATCTAACGGCATTCATATCTGCGGTTTGATTTCAGTACGGAAAATATTATGTTGGAGAGCTTGCGGGCTATCCGGATTATGGCTTCCTGCGACTTCATTCCGCGAGTGCACAATGCGCCGAACTTTGCGGAGAGTTCCGCGTCGTGCCGTATGGCTATCCATGAGGCCTCGACTATTTTTGGACCGAGGAATTTGTTTCCCCGGAAAGTCTTCTCACCGACGTATTCCTTGTCGCCGCTTGACGACATCATCGGCACGAGTCCGAGGAACGATGCGAACTGGCGCTGGTTACTGAAGCGACCGATGTCATCAATCTCGGTAAGCAGGCTCATGGCAATTGTCGAACCAATGCCGGGAACCGACATCAGGATGCCGTATTTCTCGGCATACCTGTCGCTGCGCGCCAGCGAGCGCAATCTGCGGTTGACATCAAGGAGGCGTTCCCTGTAATGGAGTACCTCGGCAATGAGCAGGTCAAGCGAGACCCGGGTGTCGGAGAGCAACCGCACGTCATTCTGCAACCACGTTATGAAACTTCTTGTCCAGTGGCGGTTGCTTCGGAAATATTCTTCGGGGTACTCCACGCCGTTGTTGTACAGCAGATGCTTGATTCTGGATTTTATGCCGCCGGAAAGCTTCACAATAGTGGCGCGGTGGCGTACCAGCGCACGGTCATCGAGGCTGTCCTTCGAGTGAATGTACACACTGCCGAGCTCGCCGCGCATAAGGGCTTTGGCCAGCTTTTTTGAATCCACCGGGTCTGACTTCGAGACCTTTTCCTTCTGGGTGGTCGGAACGTCAGCCGCATGTACCACGGTGCATTTTATACCAAGCTCAGTCAGGGCATAATAGGTCGAGAAGCCCGAAAACCCCGTCTCGTAGGCTGCATGGTAGCTACCGTTAGGATAATGCTTGTTCAAATGTTCAAAGAGCTCTTTGGCCGAAGCCTTTTGAGTATGAGTGCGCATAAACCCAGAGGGGGTGAGCACCGTGACACTCCATGTTCTCAGATGGACGTCAATACCAATAGAGATATTTTGTCCGCTGAAATCTTTTTTGTTACTTTGTACCATAGACGTATCGGTTTTGCTGTTAATGTATTTTGCTTTTACAAATTTACATGCAATTGCCCTTACGTCTATCTTTTCTCCTCACTCCTCTCGGGGGAAAGCCTTAGCGGCAAGGGGGCAGACAGCCCCCGTTGAGCGCCCCGTCAGCTAATCTGATGCAAACATAGTGACTTTCTTCTATCCTCCACAACGGAGACAATGAGCTCCACGTCTTCGGGACGGTAATACGTCTTGTGGTTTATCTGTGAATAAGCCAGCGTGCCGTTATCCCGAAGCGTCTGTAACGTGCGAGGGCTGATGTTGAGCATACGGCACACGTCCTGATTATCCATCCATTCGCTCATTTTCTTTTCCCCGTGCCGATGGCAGATGGCATCCATACGGCTGACGAAACGGTCGAACTTGGCGACCATTGCCTCAAAGGTCTTTCTTTCGATTGATACAATTTCCATATTGCCTTTCTTTTAATTGTTACTGTTTCTTTTGCCACAAAGAAATACATTATCCGCTGTCATGCAATGGATTTTCAAAAAGTGGCAGCGTGTTGCGCCGATACGGTAGTCATTGTCCGGGGTACTGCTTGCCGGTTATCTGTGAGCAAGCCGGTGGAATACGATTTCCGTTCAGCCTTTAATTCCCTTTTTTTATAAAGAAGCCACAGCCAAAATAAGGGCTTAATTTAAAATTGTCCCCAATCGTACCTTTGTACTTTCAGCTATTCATATCTGGCAAATCGGTGAAGTCCGCACCGATTTGTCAGTCCCCATAAAGCAAAACCGTACAAAAATGACTAAGAAAATCCAAGTGCTTGACTGACTGTATTAAAGCACCTTACTTCGCTCCCGATAATCGGTCGAGGTATAGACCAAGACCACATTCAATAACTTAATTAATTTGTTTTTACAATGAAAAAAGAACCAAACATTACAGAGCGTCAAGCTCGTGAAATCGTGGAAAAAATGGGGCGCAGGGAACCCTACACCTCCAAGTCGATAGACGACTTCTACAGGAGTATCGGTCTGGAACCGGAGGAGCCGGAACAGCCCGGCAAGACCGTCACGGAAGAAGCAGAAATTCATATGGCAGAAGAACCGTCAGGAGTGGCGAGCGGAGAAGCGGCAATGCCGCAGAAGCGTATCAGTGGCAAACAGCGCAGGCTGTCTTTGGATGAGTACCGCACCACCTATCTCAAAGTTCCCAAAATTATCAACCGCAAGCCCGTGTTCGTCAGTGAGACGGTGCGTGACGAGCTGGACAGGGTTGTCCGCTACCTCGGAGGGAAGGGCATGAGCGCATCCGGACTTATAGAGAACCTTGTCCGCCTGCACCTCGATGCCTACCGGAATGACATCGAGCAATGGCGCAAACTCTGACGGGATTACGGTGGAACAGGTTGAGCCGTTGGATGTACTCCATCGGTTCGACCGATACACAAAGTGAGTTATTACACTCGGAAATCAATCCGACAGGCGGAGGATTTTTGTGTCCTCAAAGACACAGCAAGGTATATTTTCAGTTACCCGAATGCTTCCGAGTAACTGAAAAAACCAGTACTGCCGTGGGCAGAATTATCCTCCGCAGTCGGATAATTTCGGGGTTCCTTAATCAAAGATTAAACAATGGATGAACCATTAAATTAAAAGAACAAGAGAATGGAAAAGAAGAGCAAGTACGGGAGAAATCCCAAATTGAACCCGAAGACGCACTGCGTGATGGTGCGCTTCGATGATGAGGAATGGAACAAATTTCTCACGATGTACGAAGAATCACAGGTGTATGCGAAAGCCGTCTTTCTGAAGGCGCACTTCTTCGGGCAGAAGTTCAGGGTGCTGAAGGTGGACAAGACGCTGGTGGACTACTACACCAAACTATCGGACTTCCACGCCCAGTTCCGTGCCATCGGTACGAACTACAATCAGGTCGTTAAAGAATTGCGCATCCATTTTTCGGAGAAGAAGGCGATGGCGTTGCTCTACAAACTGGAGAAACATACCATCGATCTTGTGAAGTTGAGCAAAGAAATTGTGGAACTTTCAAGGAAGATGTATGCTAGGTGGGAACAACAGAATTGAAGAAAGTAGCCTGATAAATGAACAAAGTTCGTCAAACAACTTCATTGCCGATCATGTCATCATCGGCGGCCGGGGTTTCAATTCAAGGATGAAAACCATCCGAAAGGGATAAAAATGTATATAAAAAAATGAAGTAAGCGGAATAATTATCTACATTCTCTTGCTTCATTTTCATTGATTAATCTATAAATTTCATTGTCGTAATAATAACGTTTGCTTATAAATCATAAAAATAGCCGTATTTGCTTGACTGACTAATTTATTTAGACTAATTTTGCATATACCAAATTTCATTTTATGATGGAACAACTTACCAAGCGTGAAGAAGAAGTGATGAATAAGTTTTGGGAGAAGGGCGAAGCTACCGTTAAGGAGATTATTGCCACTTATCCCGAACCTCGTCCAAGCAGAACCGCCATATCTACATTCGTGAAGTTTCTTGTTGATAAGGGCTTTTTAGACCACAAGCCGGCAGGAAACAACGGATTCATCTACTATCCCCTTATCGAAAGAGAGGAGTATTGTGGTAACAATCTGAAAAATGTCGTTCAGCGATATTTCAACAATTCCATTCGTGGAGTGATAAGCACTCTTGTAAGAGATAGAAAAATGTCAGACGATGAAGTCCTGGAGTTGATAAATCAGGTGATAGAAGGCAATAGCCAAGAATAGAACTGATTATTATATGGAAGTCAAGAGCATTATTGGCATTAATGGTGATGCGCAGGAAGATGGCAATATTTATCATTATTTGCACATATTGAATATAAATGAAATAGAACGGCTCAAATAGTTTTAGATATGAACCAAACAGAGATATATCCTCGTTCTGGTGATAATCAGACTGTCTATCTTAAATCAGTCATAACGCACCAGAATATTGAAGTCGGAGATTTTACCATTTACAATGATTTTGTGAATGACCCTCGTGACTTTGAGAAGAATAACGTGCTGTATCATTATCCTATAAATCATGATCGTTTGATTATCGGAAAGTTTTGCTCAATAGCCTGCGGAGCAAAGTTTATATTCAATTGCGCCAACCATACCCTGAAATCGCTTTCTACATACACGTTCCCGCTTTTCTTTGAGGAATGGGACTTACCGAAATCTGATGTTGTTTCTGCTTGGGATAACAAGGGCGATATTGTAATTGGCAATGATGTGTGGATTGGATATGACGCTATAATAATGGCTGGAGTGACCATCGGTGATGGTGCTATAATTGGCACACGAGCTGTTGTCACAAAGGATGTCGAGCCATACTCGATTGTTGGCGGTGTTCCTGCAAAGGAAATACGAAAACGATTCTCTACAGATATTATAGCCCGATTGCAAGAACTCCAATGGTGGAACTGGGACGCAGATATAATTTGTAATTCAATCAAAGCTATTCAAGACGGGGATTTAGGTTCATTAGACTGTCATTTTATATGAGGGACAAAACTGTATTCAAAATGAGAAAGTTACTGTTTATAATTATATATTTGTCTTTTATATCGCCTGCTTTCGCTGGTGGAAACAAGGCGATAGAGAATGCTTTGCACGAGTATATCAAAGGGAAAGATGCCCGGATAGGTGTCGCGGTCATTATCAATGGCAAAGACACCGTATCTGTCAACGGCAATCGGGATTTCCCTATGATGAGCGTAGTCAAATTTCCGCTGGCTCTGACGGTAGCGCACTGGATAAATACTAACGGTATGTCCCTGAACGATACCGTAACATTCAGCGAGAAGGCTATGAAAGAGGATACCTATAGCCCGATGCTCAAAAAGTATGGTAAGAGCCTAAATGCCATGACTGTAAGAGAACTGCTTGAATGGTCTTTGGTTGAGAGTGACAACAATGCGGCAGACATACTCCTGCATCGCGTCGGTGGAACATCGGGAGTAACATCAATAATGAGGCAAATGGGTATCTCTGATGAGATTGTAATCGGAGCCTCGGAAGAAGATATGCACCGTGATCCATACCTAAGCTATCTTAACCGTACCACACCTTTGGCAATGGCGCAGCTATTTGATAGGTTTTACCACGAATTGAGAAACGCATCACAGTCATATTCTGAAATATCCGTTATGCTTGAACAGTGTCGCACGGGGCTTGACAGGCTTGCTTTCCCCCTTTTGCCTACTAATGCCCTGATAGGACATAAGACAGGTACAGGATTTCCGACACCCGAAGGTCGCATATCCGCAGTAAATGATTGTGGATATGTGAACTTGCCTAATGGTACAAGATATTCTGTTGCCGTGTTTGTTGCTGATTCCAATTACGACATAGCAACGACCTCAGCCATCATTGCTGAGGTCTCTAAGATTGTCTTGGAAGGTTTGATTAAACAAAAATAAGATAAGAATATGGAACATAAATTTTGTCAAAGCTGCGGAATGCCGCTGACTACAGACAACAAAGGTACTAATGCTGATGGCAGTCGCAACGAGGATTACTGTATCTACTGCTATAAGGATGGCAGATTCACACAAGACTTCACTATGGAGCAGATGATTGAACATTGCGCTCAGTTTACCGACGAGATAAACAAGGAGTCAGGACAGACCTTGACACAGGAACAGGCAAAAGACATGATGCGTCAATTCTTTCCACAACTCAAACGCTGGAAAAACCGGACAGCCATGTTTATTGCAATTCTGACATATAAGAAACCGCTTGAAGAAGTCGACCGTTTCCTTCAGGCTCATCGTGACTATCTTGCCGAGCACTATGCGGCTGGCGATTTCATCGCATCCGGTCCGCAGACTCCCCGCGTTGGCGGTGTGATAATGATAAAGTCTGACAATCGCGCGTTGGTAGACTCCATCATCGCTCAAGATCCGTTCAACATCAATGGTGTTGCTGACTACCGGATTGTGGAGTTTACTCCGACAATGTTTGTAGAATCGAGCCTTTCCGACATACTAAAATAAGTATTATACTGATGGTTAATAAAAGAGCTATAATTATTTGGCTGGCAATCACAATCCTTGTGATGTTAGCATTGCCTTTTGCCGTTGCCCGGCTTGCGTCTGAATGTTCCGGAATGGCACTGTGCATGATGCTTTTCTTAATTGTGAATCCTATTTATTCTGCGATTCTTGGTTATCGCTGCGGGAAAGACATAAAGAAAATGTGGAATCTTCCATTGGTGTCAGCCGTAGCGTTTCTTGCCGGGACATGGATTTTCTTTGACATACATGAATTATGGTTTGTCGTCTATGCAACAGTATATCTTGCAATAGGTTGGACTGCAATGGCTATAAGCAAGCATATAAACAGTCCCAATAAGGGTAATGATATTTTCCCGTTTTCAGACGCTCCAAATACGGCTGTTTTCATATGCAGTCATATCCTGGATGGTAAAGAAAAAATATTATTTGTTTCACACGATGCGGATGACGGAGCATGGCAATTCCTTTGTGGTAAAGAACATAATGAAAGCGACGCAAGGATAGTTTCATTAAAGTATGTATTGGATTTAGATCCGACTATCAGCAACCTGAATGATTTACCTCTTGGTTATTGTGCACAACGAAAATCCAAGAGTGACAAGTGGGTAATTGCAAAGAATTAAATTATGCCATACATATCAATCGAGAGCGGCAAACTGACCGCTGAACATAAAAACCGTTAATTGAAAATGAGCAACGATACACGAGACATCTTTTCCGGACTTAAAGCCCGCAAGCCACAATATGTGTTGGGCACAAAGAACGGGGATATACGCACATCAAACGTGACCGAGGAAAAGATCCTTGATGCTATAGACGACATTGAGGATAACGGATGCGTATACCTTGAAAAATGCGTGCCGGTGGTGTTGGTCAGCGATGCAAAGGCATACTCAATTGATTACTTTAAGGATAGCAGTATAGCGGTATGTTTTATGGTCAACGGGTATATGCTGCGAATGTGGCGGTCGGACGTTGATTGCGACATGGCCGCCGATATCATGTGTGACTTCTTCCGCACCGCATCGCTCCCTGATATGACCGGCTGGCACTGCCAGAAAATCCATCCCGAGCAAGAAAAGGCAGAGACGAAACTTTGTGTTGACGGCGAGGATTTCCGATACTTTGATATGGCGGATGTGTTCTGTGCTTTGGAAGATATCATAGAGGGCAAATCGCTATGGATGCTTTATGATTTCACTAAAGGCGATGGCGGGTATATCAACATCAGCAGGCGTGACAATGATACCGCTCCGACCACCGGATATAAAGTTGAATATGTAAGGTGGTCGGAGCCGGTGCCTATTGGTTACAGAGGTGTTATTTTTGATGTCGGTCTCCTGCGGAGCTGGCTGTGGAGTCTGATTGATGGCGAGAGATTGCCCGATCCTCTGAGCTGTTTGGAGGAGTTTGACGTAAACGATTATTTTGGAAGACTGGTATTCAGATTTTTAGACGAAGAGAAAGATGAAAGGTAAATATAGCAGGCAGGTGAAAACGGCAGTCAAGCTGATTTGGTCAAGTTTTGACCGCGATGAAATACGCCGGGGATACTCAATACTTATACTGGAGGCGCAAAAGGGCGATGCAGATGCGCTGGCATTCATAGCCCGCTGCTTCATGGGTGAGTCGTATGTATGGCCGCAGGCAGGCTTCAAAGCTGACGATGAAAACGCATCGAAGCTGATGCAGAAGAGCGCGATGATGGGCAGTGCCACGGGCGTTCTTTGTGCTGCGCGAAGCGCAAACCTCACCCCTTCGGTGGAACGTGCAATGCCGTTCGCTTCGTTTAAGGAAGCGTTTGAGGAGATTCTCGGTCAGGCAGAGCGTGGCGACGCCTTCTGTTGCTACATGGTCGGCAATGTGTATTATTGGGGCGACTATCTGCGTGTCGAGCCAGACTATGCCAAGCAATTCAAAGACGAAAGCGACTATAACGCATGGGCCTGGCCGATAGCAAAGGTGTGGTACGAGCGCAGTTTCGACGGCGGGCTTTGTGCCGGATGGGGCAATTACTGCGACATACGCAAATCCGGCCTCTGCGAGATTGCGCAAGATGTTTATGAGAAATATTACTTGAAGCTGGCGGATATTTCACCCGTAATCTGCAACAACTATGGCTATTATCTCCGCACCGAGAAGGGCGACTCATACGGTGGGCTGTTGCGATATGTGGAGGCTGCCCGCAGGGGCGACCCACAAGCCGCATACAATGCAGGGCATATCTACGAAGCCGGTGAAGAAGTGGATGAGAATATCGACCTTGCATATCAACTCTATGAAATGGCTGCCAAATGCGGACATCCCGCAGGACAATTTGAGGTAGGATATTATCTGTTTGAAGGCTTCGGTGATGTGGAGCAGGACTACGCCAAGGCTGTGGAATGGTTTGAAAAGGCATACCAAAACCCGAAATGCAGCGAGACCACCCGGACGCAGACCGCCGCCTACCTCGGTTTATGCTATCAGGATGGGCTGGGAACAGTTCAAGACGACGATGTGGCATTCGAGTATCTTCATGAAGCCGGGGAAGACATCGACAATCTATGGGAGTCAATAACCGTCAAGGTGCTCACCGCACTCGGCGTGGCGTATGCCTTCGGTCGTGGCACCGAAACGGATATAGAGCTGGGATACCAATATCTTGAGGATGCCGCAAAACTCGGTTCGGAAGAAGCCAAAGAGTATATCGGCTATATCAACTCGCCCGACTTTGAAGCCCGCGAGCGGAAAAAAGAAGAACCGGCCACTCCCGTAGCCCCGTTCTGGCAGGAAGTGACTGAAAAAATCAGAGATGCGGTTACAACTGACCTGCGCGAAATTCTTGGCCGCATAGATGATGAGCACATATACACTGCCGCCTTGGTCACCGACAGGTATTGCTGCTCTCTTTTTCTCGCTGTGAACACGTTGGAGTACCTTCAAAGCGAAGACGAAGAACCCGATGACGAGAGCAAATGGCATCCGGATGAATGGGGATATTCCGACGGACATGGCAGCGAACTGGTGAAGCTCAGCAAATCGCTGTGGGAAAACCACGCCACTTTGCCGGGCGAAGCCTTTTTCTTCAGCGCAATGATATCAGCGATGGCGCAGGTCAAAGGCTCGGGAATATTCGGAGAAGGCACCGAAGAAATCACATTCTTCATTTCAATATCGGATGATGAAGATGCTGAAAATCTCGAAGACTCGTCAGCCATGACACTGAATAGCCCCGAACTGGCAGCAGCTTTTTTGAATAGAAACAAGTAACATCATATTATGGCATATTATACTGTTTACTGGCCTCAGGACTGGTTGGACGAACTAAGAAAATCAAATGACACAGGGCCTGTAAAAGTAGTGTTTGGCAGCATCCACTCAAGGATGCCATCAATAGCATCAATAAAAGAGGGAGATGTCGTATTTCCGGTCTCATTGCTCGACAGGCATCTCTACATAATGGCACGACTGGAAGTGACTCATAAGGAAAGAGCCTTCGACTATTGCATAAGAGAACTCGGAAATCCTTACAGGTCTCTTATTCCCGAAGGTGTTGTCGTTAAGGTCTCTGACACATTCTTTTGTGCAAAAGACGTTTCTTATAAAAGTCTCCAGAGTGTGCCTGAGAATCTCACGATGATTATTCCCGGCGACAAACCCCATTGCAAGCATCAGGAACCGTTTAATTGCTGTGCCGAATGGGCAGTATGGGGAGAAAATGGCAGTGTTATCCAACCGCGCCTCATTCCTGATGAGGTTGTGCCACTTCTTAGATTCGGTTATCCGAAGAGTAAAGAGAAGCCATTACGAATCAATTCAAAAGGAGTTGTGTTGGCTCAAAGTATAGCTGCAACCCGGCGTTTGTCGGAGGAATCTGCAATGATTTTTGAAGGGCTCTTTGAAAACAGCTAAATTCGTTTAACCTCAGGAGAATCATGAATATAAAGTCGGAACTACAACAACTCTGTGGGGATACCCAAAATCTACGGCTTAATGACGTAAATATTGAGCCGGAAACGATACAGGCAATCATGATAAATGAGGTTGTCCCGTCATGTCCGGAAGATGATTTCTATGGGAAACCGGATTCCGCGTATATGTCAACGACAATTCCGATGTTCAGAAAAGCAGGAATAGAGATAGGTTCAGTACAAGACATTCTGAATAATGGAATTTACATTACCAATGCTGTCAAGACACCTAAAACCGAATATGCCGTTTCAAAGGAGAGCATAGAGGATAGCCTGCCCTATCTGGAAAAAGAGCTTGCTTTGTTTCCAAACGTCAAGGTTATCATGCTTATGGGAGATGTGGCAAAGAAAGCCTTTAATATGATATGCAAGAAGGCGACCAAGAAAAATGCCGTTCCAAGTATATCTACTTACAAGTTACGTAATACTGAGATTTCCTATAATGGAATACGCATTATGCCCTCTTACATTATGACCGGCCAGAACATTCTGATTGAAAAGTCAAAATTCGAGATGGCATCGAAGGATATAGAAACGATGTACAGGTTAATTAAATGTTTTGATTAAAGATGGCTATTGCACCTGATGATATTTTGAAATATTGCCTTGACAACCTTGAAGGGACGGTCGAAGTAAACAGTTGGGGCGAGCGTGGGATTTTCTATAATCCGGATGGAGTGTTGAAACGTGGGGTTTATATCTTGACGATAAAAGAAAAGGATGGCGACAATGATCGAGCTTCCCACCTTGACCGCAAGGATGTGTGGCGAATAAATATAGGAGTCAGAAAACAGACCTTCCGCACTTTATTCGGAGAACTGCCCAAACGTCCATGTAAAGGTTGCATTGTAGATATGCCGTATGAATTTACCGCAAAGGATGTCATTATGCCGCATCCGGTTTATGCGTGGATGGGCTGGATTTGCGCTCTGACTCCATCTGAAATGACGTTTGAATCATTAAAGCCTTACATTCTTGAATCCTACGAATACGCAAAAGAGAAATTCAAAAAAAGATGACGGGATAGTGAACTGATTATTTGAAAACGATGATAGAACATATGGAACAAAGATTTTGTCAAAGCTGCGGTATGCCCCTTGTAGAGGGTAACATCGGCACAAATTCAGACGGCAGTAAAAGTAAGGACTATTGTGGCTACTGCTACAAAGGCGGTGCTTTCCTCCAAGATTTCAACATGAGCCAGATGATAGAGTTCTGCACTCAGTTTACCGACCAGATTAACAAGGAAACGGGTTGGAATCTGACGCCCCAACAGGCAAAGGCTCAAATGCAACAAATCTTCCCAACACTCAAACGCTGGAAAGAGAAAGATGAAAGGAGTTTGATTGAAAAAGCGATCCATCTTCTTTCCCAATGCAAAGAGGTTACGCTGGCATCGGTCAATGCGGAGGGTTTTCCTCGCCCTGTGCCATTGGATAAAATTCACTCGTTAGGATGCAATGAAGTTTGGGCAGTGACCGCAGCAGACTCCGAAAAGGTTGCCGATTTCAGGCTCAATCCCAAAGCCGGGCTTTCCTATTCATTTTACGGCGATAGTGTTGCTTTGCGCGGCACAGTCGAAATCATTACGGATGATGTAACCCGCAAACGGATGTGGCAGGAGTATTTTATAAATTATTTCCCCGCCGGCCCGGCAGATTCGAACTATGTGCTTATTCGCTTTATCGGAAATGAGGCTACCATCTGGATAAACCGCGAGTTTGCTCACATCACCATATAACACATAAATTATGAGAGATTCGGAACAAATGTATCCGGTCGTTTTTACAGCAGCTATCATTCAGAGGAATTTACGGTTGAGTGAGACATATAACACCAATGTCTGTTTTTTACTATCATTGGAAATTGTCATGTTGTAATTTTACGGGATGCAGACATTCAGAATCATACAGCCAACACCTGCCTTAAAACCGTTTATACGGTATTATTGGATATTGCAGGATAGTACCTCCGGCATAGTGTCGCAACGCACTTTGCCGACGGGTTGTATGTCGCTTGTGTTCCATCGTGGCGAAAGGCTGAAAGTCACGAACCGTGATGAATTACAGCCGCAGAGTTTTATTTGCGGTCAGGAAAGCGGTTATTCAGATGTGACTTCAACCGGTGACATCGAAATGATAGTGGTGGTATTCCAACCTCATGCGGCAAAAATATTCTTTCATATGCCAGTCACTTTACTGCGTGACAGGAATGTGGCGGTTGCGGACATTGAAAATCCAGCCTTGCGTGATTTGGCACACAGAGTTGAAGACAGTGAAAATCACGACATCTGCATTGAACTGATAGAGAATTATTTCTACAAGTGCCTGATGTACGGGACACCTTATCATCTGCCACGACTGGCGGAAGTGGTACGTCATATCAACAATTCCACTCAAACAAATATCAGGGCTCTTTCGAATATTGCGTGCCTGAGCGAAAAGCAATTCTCCCGGATTTTCTCGGAAAACATAGGAACGACACCCAAAGATTTCATGCGTATAGTCAGGTTGCAACGTACCTTATCAGTCTTGCAGCATAATCCGGGAATAGGTTTTGCCCAACTGTCATACGAGTGTGGGTACACCGACCAATCCCACATGATTAAAGAATTCAAGCTATTCTCCGGCTACACACCGAAAGAGTATATTGCTCGATACTCTCCTGTTTCTGACTATTTTACATTCTGAAAAATAGCGTTTATACAGCCTTGTATTTGGTTGTCACCGATTATTTTTATAATTTTGTCACCACTTAGTGACGTTATATAAGATGGAATTGAAAGAAACAGAAAAAAGACTTCTTGAAGCCGTGAGCCATATCGTAGAGAACGACGGTTTTACCAAAATCGGAGTTAATCGCATCGCTAATCAAGCCGGATGCGATAAGGTTTTGATTTATCGCTATTTCGGTGGGTTGGATGGTTTGCTCGTGGAATGGGCAAAGCGTCATGACTATTATTCGTTTGCCTATTCAGAGTTTATTGACACCATTAAACGAGCTAAAGACGGTAACATAAAGCAGATTGTTAAGGATGTGTTTATGTGTCAACTTAACTATCTAAAAGATAATGTAATCATGCAAGAACTTTTGGTATGGGAACTTTCAGGTCATTCCTCTTTCAAGGGAATTATAGAAGAACGGGAACGTATCGGATATAAACTGCAGGAGGAACTGAATAAGTTTTTGGATAGAGACAGTGACAACAATATGTCGATTGCAATAATCATATCCGCAATCAACTACATCGTTCTTTTCACAAGGCAATATCACAAAATCAACGGTATAGATTTCAGTAACCCGGAAGCATGGGAAAGAATGGAAGCTATGATTTCCAAATATGTGGATTTTATCTTTGACAACAATAATCTATGAAACATATTATTACAATAATACTTACATTATTTCTTGCAGCATTTGCTATGGCGCAGGAAAGAAATTATATTTCCATCTGCGGCAAGACCAAAACATCCATCAAATGGACGGAAGAACGCAAGAATGGAAAGATATACCTGTACACGGTTCAAGGTGGTGAGAAGCATGAGTATATCTTAGGAAGCGGTTATAAAACCGAGAGTTGGAAGATAGTAAATACTTCTTCAAACACCAATCTGTCAATCAGTCTGAATAATGGGATATACTCCATATCCGGCAAATTCAATGGAAAACAGATTTCAAAAAAGGTGAAAAGTAAAGGTAAGCCGTGGTATCAAAACATAGCCTATAATGCGGGATTAACTCTGAAAAATGGCAGGTCTGTGGAATACGAATGTTTTCGCCCCGACAACATGAAGCTCTATACCATGTCGGCAGCAAAGAAAGGAAATGAGAAATTAGACGGAAAGAATGCAGTAAGAATCGAAGTCAGTCTTACCGGCTTTATGTCTGCTTTCTGGAGCTGTGATTATTACTTTGACACGAGTTCTCTGATGTTTGTAGGCTATAAAGGCGTAAATGGAGGCCCCGGAACACCTGAAACAAAAATATCAGTCGCAAGATGAAGACAATAATATTCTATCGTTCCTCATATAGAGGAAACACGTTGAAGATTGCGGAAAGCATGAAGGATGCCCTATCTGCCGAATTGGTATCTATCGACAGCAATCCGTCAATCGACCTGTCGGATTATGACCTTATCGGCTTTGGCTCCGCGATTAACTTTGCCGCTCACGATATACGACTTCAAAGATTTGTTTCAGGTCAATATCTTAAAGGTAAAAACGTGTTCGTATTTTCCACCCATTGCAGACCTTTCTTGGGAGCATATCATAAGCACCTCAAAAAAATCATAGAGGCGAAAGGAGGAATTATAGTCGGAGAGTTTTCCTGTCAAGGATTTGACCGCACCGGGCCGTGGGTTCTGATGGACGGCTACAATAAAGCCAGACCGAATGAGCGGGATATGTTCAAGGCAAGACTGTTCTCGGAAAAGCTTCGGTGGAAATTGCATCCTTTGGCATTTGTTTGTAAAAATCCGATTGCAGGATATTCTGAAAGCATACCGATACGCCGCAAGGGTTCATATATAGTAGCCGGTAACAAGGTGGTGTTTCTCAATACCTCTACCTGTATAAATTGTGGAAAATGTATCAATGTTTGTCCGATGCACATATTCTCACTAAAAGATACGGCTTTGCCGATGGACGAGAAAAATTGTATCCAGTGCCGATTATGCGCCGACAACTGTCCGACATCCTCAATATATATCCAAGAATCTTTCTTGAATGGATTGCGGATAGCTCTCAGGGAATCATTCAGTAACAAATTGCAGAATAGTTATAAAGCTGAGGATAATCATCATTAGGTCTTTTAACCTAACACGGATGTCCGCTTTTTACTATCACAGGCTATTACATCGCTGTAACTTTGCAGCGTACTAATCAAATAATAAAAAGTATGATTGCATTTTTTGAAATCCCCACCAATGACTTGGACAAGTCGGTGGCATTCTATCAGGCTCTCTTTGGCGAAAAGCTGGAGGTGTCGCAGTTCGGCGATGAGAAAATGGCCTGTCTTATGAAAGAAGGTAAGAGTGTATGCTCAATCTCCTCGGCCCCCTCATTTCCCGGTTTCGCACCCTCTAACGGAGGCGTGTTGGTATATCTCCAGACAAAAGATTTGGATGCCAGCGTGAAAGCTGCGTTGGATAACAGCGCGACGCTCGTAACTCCCAAGACCAAGATTCAGGTTGACGGTTGGGGTTACTTCGCTATCATCGCCGATCCTGTCGGCAACCGCATCGGGCTTTATGGCGACAAGTAAAGAGCCGAAAACGTAGGTTACAGTGGAGAGAACTACTCAGTTTTATCCACTATCCGTATCTATAATCAATTTTTTCTGCCCGATTATTTTGTTGTCTAAAATAATTAGACTACTTTTGCATTATCAAATCGTCTAATTTAATTAGACTATATAAAATGGAAGATATGAGGCCATTAACAGAAAGAGAAGAAGAAGTGATGAACTTCTTTTGGGAAAGCGGGGCACTCTCGGTTCGGGATGTCGTTGCCCTTCACAATGAGCCGCATCCAAGCCGGACTACGGTAGCCACATTCGTGAAATTTCTTGAACAGAAAGGCTATCTCGACCACAAGGCTGAAAGCACAGGCTTCATATATTTCCCAATAATAGAGCGGGAAGATTATTGTGGACAAAATCTGAAGAGTGTCATTAGGCGGTATTTCGACAATTCCATTCAGAATGTTGTGAACTTCCTGATTAAAAGCGAGGAATATAGCGACGAAGAGGCTAAGGAAATAATATTGCAAATATCTAACAGAGGAAAGGAATAACAAT
>NZ_SRYM01000065.1 GCF_004793765.1 Parabacteroides distasonis | reverse complement strand
TTCTGTTAATAATGATTTTTTGACTCTTTGTTTTACATGCTTTGCAACATAATTAAGGGGATATGTACATTTTGACACACCCCCTTTTACGTTCCTACACATTATCATATAGCTATTCTTCCTCCTTAATCAAATGGCATAGTTTTGGGTCGTTTTTAATTCGGGTTATCTCGTCTTCGACAATCTGCCGGACTTCCTGACGGATGCGGTCGTAGTTGGCTTGTATCTCCTCCTGTATCCGGTCGTTGCCGTCCTTATCGGTGAAATCTATAATCTGCGGTAACTTCACGTAGCGGGCGGTTTCCCGTTTCACCTTTTCATTGTCCACCACGATTTCGCTGTGGAAAATCTTCTGCTCAATCCGTTCATCGAAGTTGTCTGCTACCGCACCCACGAACGGTTCGAGAAGAAACGGGAGACTCTACTGAAGAATATTCTGGATACTCAGGTACGTAAAGAGGTTTATAAGATCTTGAAATTGGATAAATAGTAAATTAACTAATAAACAAAAGAGGTTATGAAAGCAAGTAGATGTTTTTGGGTGGCATTGTACCTTTTGGCAGGAAGTTTCAGTATGGAGTTATGGGCACAGAAGAATTTGGAGGTTGTCGTGCAGAAATGTAAAGCGGATAAGATGATCGACAAAAGCGTAGTAACGAATAAAGATCAGAAAACTGCAAAGGTATATAAGATAGTCTCTTCTTTTGTCGTGGAGGGTTATGCCGCATTACAACAAGTAATTAAATCCGCTTTTGAGTGGAATAAAGAAGAGGTTTGGCTAGTTATTGATAATGAGGTTGATGTGATGGTTGGTTTATCTGTTTCTCGAAGGGTAAAAATACAGTTTCTTATTCTATGAATGTTGATAAGGAAGAGCTTCTCTTGACAGTCATTGAGAATTTCGACATGCTGGAGGAAAAAGATATAGAGATAAGATCAAGTAGTGACATGTAGGTTTTTCTATGTAGATAAGTCAACAATAACACCTTTCATTTGTGAAGCAGGAAGGTGTTTCTTTATGTCAAGATATTGGACAGAAGTGTCTAAATTTTGTACACCACTGTCAAATAATTGGACAGTCTGTTTTGGAAAGTGAAATAATATTTGTTTGATAATTAAATATTTAGTTAGTTTGGCACACTATTTGAATTAGATATAATAACTTAAATAGTTAGGTAACAATTAAAATAAATACAGTCATGATTAAGATCGAAGGTTTAAGTAAGTTTTTCCGTACGGAAGAGGTTGAGACAATTGCGTTGAACAAGGTTTCTTTGGAGGTAAAAGATGGAGAGTTTGTTGCTGTCATGGGACCTTCTGGTTGTGGTAAGTCCACGTTGTTGAATATTCTGGGGTTGCTGGATAACCCTTCCGAGGGAAATTACTACTTGGGCGACCAAGAGGTAGGACACTTGAAAGAGAAAGAGCGTACGCAAGTCCGTAAGGGAAACATCGGTTTCGTATTTCAGAGCTTTAACTTGATAGACGAGTTGAACGTTTTCGAAAATGTGGAGCTGCCGTTGACTTATCTAAAGATCAAGGCGTCGGAGCGTAAGCAGATGGTAACGGATATCTTGAAACGAATGAATATCAGCCATCGTGCGGCTCACTTTCCTCAGCAACTTTCCGGAGGTCAGCAGCAGCGTGTGGCGATCGCCCGTGCGGTAGTTTCCAACCCGAAGATTATCTTGGCCGATGAGCCAACCGGTAACTTGGATTCTAAGAACGGTGTTGAGGTCATGCAGCTACTCACCGAGCTGAATAAGGAGGGAACGACAATCGTAATGGTGACGCACTCCAAGCACGACGCAGGTTTCGCTCACCGTGTCATCAATCTATTCGACGGTAGCGTTGTTTCTTCCGTTAGTGAATTTATTTAGTCAACATAACATAAACACTACACACAAGAATTTTTATAAGCTAATCGGCCTGTGAAGGTCGGTTAGCTTTCAATTTAATTAAATATAAATCGATGAGACAGCTATATTATACAATCCGTTATTTACTTCGGGGCCGAGGGAGAAATGTGATCAAGGTTCTGTCCTTGACTCTAGGACTAGGGCTTGGAATGGGATTGATCCAGTTCGGTGCCTATATTAGTTGGGGTACCGACGATAGTTATCTGGGCTATATCCACCTTAGACCGGGTGTGTTCTCGGAATCAATCAATCGGAAAATATCGGTTTTATTGCCTAAATATATAGATGTAGAAAGAGAGAAGAAACAAGGTTTTGATATGAAGCTTTATATCAAGCCGGTCTCGGAGATATATACGCAAAGTACCGAGGTGAAGCGGATGGTGGTGATCATGAGTGTACAGGCTTTCGCTTTGTTATTAGTGGCGGCTATGAATATGAAATCTTGGAATATTGTCAAAGAGAATCTGGTTTGTAGCATTAAGAACGAATAATATAACATATAATATAAATTACGTATGAAGACTATTTTGAGGAATCTCTTGAGTGTATTGCGCCGTTTCAAGATGGCGACACTATTAAATGTATTAGGACTTTCGATAGCTTTTGCTGCTTTTATCTTGATTATGATACAAGTCGAGTATGACCGGAATTTTGACCGAGGATATACGGATACGGAATCTATATTTCGGGTAGAAGTTATGTTTGAGGATGGTGGGCAGGCGGTTATTTGCCGTCCGTTGGCCGATGCTTTTATCCAATCCTCGCCTCATATCGTAGCTGGGACTTTGTCGAATCCTTGGGGAGGAGACTTGTTTTTCTCTGTAGAAGAGAATGGTGTACGGAATACTTTTAAGGAACAATGCATAAATGTTTATCCTGAATTTACGAAGGTATTTGACTTTAAATTTGAGGAAGGAAATCCTGAGGCGTTACAGGAGCCAAACATTGTTTTGTTGCCGCAAAGTATGGCCCAGAAATTATTTGGAGATCAATCGGCTGTAGGCAAGCAATTGAGGTTAGAGAATGGTGATCATCTAACGGTAGGTGGAGTGTATAAGGATTATCCACGAAATTCATCTGTACGGAATTGTATTTATCAAAAGATGGACCCGAAGGAAAACGCCCAAAGCTGGGGAAACTGGAATTATATTTTCTATATCCGTTTGGACAATCCGAAGAATGTCGAGGGGTTATTTGAAAATTTCAAGGCACATTTTGATCCTGCTCTAATAAAGGATAATAGTTTCTCATGGGGGGGATCTGGAATGACTTTCCGTATTAATCCGTTGCCTGATGTTCATTATACGACTGATGTAAAATATGACCAGACCCCGAAAGCCAGCAGGCAAACTTTGATGATATTATTTGCCATAGCTATCGTGATCGTGATAATCGCCGGAATTAATTTCACGAATTTTAGTACGGCACTTACCCCGATGCGTATTAAGAGTATTAATACACAAAAAGTATTAGGGGGAAAAGAATCTGTGATCCGTTTTGCTTTGATTTTAGAAGCGGTGTTAATAAGTATAATCTCTTATTTGTTAGGACTGCTATTAGTTTATATTGCGGGGAAGACGGAAATAGCCTCATTGATAAATGCCGATATTTCGTTATCAATGCATATCGGATTGGTTTTGGCTACAGCTTTTATCTCAATAGCTACCGGGCTTCTTGCCGGTATATATCCAGCATATTATATGACTTCTTTCCCACCGGCTTTAGTGTTGAAAGGTAGTTTTGGCTTGTCTCCGAAGGGACGTCAATTACGAAATGCATTGATAGGAGTGCAGTATGTAGCTTCTTTCGGATTAATTATTGGTGCTACATTCATGTATTTGCAGAATTATTATATGCAAAACACCCCTCTCGGTTATGATAAGGATGAGATAATTATTACGAATATGAATAACAATATCCGGAAAAGTCGGGATGCCTTCGCCAGCCAAGTGAAATCTTTCTCCGGTATCGAAGAGGTTACATATGCGGAGATGCTCCTTTCTAGTCAGGACCAATACATGGGATGGGGACGTAAATACCGGGATAAGGATATACAATTCCAATGTCTACCGGTTGAACCTTCTTTTTTGAAGGTGATGAATGTGAAAATATCGGAAGGTCGTGATTTCCGGGAGGAAGATAAGGCGAAACGTTATGGCACGTTTGTCTTTAACGAACGTGCCCGGACAGAATATGGGCTGGAGATAGGATCTTTAATAGATAGTATGGAAATTATCGGTTTCATGCCGGATGTTAAATTCGCCTCTTTCCGTACGGAGGTAACGCCTATGGCCTTTTTTGTATGGGGTACTAATAATTGGGGAAACCAACCAAATTACGCTTATATAAAGGTAAAGGCCGGCTCTGACTTACGGGGAGCTATGCAACATGTCAAGACTACGCTTCAATCATTTGATCCAGAATATCCGTTTAATGTCCGTTTCTTCGATGAGGTATTGAACGAACTTTATGAGAAAGAGAGAAGCCTTAGTTCATTGATTACCTTATTTAGTTTAATCGCGATCTTTATTTCGGTGGTAGGTGTATTCGGTTTGGTCGTATTCGATAGCGAGTATCGGAAGAAAGAAATAGGTGTTCGTAAGGTGCTGGGTTCTACCACGGGCGAGATTATCGTGATGTTCAACAAAACGTATATACGTATTTTATGTGTTTGCTTCGTATTGGGTGCTCCGGTTGCGGGTTATGCGGTGAGCCGCTGGTTGGAGAATTTCGCTTATAAGACACCGATGTATTGGTGGGTGTATTTGATCGCTTTTGCTATCATAACGGTTATCACAATATTGACTGTCACTTTCCAAAACTGGCATGCGGCGAACGCAAATCCGGTGGATAGCATTAAAACGGAATAATAAATGAAGCTATAATAGGATGAAAACAATTATTCGAAACTTTCTAAATGTGTTGAGGCGATTTAAAATGGCGACTACATTGAACGTTGCCGGTCTTGCGGTCGCCTTCGCTGCCTTTATCGTGATTCTTTGGAGCGAGTAACTGGATTTGTTATCTATTGTTAGACGATCCGGCCATGGCTGATAACGTGGCCGATAATTTCAACCGTCATTTTGATTTCAAAAAGATCGGTCACGAGGATGAACAAATCCGTTTAGTTCCGTTGACTGATATTTATTATAGGAATGAGACACAAGACGGTGGAACTTTCCGTAGCGGCAATCAAGAGGTGACGAATTTATTATTTGGTATAGCCCTATTAATAATTATCGTAGCTGCCATTAACTTCACGAACTTTAGTACCTCTTTGACCCCATTGAGAATCAAGAGTATCAATACGCAGAAGGTATTGGGTAGCTCGGAAGGTCTGTTACGGAGGGCTTTATTGGTAGAGGCCGTCCTTATCAGTTTTATTGCTTGGTTAGTAAGTTTATTTATTGTTTGGGGATTGGATATTGTAGAGGCTTTACCTTTTATCGATGCCGATCTGGATTTAATATCCAATCTTCCGGTTGTCTTGTTATCCGGTGTTACCGCTTTAATCACGGGCTTGATAGCAGGTATCTATCCGGCTTTTTATATCACATCTTTTCCTCCCGCATTAGTGTTGAAGGGCAGTTTCGGATTGTCTTCTACCGGAAGGAAATTACGTACAGGGTTGATCTGTATTCAATTCGTAGTATCGATCATCTTAATAATCGGGGCAAGTTTTGTACGTGTCCAGAATGGGTACATGCGTGATTTTTCCTTAGGGTTCGATAAAGATCAGATTGCCGTAGTGGAATTAAATCGTATGATGTATAATAAACATCATGAGACTTATAAGAATCGCCTGAAAGAATATCCGGGTATCGAGGATGTCGCTTTCTCGATGGAGAAAGTCGGAGCGAAAGACGGATATAATACAAATGAGGTAACTTATAAGGATAAAGATATCCAATATTTTATGATTATTTCCTCCTCGAATATTTTGCGGGTGTTGGGCATCCCGATTATCGAGGGGCGTGATTTCTCTAGGGCAGATGAGTTGTCGGACGAGGTCTCTTATATTTTTAATCGCCCGGCGTTGGCACAAGGAGACATGCGGGTAGGTGACTCATTCGGAAACTATAGCCCCGGCCGTTTGATCGGATTTGTCGGTGACGTGAAACTGACATCACTCCGAAGCGGGGAGAATAATATAGCGTTCGTGGTCGGGAACTTTGGTGATGCGATGCCCGTATCCTACATCCGCTTGAAGGCTGGCTCGGATATCCATGCAGCTGTAAATCATATTCGTAACGTGGTGACGGAATTAGACCCTTCTTATCCGTTTAATATCGAATTCTATGATGAGATCTTCAATCATCTTTACCGGAAAGAAGAGAATCTGCGCAATCTGGTTACGGTTTTTAGTTTACTGGCGATTATTATCTCTTTGGTCGGGGTATTTGGCTTAGTGGTGTTCGAGACCCAATACCGCCGTAAGGAAATAGGTATCCGCAAGGTACATGGAGCTACGGTAGGAGAGATCCTGTTGATGTTTAATAAGGCCTATCTGAAAATTGTAGGTGTTTGTTTCGTGATAGCGACACCGATCGCTTGGTGGGGCGTGAAGATGTGGCTCGAGGGTTTCGCTTATAAGACTCCAATCCATTGGTGGGTATTCTTAATCGCCTTATTGATAGTAACCGTAATCACGTTATTGACCGTAAGCTTCCAGAACTGGAAAGCGGCGAACGAGAATCCGGTAAATAGTATAAAGTCCGAATAAGAGATTTTCACCTCTTATTCGGTTTTATCCACCATCCCATCTTCCAAGCCAGTAGCAAGATAAGTAGGGAAAGGAGCAAGCAAGCTAATAGCAACCAAACTCCCAATCCGTTTACGAAAAGGATGGGGACGAAGGTGATCAATAAGATCTCTATGGGAGCGATAGGCAGGTAAGCCATCGCATAATCATCCATCGCTTTGCTGGAAAGTTTCGGGTCTACGATCCGCAGCAAGGCGATGCCCATGGCCATCGTGCCGGTCCACCATCCCCAAGCGAAAATCATGCGCTCGAACCAGAAAGTCTTGGATAATCTTCTTCCTAAGAAAAATGTGATGCACCAGACGATCGCCACGCCCGCTATGATGAGTACGATAAGCGGCAAGGCATATTTTACGATCACCCCTAGCTTGATAGATGCGACACCGCAAGCTACCAGCATATCCGTGAAGGAACTGCTCAGCCTTTGGGTCGTCTGCGGACAGATATATCTGGATATGGTTGTCGCGTCAAAGAATTTCTTGAATACTAGTCCAATGATAAAGGCACAACTGAAAACAGGTAACTCCAATACCGGATAATACACCTTTACGGTTTGGCTAACCATATATCCCAAAAAAGCCACGACAAATACCAAAGCCACATGGAAAGTCAGCGTATCGATGGATATGGAGGAAGTCGTAGCCTCTCCGATAGAATCCCGCTTATCCTCCGGCAGCAACCCGCTTCTCAACTCGTCAGGGAGATCGTCGAAATCCGAGATGAATGCGGTCTGTTTATGCTTGGCCGCCCATTTGACCATTAGTAAACCTCCAATGATCGAGCAAATAACCCCCACGGTAGCGGTAGTCATGCCTAAACTGCGAGCCTCGTCCCAGCCCAATCCCTCGAATGCGGACCCGATAGCGGCGGCCGTGCCATGTCCGCCATAAAAACCTGTCGGTAGCATAATGCCGAAAGCGTCATTCAGATCCGGCCAGATCAGTTTGATTACATACAATCCGAACAAGCCTACTAATGCCCACTGCAATAACATACCCACCTGAGCGTACGCCCACATCGGTCCGACTCGTTTTGCCACTTCTTTTATGGATACGTTCGGGGAAGATAAAGGCAATGCGCCGAACACCAAGGCGATAAGGATAGCCGCATAGGTACCTAAGTCGTTGGAAAGCGGAATCCACCCCAATCCATTAGGTCCGAACGCTAATCCTAACAAGCCTGCGATCAAGCTGGGAGGTATGAATAATTGTTGTATCAGTTTTACCTTGACTCGTATGAATTTGCCAACCAATAGAAGTATCGAAATGAATCCAAGATCCGTAAAGAGAGTCCAAGGGGTGAACTGTATTAGGTCTATCATAATAACTGCTTACTTTATGTTTGTTTAAATATCTATTGTACAAATGTATTTTATTCTCATGAGAAATACTAGAAATCCCAACGAATTCTATATCTCCATCTCTTTTTTACGATAAGCGGAAGGAGAGCAACCCATAACTTTCGTAAACGTACGAGAGAAGTAGGCGGCATCCTCGAATCCCAGATGGGTGGCGATCTCATTCAACTTCATATTCGTTAGCTCGATGTATTCACAAGCCTTCTGTATTTTCAAGCGTATGAAATAATTCATGGGTGAGACCCCGGTCTCGCCCATGAAAAGAGCCGAGAAGTGGGAAGGGGAATATTTGAAATAAGACGCTACTTCTTTCAGGGTAAGATTTTGAGAGATATTCTCACGCATATAATGTATGACCCGTGCCGTAAACGGATATTCTTTTTGCGAGGGAATCATGATATGGCGGAATTGCTCCAGATAGATGAAAGAGGCCAGAAAATTGTAAAGGCACATAGAGGAGTAAATCATATATTCTTTAATATATCCCATGGAGAAACTACTATATATCTCCTCAAACAGTCGTAGCCGGTCTTGTAAACGAGAATACTCATTCGGCAAAATAGTGACCGGAACCGGATGTGACGGCAGGAATTGATCGCGAAGCTTGCCTTGGAAGTGTAACCAGTAGATAGTCCATGGATCTTCCTCGTCTGCCCCGAATGAGTAGGGGATACCGGGAGGGATGATGATATATTGGTATTTCTCCACGGTATATTGTTTACCGAGGATACGATACCATCCTTTTCCCTCTGTACAATAAATGAGCATGGCGTAGTCACAGCCATGTTCTTTTTGGAGAAAATGATATTTAACACGTGGGAAGAAACCGATCTTGCGTACATATAGATTATTGATGAGCGGTTCCCCCCGGTAGCTTGTCAATAGTTCCTCGGGCAAAGAAACAAGCCGTTCTCCCTTAAATCCCTCTTTTATCTTGACCATGATCTATAAATCATAAGATTGTACAAGTAAATCGGAACAAATGTAGCATTCCTTTCTGGATTATTGAAATAATTTTGCCAACATAAATCATAACATAATGCCATGAATAAAATTCTAGTTATAGTTTCTTTTGTATTTATATCTTTTTTGTCTTGTACGGGATTAACCGATAGACAGCGATTGGCCAATCAGATATTGTCTGATACGAATTTGTTGAAGGTCGATAGTATGGCTCGTGCTACCATCCGCAGTGGTTTTAACGCCGGGAGCGGTTATTCCCAGATATGGGCACGTGATATGAATACGTTTATTGAGGTAGCTTGCGAGGAAAGCGATCCGCATGAATTGCGGGAGGCCATTCTTTTATTCTTCGCCCTTCAGCAACCGAACGACGAGATGATCGACGGCTATGTGCTGAAAGAAGATTTTACGTGGTACGATGATACTCCTTATTATTCAGACGTTGCCCCGAAACATGTGGCTTTCAAGAATACCGTGGAGACCGACCAAGAATCATCGTTGATCCATATCGTCGGCAAATATATACGTAAGACCGGCGACCGGGGTATTCTGGATGAGGTGGTGGCCGGAAAGACCGTCTTGGAGCGAATGAACTTGATGGTAGATTACTTGATGCGGGAACGATATAATAAGGAATATGGATTGCTATACGGGGCGATGACCGCTGATTGGGGCGACGTACAGCCGAACGATGATTTCGGATGTGACATGAATGAGCTATCCGATCCGGCCATTGACGTATATGATAACGCTATGTTTCTTATCGCTTTAGATTATTTATTGGAGATGGCTCCCGATTCTCCGCAGGCTCCCCGTTGGAGAAGTTTGCGGGAGGGAATCGCCAAGAACGTACGGACTCATTTATGGGATGAGAAGCGACAGAAATTCATCCCTCATATCTATCCTGAGGAATCGCCGATACCGGAAGGATTCGACGAGCTGGCCATTCATTATCACGGTGGTACGGCTATCGCCATAGAGGCGGGCTTGTTGTCGAAAGCTGAGATACGTACCGTAAATGCCCGGATGCTTGAGAACGTTCGCCTGTCGGGCATGCCGAGTATTGGTCTAACCCTATATCCAGTGTATCCGGATGGCTTTTTCCGGGGAGGGATGTCAAAGCCTTATGTTTATCAGAATGGCGGGGATTGGACTTGGTTTGGCGGTCGGATGATCCAGCAGCTTGTCGTTAATGGAATGGTTGAGGAGGCTTATGCGGAGATCTGTCCGATGATCGAGCGTGTGATCAAAAATGACGGATTCTACGAATGGTATGGCAAAGGCGGTATCCCCAGCGGCTCTGGTAATTTCAAGGGGTCGGCCGGAGTGCTATCTAAGGCGATTGAGTTGTTAAGGGATTGGGCAGAGAAAAATAAGGGTTAAATACAAGCGTGCAATATTAAATATTAAAATAGAGATGAGAAAAAGTAATTATGATAAAATACCGGCCACCGTTGTAGACGGTGCCTTGTGGAAAGGCTGGGAATCGATACGGAAGCGATTGGCGGAGATACATGCGGAAACGAATGGATCACAAGTTTGGGTGGTGGAATGCTACCAAGGGGTTCATCACGAGGAGTTGATGCGTGAACTGCAAGCGCTCGCACCCGATCGTTTTATCAATACGCAAGATTTATTTAAATCGGCAGAGGATATAGAGGCGATGACCTATCCTTATCTGACGGATGACCAGTTGTTTGGCCGCCGGGCTCATTTCTCTTATACGGATTTCTTGGATGAGGAGAAGGTGAACGCCTGCCGGGAGTTCTTGCGTGACGGAAAAGGCTGGACAATCGTTTATGGCCACGCCGCCGCCAAGATCGTTCCCGCTCCGGATAAATTGGTCTACGCGGATATGGCTCGTTGGGAGATCCAGATGCGTTTCCGCCGGAAAGAGGTGAACGGATTGGGTGTGGAGAACCGGGAAGAAGCCCCATCCTATCATTATAAGAGAGGCTATTTTATCGATTGGATCGTTTGTGATGACCTGAAGAAGGAGTTGCTTCCCATGGTCGATTATTGGTTGGATACGAATATCGCCGGGACACCGAAGATGATTTCCGGGGAGACCTTGAAAGAAGGGCTGGAGAAAACGGCGCATACCCCGTTCCGGGTAGTACCTTTCTTCGATCCGGCTCCTTGGGGCGGCCAATGGATGAAAGAGGTCTGTGATCTGGATAAAAAGCAGGAGAATTTCGGCTGGTGCTTCGATTGCGTGCCCGAGGAAAATAGTTTATATTTGAAGGTTGCCGGAGAGCTGTTTGAGATCCCTTCCAATGATTTGGTGTTCTATAAGACGAGAGACTTGCTGGGCGGGCCGGTCGAGGCTCGCTTCGGGCAAGATTTCCCGATCCGTTTCGACTTCTTGGATACGATGGGAGGAGGTAATTTAAGTTTGCAAGTGCATCCGGTCACCCAATATATCCGGGATACGTTCGGGATTTATTATACGCAGGACGAGAGCTACTACCTGCTGGATGCCGAGGAGGACGCTACCGTTTATCTGGGATTGAAAACCGGTGTCAACCCGGAAGAGATGATCGCTGCCCTAAACGAGTCCCAAAAGACAGGAAAGCCTTTCGATACGGAGAAATATGTCAATAAATGGCCCGCTAAGCGCCATGATCATTATCTGATCCCCGCCGGAACGGTCCATTGTTCGGGAGCCGGTGCCATGGTGCTGGAGATTAGCGCTACCCCAAGTATCTTTACCTTTAAGCTTTGGGACTGGGGCCGCTTGGGATTGGACGGACTGCCTCGACCTATTAATATCGGCCACGGTTCGAAAGTGATCCAATGGGAGCGGCAAACGGAGTTTGTCCGTCATAACTTGATCAACCAAGTGGAGATGATCGCCGAGGGAGACGGTTGGCGGGAGGAGCGGACCGGCTTGCATGAGAACGAGTTCATCGAGACCCGCCGTCATTGGTTCACGGATATCGTGCCTCACAATACGAATGGAGGGGTGCAAGTGCTGAATGTAATCAAGGGAGATGAGTTGATCGTGGAGAGTCCGACAAACGCTTTTGAACCATTCATCGTTCATTACGCGGAGACTTTTATCATTCCGGCTTGCGTGGGTGAATATACGATCCGCCCGTATGGATCGTCCGTAGGTAAATACTGTGGTACTATAAAAGCTTACGTACGATTTAGGCAATAATCACCGTGCCATAGGCATCGCACAACTGTGCCACCCTTGATGGCACGGTAGTGCCACTGCGATGGCACGCCAATGCCAACCCTATGGCACGGCTGTGCCACCACGGTGGCACTGGCGGAACATGGGTAAATAAAGAAAAGGAATATATGATGTATACAAATGACAATAGAATAGTAATGACATTGGATGCGGGAGGAACGAATTTTGTTTTCTCTGCCATCCAAGGAGGAAAAGAGATAGCCGATCCGGTAGTTCTTCCGGCATGCGCAGATTGTTTAGATAAGTGTTTAGGCAATTTGGTAGAGGGTTTTAAGGCAATTCAAGCAGGCTTGCCGGAAACTCCGGTCGCTATCAGTTTCGCTTTTCCCGGTCCGGCAGACTATCAAGCCGGTATCATAGGCGATTTACCCAACTTCCCCTCTTTCCGGGGTGGAGTAGCGTTAGGCCCGTTTCTGGAAGATATATTCGGGATACCGGTATTTATCAATAACGATGGGAATTTATTCGCATATGGAGAAGCGTTAACCGGAGCCCTTCCGGATATAAACCGCCGTTTGCGGGAGGCAGGAAGCATGAAGCAATATAAGAACCTGCTGGGAGTCACCTTGGGTACCGGTTTTGGTGCCGGGGTTGTCATTAATCAAGAGCTTCTATTGGGAGATAATGCGGCAGGAGGAGATATCTGGTGTTTTCGGAATAAGAAATATCCGGAGTATATCGTAGAGGAGAGTGTCAGCATACGTGCGGTCATGCGAGTATATGCGGAACGATCCGGTGATACGGGAGTGCATACTCCGAAAGAGATCTTTGAGATCGCCGAGGGTATTTGCCCGGGTAACCGGGAGGCTGCTATTACGGCTTTCTCCGAATTAGGGGAGCTAGCGGGGGATGCGTTGGCGTCTGCCATTACTTTAATCGATGGCATCATCGTGATCGGTGGTGGACTATCGGGGGCTTCTAAATATATTCTCCCTGCTTTGTTGAAAGAATTGAACTCATCTACCGGTATGATGGATGGAAGTCGTTTCGGCCGATTGCAAATGAAAGCTTATCTTTTGGAGGATGCGGAGAGTTTCGCTGATTTCGCTAAAGGAGGAGCTGTCGAGGTACCCATTCCGGGTACCAATCGCAAGGTAGGGTATGATCCTTGTAAACGGATAGGGGTGACCGTAAGTAAACAAGGTGCTAATCGCTCGATCGCTATGGGAGCTTATGTTTTTGCGTTAAACCATCTATCTAAAGGAATATGAGACAAAAATATAGTATAGGACCTGTATGGTTCCTGATGTTTGCGTGTGCTTTCTTCACATCCTGCGTGACACAAGGCAAGAAAGTTCAGCAAGATGAGCTTAGCCAATATGTAGAGCCTCGGATCGGTACGGCGCATTGCCGTTGGTTTCATTTTACCCCGGGAGCGATGCCTTTCGGCATGGCCAAGCCAGCCCCTTCTACGAACGGGCATGTCGGGAATAAATCCGGTTGGGAGGCGACCGGTTATGATTATCGGGATCAATCGATCGAGGGTTTCCCCTGCTTGCATGAGTTTCAGATCGGCGGAATCGTTTTGATGCCTACGACGGGTTCATTGAAAACAATTCCCGGGGCGGTAGACGACTTGACCGGTATAGGATATCGTTCCCGTTTTGATCGTGCGGACGAGATCGCTACTGCCGGTTATTATTCCGTTCTTTTGAAAGATTACTCAATCCGGGCGGAGCTTACCGCTACCCCTCGTGTCGCTATTCAGCGTTATACATTTCCGGCCGGAGAGGATAGCCGTATCTTGTTTGATATAGGAAACCGCCAAGGAGAGAGCGGAGCTGTACGGGATGCTGAAATTACTTTTACGGAAGACGGGCGTATCGAGGGCTGGGTGATTACCGAGCCTGAATATGTGAGGAAATATCAACCCGGGGCATCGGTTCCTTTGTATTTCTCGGCGGTGCTGGACAAGGTTCCCGTTGGATTTGGCGCTTTCAACGGAGCGGATATCCGTCCGGATGAACGGAAAGCGACGGGCGTGGGGGCCGGACTTTATCTGACATTCCGTACCCAAGATCAAGAGTCGGTAACCGCTAAAGTAGGTCTTTCTTATACATCCGTGGAGAATGCCCGGTTAAATAGGGAGACTGAGGCCGCTACCCTTTCGTTTGACGAGGCAAGGGAAATATCTCGCCAAACATGGGAAGAATATTTGGGACGTATCCGGGTAGAGACTCCAGCGCGAGAGGATAAGGTGAAATTCTATACCGGTTTGTATCATGCTTTATTGGGCCGCGGATTGGCTAGCGATGTGAATGGCGCTTATCCGAGAAATGATGGCTCGGTAGGACAAATCCCTTTGAAAGATGGAAAACCGGTACATAACTTATACAATACCGATGCCGCTTGGGGAGCGCAATGGAATCTGACACAGGTTTGGGCTTTGGCCTATCCGGAATATTATTCGGATTATATAAGTAGCCATTTGTTGGTGTACAAGGACGCCGGCTGGCTGGCGGATGGAATTGCCAATAGCCGTTATGTCTCCGGTGTAGGTACGAATTTATTAAGCACGATTATCGCCGGCGCTTATCAATGCGGCATCCGGGATTTCGATGTGAATACGGCTTATGAAGCTTGCTTGAAGAATGAGTTGGATGGGGAGAATCGTCCGTTGGGTGCGGGAAAGGTGGATACTCGTTATTTCGTGGAATATGGTTATGTGCCTCATTTGGATAAAGGGGACGGGCCGGACGAAGCTTTTATGTTCTCCGCTTCCCATACCTTGGAATATGCTTATAGCGCGTGGGCCGTGGCCCAATGGGCGAAGCAACTAAGTAAGACGGATGAGTATAACCGTTTGATGGACCTGTCGAAAGGCTGGGAACGTATCTATGACTCTTCCTGTAATTTTGTCCGTCCTAAAAAGAAAGATGGTACGTTTATCGAAGACTTCAATCCGATGCAAGTGTGGCGCGGATTCCAAGAAGGTAACGCTTGGCAATATACGTTCTATGTACCGCACGACGCGAAAGGCTTGGTCGCGAAAGTAGGTGCGGACGTGTTTAACCATCGGTTGGATAGCATCTTCACGGTGTCTCGTAAATTAATCTTTAGCGGAGGCACGGAAGTAGGGGCTTTCGCCGGTTTGCAAACCTTGTATAACCAAGGAAACCAACCTTGTTTGCATATTTCTTGGATGTTCAACGAGGCCGGTCGTCCCTCGCTTACGCAAAAATGGGTGCGGGCGATCTTGAATGAGTTCTATGGTACGGATGGCATCCACGGTTATGGCTACGGACAGGATGAGGATCAAGGCCAGCTCGGGGCTTGGTACGTGATCTCTTCCTTAGGCTTATTCGATATGAAAGGCTTGACGGATCAAGCGCCTTCTTTCGCTTTGGGCAGTCCTTTGTTCGATAAGATCACGATCCGGCTGAATGACCGCTATTATAAAGGGAAGGAATTCGTGATCGAGACTCGTAATAATAGTAAGCAAAATGATTACGTGCAATCGATGGACTTAAACGGGAAACCATTGACGGATACTCGTATTCCTTTCTCGGAGATTGTTCAAGGTGGACATTTGGTTTTAGAAATGGGTAACCAACCAAAAGATCGATATGAGAACTAAAAGTACGAACTCCGCTATATTCCCGATCCTTTTTGGTTTTTTCGTGATGGGATTCGTGGATGTCGTGGGAATTGCCACGAATTATGTGAAGATGGACTTTGGTTTGTCCGATACGTTGGCGAACCTATTGCCCATGATGGTCTTTCTTTGGTTCGCCCTGTTCTCTGTCCCTACCGGTATCTGGATGGGACGGCACGGGCGTAGGAATACGGTGGTCGTAGCCTTGGTCATCACAACCTTGGCGATGCTGATACCTCTTTTCTTCTATGATTTTGCTTGTATCTTGTTTGCGTTCGCTTTGCTGGGAATTGGAAATACGATCTTGCAAGTGTCTTTGAATCCGATGGTAGCGCGGGTGGTAAATCCGGATAAAGTAACGAGCGTACTTACGTTAGGGCAGTTTATTAAGGCGGTATCTTCCTTCTTAGGGCCGATTATCGCAGGTGTAGCTTCTTCTTTCTGGGGAGATTGGAAGTTGATATTCATTGTCTATTCGGTGACTACCTTGTTATCTATCATCTGGTTGATAACGGCTATTCCGGGTAAAGAGGAAGGAGAGGAGCAAGAAGCCTCGTTCGCCTCTACGTTAGCTTTATGTAAAGATGCTAGGATACGGATGCTTTTCTTGGGGATTCTGTGTATTGTCGGGATCGATGTCGGTCTGAATACGACGATCCCTAAGCTATTGATGGAAAAGTTATCCATGCCGTTGCAAGAGGCTGGATTAGGGAGTAGCCTTTATTTCGCCGCTCGTACCGGAGGTTCTTTCCTGGGGGCTATATTGCTGGCGAGGATCTCGTCACGACCCTTCTTGAGGGGAAGCATGCTTATCGCTATCCTTGCTTTCGTAGGATTGCTTATCTCGGATAGCTTGTGGGGCATGGGCGTTATGATCGTACTGGTTGGCTTGGCTTGCTCGAATGTGTTTTCGATCCTGTTCTCTTTTGCGTTGGAACATCGGCCGGAGCAATCGAACGAGGTCTCGGCCTTGATGATTATGGGTGTATCAGGAGGCGCTTTGATTACGCCTTGTATGGGAGGCATAGCCGATATGTTCGGACAGGTAGCCGGCTTGATGCTATTATTAATATGTATGTTGTATATAGGACTTATATCAATAAAAACACGATAAGATGAAAAAAAGAACTTATTTATCAGCAGGATTGGCTTTGTTGATCGGGACATTGTCGGTTCATGCGTCTCCGGGATTATCGGATGTCAAGAGCCGTGTATTGCCGGCGGTTTATAAATCGAAAAACGGACTGACCCAAAAGGTCGAGATCTCCGTGAAACATGAGGGAGAGCCTTCTACGGTAATGATCCGTTTAGGTGAGCAAAGCCGTAAAGAGAAACTGGTGTCCGGAGAGAATGTATTCCGAATCGAGATACCCGAGGTTAGCACGACTTGCCAATTACCGTTGACGCTGACAAGTGGGAAGGAGAAAGAGGAAACAACGGTTACCATAAAACCGGTTCGCCATTGGCAGATGAATATGGTGCAACACACGCATACGGATATCGGTTATACCCGTTCCCAAATGGAAATCTTAGCGGAACAGCTTCGATACATTGATTATGCGTTGGACTATTGCGATGCTACGGATAATTATCCGGATTTCGCTAAGTTCCGTTGGACTTGCGAGATCGCTTGGGCGGTTAGCGAATATTTGAAATGTCGTCCTGCGGAACAGATTGTTCGCTTGAAGCAACGGGTAAAGGAAGGCCGTATAGAATTAGCTACGATGTTCTTGAATTTTGACGAATTACCGGATGAGCAAACACTTGCCGCTTCCCTTTATCCGCTCAAGCAATTCAGGGAAAATGGGATGCGTGCCGAGGTAGCTATGCAAGACGACGTGAATGGTATCGGTTGGTGTTTCAGCGAGTATTTCGCAGATGCCGGCGTGAAATATGTGAATATGGGAACCCATGGCCATCGGGCGTTGATCTGCTTTGATAAACCTACGGTGTTTTGGTGGGAATCACCTTCAGGGAAGAAGGTCTTGACTTATCGTGCGGAGCATTATCACTATGGTAATTTTTTCGGGATTCATACGGATAACTTTGACCAGTTCGAGGAACGTGTTTTAACTTATTTAGGTGAAATGGAAGCGAAAAATTATCCGTATGATATATTAGCGGTACAGCATTCGGGATATCTTACGGATAATGCGCCCCCTTCGACTAAAAGTTGCGAGATGTTACAGAAATGGAACGAGAAATATGAATGGCCGAAATTACGCACGGCGGTAGCCAGTGAGTTCTTTAAAACGGTAGAGAGCCAATATGCGGATTGTATCGAGACCGTTCGTGGAGCTTGGCCGGATTGGTGGACGGATGGTTTCGCTTCCGGTGCCCGCGAGGCCGCCATATCTCGTGTGACTCACTCGGATATTATCGCGAACCAAGCCGGATTGTCATTCGCCAAAATGCTGGGTGCCCAATTGCCGACAGACATCAATGATCGGATTCAGGACATCAACAAAGCTCTTTTGTTCTACGACGAGCATACTTTCGGTCATAGCGAGAGCGTACGTAATGCTTATGGACTGGAAACTTGGGAACAACGCTCCTTGAAGCAATCGTATGCGTGGGAAGCCTATCGCCGTTCCGGTTTGCTGGGAGAGGCCACTATGGGTATATTACAATCGTTCGTGCCCAAAAGTGACGTTCCGTCTATCGCTGTATTCAATACGCTCAACTGGAGTTATAGCGGTATTGCTAAAGCTTATGTCGATCATCAGATTCTTCCGAAAGACAAGGCTTTCGAGATCGTGGATGTGGCTGGCAACGTAGTTCCCGCACAAGCTGGCGAGAGTCGTTCCGATGGTACTTATTGGAACTTTTACGTGAAAGATGTCCCGGCCTTGGGATATGCGCAGTATTATATAAAGGTAAAGGATGAGCCACGTCCGGAAATACAGGGTACTACGGAATTGAAAGAGACGCATGTGGAGAATCCTTGGTATGCCATCGATTTCAATACCCGTAAAGGTACGATTCGTAAATTATATGATAAGGATTTGAACAAACAATTGGTTACGCCGGATACGGAATGGGAGATGGGAGAGTTTATTTATGAGATTATCGATAGCCGTCATCCGATGGAACAATATCGTGCTCCTCAATTTCTCCGCCGCCGTCCCGAGAAAATGCGTTTTGAGAAATATGAGAAAGGCGATGTCTGGGATACATATCGTTTCCGGGGAGAGACTGTAGCGGGACGTGAGCCAAATAATTTGATGGTGGAATTCCGTGTATTTAACGTGACAAAGAAAATAGAGGTAGTTTATCGCTTGCGTAAAAAAGCGGTAACAGATCCGGAAGCGGTTTATATCGCTTTCCCGTTTGAGGTAGAAGGTGGAAAGATCCATTTGGATGTACCCGGTGGATCGATAGAGGCGGGTGTAGACCAAATCCCTGGCTCTTCTAATGATTGGTACACGGTGCAAAACTTCGCTACGGCTCGTAATGGAGAGTCACAAGTCGTGATGGGTAGCCAAGAAATACCATTGATGCAGTTTGGGGCGATCAATACGGGACGGTATAAGGCCGGAGCCGTACCTCAGTCTACGAATATGTATTCATGGCCGATGAACAATTATTGGGTAACCAATTTCAATGCAGACCAAATGGGAGAGATGCAATGGAGCTACTTTATCAACTCCTCGAAAGACAACTCTATTGAGTATGCGACTAAGTTCGCTTGGGAAAACCGGATTCCGTTCTTGACCCGTGTTTTGCCTGCGGGAGGTAAAAAGGTGGAGTATCTCCAATCAGCTTCCATTTTCAAGATCGTACCGGAGAACCTCTTGTTGGTAAACATGCGGCCTGTGGAAGGCGAGAACGCTGTTATGCTTCAATTACGTGAGATAGGCGGGAAGCCCGCTACATTCTCTGTAGTTTCGGATAAAATTAATTTTGTGAAAACTACGGTCTGTGATGTCGTGGGAGGCCCAGTTCCAGGGAACCCATTGAGTTTCGCTCCGTGGGAGAATAAATTTATAAAATTATCTTGGTAGTATCGTAGGGGCGGGGGTACCCGCCCTTATCCAGTTTGTCTTATGTCCGTATATTGAATGTATGATAATCTAACCCCAATAAATCGGTATTATTCTGAGCAGGAAACTCGCTTGTGTTAGAGTAATGGATGGAGAGTATCATGGGAGAGCTTGTTAGGGTTATTGACTTATTGTATTTCAAGACTTGTTGGAATAAGTCTATGGTGCTTTTAGGGTAGAAAGATTGTAGATAATATGGTTCTTCTTTTTATTATTGAGGGGGTAGAGCTTTTTTTATATTATCCAGTCTTTGAATACATTATCTTTTTTTTCAAAGAAACCATACTAGTGCTATTTTAGCCTAGCCTTGAAAATTAATGAATTTAACATTTGTTTGCTGTAACTATATTAAAGTGTTTTTACTGCTAATATTTGATAGTTAATTATTTATGTGACAGAAAGACGATGATACTATTGTAAGTCCGTACGGAACTAGTGTGCCATTCATGGTCTATATCATGAAAAACGGAGCAAATGTATAACTTTTTTTTGTAAACTATACTTAAAATCATAGTATTTTTTATCAAAAAGCAACATACTTATTACAAATTACCCCTTGAAATCAAGAATATCAACCCTTAGATGTACTAAAAATATATTGTTCCGTACGAACTATGTCCATCTATAACGATAAAAATTACATAGGCAATGTAATCAATCTAAACTTAATTACATTAGTGTCCCATAAAAAATAGGGACTAGTTAAACATTAAATAAATTTGGCCCA
>NZ_SRYM01000064.1 GCF_004793765.1 Parabacteroides distasonis | reverse complement strand
AATGGAATCGACCCTAATTTTATCTTGCAATAAAAAGGTTTATCGGACAGCAATAAAATTTTTATCAAAATTGAATGCAGAATTCATATCAACAAGTACGAACTTGAAGAAATCCTCAACTGCGGTAACTGTACGCCTCTTGTAATCATCTTTAATGTTGGCATAGGTATCTTTTGGTGTCACTAATCCTGTACAATCACTCTTGAAAACAATAGTCTTATCTCTGTTGTCTTCATCTTCCGTACCGATAATGCCACCCTTACAAGTTGATTCTTTAGGGTTAGAGTCTTTTTCAAGACCCAGCAAATCCAATTCCTTACCATACGGTTTTCCGAGCAGTTTTTCAAATACCATTTTGGTATATCGCGCGAGTAATTTGGAGTCGGTTGTAATAACACGTATTACCTTGCTGCCATTGCCACTAAAAGAGATCGATGCAGCATATTTACATCACTGATTATCAGTGACCATTCATTTTAATCGGTACAACCTCTGTTTTGACAAATACACAGAATGTAGAGACAAATGCAAACCTCTGTATTTCATTGCTTTGCATATACGTGTTGTACCGCCTCTTTTTAGCCCTTTTGTGGAATGTCCGCTATCAGATACAACGTGTTGAACGATAGGATATTCCCATATGGATGTTACAGAACGCTTGTTGAATACAAAGGTAGTAATTCTCTTGGGATTTCTGTGGTTTGTGGTGGAATTTTTGCGTTCCGATTATTTAGGGTACTCGATTCGTTGGAAAAAGTGTAGCAAAACTGAATTATTCGCTTGAAAAAGTGTTTATATGCCATAAATGGTACACTTTTATTCGGAGGAAACCGTTATATCCTATCGGGTATAATTCTGCATCGAACATCAATATTATACCTGAAATGGTATAAATCAATAGACTTGGCTGAACTCCATAATGTCGAGCATCTGATATAATATTCCGTCAATAGCGGAATGCCAACTTTGGTGAAAATGACCATAATACCAATGGTTCACCGGATGATTATCAGTTTTGAGATGATGCAGGATCATATCCATTGTTTTTCTTTCAGATTGTACATCTTTAAGAAGTGATGAATCGTTCTCAGCCCATTGGTTAAGGTTGCTTTTTGAGAATAGCTCACAATGTGATGGCGCAGTATGTGTGACAACTGTATCAATCAAGAAGCTTGCACAGATGGTATTCATCTTATCAGCGTCGTAAATAGGAGCTTCATTCTTCCAATATAAATTGCGGGAAATATCATTTTCTTGCAACTCATTGGAGTGAACTCGATATTTCCGTTTGTTCCATTCATTTATGCGATAAATTCGGTCAATAGAAATGGCTCCGCCTACACAAAGGATGGAATGATTACAGGCTTGAAGGATAGTATAATCAGGAACAGTAATGAAACGTTTGTAACTGAATGTTGTTCCTTCGAAATAAGCTGGATTATCATGATTGCCACGTACAAATACAATCCAATTGTTGGCTTGATTCATTCTCTTGGTATTTCGTCTAACCATTTGCTCATAGTATTCTTTCTTTTCAAAGCCAAAACCACAATCCCCAGCTACAATCAATAGAGTGTCCGTCAACTTGTATTGAATACAGAGTTTGAATACCAATTGATTAAAATCTCCATGAATATCACCGGAAACAATAATTGTCTTGGCTTCGGGAAAAGATAGTGAGAATGTGTTGCTATGATTCATCTTATATTCCTGATAATAGCGCATGTAATTAATCTTATACTTGCAAGTTATCAGAAATCATTTGGAGAATTTCTTCGTTTGTGGTAGTTGATTCTTGTTTGTTTTTTAATGCAAAAGATGCTACATCTACTGCTTCTTTTGATGTTTGTGGAATAAGCCCCGAATAAACTATATTTTCTATATGTTCTAATTCTGTTCGCTTTTTAGAAATTTGTTCTTTTGTGTACAACTCTGCCTTTATATCTGATAAGAATCCTGCATACTTATTGCGCAAATCGTGCATAACAGCAGCAAATCTTTCGCTGTCAGCTGCCTTCTTTTCTAGATTTTCAGCTTTGTATTTGGTGGTGAAATATGTTAATGTCAACGCTAAGAAAGCCATTAATGGGACAATGACAATTTCAGGTAGCCACTTGAATATATTGGTAATTGCAGAAGCTGATATCAAAACAGAAAATACTAAAAGAATCTGATTTTGTTTTTTCTTCTTTGAGAGGTATATATTCGCTTGACATAAATGAATTTTGTGCGTCCAAATTATTTTGTTAAAACGTTCAAGAATCTCCCTGTAAAGAATTTTTGTTTGTTCGTCCATATGATTTATTCTTCTGTCATGTATTTTAAAACTTTGATTAATACATCAATGTATTTATATGTATCTACTGGCATGTTGCTTCCTGGTGCTGTCAGATTAAAGCTCCAAACAGGGCATGAATCATAAAGCCTTTTTTCATAAGTTCCTATTGGTTGATTAGAACTTTGTTCTCCTTCTCTTAGCCAGTGCCAATCAGCAATATTATGATAAACAAAACTGTCAATCACGATTCCCGGAAGATGGTAACTCCTAAAATAGTTATCACGAATTTCACGCATGTGCTTACATGTGTCGAATAACAAACCATTGCTTGCAACATTTTTTTCCTTCATTGCCTGTTGCTCGCTTTTGGGATTAGTTGTCAACCAGTTGCCACCCATATTTGAATCTGGATAGTCGTATTTCCCATTCCAATTACCCCACCAATCTAATTGACGAAAAGCTGGTAGAACTTCAAATTTAATCCCATCGGAAAAGTTTATCACAACGACTTGCCCATCTCCATGAATATCACTGTTCGGATAGGTTTGTAAAATTGCATTCTTCAATGCTTGTAGTAATCTGGACTGACCATTTCCCCTTAGTGCGTCATATTTATTATATTCGTCTCGTGGCAGTTCGACAAGTATATCAATGTCACTTGTATCAATAGCAGTACCTCTACCATAAGAGCCCACATATAAACTATGAGCAGTTTCGCTGGAGCTACCCCAAAATTCCGAATTAACCGCTCTTGTTATGCGTCTATATCTCTGAGATACTAACGAACGCTGTTCAATGCTAATTATTTCGCCTCTTTTTCTAACTGTATCCATATTAATTTTATTTCGTACACAAAAGTACAAAAATAATCCCGGTTTATCGAATATAATTCGCTATATTTGCACTATAAAATCGTATCAAAGAATGAAACTAAATAGAATAAAGGCTGTATTATCTGAAAAAGGTATCTCTCAGACATGGTTGGCAAAGAAACTCGATAAGAGTTTCAGTATGGTAAATGCTTATGCCTGTAATAGGATTCAACCAAATTTAGAGACCTTGCAACAGATAGCAGAGATATTGCAGGTCGATTTGAAGGATTTGATAACCGACAAAAAGGATAGGTGATATGAAACAGTTTTCGGAAGCTACACGGGTGCAGATGCCTGCAATGGTTCACCTCACCCGAATAGGATATACTTACTTCGGCAAGTTGAGCGAAGATAAGAATGGCACGGTCTATGACGGTGACACGAATATTCTTTTGCAGGTATTTGAACGGCAGTTTAAGAATCTGAATCCCGGACATGAGGGAGAGTTTCTTCAAATTTTGAAAGATATTCGTAAGGAACTGAACGATGATGACCTCGGTCGAGGCTTTTATAACCGTCTCAAAGCTGTTTCGCCCGTAAAGCTGATAGACTTTGATAACATTGGGAATAATACGTTCCATTTCACAGCCGAATTTACCTGTCAGAACGGACAGGACGAATTTCGTCCTGACATTACTTTGTTCGTAAACGGATTGCCACTTTGTTTTGTAGAAGTGAAGAAACCCAACAATCATGGTGGTATGTTGGCGGAGAGCGCACGAATGAATAAAGAACGCTTCCCGAATAAAAAGTTTCGCCGCTTCATCAACATTACGCAGTTGATGATATTCAGCAATAATATGGAATATGATGCGTTGGGCGGTATCGTACCCATACAAGGGGCTTTCTATTGTACTGGGGCACGTTCATACGCACCATTCAATTGCTTCCGTGAAGAAAATTTAAGCGGTCAGAAAATAGCACCGTTCCATCGTGACTATCCGTATAAGGAGATTGACAAGACGGTGGAAAAACAGATATTGTCTGATTATAATTGCCAAGTCATTCATACAAGTCCTGAGTACCAGACAAATCTTGGTTTCAACACCCCTACAAACAGAATCCTAACATCCATGTGTTCACCTGAACGGTTATTGTATATCATTAGATATGGTATTGCCTATGTCCGTATGGAGCGTGAGGTGGATGGAAAGATAGAATCTACCGACCAAAAGCATATCATGCGTTACCAACAATTGTTTGCATCGTTAGCTATTCGCCAAAAACTGGTAGAGGGGGTGAAATCTGGCGTAGTCTGGCATACACAAGGGAGTGGTAAAACTGCCTTGTCATACTATCTGACCTATATTCTCAACGATTTCTATTCCAAACAGAATAAGGTTGCCAAATTCTATTTCATAGTAGACCGCCTTGACCTTTTGGAACAAGCCACACAAGAGTTTGAAGCTCGTGGATTGGTTGTATCTACCGCCAATACAAGAGCCGAACTGATGGAGCAATTCCGCAGTAATCAGGCACAACAAGGTGTAAGCGGACAGGCAGAAATCACGGTTGTGAACATTCAACGCTTTGCCGAGGATAAAGAAAAAGTACGCATCAGTGATTATGCAACCAATCTTCAACGCATCTTCATTCTTGACGAGGCACACCGAGGATATAAACCCGGTGGCTGCTTTCTTGCCAATCTCTTTGATGCCGACGCCGATGCGGTTAAAATCGCACTTACAGGTACCCCGTTGTTAAAAGAGGAACGTGCCAGTTGCAAGGTGTTCGGAAACTATTTGCATACCTATTATTACGATAAATCCATTGCGGATGGCTACACGCTGAAAATCATACGTGAAGATATAGAAACTTCCTATAAAGAGCGTTTGTCTGATGTGTACGATAAACTGGAAACCCTTGTGCAAAAGAAAGACATTCGTAAGTCGGAAATCATAGAGCATCCAAGTTATGTAAACGAGTTAGCCCGTTACATTATGACGGACTTAAAAGAGTTTCGCAAGATACAAGGAGATGAAACTTTAGGCGGTATGGTCATTTGTGAAACCAGCGAACAGGCAAGGCGGCTTTATGATGTATTTCAAGAAGAATGGCAGAAGTATCAGCCGAAGCCCATCAAGATAAAACTTTCCGATGGTTCGTATGTAGTGGGTGAACCGGAAGTGGATTACAAATCAAAATACAGACCGCTGAAAGCCGGAATCATTCTTCACGATACGGATGACAAGGAAACTCGCAAGCAGATAGTCAAAGACTTCAAGAAAAATATGACAGTGGATATTCTCATTGTCTTTAATATGCTTTTGACTGGTTTTGATGCGCCACGCTTGAAACGCCTGTATTTCGGGCGCAAACTGAAAGACCACAATCTGCTTCAAGCCATAACACGTGTAAACCGTCCTTATCCCGGTATGCGTTACGGTTTTGTCATTGACTTTGCCGACATCAAGCGCAATTTTAAGGAAACCAACGAAGCATATTTACAAGAATTAAACCGCTTTAATGACGTGGATGAGACTGGCGAATCCGCTGTCACCGATACCTTTACCCAAGTCATTGAGGACAAGGAAGAGATATTGAATCAGATGAAGAAAGTTCGGCAAACGCTTTTCAATTACACATACGATAATGCGGAAGAATTTTCTTCTGAAATCTCAACCGAAGAGGATAAAGCTGTATTGCTCGACCTCAAACAGGCATTGGAATCAGCCAAGAACATGGCGAACATCGTGCGTACATTTGGTGATGATGAAATGAAAGAGCAATTTGCCAAACTCGAAATCACTAAGTTGCCGCAACTACTCTCGGAGGTGCAAAGACGGATAAGTATCATCAATCAGAAAGAGGCTTTCAATACAAATGAGGAAACGAAAACTCTAATCAATGAGGCAATGATGGATATAGAGTTCACTTTCTCCAAAATAGGACAAGAGGAAATGCGCCTTATATCCGGTGGTGTGGAATTGAAAGAGAAATGGCAACGTACCATTTCTTCATTTACCCAAAACTTCGACCAAGACGATCCGGAGTTTATCTCGTTGCGTGAAGCCTTTATGGAATGCTTCAAGGAACACGGTTTTGTGATTGACACGATAGCCAAGTTCAACGAAGAAACACAGGCTTTGGATGAAATCATCGGTCGTCTGCAAGACTTACAAAAACGCAATAATGTCTTGTTGAAAAAGTACAAGGGCGATGAAAAATTTGCTCGTGTACACAAGCGTATTCGTGAAGTGAATAAGCAGAGGGAAGATAAGGGACAGAAGCCTATGTTCTCTTTCCTTGACGAAGAGATTGCTGCCATTCTCAATATTATAAAAGAGGATGTGGATGCCAAAGTGTATGATCGTAACGACATTCTGAAAAAGGATGCTTATTTCGGACGCACGGTGATGGCTCTTATCAATGGATGTCTGTTCCATTTCCCACAAATAAAGCCCGAAATGGAGGATTACAAATTTATTCAGACACGTATTTCACAACAGTATATCAACCAATATAACGCCACTTACGGCATTGCATAAAGATTATGTCAGATATTAAAGAAAAAACATTAAGGCTCATCGACGGACTTAAAGCCACCTGCCAATCATACGGTATGGGAAACGATGGTAACGAATATAAGATTATCACTCAGGTATTTCTCTATAAGTTCCTGAATGACAAATTCGGTTATGAATTAAAAAATGCGAAAAGTGAGATTGCCAAGAAACTGACCGGGGATGTAAAATGGGAAACAGCATACGAGAATCTTTCTGATGATGAACGTATGCTTATTCAGAGTGCCATCTCTCCAGATGTTCCGATGCTTGAACCTTATCATCTGATAGCCAATCTTTGGAATCAACAGGGGAAAGGGGATTTTGATACTATCTTCGATTCCACTATGACAGATATAGCGGAACAAAATGCGGATATATTTTCCACACAGACCACAGCCAACACGAAGATTCCATTGTTCGAGGCATTGACGCCGTTTGTGACCGATTCGGCACAACGTGCGCCATTCGCCCGTGCTCTGGTGGATAAACTTGTGAACTTCTCCTTTGAAGAAGCGTTTGCACAGAATTACGATTTCTTCTCCAGCATCTTTGAGTATTTGATTAAGGACTATAATACCGCTGGAGGTGGAAAATATGCGGAGTATTACACGCCTCATGCCATAGCAACGATTATGGCTCGTCTGTTAGTGGGGGATAATGCTGATTTGCATAGCATGGAATGTTATGACCCCTCGGCAGGAACAGGTACGCTTCTGATGGCACTTAGTCATCAAATAGGAGAAGAACGCTGTACCATCTTTTCGCAAGATATTTCCCAGCGAAGCAACAAAATGTTAAAACTTAATCTGCTACTTAACGGACTTGTGTCTTCGCTTGATAATGCTATTCAAGGTGACACGCTTGTAAGCCCTTATCATAAAAGCGATGACGGGCAGCAGTTGCGCCAGTTTGATTTCGTGGTGAGCAATCCTCCTTTCAAGATGGACTTCTCGGACACTCGCGAGAAGATAGCCGCCATGCCAGTCCGTTTTTGGGCTGGAGTCCCAAATGTACCCGCCAAAAAGAAAGAGTCAATGGCTATATATACCTGTTTCATTCAGCACGTTATCAATTCACTGAAAAAGACAGGCAAGGGTGCAATTGTCATTCCTACAGGTTTTATCACGGCTAAAAGTGGTATTGAGAACAAAATTCTTCATAAAATTGTAGATGACAAAGTGGTGTTCGGCTGTGTTTCCATGCCAAGCAACGTGTTTGCCAATACAGGTACGAATGTCAGTGTGCTGTTCTTTGATAAGTCTGCAACCACTGACAAAGTAATCTTGATTGATGCCAGTAAATTGGGCGAGGAATATAAAGATGCTAACGGATTGAAAAAGGTGCGTCTGAACGATGACGAGATAGAAAAGATTGTCGGCACATTCCAGCGCAAGGAGGCAGTGGAGGATTTTTCTGTGGCTGTTTCTTACGATGAGATAAAGGAAAAAGGATATTCTCTTTCTGCCGGACAATATTTCGACATCAAAATAGACTACGTAGATATAACCGAAGAGGAGTTTAATGCACGTATGGCGAATTATAAGCAAACGCTTACCGAACAATTCAAAGAGAGTCATCGCTTGGAAGAAGAAATAATGAAACAGTTGGATGCTTTGCATTTCAACGCAAACGTAGGTAACGAATAAACGAGGTATTTATGTTTTGTCCCACGAAATGTGGGACAATTAGAAAATTGCCACAATTGTTTGCCAATTATAAAAATAAGAAATTGAACTAACAATGAGTAACGAAATTCAGTTTTTACTATATAACCTCCCTGATGAAGAGGGGAAGGTACAGGTCATTATAAAAGACGAGACCATTTGGTGTACGCAAAAGGCTATGGCAGAGCTTTTCGGTATTGACAAATCGGGTATTAGTCGGCATATAGCCAATATCTTCAAGGATGAAGAACTGCAGCAAGATACGACAGTTGCAAAAATTGCAACTGTCGTAAACCGAGGTATAAGAGGCGAGGTGGAAGATTTGGTCGATTTCTATAATCTTGATATGATTATTGCTGTTGGCTATCGTGTATCTTCTCCAAAAGCTACCAAGTTCCGTCAGTGGGCTACCAGGATTCTTAATGAGTATATCAAGAAAGGCTTTGTGCTTGACGATGAACGCTTAAAACAGGGAACGGCAGTATTCGGAAAAGACTATTTCCGTGAATTGTTGGAAAGGGTACGTTCCATCCGTGCCAGTGAACGGCGTATTTGGCAACAGATTACCGATATATATGCAGAGTGCAGTATTGACTATGACAAGAACTCGCCTACCACACACGATTTCTATGCCATGATACAGAACCGCTTTCATTATGCCATTACAGGGCAAACGGCAGCAGAAATCATCTACACTAAGGCTGACCATACCCAAGAACACATGGGACTGACCACATGGAAGAATGCTCCCGATGGGCGTATCTTGAAATCGGATGTGTCAATAGCCAAGAACTATTTGCAGGAAAATGAAATCCGTCGGTTGGAACGTGCGGTAACGGGGTACTTCGATTATATTGAAGACCTCATAGAGCGTGAGAACACATTTAACATGGAGCAGTTTGCAACCAGTGTCAATGAGTTTCTGACTTTCCGCAAATATCAGATATTGCCGGATAAAGGACACATTTCTGCGGCACAAGCCAAGGCAAAGGCAGAAAGCGAATACGATATTTTCAATATAACTCAACGGATTGATTCAGATTTCGATAAACAGATTAAAGGAATGTTGGATAAGTAATTCTTCCACAAGTTGTGGAAAGGTTGTACTCAATATTAGAAATTATGAAGATTAAAGATATAGTTCGATTCCATTCTGAAACCACAATACCTATTCCCGATGTGGTTTATCATCTTTACAGCCTTCCCTCGTTTGATAACAACCAAACGAGGGAGGAACTTTTGGGGCAAGATATTCAAAGCAATAAGTTTACCGTACCTAACCGTTGCATCTTATTCAACAAACTAAATGTGCGCTTTAAGCGTATTTGGCGAATCGATTCTGATGAGGACCATAAAATCGCTTCAACTGAATTTTTGCCATTAATTATTGATGAAAACAAGGTTGATTTTGACTATTGCTTTTATCTGTTGGCTTCTCCTGTTATTACCGACTATCTATGCGGACAAAATGCAAATACTTCTGGGAGTCACAAAAGAATTGATCCGACAAACTTTTTCAATATAGGAATCAAACTGCCACCATTGGCTCAACAATACGAGATAGGGAAACTCCTATCTTCCCTTGACGCTAAAATAAAACTTAATCGTCAGATAAATCAGAATTTAGAAGCGATGGCAAAGCAACTCTATGATTACTGGTTTGTGCAGTTTGATTTCCCGAATGAGGAGGGGAAACCGTATAAATCTAGTGGAGATAAGATGGTTTGGAATGAGAAGTTGAAGCGAGAAATTCCCGAAGGATGGGATATATCTTTAATAAAAGATATTGCTACCACATATTCAGGAGGTACACCCAAATCAACAAATATAGAATACTACGATAATGGAGAAATAGCTTGGATAAACAGTGGGGAACTGAATAGTCCTATAATCACTAAGACTACCAATTATATTACAAAATGTGGATTAGAAAACTCAAGTGCAAAGTTATATCCAAGCAACAGTATATTGGTCGCAATGTATGGCGCAACAGCAGGTAAAGTTAGCTTGCTTACATTCGAGGCTTGTTCTAATCAAGCCGTTTGTGGCGTTATCCCTACAATAGAAAATATGTTATACTATGTGTACTTCCATATATCATCATTGTATAGCCATTTCATTACACTCAGTACGGGTTCTGCAAGGGATAATATTTCTCAAGATACAATCAAGAATATCTTATTGCCCATACCAACAAGAAATATTCTGAAACTATTTGATGAAAAGATTGGAAGCATTTACCAAACGATTGTAAATAACTACCAACAAATAGATTCCTTGACTAAGCAGCGAGACGAACTTCTCCCACTTCTGATGAACGGTCAAGTGTCGGTAAATTCTGATTTATCTGCTCATTGAGTCTGATTTTTTGGTCAAGATTCAAGAAAAATGTGCCAATGCTTTCCTCCGAACAAGAAAGTGTTGGCATTTCGTATCTTAGAATTTGCTCTTTATCTCCACGAGGCATTTTACTTCCTTTGGCTCCTTGCATTACATAGTCAAAAAAAGAATCTTGAAGTAGCACGGCATAAAGAAAACTTGGTGAATGTCCCTCTTTAGCTCTAAAAACCAACACATCAGAAGAGGCTCCACCATCTATATCTGCAAACCAAACCTTTTTGAGATATGGTCTGATATTTGCTATTAATACATCGCCACGTTGATAGCGAGTGAGACAACAAGACTGTGGCGGAAGATTGGTTGCAATTTCCCGTCCTTTTTTGTTTTGTAATATGCAGTCTGTAGTAACATATTCGCGTAAGGCAATATCGTTACTACTGATTTTGTCGGTTACATAATCTGCGATTGATGATAACTTAGTCATATACATCCTGTTTTGGATGCAAAGTTACGCATTTTCGGGCAGAATCTTGCGCAATTACTTATCCCAAGTATTTCTTATGAGCCAATTTTACATTATTTTGGTTCACAATCGCATAATGCAGTGTTGTGTCAATACGTACATGTCCAAGTAAGCGTTGCACCTGTTCAATAGGCATACCTTTGTCGATAGCCATTGTCGCAAGGGTACGACGGAACTTGTGAGGATGAACTTTAGGTATAGAAAGTGCTTGTCCCAATTTCCGGATTTTTACTTCTACGCCACTGATAGTAAGGCGTGTGTGAGGAGAATGGAGTGAGACGAATAAAGCAGGATTGTCGTCAGTACGCCCATTGAGGTATTGTTGCAAATGCAGTTTGGTTCGGGCATTGAAGTAAACAACACGTTCCTTATTTCCCTTTCCGAATACCACACACTGTCGTTCGTGAAAGTCTATATCTTCACGGTTCAGTTTTACTAATTCACCTACACGAATGCCTGTAGATGAAAGAAAGTCTATAATAGCAAGGTCTCGTTTGTTAGTGCAACTATCTCGAAGTTGCTCCAATTGTTCGTCAGAAAGTACCTCTTTTACAAGTGAATCAGTTTTAACCTTGTGGATACGTCTGACCGGACTTTTGGCGATGTAGTCTTCATCTTCTAACCATGCAAAGAAACTGGAAAAGATGCGTCGCATATTGTCAATGGTAACTTTACTGGATTGATGTTCTTCTTGATAATCGGATAGATAAGTACGAATGTCGGATGTGGTAATATGACAGATAGCCATTGAAAGTGTAACTAATAGCCGTTCAATGGTATTACGGTAGTACGCCAATGTCTTATCCGAACACCCCTCTATTTTCTTTGCTGATATAAAAGAGTTAAGAAACTGTTCGTTTTCTTGTGTTTGCTGGTACACACACTCCTCTTTTTCGATAATCTCAACGTTATGCAGTTCTGATGTAAGCACAGCTTTAAGCTGCGCCATTTGTCGGCAATCTAAGTCACGCTGCATCTTCGCAACTATCGCCTGAATGATGTTTTCTTTCATAATTCTGATATTTACGTCCTTATATATAATATAAGAGACTGCTAAATCAGAATTTAGAGGCGATGGCAAAGCAGCTCTACGATTACTGGTTCGTGCAGTTTAACTTTCCTAATGAAGAGGGTAAACCGTATAAGTCGAGCGGTGGCGAAATGGTGTGGAATGAGAAGCTAAAACGCAACATTCCTGTTGGCTGGCATTGTGGGAACCTCTTTGAAATTGCTGTTTTTACAAATGGTTTGGCTTGTCAGAAATTCAGACCAAAGGATGATGAAGTGCCATTACCTGTCATCAAGATACGAGAAATGCACGATGGTATTTCTGTTGACACTGAAGAGGTAACGTCAAATATACCAGAATCAGTAAAGGTGTATAATGGTGACGTGCTATTTTCATGGTCGGCATCACTGGAAGTTATGCTCTGGGCTTATGGGCTTGGAGGACTTAATCAGCACATCTTTAAGGTTACATCTGCAAATGATTTCCCGAAATCATTCTACTATTTTCAACTTTTGGATTATGTCGATGTATTCAAGAAAATGGCAGAAGCAAGGAAAACAACGATGGGACATATTACGCAAGACCATTTACAACAAAGCACAATCGCCATACCCGATAATAAAGATATTGCAGATAAATTTGAGGAACTTATATCACCAATCTTTAAGCAGATAGTGAAGTTGCAAGAGGAAATATCAAATTTTATCAAGCAGCGTGACGAACTTTTACCACTTTTAATGAATGGACAAATAACAATAGAATAAAAATGCCTCGCATACTCTACAAATATTTAGATATAGTTGGCGCAAAGTGCATGATTGGTAACCAGAATCTCCAATTCACTAATGCGTCTCAACTGAACGATCCTTTCGATTGTCATCCAAAACTAATTGACTACTCAAATGTACCTAATACTAAACTTCAAGGATGGATACCTAAGGAATGGTGGATAGAGAAAGAAGAAAACGATGCACTCAATTTGCGTAATGATACATGGCTATGTAGTTTATCAAAAATCAATGATTCATTACTCATGTGGAGCCATTATTGTTATAACCATAAAGGTATTTGTATTGGACTTGACATAGACAAAGTGTTGGAATCTGTTCCACCAATGTTTGGTACAATATATCTTGAACCGCTTGTTCTTGATGTTCAATATCAGGATATAATAGAGCGTCCTAACGCATATCATACCACAAAAGATTTATTCAGTTATCAATGGCAGACAAAAGCAAAGGAATGGGAATATGAGCAGGAGGTTAGATTAGTCATACCAAAACCAAGTCCAATATATGCAGCATTTACTCCTCAACAGGCAAAGCTGACAAAGGAAATATGGGATTGGCGTGAGATACGCCACTATATGCCACTGAAAGGCGAATGCTTTGAGTCTATCTATTTTGGTGTCAACATAGATGAGCAAGAGAAAGAAAAAATAATTCAGTTTGTTCGTAAGAAACTGAACCCACACATCAATCTTTACCAAATGCGTGTATATGCCGATGCCTTTAGGATACAACCAGAATTTATCAAGCCTCTAAATTCTGATTTATCGGTATATAAGAAAAGGAGAGGAAAAGTCCCCTCCTTAACTCTAAACCATGTCTCAGACATTCAAATCCTTCAGTGCTAGTGCATAATTGGGACAAAAACCATCCATTATGCACTTCAAACCAAGTATCTGATAATACTTGTGGTCATCATCTTCGGTACATAGGTATTTGTAACCGTAGCGTGGCATGTACTCCTTGAAGAACCGAGCCAAGTCTTTCAGGCTTTCTTCTTGGTTCTTTTTGAAATTACTGCGCACAATGATGATAGACCAGTCGGGAAAGTTGCCTCTTCCACAGCTATACTCCCAGAAGCGGATATAGCAGTCTAAATCACGTTCACGAATGTCCACACAAAAGCCGTTGGCATGGGACATCACGCTACAGCTTTCTCTGTAGCCAAATTTCTCACACAAGTAGAGATTGAAATCAAGAATTAAATCTTTTTGTACCATAAATAATTGGGTTTTAAAAATTAATAAATAGAGAATTATAAATGAAAGCCTCGCTTACGCTTAGCCTTTTTCTTTTTCATTAGGCGATTGAACTCTGCTTCTTCTGCGGCAGTGGCATCGTAGGATGAGCTACCGTTTAGCAAACCGAGACTGATGCCGAAGCCATCATCGGAATAGGAAACGCTTTGCTGTACTTCTTCTTTCTGCTGTTTGGGTTCTTGTTTGGGTGATTCAAACAAGGATGCACAAGCATTCTCTTCCAGTCGGTTGTCGATATTCAAGTAGCTGAACTCTCGGCTAATCTTAGATCCGGAGAAAGAAAAGCCGTTGTACTCAAATTTTACACCCTGTATTTCCCGTGTAGTTCGACTGACTTTGAATTTCATATCAATGTCCCGGTCGGCAAGCGCATCTTTCAAATCATCCCAACTATGAGCTTTGGGCAGTTCTTCTTTCAACGCCTTGTATATCTCGTGCTTTGCCTTGTCGTAGGGACGCAAACGTTCCTCTTTGATATGGTCTTTACCATTGGCAAAGTGCAAGCGATATTTGGCGGTCAACATTTTGCAAACTTTCTCATTCCTGCGAAAATCATTCTTGTCGCTAATCGTCTTGCCATCATTGTCCACTCGGTTGAAAACGATATGGCAATGCGGATGCTCACGGTCGATATGTCGGGCAATGATGTATTGCGTATTTTCAATACCCATCAGCTTCATATAGTCGTGCGCTATGTTTAGCATCAGAACATCATCAGACTTTAGCCTTGCACTGTCTTCTGGTGAAAAGTTGAGCGAAGTGTGTCCGACAATATTCTTTACCTTGTCATTGAGTAATGCCTGTAACTCAAATTGCTCTGCTATTTGTTCGGGTGTACCTTCTACTCCGGCCGCTTCTAATAGCTTGGATTTTTCCTCTTTGAGGACATAGCGGACACAACCACCGAACGATGTTCCTTTAGTCTGTTTACCTATCATTTTTCAGTTGTTTTATAAGTTGATTAATATGCTGAGCCATTTCCTCGCATCTATCCGCAACGGCAAAGAAACCGTAGGTGTTCGCTTGTCTTGCCAACTGGTTAAGATTGGTACTTTCACCAATCAGTTGCCGGATGATGTGAATATGCTCTTGCGTGATTCTTTCACGTACCGAACCGTTCTCGATGAGCGAACGGATGACTTCACTTTGAGTCTGCTTGCTCCGTCTGCAAAGCGCACCAAGCCATGCGTGTTGCTGATATGACAGACGGATTGTTATTGTATATTTCTTTTCCATTTGAATTTGTTTTAGTGAATAATTTGTGACCATCGGGAGCCGTATCCTCAGACTTTTTGAGGAGCAAGTGGTCGGGAAATGTAATACACCGACATTAACTTGCTACAGTAAAAAAGTCTCAATTTCTCTCTCTGAGTTCAAAGTCTGAATCCTCTTTTCTTAGGTGGTGAAACCTTCGGTTGTGGAGTGCCATGTTGTATGCTAATGAGTTTCAAATCGAATGTTTTTATCAGTGTTTTCAAGGCAGGATTCATCCTTATCATTTGTTGAAGAATGGCTTCGTCAGGCTTCACTTTGAGTAGATAATCAGCTATGTCGTAGCCCTCTTTGCGTTCGTCTTCGGTAGCGTTGGCTTCCAGATAATCGAACATTTGTACTTCAATTCCGCAGCTTTTCATCAGGCTGATTTTGCTCTGCCAATAGTCGGTTGCACCTAAATCAGGGAATAATACAACGCTTCTTCCTGCTAAAACGGATAGGCTGTTGACATTGAAGCAACCGTTCTTTCCACCTGATGCTATCCATAGGAATTGCGGCAGATAGTAAGATGCAATAATTGCCGTTTTCTCGCTTTCGACCAGCGCAACTGGACGGCTTTTGTCTTCGGAAAGCAGATGCTCACCGAAGAAGCACTGCTTCAAATTGTAATCATCTTTGTGTAATACGGAGTGCACCCACGTAACATGATTGTATGGTTCTGTTATCCGCTTACCTGTTTCGGAATTGTAAAGCATTATCTTACCAGTTCTGACTTTACTCTGATTGTCCGTTTGCCAGAATACGGTTGCACCATCCCAATACTTGGATGTACCAACCTTGTATCTCTTCATAAGATCCAATGTTTTCGCCTCTCCGAATTGAGCCGATAGAAACTGAAATAACTTGTTCGCAGAATAGCCACGCAATGATTGGTTGACTATATCCAAATCCATGTAGGAGATGGCTATCGGTTTTACTTCTTTAATAGGTGTATAACTTCCGAAGCTATTCTCAGCAAACTTTTCTTTCTCAGATGGATTCTGCTCAAAGTAATCACGAGGCGTGAAGTGATAACCGCATTTCTGCTCATGGTCACAACGTCCTACGTACTCAGGGAACTTGATTTGCTTCTCCGTATCAATGTACTTTGAAAAGCATCTTTGGCGATGGCAGTTCGGGCAAGTGTGCCGAGTGCTGACACCTTTGTAGGGTTCTAATATGAATCTATGTGTACTCATTGTATGTTTCTTTTTAGGTGTGTCACTTTTGTCGTTATTGTCGTTTTCGTTTGGAAAGTGTCAAAACCGACAAAAATGTCACGGGTTAATCTTTGAATATTCTCCATGTTTCTCTTTGCGGAACAATGTCCCGATGTTGTCATTGAGAAAGCGTTGAAATGTGCGCTCCTTCATCCCGTTCTGCTCGGCTATCTGTATAGCTTGGGCAGTTGTAAAGGCTGGAGGCAGTAGATTGACTATCGCCTGTTGTTGGCTGTTGAGTGCATTTTCATTGAGGATATTTTGAACGCTCAATGCGGATTCCTTGAAATACTCTGTCAGTTTAATGGCTCGTTCCACCGTCAACAGGTCGATATAGGCTTTATCACACTCTCCGCAAGTCCATCGTGCTAATTGGATAATCAGGCAGAAACGGATGATGTATATCTCCAGCTTGCAATAGATACTCACGATTGTGTCGTTTGTCTCTCGGTCGCACAACTCAGAAAAATGGTGCTGCCATTCATAAAGCCGTTTCTTGGCATCCTCCGTGAAGAGAAGAATTTGTGGTTCTATCTCTCCAAATTCATTGAGGACATACTCTTGTTGTATCAGCTTATCAATAATGGCATTCCATTCTTGTTCAATGTTCTCCGGCAGCTCCTTGTCATTCCAACGTGCTTTCTGTTGCAGGTTGGGCATTACAAACAGAATGCGATCAATGAATCCGTTACTGGAGCGTTCGCCCTTAGCCAGTTCACTGAGAATCTTCTTTTGGATAGTGCCGATAACCGAGATATACGGTCGCTTGATGAAAATGGCACTCTTGGCATTCTTGCGGTCGGATATAGTGGTCTTGGCACTGAATACCGACAACCAAAATTGTTCTTCCGAACCATTGTTGTAACGGTTGAAATTCTTGAACCAAGCGGACAATTCATCAGCCCACAAGCATAAACCACGTTTGTTCTGCGCATGAATAAGGCTCAATCCTTCAGGTGTTACATCTGAAATCAAGAAGCGTTTACGAATTGGTTCCTGTGGAAACTGTTCCTCACCGCTATCTGTGCGTTCTTTGCGGCTCATACTCATCAGTTCATCATACTTTGCAAGTGCTTTTTCAAAGACCTGATTCTGCTGATAGTCATAATCAAGAAACGGTTTCATGGCAAAGCTAAGCGGATGACTTTTGTTTGCCCCCGGTCTTCCTATTAATGCCATATACAGGATAGGACTTTCTACCCAGCCTTGCTTGATTTGGGCAAGGTGGGTATTACCAATGCCGACTGCAATCGCTGTAAGAATTGTTGCGGCAATGTAGTCGGTAGGGTAGTTATGGCATTCGTGAACCTCGCTGATGATGCGTTGGATTTTATTCGGGAATATGCTGACAGGAAAATCAGTGCCAGCCAATCGCATACTTAAATCAACCGCTTCATCAATGATGGATGCTGGATTAATAGAATATGTATCCATAATAGCCACACCTATTAAAGTTTCACAGATGATTTGGGCTTATGACGGACACCGCCTTGCATATTTGCCAGCATCTCCTCGTAAGTCTGTTCTGCACTCTTTCTACGCCCGTTCTCAATCCAAGCAAGAAGTTCGTCCTCATAGAAATAGAGTTTCTTACCTTTCTTATAGGCAGGAAGTAGTCCCTTGCGTACCAATGTATAGATGGTAGGCTTTGCTTTTCGGATGATACGGCAAGCATCCTCTATTTCTACCAACACATGTTTGTCAGATGGCTGTGGCTGGAGTTCCGCTACCATCTTTTTCAACTCGATGACCTGTTCGGTCAGATAACCTACCGCTTCGGGCAGCTTATCAAATGTTACTGTTTCTTTTTGCATACGCCAATCGTTTTTAATTGTTCGACGGCAAAGGAAACAGGTGTTTCAATGGTGGAATCATTCACCAAAATATAACTGAGGAATAACTTTTTGATGTAGTTGGTAGAACAATTGCGAAGATTTGTATATCTTTGCATAGTATTAGTTCTTTGATAGACTGAGAAGGCTTTGGAGACTAAATTATGCTAAAACCTAAAGCGAGCAATCGCACCAAGTCATTGGTAAAATGGGGCGGATATAGTTTTGAAGTATGGCAGAATGGAGATAAGAACATCTCATATAGTTCGTTCATTATTTCCGATTGTCGATATATGTAAGATTCGTATCTACTTCATTATTTTGTGTCCATTTTTTAGGCACGTGAAAATAGAGAGTACAATGGAAGACAATGTCTAAGCATATTTTAGTTAGGTCATATTGATTTTAGGCACGTGGCAATATTGCCCGAACTAAAATTAAATGCTTATGACTAAAAAAAAGAAGAAGCCTTCAAAGAGAGGGAAGAAGGCTAACAAAAATTCCCTCCATTGTTCTCCAATGATTGTAACACAGGAGAAGAAGATAAAAAATTTGGCAAAATGGATTAAAGCCATTGCTGAATTTATAAAGGCATTGATTCAATTATCAAATGCAATGAAGCCTTTGATAGAATGGTGCAAATCTTTTTTTGAATTGTTATAATCAACTCTCTAATTTCTTTTTTTGATGATAACAAGCGAAAAATATTTACTATATATACTGGGTGTTAATAAGGAACAGTTGGATTACTTGTTGACACATATAGAAGATTATTATTATTCTTTTGAAAGAGTAAAATTTAATAAGTTTACTGACAAACCAAAGAAGAATAGTAGTGGAGAAATTGCCACTAGACAAATAAACTCGTCTAAAGGAAAACTAAAAGAGGTTCAAACGCGTCTTTATGATTTTATGTCAAAGCAAGTTGAAATTCCTCAATATGTTTATGGTGGTGTTCTGAGGAAAAATAATGTGCGTAATGCTCGTCTTCATCAAGGAAATAAATATATATTTACGACAGACTTGAAGTCATTTTTTTCATCAATTTCTCATAAGCAAGTTTTTCAAATGTTTCTTCGAGAGGGCTGTACGCCTGCTATAGCAAGAATATTAACTAAACTAACTACTCATAAATATCAAGTTCCGCAAGGTATTCCAACCTCAACTTTAATTGCTAATTTGGTATTTAAACCCATAGGCATGGAAATTGACCAGTTAGCAAAGGAGCATCATATTAAATTTTCAATGTTTGTTGACGATATAACTTTATCATCTAAAGTTGATTTTAAAAATCTAGTACCTCAGTTCCTTGCAATCATTAAAAAGTCTGGATTCAGAATCAGTCACAAAAAGACACATTATCAAACTAAAAATCCTATTATAACAGGTGTAATATGCCAAAACAACCGACTTCTTGCTCCTTTGGGTTATAAAAAAAAGATAGCAATACTATCCAAGCAACTCTCAACGCACGAATCTATAAAGAATAAGCTACAAGGAATAAAAGCGTATTTGTCAATAATTGAAAAATCAAGTTCGCTTTGACTATTTATGTTGTCATTATATGTGGTGATTTTATGCTATTCTCCTATCCAATTTAATCTTGCATACGGATTCCGTGTGCGACATTTTACGTTCAATGGTAGATATTTCCGAATCACTGAGGGTATGGGCAAATACCCTTTTTATAAATGTGGCAGTCTGTAAACGTGGTTTGCCGAATGCCTTACCGATATTCCATCCAAAGTGCATAATGTCGATGGTCTTTAATTGAGAATCTACCTTTATAGGTTCGACTTTAGGCAAAGAATCTGATAGGTAGTATTCTGTAACATATCCACATAAGCGATTAAGGTCAGTTTCGTTAAGATAGAGAACCAAAGTTTGTTTTATATATGTGAGAACTTTATCTAATTTTTTTTGCGATGCTCGTTCTTTTTCAGCCATAGCGGTAGCGTGGTATATCTCATATTCTGTTGGCTGGCTGGATTCTTCTATGGGAGTATTATTGATAATAGAAGATGTGGCTTCATTCTTTGGAAGCTCTGTACTGTCTTCATTGGATTCTGAAAGCGAGAGAGTAGAAACTTCTTCTGTGGTGTCAGATGGAGTTTCATTTTCGATTTCAGATTCTGAAACGATAGATTCTATATCTGCTGCACTTTCAATAACTTCATGATGTTCTATTGGAATTTCAGCTACCACCGTTTTGTTGCGATAGCTCTCAAATCTCATAAAGCATCTTTCTATTGTTGGGGAAAGGAGTTGTCTGAATGCTATTTGCAGATTGAGATAGATTGCTCCAATGACAATAGAGCATACTACAAGAATAAGGTAGCTGCTGAACTCGTCCCAACCATAGTGAAGTACGGTCTGACGGGCTAAAACACCAATGATTGCGATTGTACCAAAAACAATCAGATGCAATGTTA
>NZ_SRYM01000063.1 GCF_004793765.1 Parabacteroides distasonis | reverse complement strand
GAGGCAAAGATAATGTAATTTCGACATAGGTGAAATAATTATGAATAACTACTTATAAGAAAAAAACAATAAATCACATTAATATAACGCAAAAAAAACTGTTATAAAACACGCCGTTCTTGAAATCCAAGTCTTTGGGCTATTTGTTCTTATAGAACAAATTTTTAATTCTATGGACAATAAAGAAACACTAAAACAGTTAGCCTTTGTCACTTCTCAGATAAAGGAGTTATGGATTGTAATTAACAACCTAAGGTCTAAAAATGAAAAAACGCCAAAATTTTCTGAGGCAAAAGGTAAAATCTTGTATGTTTCCTTTGTGAAGAATACATCTAAAGACAAGGCTGGTGAAGGTTAGAAATTCCTTCTTTAGACAAGAGACCGTTTCAGACACCAGAAACGGCCTTTTTATTATTCAAGAGCATTTTGTTTGTGACTTAAAAATTTGTTGCATATATTTGCGAATACGAATTGATATTTTCGTTTTCGAAATCATTAATGTGTTAAAGCTATATAATTGTGAGCATGAAAAGACTTGGTATTATCTTATTAATATTTCTAGGGTTTTCATATGTTTCCTCAGCAGAGGAAGATATACGATCGTTCTTTGAGGAAATCACTATCTCCGGGAAGGCTTATAATATTAGTTTTGGTAGTGCGGAGGAGATTGAGACATTGATTGTCGAGACTGATGATATAAAAGATGGAACATATGAGATTTCAGTTACGCGAGTAGATAATCATATCTATAAAATAGATGAAACTAAATATTATATAGAGATGCCTTACTGTTATGAATACTCTTATGGGGATAAAGCCATTATGAAGGTTGAGTCCTATATGGGGTATAAAGTAGGAACTTTGATTTTTGTAGAAGATTGATTAGAATCATAAAAAATATACAATAACACGGTACACAAAACAGTACATAAATGTGTACTATTTGGATAAAATATGGAAAACTGTATTTTGTAACGTTTTGAGAATCAGTATTGAAAAAAATTAAATTTATCATTTTCGGAATCTCATCCTGCGTACTTAAATAAAGAAATAAAAGCATGATCTATTCATTAGGTCATGCTTTTTTATATGCCAAAATGACAGACTAATGAGATTAACGAACATAAAAAAAGCCGGACTCACGCCCGGCTTCTATATTTATAGACAACTTATTCAGCATCTTTCTTCTTTATCGAAGTCGTGATTTTCTGCTCTTCCTTATCAAAGCCTACGATAATCGTATCACCTTCGCCTACCGAGGCACGGATAATCATCTCTGCCATCTCATCTTCCAGATACTTCTGGATCGAACGTTTCAACGGACGGGCACCGAATTGAATATCGTAGCCTTTTGTTGCGATGAAATCTTTAGCCTCGTCTGTGATCGACAGCTCATAGCCCAGATTTGATACACGTTGATACAGACCTTGTAATTCAATATCGATAATCTTATGAATAGCGGCTTTATCAAGCTGATCGAACATAATGATATCATCCACGCGGTTCAAGAACTCTGGAGCAAACGCTTTATTCAACGCTTTTTGGATCACGCTACGGGAAAAATCCTTATCCGGTTCCCCGGCCATCTGAGTATTGAAGCCAACGCCACGACCGAAATCTTTCAATTGCCGGGTACCAATATTGGAAGTCATGATCAAGATCGTATTCTTGAAATCAATACGTCTACCCAAACTATCCGTCAAACGGCCTTCATCCAAGACTTGCAGCAGTAAGTTAAATACATCCGGATGCGCTTTCTCGATCTCGTCCAATAAGACTACCGAATAGGGCTTGCGACGTACTTTTTCTGTTAACTGGCCACCTTCCTCGTAACCAACGTATCCGGGAGGCGCTCCGATCAAACGGGAAACAGCGAATTTCTCCAAGTATTCGCTCATATCGATACGCACCAAAGAATCCGCCGAGTCAAATAGATATTCAGCAAGCTTCTTGGCTAAGTGAGTTTTACCTACACCCGTTGGCCCTAGGAACATAAAAGTGCCGATCGGCTTATTCGGATCTTTCAAGCCAACACGGTTACGTTGAATTGCCTTTACGATCTTTTGAACAGCATCATCCTGCCCCACCACCTTACTTTTCAATACGTCCGCCATTTCCAGAAGCTTGACATTCTCTGCCTTAGCGATGCGTTGAACAGGCACACCGGACATCATGGCAACAACTTCAGCGACCTTCTCTTCATCAACCGTCTCCCGATGTTCTTGAAGCTCTTGTTCCCATTTAGCTTTCGCAGCCTCCAGTTGCAATAAATATTGACGCTCCTTATCGCGGAAACTCGCGGCTAACTCAAAGTTCTGAGATTTCACGGCCGCTAATTTCTCATTCTTAGTATCCTCGATCTTTGCCTCAAGCTCTTCGATACTTTTCGGAACAATGATATTAGATATATGTACACGAGAGCCGGCCTCGTCTAAAGCATCGATCGCCTTATCCGGGAAATTACGGTCGCTGATATATCTTTCTGTCAATTTTACACACGCTTGCAAAGCATCTTCAGTATAGATCACGTTATGGTGCTCCTCATAACGAGGTTTGATGTTACGCAAGATCTGCAAAGTTTCTTCCGCTGTTGTCGGATCAACGATCACTTTCTGGAACCGACGTTCCAACGCACCGTCTTTCTCGATATTCTTACGATATTCATCCAAGGTAGTAGCACCGATGCATTGAATCTCACCACGAGCCAACGCAGGTTTCAGCATATTCGCCGCATCCATAGATCCGGAAGCGGAACCAGCGCCAACGATCGTATGGATCTCATCGATAAACAGGATGATATTCGGGTTCTTCGATAACTCATTCAAAATAGCCTTAATACGTTCCTCGAATTGCCCGCGGTATTTCGTACCGGCGACAATAGAAGCCATATCCAAGCTAATCACACGCTTATCGAATAATACCCGGGAAACCTTGCGCTGAACAATGCGCAAAGCCAATCCCTCTACGATAGCCGACTTACCCACACCCGGCTCACCAATCAGTACCGGATTATTTTTCTTCCTGCGGCTTAATATCTGTGCCAAACGCTCGATCTCCTTCTCACGTCCTACGATCGGATCCAGGCGGTTCTCCGCAGCAGCACGTGTCATATCCGTTCCGAAGTTATCCAGAACAGGCGTATCATTAGGGGATTTTGGCTGAGCGGCTCCCGCTCCAGTACCGGAAGAAGGGCGAGATGCCTCACGACGGGAAGAGAAACCTTCGTCATCGTCATCCTCGTCATCATCCGTATATCCGTCGCTGATCTCGTCGAATTCTTCTATATTGTTCAAACCGGTCCCGCTTACTAATATATTGTATGCGGAACGATACGTAATACCTGCGTCATTCAACGCCTTAGCTGCTACGTTAAATTCCTCTTTCAATATCGCCAATAGGAGATGTTCCGTATCGGTCTCATCCTTCCTGAACAAACGAGATTCCAACATACTCATACGCAAGACACGTTCCGTGGTCTTGCTTATAGCGATCTCATGCTGGACGGAATCCTCCGAATCGAATGTGTTCTTTATTTCTTGCTCGATCTTGCGTTTAATATCCATCGGATCAGTATGTAGTTCTCGTAAGACACGCATTGCCTCGCCTTCGCCTTCCCGAATGATGCCTAACATCAAATGTTCCGGACCGATATAGCTGTTCTGGAGCCTAGTCGCTTCTTCACGGCTATACTCGATCACGTCTATCAATCTTTTCGAATAATTCTTCATATTATATTTAATGTGCTAATTACGCAAAGTTACATAATCTATTCCAACTATCATCAAATTTCGTGCCATTATTCCTTAATAAGCCTTGAAAAGCCTGGAGAGGCAAAATTTCAAGGCAAATTCTTTCGTAGTATACGGAAAAACCTTACCTTAGTGCAATTTTTCAGAGGTGAGATATTGAGTGTAATTAATATAAAACTAAATGGTTGATCAAGACAGAATTATTAAGATTAACATCGAAGAGGAAATGAAATCGGCATACATTGATTATTCAATGTCTGTCATTGTTTCACGTGCTCTTCCTGATGTTAGGGATGGCTTTAAGCCAGTTCACCGCCGTATTTTATTTGGAATGAATGAACTGGGTAACACATCCGACAAACCTTATAAAAAATCTGCGAGAATAGTTGGTGAAGTTTTAGGTAAATATCATCCACATGGCGACTCGTCTGTATATTTCGCCATGGTTCGTATGGCCCAGGCATGGTCTATGCGTTATCCGTTAGTAGACGGACAAGGTAACTTCGGTTCAGTGGACGGTGATAGCCCTGCTGCCATGCGTTACACAGAGGCACGATTGAGCAAGCTAGCCGAAGAAATGCTTCGGGATATCGATAAGGACACGGTAGATTTCCAGCTTAACTTCGATGATACGTTGAAGGAGCCGACCGTATTACCGACTCGTATTCCCAACTTGCTGGTAAATGGAGGATCCGGTATCGCCGTTGGTATGGCTACGAATATGCCGACTCATAACTTGAGCGAGGTATTAGACGGCTGTATCGCCTATATCGATGCCAAGGGAGATATCGAAGTAGAGGGTTTAATGCAATATATCAAGGCCCCAGACTTCCCGACAGGCGCTACTATTTATGGCTACGCAGGTGTAAAAGATGCTTTCGAGACGGGTAGGGGACGTGTCATCCTTCGTGGTAAAGCCGAAATCGAGGTGGAAAATAATCATGAGAAGATTATTATTACCGAGATCCCTTATTTGGTAAATAAAGCTGAATTGATCAAGTATATCGCTGATCTGGTAAACGAGAAGCGTATCGATGGTATTTCCAATGTCAATGACGAGTCCGACCGTAGCGGTATGCGTATCGTAGTTGATGTGAAACGTGATGCGAACTCGAGCGTCGTACTGAATAAATTGTATAAGCTTACGGCTCTGCAATCCTCATTCAGCGTTAATAATATCGCTTTGGTGAATGGCCGTCCGAAGTTGCTTAATTTAAAAGACCTGATCAAGGCCTTTATTGAGCACCGTCATGAGGTCGTTATCCGCCGTACTAAATATGAATTGAGGAAAGCGGAAGAGAGAGCCCATATATTGGAAGGCTTGATCATCGCTTCCGATAATATAGACGAGGTAATCGCAATTATCAAGTCTTCCAAGAGCCCGCTAGAGGCCATCGAGCGTTTGATCGAACGTTTCTCTTTATCTGAGCTTCAAGCACGTGCGATTGTCGAGATGAGACTTCGCCAGTTAACAGGTCTGGAACAAGACAAATTACGTGCGGAATATGAGGAGATCGAGAAGTTGATCGCTTATTTGAAAGAGATTCTCGAGAACGAGGATCTTTGCATGAAGGTTATCAAAGACGAATTGCTGGAAATCAAGGAGAAGTATGGCGACGAACGCAAGACGGATATCGTTTACGCTTCCGAGGAATTGAATCCGGAGGATTTCTATGCGGATGATGAGATGATCATTACCGTATCTCATATGGGATATATCAAACGTACCCCGTTAAGTGAGTTCCGAGCTCAAGGCCGTGGGGGCGTAGGAGCGAAGGGTTCCGAGACTAGGGACGAGGATTTTGTTGAGTATATCTATCCGGCATCCATGCATGCCACCTTATTATTCTTCACAGCAAAAGGTAAATGTTATTGGTTGAAAGTATTCGAGATTCCGGAAGGAGCTAAGAACGCTAAAGGGCGTGCGATCCAGAATCTTCTGAATATCGAGCCGGATGACAAGGTACAAGCCTTTATACGTGTTAAGAAATTAACCACCGATACGGAATTCATTAATTCTCATTACCTATTATTCTGCACGAAGAAAGGCGTGATTAAAAAGACTTTGTTGGAGGCATATTCCCGTCCTCGTCAAAACGGTGTGAACGCTATTACATTGCGTGAAGACGATGGCTTGATCCAAGTATGTATGACGAATGGCAATAACGAGGTTATCATAGCAAACCGTAACGGTCGTGCGATTCGTTTCCATGAAAGTACGGTACGCGTAATGGGCCGTACGGCTTCCGGTGTGAAAGGTATGACTTTGGACGAGGATAATACCGATGAAGTAGTAGGTATGATCTGTATCAAGGACAGGGAAAAAGAGACCGTACTCGTCGTATCAGAGCAGGGATATGGAAAACGTTCCTCTATCGACGATTATCGTATGACAAATCGTGGCGGTAAAGGTGTAAAAACCATTAATATCACGGAGAAGACCGGTAAATTAGTCGCCATCAAGAATGTTACGGACGAGAACGATTTAATGATTATCAATAAGTCGGGTATCGCTATCCGTATGAAAGTGAATGATTTGAACGTAATCGGACGTGCTACTCAAGGTGTTCGTTTGATTAATCTAGAAAAGCGTAACGACGAAATCGCTTCTGTATGTAAAGTATTGTCTGAGAGTGAAGAGGAGATAGCCGAGCAAAAAGCGGAACAAGAAGCCAGACAAGAGAATAGTGAGGGAAGAGAGTTCAGTGAGAATCAAGCTAGTCTAGGTACCGATGTTAGCCTGCCGGAATCTGAGGAGAATAACGAGCAAAATGATAACGAAGAAATAACTGAATAATTTTAAATAAATAGAAATATTAATCTCAAAATTACTATCGCAATGAAACGAGTATTATTAACAGTGACACTATGTGTCGCAGCATCGGTCTCTTTTGCACAGAAAAAAGCTGTAAATGAGGCTCAAAGTATAGCTAAGGGGGCAACTCCTGATTTCTCGGAAGCCAGAACTCTTATTAAAGGGGCTTTGGAAAATCCTGAAACAAAGAATGACGCTAAAACTTGGTATGTTGCCGGTTTTATCGAGGATCAACAGTTCAGCAACGAAAGAACAAAACAAGTCTTGGGTCAACAACCGGATGAGCCAGTTATGTATGAGGCATTGGGTAGTATTTTGCCGTACTTTGAGAAAGCATATGAGTTAGATCAACTTCCTAATGAAAAAGGAAAAGTTAAACCTAAATTCACGAAAGATATCAAGGGTATCTTAGGGGCAAACCATGTATATTACATCAATGGTGGTGCTTACTATTTCGATCAGAAAGACTATAACAAAGCTTACGATTTCTTTGAGCAATATCTGAAAATCTCTGATATGCCGATGTTTAAAGGCGAGGCTGTCGCAGAAAGAGATTCAAACTTCATGACAGTTCAGTTCTATGCCGCTGTAGCAGCGACCCAACTAGGTGATTCACAAAAAGCTATCGCAGCGTTAGAGCGTGCAAAAAATACGGATTATAGAGCAAGCGAGGTATATCAATACTTATGCTATGAGTATGATCAAGCTAAGGACACCGTAAACTTGGAGAGAACTTTGGAAGAAGGTATGAATAAATTCCCTGAGGAACAGTATTTCTTAATGAGCCTTATCAACAATTACATCTATTCCAATAGAAATGAGAAAGCTATCGAATACTTGAACACAGCTATCACTAAGGATTCCAACAATGCTCAACTTTATGATGTAATGGGCCGTGTTTATGAGACGGGGTTGAAAGATTACGCTAAAGCCGAAGAGTATTTCAAGAAAGCATTGGCAATCAATCCGGACTATATCGAATCTCTTTCTAACTTAGGTCGTGTATATTACAACCAAGGTGTAAACAAGCAAGGTGAGGCTAATATGATCAACGACGCAAAACAGTATCAAGAGGAATTAGGCAAAGCTAAGGAATTTTTTAAGCAAGCTCTTCCTTATTTTGAGAAAGCTCACCAAATGAAACCGGAAGAAAGAGAATATATGACCGCTTTAAGAGGTATTTACTACAACTTGAATATGGGTGATAAATTCGATGCTATTGAAGCAGAGATGAATAAGTAATTTTCTCTTTAAGAAATGAATTGGAACCGTCTAGTAACTTTATTTACTAGACGGTTTTTTATTGTGTATCATGTATCCGGATAGTAGTTTTTTGATTATTCACAACACTATTAAACATAATGGGAATTATAAAGTCAATAGTGAGAGGCAGAGCTTATTACATTTTACATGGGCTGATGTAAGAAATAAATTCGAATGTCGGCCTAGTATATTACATTAATTACTATCTTTGATACACTAACAAAAAATAATCCTTATGTTCAGTAAAGAAACTTATATGGCCCGCCGGGCTAAGCTGCAACAAACCATAGGTTCCGGTTTGTTGCTATTCCTTGGAAACGACGAGAGTGGAATGAACTACGCCGATAATACGTATCACTTCCGTCAAGACTCTACCTTCTTGTATTTCTTCGGATTGCCATACGCCGGGTTATCCGCTATCATCGATATCGATAACGATAAGGAGATCATCTTTGGCGATGAGTTGACTATAGACGCGATTGTATGGATGGGTACTCAACCCACCCTGAAAGAGAAGAGCGAGGCCGCAGGTATCAAGGAAGTCCATCCTTTCAAGGAGATCGAGACTTACTTGAAGAATGCCCAGCAAAAAGGCCAGCCAATCCATTATCTGCCAACGTATCGTGCGGAACACCAGATCAAATTATTCCAATGGTTGGGTATCGTACCCGGCGCAGAGAAACCTTCCGTACCTTTCATCATGGGTGTCGTAAACCAACGGAATTACAAGAGCGAGGAAGAAATCGCCGAGATCGAGAAAGCTTGTATCGTAACCGCCGATATGCACCTGACCGCTATGCGTACCGTACGTCCAGGAATCCGGGAATCGGATGTAGCGGCTGCCGTAGCGGAAGTCGCTTTTGCCAACAATTACCAGCTCTCCTTCCCTATCATCGCCACGATCAATGGGCAAACTTTGCACAACCATGATCATAGTCATATGATTAAGAGCGGCGATATGCTGTTATTGGACGCCGGTGCCGAGACTGAGATGGGATATGCCGGAGACATGTCATCCACTATCCCGGCCGACTCTAAGTTCACGGCCCGTCAAAAAGACATTTATGATATTCAAGTAGCTGCCCATGAGGCTGCCGTAGCGGCTTTGCGCCCGGGTATTCCTTTCGTGGATGTATATGAGTTGTCTTGTAAAGTGATCATGGAGGGTTTAAAGGACCTTGGTTTCGTGAAAGGAGATCCGATGGAGGCCGTAAAAGCTGGTGCTCACGCCATGTTTATGCCTTGTGGCTTAGGCCATATGATGGGATTGGATGTACATGATATGGAGAATCTGGGAGAGGTATATGTTGGTTATGACGGACAACCGAAGAGTACGGAATTCGGACGTAAATCATTGCGCTTGGGACGTAAGCTGGAACCGGGTTTTGTCTTGACCATCGAGCCGGGCGTATACTTCATCCCTGAATTAATGGATTTATGGAGAGGCCAGAACAAGTTCACCGAATTCATCAATTACGAGAAGTTGTTTACATATAAAGATTTCAGTGGCATACGTAACGAGGAAGACTATCTGATTACCGAGAACGGTGCTCGCTTATTAGGAAAGAAGATCCCTTTGCGTACGGAAGAAGTAGAAGCGATTCGATAAATCCTATACATTATTATAATGTAGCTTATGTAAGAGGGGCCGTGCCCAAATGAACACAGCCCCTCTTTGCTAAATAATACTGATTAAATTGCTTTCAGAATCTCGGTCAGTTTTTCCGGGGTGACATTGGCGGCGATTATCACTCCTTCGTCGTTAATCAAGAAGTTCTTGAAACCTTTTCTTAAATCATACTTCTTGTACAACTCTGACTCTTTACCCAATCCTTCGTAAAATTGCGTTGACAGATCTAACTTGTCAATCTTTACCGTCTCGGTAAAAATAGATTCTTTCTCATCCATAGAGATCGAACACATCGCGATTTTGTCCGGACCAAACTTGTTAACCTCATTCGCCAATTGTACGTTACGAGCCCGCGATTCCGCATCGTAAGCCGCCCAAAAGTTGAGCAATGTATAACGTCCTAATTGGTTGTGGAAACTAGCTTCAGCGTCGTTTCCCAAAAACTCTATTCTCGGAGCTAGATCACCGGGGTTCACGCCCTCGGTAAGTTTCGCCTTTTTCGAACCCGCAGACATTCCTAATAACGCTACCGATGCGATGAGAACATAAGCTCTTACCTTCATATTTTCAATTTTACGTTAAACTTAATCGGGGGAATCTCCCGAAGGACAAACTCCCGACTCCTGATTTTCAGGATCGTAAACAGGCATGTTTCTTTCGCTAAAGAGACACTTACTTGCCTTTAACGAATGCAAATATAAAACCAAATACTTCTTTCTACCAAATTATATAGCGATTTTCTGCAAAATAACAAGCTTTTTTATATGTTTTAGCGCATATATTGGCAAAAAATTAACTGTTTTGCAACATAAATTTAGAAGTAAGGTACCTATTCTCTCTCCGATGGAACCAAAAAATCATCAAGAATCATTAGCTTCCCAGTCCCTTGCCTTTAGACCGAGAACAGGGAATCCTTAGTGATTTCATCCTTAAGTATAGATCATCCAACGGCTGTTGCATAATCATGCAACAGTTGGTGCATGATCTTCCAACAGCTGTTAGATGATCATGCACCAACTGAAAAATTCGTAATGCTTCAAGAACAAACCGTTAATCCTTCTTGGAAAAGAGGCTAATAGCATTAAGAGATTCCCTTTAACCACCTTGCATCGTCATCTTGAAAAATGAAAGAAAAAAAGCCCGGTATTAATTACCGGGCTTTCCTGTTTTATTTTCTGGCGGGGGAACCAATACTCCCTCTTTAATAAATTCATCATATACGATCTTCGGATGATCTCGCGGAGAGGCCAATTGATATTCCGCCACGAAATTATCCCGCCTGAATTTCTTCAGCTTAAGATTTTCCGCGCTGTAATTCCGCAAGGTCTCTCTCCTATCACCAAACAAAGAACTATTCAGCACCTCCGAATCCAGGATATTTTCTTTCGGAGTCATCATAGGCAAAAGGTTCTGCTCCAGCAATCCTCTATAAGCGCCAATGTATTCGCACCAAACAGAATTACCTTTTTGATAGATTCGATAGGTGTAGTTAGACCAAGCTGTCGTTACGTGAATCTCGTGCTCCCAGATATCAACGGACGCCTCCGAATCAAAGTAGGGATCTTTAATCGTCACACGTCGCAGTCCATGATTTTCATCTCTCACTAAAGTCAGCCACTTATCTGAATGGAGTATTTCAGAAATAATGTCGGGCAACTTTTCCTTGATTTCAAATTGGATTCTCATACATTTCGCCTGCCGGTCAGGACTTTTTAAGATTGCCAGGTTCTCATTAAACATTTCGTCATTAATACGATAAAACAAATATAAGCAAAAATGTTCAATATAATGTACCCTTTTTCGATAATTCTTACGTACTTTTGCCTAATAGAATGACAGATATGACACAAAACGACGAAATAATACTGATAAATATCAATGGAGCGGATCGCCCGGGCGTAACGGCAGCTCTCACAGAGATTCTGGCCAAGAACAATGCGGTTATCTTAGATATCGGTCAAGCGGATATCCATAACCATCTGTCATTGGGTATCTTGTTCCAAAGCACGGAAGGAAATTCCGGCGATATATTGAAAGAACTACTGTTCAAGAGTTATGAATTAGATGTCAATATCCGCTTCAACCCCATTACAGAGCAGGAATACAGTAAATGGGTGAATATGCAAGGCAAGAACCGGTATATCATCACGATATTAAGCCGTAAGCTTACAGCCAAGCAAATAGCGGGTGTTTCCCGGATCGTGGCGGAGCAAGATATGAATATTGATGATATCAAGCGACTCACGGGACGTATTCCGTTGGACGAGAACGCCCGTACCCCCAAGGCGAGCGTGGAGTTTTCCGTCCGGGGTACCCCGAAAGACAAGGAGTCCATGAAAGCGGCGTTCATGAAGCTTTCCACGGAGCTGGATATGGATATCTCTTTCCAAGAAGATAGTATGTATCGCCGTATGCGCCGCTTGATCTGTTTTGATATGGACTCTACCTTGATCGAGACGGAGGTTATAGACGAGTTGGCGATACGTGCCGGAGTTGGCGATCAAGTGAAAGCGATTACGGAGGCGGCCATGCGCGGAGAGATCGATTTCTGCGAGAGCTTCCGCCAACGTTGTGCCTTATTAAAGGGGCTGGATGTATCCGTGATGCAAGAGATCGCCGAGAATCTGCCGATCACCGAAGGTGTGGACCGCTTGATGCGTATCTTGAAAAAGGTAGGCTTCAAGATCGCTATCCTTTCCGGAGGTTTCACTTACTTCGGCAATTTCCTTAAACAAAAATATAATATCGATTATGTATACGCCAACGAACTTGAGATCGAAGATGGTAAGCTAACAGGTAATCATGTGGGCGATATCGTAGATGGGAAACGTAAAGCGGAGTTATTACGCCTGATCGCACAAGTGGAAAACGTGGATATTCGCCAAACCGTAGCGGTTGGCGACGGGGCGAACGACTTGCCGATGATTAGTATCGCCGGTCTGGGTATCGCCTTCCATGCCAAACCGAAGGTAAAGGCGACCGCCAAGCAATCTATCTCTACGATCGGCCTCGATGGTATCTTATATTTCTTAGGATACAAGGATTCATATTTGGAAGAACAGATGTAATATATAATAATTAATGTATAGCGATTATGATCAGACACATTGTAATGTTTAAATTGAAGGAGTTTCAGACTCCGGTGGAGAAACAAGCCAAAATGCAAGAAATTAAGGATAAACTGGAAGCCTTGATCAATAAAATAGACGTATTGCAAATGATCCGTGTAGATTTTAATTGTAATCCGGCAGAGACGTGGGATATTATCCTGACTACGGAGCTGGCTACCTTGGAGGATGTAAATACTTACGCCAACCATCCGGAACACGTTGCGGTAGCAAAAGGTATAATTGGCCCGGTAAAGGCCGACAGAGCTTGTGTTGATTATGAAGTCCTTTGATATCGAGGAGCGTGTCGGCCAAGCGGTCAACAATTTCGAATCGGGATATAACTGCGCCCAATCCGTATTCTTGGCCTATTCGGATGTTTTTGAGTTGGATTTGGAATTGGCGAAAAAGATGTCCGTCTCTTTCGGAGGTGGTGTCGGACGTATGCGTGAAGTATGTGGCACCGTTAATGCGATGGCGATGTTAGCCGGATTTAAGTATCCGGTATTTGATCCGCAAGACCAAGAGGCACGTACCCGCAACTATGGTATGGTACAAAAAATGGCGGCTTTATTCAAGGAAAAGCATGGAACGATCATTTGCCGTAGCCTTCTTCCTCCGGAAGAGACATCGACAAATCCCGCTCCTTCCGCTCGCACGCAACAGTATTATGCCAAACGTCCTTGTAGTAAATACGTAGAGGAAGCAGCTCGTATCACCGGGTACATGCTAAAGGGCGAACTTGAATAAACGGCTTGTCAAGCCAGAAGACGTATTTGTGAAATATAGCCAAGTCTCCGGATCTCAGAGAATAACTCACCGTAAGAAGACTTGGATTTCACATTGACCTTATAAGTAATTATCGATGTATTCTTGTCGTAATTATGTTCATAAGAGAGACTTATGATAAATATGCTCTTGTTTTCCAAAATTTTCCGAATGCCTTTAAGATCGGGAGTCGAGGTTGAGCAATTTATCGTAAGTATTTTATTTACACCATCCAAATACATACGTCGCTCCAACCTTTCTAAAGATACCAATACGAACAAGGTAAATGCCGTAGTGATCGAGGCGGCCAAGAACATGCCGGCACCAGCGGCCAGACCTATTACAGCCATTACCCAAATACAAGCCGCCGTAGTGAGTCCATGCACGCTTCCATGACTTTGGATAATAGCCCCCGCTCCCAAGAAACCAATACCCGTAAGGACTTGGGCGGCGATACGCCCTGGGTCTCCATTCAAGAAATTCGGATAGGTTTGTGGTATCCAGATAGATATCAACATGGCGGCGGCAGATCCCATACAGATCAAGGTAAAGGTTCGCATACCAGCGTCCCTGCGGCGAAATTGCCTTTCTACACCGATAATAGCGCCAAGCACGAAGCTGATAGCTAATCGTACGGCGGCGGTCGAGGCCGTTATCTGAGTATTCTCTAAAATATTGTTCAAATGTTCCAGCATAGCCTGTCATTCATTCTAAGTTATACAAATATAGAAAATTTCTATGTACCGCTTATGGAATGAAAACAATGTAAAATCGTCAAAAGTTGTATCTTTGAGACAGAATAAAAGTCATTCACCTTCTAAACTTAGAAAAATTGAAAATAATAACGTACAATACAAATGGATTAAGGGCTGCCGTAGGCAAAGGCTTGCCCGAATGGTTGGCTCAAGAGCAGCCAGACGTGTTATGTATCCAAGAGACAAAGTTACAACCAGACCAGTTTCCGGCGGAAACATTCGAGACTTTAGGATATAAGTCTTATTTGTTTAGTGCCCAAAAGAAGGGATATAGTGGCGTGGCTATTCTTACAAAGCAGGAACCGGATCATATCGAGTATGGGATGGGGATCGAGAAGTATGATAATGAGGGACGTTTCCTCCGTGCGGATTTCGGAGATGTATCGATCGTAAGTGTCTATCATCCTTCCGGGACTAGCGGAGATGAACGACAGGATTTTAAGATGATGTGGTTGGAAGATTTCCAGAAGTATGTCATCGAGTTACAGAAATCCCGTCCCAACTTAATTCTCTGTGGCGATTACAACATTTGCCACGAGCCGATAGATATTCATGATCCGATCAGGAACGCAAAGAACAGCGGTTTCCTTCCGGAAGAACGGGAATGGATGACTCGCTTTTTATCCGCAGGTTTTACGGATACATTTCGCTTCTTGAACCCGGATAAGCAAGAATATACATGGTGGAGTTATCGCTTCAATTCCAGATCTAAAAATAAAGGATGGCGTATTGATTATTGTATGGTTAGCGACAATATGAAGCCGAAAGTTAAAGCCGCTTATATATTAAACGATGCCGTACATTCTGATCATTGTCCGGCCGTGTTGGAGATCGAATGATTTTTCATAATAAAAAGAAAGGATGTGTTCTTTTTGCGTAAGCGAACACATCCTTTTTTATTATTGAAAAAATGGAAATAAAGTCTATAAATGAACTTAGATTATCTCTGAATATCCAATGCTCCGATCAACTCTTTTACTGATTTAAAACCATGTCGGTCGCAATAGTCATTCAATCCATCAATAACCTTGATAGAAACAGTTGGATCTACAAAGTTATAAGTTCCGATTTGGATAGCACTAGCCCCAGCTAACATGAACTCCACGGCATCTTTCCAATTTGAAATACCTCCCAAACCTATAATTGGAATCTTTACCGCATGATATGTTTGCCATACCATACGTAGAGCTACAGGTTTTACGCAAGGCCCGGAAAGACCTCCAGTTATTGTAGATAATATAGGTTTACGTTTCTCTGCGTCGATGGCCATTCCAAGCATCGTATTAATTAACGAAACAGAATCCGCACCCTCCGCTTCAACAGCTTTAGCGATCTCTGTAATATCAGTTACATTAGGAGAAAGTTTTACAATAAGTGTCTTTGGATAAACCCTACGAACAGCCTTAACAACCTCCCCCGCACCACACGTAGTAACGCCGAAAGCCATACCACCTTGCTTTACGTTCGGACAAGAAATGTTCAGTTCGATAGCGGGAATCCTATCCAACTCTGCGATCTTTTCCGCACACTCGACATACGTTTCAACCGAAGATCCACTCACGTTTACGATCATATTCGTATCGATGTCCTTGATCTCCGGATAAATATGCTCAGCGAAATAATCGGCGCCCTTATTCTGAAGCCCCACGGCATTCAACATTCCGGAAGGAGTCTCCGCCATTCTTGGATAATCATTACCTTCACGAGGTTGGATAGTGGTACCTTTCACGAAAATACCCCCCAAACGTGAAATGTCCATGAAATCAGCATATTCTATACCATATCCGAACGTGCCGGATGCTGTCATTACCGGATTTTTCAACGGTAAATTCCCAATGTTTACATTTAATTCAGCCATGACAATTTCTCAATATTAAATACGGGACCTTCTGTACATACACACACATTATGACCTTCCTTGTTTTTCTCTACGCAGCACAAACAAGCACCTATGCCACAAGCCATCGTGTTCTCAAGAGAAACCTCGCAAGAAATAGCTTCCGCACCTGCGTATTTCGCTACCGCCACCATCATTGGTTTAGGACCACAAGTATAAATCTGGTCAAATCGAACCTCTTTAAGGATCGTATGGTTAGTCACATACCCTTTCTCGCCTAGCGAACCATCTTCGGTTGTGATATAAACCTTACCAAATCTCTGGAATTCATCTAATTGCAATACATCATCCTTAGAACGAGCCCCAAGTAGAAAAGTAGGCTCAAAACCGGCTTCTTTTAAACAAGCTCCTAGATATAACATCGGAGCGGTTCCAACACCACCACCAATCAGCAAAAGTCTTTTGTTCTCCTGTTCCTTAGAAGGAATTGTAAAACTATTACCCAGTGGTAGCATTATGTTTACAATATCACCGGGACGGAATTCTGCCATTTTTCTCGTGCCATCACCAACAAGTTGAATTAATAACCACAACTCATTTTTAGACTTATCTACATAGTTGACAGAAATCGGACGACGTAAGAATGTTGTAGGAGAGTTTTCTACATGAACCTCTACAAATTGTCCAGGAAGCATCTCCGGGAGATTATCATCCGAGGTTAACTTTAGCAGGCAATAATTTTTATGAAGGTGACAGTTTTCAGTTACCTTCATGTCTAAGATGTACTTCTTCATATACACGATTACTCAATTTATCTGCAAAGATACATGAATATAACGTATATACCGAACAGTTTACCTTAGTCTTTCTTGTTTTTTTCTGGGACGAAAGTATCAAACGTATTGTCGGAGTAAAATATCATTATTTTACTAACATTTTTAGAAGGCTTTTCTTGGCATATAACTTGCTCTACAACAGGTTGCTTTTGGATGTTTACAGGTATCTCAACCCCAATTTCCTTGCGATTTTCGGCAACAACTTGTACATTGGGACGATTTTCAAGCATATTTGTAAACAAATTAGGTTCAGTTAACACATGTTCTCGGATCATTTCGCCTTTGCCAAACAATAGCCAGTCAGAATCAACATAAGTGAACCGTTCCAGTATTTTTAGCAGAACATCCAAACTCGGATTATTTCTCCCAGATATAATATGTGACATTGCCGAACGCTGTATACCGATCGATTCGGCAAATTTAGAAGGGGTAAGTCCTTCACGTTCCATTATTTTTAAAATACGATCTCTCATATTCATATATATCTTAAATTCTTACTAGGATACTGTCATTATGACCGTTTACTAAGATAAATATCCATAAAGTAAACCGGATACAAAGATAAACCAATATTTCCATTTATGCAATTTATTTTTATAAAACTAAATTGATACATATGTATCACGCCGATACATATGTGATGGATAGAACTGTAAACCGTGTTCAATAAGGAGATATAGAGTATTTAGAAAAGCTTTAGAAAAATAGCATATATATCTGATCTATATGTAAATATAATAATACATATGATGTATATTAGGGTTTTTTTATACGTTTGTAGACGAAAAAACATGTTTAGTTAATGTAAACAATCAATATTTCTATATAAAGAACTGGTTATTTATAATTTATAGCAAATCTTACGTGGATAAAGAAATATATAGTAATCCATGATTTATATTAGTAATGTAAACATGATATATTTGTAACGCCTATATAATGATTACAAAAAACCATCAATAGTTGTAATCTACTCAAATACTTTTATTGTGTATATGATTGTAAACATTCATTTCTCGGTTATATTTGTATACAATATAATTTTACTCTATTTATTTTACTGCCAACTTGTCTATTTTCCTTCAACGGATAATGAAAGTAATGTAATAGTCATGCCGATTATAGCTTTAAGTATGGATTTCTTAAAATATTTGAGGAAGAATGTACGTGATCGAATAAATTTTGAAGCCTCAGAGAGATAAAATATACGTAATTAATTGATAAATAAACAAAAAGGCCTCTTTTTCTAGTTTGACTTTTTTATCATTCTAGGAAAAAAGGCCCTTTTGCCTGCACTAAGTCTATGATTTCTGTTTAATGTAAAATTTTGTAAAGTAATTCTTTTAGTAAATCTGCATCTGTCGCTGAAGAGTTTTCCACTCCCTTAGATCTTGCGTCAGTCGTTCGGATATCGCCGATCAAATTAAAAACTTTCATCGCTGGATAATTTTTCATCCCCAAAAGGTAGTCCTTTACTTGATAAGTTCCCCGTAAACCAAGTGCGGTCATCAATCCTGATTCCGATCGATCCTTTGAATAATAACAAATCAGCAAGTTTGAGAAATAGTTAAATAATACAGGAAGTGTCATCTGTATCGGATTACTTTTAGGGTTTTTCTCAAAATACTGAGCGATCCGGTTAGCCTTTAATATATCCTTCATGGCAAGTGCCTTTATCAGCTCAAAGTTATTGTATTCTTTACTAATCCCTATATTTTGCTCGATCAATTCCGGCGTGATGCGTTTTGAGGCCTTTTCAGCCAAGATAATTGCCAGCTTATCTAATTCCTTATTGAGACGGTTTAAATCGTTTCCAAGGAAATCTGAGAGCATTTGAGCGGCTTTTGGATCGATACCGATAGAACGCTGTTGCATCAAAGAGGTGATAAAACTCGGCATTTTATAATCCGGGATCTTTTTTGACTCATATAAAATACCGTTTTTATCGGTTGCAGCCGCTAACGCACGACGACGATCTAAAGTCTTATATTTGTAATTTATGACCAAAATAGTTGATGACAAAGGATTCTTCACATAACTGCTCAGCAACTCTATATCTCTCACTAATTGAGCCTCTCGAACAACTATCAATTGATATTCGGACATCATCGGAAAACGACGTGCCGCATTGATAATAGAAATAGCATCTGTATCTGCGCCGTATAGAATAATCTGATTGAAATCTCTCTCAGATTCCTCTAATACGCTTTTTAATAACAAATCTGTTATTTGATCGATGAAGAAAGGCTCTTCGCCCATCAACACATAAACAGGCTGAAACTTCCTTGCTGTTATATCCCTACAAATCTCCTCGAAAGTAATTTCTTTTTTTGCCATAAATTATGAGGTTTCGCTATTACCAACTAAAACGGATATGACGGATGGTTTTCTTACCATCCAAAATCTGTTGAAGAGCTTCAACTCCCAACATCACCTGTTCTCCTACAAATTGTTGAGTTACTTTCCGGTCACTCGCTTCTGTTTTTACACCATCTTCTTCCATCGGTTTATCCGATATCATCAACAATGCACCCGTAGGTATTTGGTTAGCGAAACCGGCAGTAAGCAAGGTTGCGGTTTCCATATCGATACCAGTGGCATGCGTACTACGAAGATATTCCTTGAAATCATTATCGTATTCCCAAACCCTGCGATTTGTCGTGTAAATCGTACCTGTCCAATAATCTTTTCCATGATCACGTATGGCGGAAGAAATGGCACGAAGCATTGAAAAAGCAGGCAATGAAGGTACCTCAGGTGGTAAATATTCATTCGACGTTCCCTCACCTCGGATCGCCGCTATTGGCAATACATAATCCCCTAATACATTCGCTCTTTTTAATCCTCCACATTTACCGAGGAAAAGCACCGCTTTGGGCATGACTGCTGATAATAAATCCATGATTGTAGCAGCGTTCGCACTTCCCATCCCAAAATTGATAATGGTAATCCCTTCTGCCGAGGCATTAGGCATCGAACTTTTCAATCCCAAGATCGGGACATTAAAATGATCCGCAAATATCTCGACATATTTAGTGAAGTTCGTGAGTAATATGTGCTTAGTGAAGTCTTCTAGCTTTCGCTCGGTATAACGAGGCAGCCAATTTTCTACGATTTCTTGTTTTGTTCTCATAAATAACTACCTTTGAGGTGCATTTTAGTTAGAATATAAATAGCAAATATAGCAAATGCTCCCATTAAATCTACCAAAATTCTCAGTCAAAGTTACGGAGAAAGCAGGAAAGCCTTCTATTTGGGATCCTGTACGCCGAAAATTTGTCGCATTAACGCCAGAGGAATGGGTACGACAACATTTCGTGAACTATTTGGTCACGGAAAAAAACTATCCTCAAGAACTTTTAGCGAATGAAGTAGCAGTAAAACTAAACGGAACATCCAAGCGATGCGATACCGTTGCATACAATCGGTTTCTAGCACCTCTAATGATTGTTGAATATAAAGCCCCGCACATCGAGATAACAAGCACCGTATTCGATCAAATCGTGCGTTATAACATGGTCTTACACGTGAAATACCTAACCGTAAGCAACGGCATGCGTCATTTTTGTTGTAAAATCGACTATGAGAAACAGACATATGCTTTCCTCAAAGATATACCAGAATACAATATATTAGAGAAAATCGTTTAATTACCTAAAATAAGCCCCCTTATCCTTCTATGCACTCGCACGGATCAGATAAGGGCTTACTCAGCCCAACCAGTGAGTAGTTCTATCGATCAGGAATTTACAGTTTGCAGATAAGTCATCTCCTTCTATATACTTGACATCACCGTAAGTTTTAAAAGGTAGTACCCCTAAGACCTCTACCCCCTCATTTTCAAGGCTGGTAAACTTAAATAGATTATATATGCTTAATAGAAAGAGAAGAAAAAGAAACAGGAATACCCTTGCGATACCTCCTGTTTTTTCTATATATTGAATAGATTTCAAATTCATATCCCACACATTAGAAGTTACACATGGGCACAAACGTAGCAATATTCGTCAAATAAACAAATATTTTAACACGAAATTTTTATTTCGTAAAGAGATAATCCTCCGGTTTTGCGATTCGTAAAATATATTCCGGAGTATTAGGGAACCTTTTCGCATACAAAGTGACAGAATCACCCCTCTCAAGCATCGTAGAATTAGATTCCAACGATATTTGGTCAACATTGCGCAATTTTATTTCATCATCTTTATCGAAAAAGAATGAGTATCCTAATAAAACCGCAAAAAAAGACAAAATCAATGGCTTCATGTCTAACGTTTTTATGACTATATAAACTTAGATGCTTATAAAACGATAAACGCTGCATATTATTTCAAAATAATTACATGACATGATACAGATTTACTTCACACGCAATTAACAATTAAAAGAACGTGTGTAA
>NZ_SRYM01000062.1 GCF_004793765.1 Parabacteroides distasonis | reverse complement strand
GTGGACCAAATTTATTTAATTTTTAACTAGCTCCCATTTTTATGGGACACTAGTGTGATGAATATTTGAATAAATACAGAGAAGCTGTTTTTGGGGGGCAAAAACTTTATCTGAGGCGTATTGATAAGGAAATGGATTTTTCTACCATATTGGATGATTTGAGAGGTTTTGATATACGTGACTGGCCCTCATTAGAAAGAAGACCAATTTGCTTATTGATTTTGAGGATAATGAAAAGAGCTGCTTATTACTTGCAAAAAATAACTTGTTTAACTGTTTTGCAAAGATTTGTTAACCATCTGGCTGATGAATATGCTATCCGTATTGTTCGTCCTTATCTTCTAAAGAGAGGTTGTGATTTTATTTCCCCTTACTCGGAAGTAATAACGACTCGTTTGCATGGGTTAATTTTATCTATTTTATTTCATAAGCCAGTTTATTATATAAATAATACGACAGGCAAATTATCAGCTTATGTGGATACATGGCATTTGCAGGATATTTTAGAAGTATCTCCTTATGTGGATAAAATATTAGAAAAGCATGTTGATTAGTGTAGTATTGCCGGCTTATAATGTTCAAGATACGATAGGGGAATCTATCGATAGTATTTTAAGCCAAACATTTACGGACTTTGAGTTGATCATTATCAATGACGGATCGCAGGATAATACAGAAGAGGTGATTCATGCTTATTCGGATAAGAGAATTCGTTATTATCGGAATGAAAAAAATGAGGGTTTGATCTATACATTGAATAGAGGATTGGACTTGGCTCAAGGGAAATATATAGCACGGATGGATGCTGATGATGTTTCTCTTCCAACACGTTTTGAAAAGCAAGTCAAGGTGATGGAGGAAAGTCCAAATATCGTAGTTTGTGGAACGCAAATCATTCCTTTTGGAGTAGATACGGCTAAGAGATTCTCTCTGTTTTTGCCATAAAAACAATCGTTTTTTTGTAATCGGTTGTTAGATAAGACTTAAAGAGTAGAAAGTTCGATAGCCGGTAGCGATTTGGTAGCTGTGCGGGTTTCGCTGCATTGCTTCGCTTTGCTCTTGGAACTGATGCAAATATAGGGATTTTGACCGAAAAAGGGAAATGTTTCGGGGGATTTTTTATTTTTCGGGATTACCGGATTACAGGAAAAGCATAAAAGCAGGAGGCGGTGCAAGAAACGAGGTTGCACCAGTGGTTTTACAAGAAGTGTAAAGTTTTGATTTTCAGTGTGTATTTCTGTGGTGCAAGGTGCAGCTATATTTATATATATAGCTGCACCTTGCACCAGCCACACAGAGCTGTTTTGCGGCTTGCACCAAAAAACTTTTAAGTCGTTGTAAATGAATAGGTTTTGAATTTTGATGTTTGTTTCAGGGGAAAGGTGGGATGAACGGGGTGTTCCGATAGGGCTTGGCGGCTTCGTGCTTGCCCTGCAAGGGTTTGGCAGGTGGGTGGCTGGAATGTCGGATTTAGGGCAGTCTTGGGGCTTTTATTCAATCCTTTGCCCTTTCCGGTCGATGTAATACCAATCATCGCTTTCCCAATAGTGGTATTCCCCATCCGAATCGGGAACTTCTTGCTGTTCTCCCGTGTCGGTTACTTTCGCCTTCCCGTTCTCGAAAGGAAAGCCAAAAGCGAAGCGTGGCTCTATGAGGGTATTGCCATGCTCGTCCGCATATCCGATACGCCCTTTTTCATCGACGATGCGGTAAACGCCTTCCTGCACGGAATCGTTGCCGTTGTCATACCGGTACGGGACATAGAGGCTTGCGGGATGGCTGTTGCCGGAGGATATGGCCGTGCAGCGGTCATGATAAAGGGTGAACAGCCATATTTCAAGCAGGATGGCAAGGACTGCAAGCACCGTGCAGACAAGGAAACGGAGGCGATAGCGTTGCCGCACCGATACATGGAACGCCCCGTAAAAGTCGTGCATCATGCGGTAACGCTCCTCGGTATAGATGCGCATATTCCTCCAAAGCAGTACGGGGAACGGCAGTATCAGCGGGAAAAGCGTAAGGCGGTCGTCTGTCTCGTAAAGAAAGCGGACAGCCGGAGTGTCCAAGAACTGTAAAACAACGGCGACCGGAAACAGAAGGCAGGTGAACTGGATCACGCTGATGACCGCAAAACTACGGTCAGGGAAGCCGTGCCGACAACTGCGCCACGTCCAATAAAAGAAGTGGTCGAAGAATCCGGGGAGCTTCGGCCGACCGGTTCTTTTATGTGGAGAGGCTTTCTTCATACGTTTGCGGCTATATAGATGCAAATAAAACGTATTTCTTCCAAACGGAAAAGATTTTTGCGGTGAAACTTTTTGAGTGATTGGACTTTTCACTATTTTTGCTTTGGTGTATAACGGTTCGTCCGTAAGGTATGAATTTGGCTTTTTCTGTTATTGCTATGGAATGGTTCGATAAGATAAGCGAGTTTATGGAGGGTCTGCCGGAGTGGTTGCAGGCGCATCCGAGGTACGGCTACCTGATCGTGGCGGGAATCCTGCTGCTGTGGCTTGTGGGGATTGTCTGCGGATGGCGGTGGACATACTCCCGTCTGGGAAGTTGGGAGGGGAATTTCTGGCTGGGTACGCTGGGTGAAAGGAGTTACCGTTTCTGGCTGGGGCTGATCGTTGCCGCCGCAGCGGGATGCGCCCTGTTGCTGTTCTCCGTAACGGGATAAGCAAGCGGAAAACAAGGAAAGGAGGAAGCTATGTTCAAGGAAGCGGCATACTGGATGTATTACTTCTGGAGCAAGAACAAACGTGCAAGGAAAGACAAGGTGGTTATCTCCAATGCCACGTGGACGATGGCAATCCTGTGGTTTCTTAACCTGATGGCTCTCCATCTTTTGTTCGAGGCATGGGGATGGGATATGCTGACGGGCTGGTTCTCTTCCCTGACGGACAAAGTGGAATGGAGCAGATTCAACCCGGTTGCCTACCTGTTCGCCACAGCGATGCTCGCCCCTTTTATCTGGATTGCCAGAAAGCTGTATTACCGTCCTGCGAAGCTGAAAGCGATGCAGGCGAAGTACGAGACAATGGGCAAATACCGGAAACTGCTCGGTCAATGCCTGTTCTGGCTGTATATTACCGGCAGTTTTGCATCCTTCTTCATCATAGCCGAACAAAAGAACCATTCCAAGGAGCAACCACTGATCGAAAGGTTGCAGGAGATACGGGACGGCAAATATCCCGTTGAAAAGACGCACTCACCAACCGGCGAATGACCTTCTTCCGGCTCCCCCCTGCTTACTGTCTCATGCCGTTCTGCGGATGGAACCGGCACAGCCTTTCTGTTTTTCACGACCGAATATCCGAACCTATGGGGCAAAATCCGAATCCGCAGCGCAAGGACATACCGTAACCGATGCAAAGCACCGGAAGGGTGCTTGTTGCAGACAATTTGTAATTTCGTGTAAGATTTACGTCATTAATATTAAAATTGAAACAGAATGAAAGAGAATCTTACACAAATTCTAATGAATGAAGCCATCCGGGAGGGATGGCGGGAGTGGATGGCAAAGGTGCGGACGGTATTGCCGCAAACGGATGCGGAGCGCCCGGTAACATGGATTGCGGCGGAACGTCTCGCACGGGATCACGGGCGGATGGTCCGGCTGGTGGAACTGCTCAGGGAACACCGCCCCGTCCTTTCCTGCCGTGTGCAGGAAGAAGCCGGATTGCTGATACTGGTCGCCTACCACCGGCACGGCAGCTCGGCGGACTTCCTGCTGGATACGGCGGAGGCGTATTTCCGGGAGAAGGACTGCGGGGGATTCCTGTTCCTCTGCCGGATGCAGGCAAGCATCAACGCCTACGACGAATACCCGCACCTGAACGTGCTCTGCAACCGTCTGGCGGGACTGCTGTTCCGCTTCCGCCGTGAACGGGAGTCCGAGTACCGCAAGGGCATACCGCCGATGTTCGGCAAGGCGGACTTGCAGGAAGTGGAAAAGTACCTGCCGCACCTGCGGGGCTGCTCTTTCCGGGAAGAGGTCGCACTGGCTCTGCCCAAGGTGAAAAACGTGGAGGAGCTGGCACGGGAATGTGCCATGTCGGTCAATACGCTGGGTCGGCGGTTCAGGGAGGAGCTGAACACGACTCCGCACCGCTGGCTGACGGAACAGCGGAAGGCGCACGTGGTCTCCCTGCTGGCGGACACGGACTGCCCTTCCAAGAGATTGCCGACGTGTGCGGCTTCGCTACTCCGAGCTATCTGTGGGACTTCTGCAAGAAGCACCTGAAGGCTACCCCTGCCGAAATCCGTGAAATCGCCCGGTGCGCCCGTCCCGTCCGGCATCCTTTTCCGGTTCAGAAGTGAGGGGCTGACCGCCCGCAGCCGATTGGCGGACAATCCGAACATGGCGGTGAAAATTCAGAACGCCCGTTTCCCGGCACTCTGCTAACTTTGTTTCCTTATAAACAACCCGATACAGAATCATGATGGAAGAATATTTCAATACATTGTTGCAGGAGACGGAGCGGCGCATGGCTGCCGCTTCCGCCGGCATGGAGGGAAAGGAAACGGTCGCCACCTGCCGAGAGATGGTTTCGTACCTGAAAGCCAAGAACCGTGAGCTGAAAGCGTATGCGCTCGCCCGTCCGTTCAGCGGGGACGAGGAGGAAATCCGTTACTTCAAATACTACAAGCCCGCCCTGACGGGCAGGCTGCTGTACTATTACTGGGTATATCAGATAGAGAGCGGCTGTCCCGGCTGCCTGCGGGTAGCCGAAACGTACTACCGCAGGGCGATGGAACGAGCCGAGCGGATGATGGAACGCTACCTGCCCTTCTACCAGTATTACCACAGCGGGGCGACATACCGGGACGATTACTATTTCCTGCGGGCGAAGGGCGAACTCAGCCCCGAAAGCGGCAGTTTCGTGCTGGACGAGGAAGCGGAGTTCTCTACGGGCTACGACATACTGGCGGCACGCCTGATCTCGGTGGAGATGCTGCTGGTCTATCTGAGCCGCCGGATAGAGCGTGCGGCACGAGGGGACGGTACGGATGCCGTGCCGGGGAAGGAACACCGCTGGACGGATACGAAAATCGCCGCCATACAGCTTGTTTACGGCATCCATGCCGCCGGAAGCGTGGACAACGGCAACGCCGAGATCGGCGAGCTGGCTACGCTGTTCGAGAAGACCTTCCAAGTGGATCTGGGTAACGTGTACCATGCTTTCGGCAGGCTGCGGGGACAGCAGAACCCGACGGCGTTCTTGGACGAGATGAAGGAGAAGCTGCTCAAAAAGATGCGGGACATGGACAGCAAGTGATCGGCAAGTCGGCAGCAAGTTGACAGCAAGTTGGCAACGGAACGGCAGAGGCGGCAGGAGATGAAAAGAGAGCGTCCGGAGGGCAGAAAAGAGCCTTTCGGACGCTCTTTTTTGCTCTTTTTGCTTCGACGTCAGTTCCTTTCCGCCTTGTTTTTACGTTGTTCCTACTCTTTCCTTGCCTTTTTCAGTCTTTTCAGCCTTTTTGTTGCCCGGAAAGGCGGACGGAAGGGCGGCGAGGGTGAAAAAAGAGGATGAAATAATGCGCATCAGAAAAAAAAATCTTTGCCAAGGTGCCGGTATGGTGGCAGGAAAAACCGGCGAATCGGGCGACATTTGCGGCAGAAACCTAAAAAAGAGTACGACAATGGAAATAATGACCATCGAGAGCAACGCTTACCGCCTGCTCGTGGAGAAGATCGAGAAGATAACCGCCTACGTGGAGGAATCCCGGAACCGGGAGGAAACGGAGCGCAAACGGAAAGAGGAAGCGGAAAGCCCTGCTGCCAAGGGACGGAAAGCCGACCCGAAGTGGATGACGCACAAGGAGGTGTGCGAGATGCTGGACATCAGCCAGCGCACCCTGCAACGCTACCGGCAGAAGCATATCATTCCCTATTCCATGATCGGGCGGCAGATACGCTATCCCCGGCAGGCGGTCGAGAGCCTGCGTGAGCGGTGGATGGTGGAGACACCCGCCGCCAAGATCGACCGGATGATAGCGGAACATCCCCTGCATAACCGAAAAAACGGCAGCTATGGTAAAAAAGGAAGAGATACTGGCAAGAACCAGTAACGGGCTGGATGTGTTCCGCCACTACCTGCCAGTGAAGTGGCGGGTGGGCAGGAACTTCCTGAACCCGCTGTATGCCGACAGCAAGGCTTCGTGCAACGTGTATTACGACCGCCGGAGCGGTACGTACCGGATGAAGGACTTCGGCAACGGGGACTATTCGGGCGACTGTTTTTTCCTCGTGGCGAAGCTGAAGGGGCTGGACTGCCGGAACGCCGCCGACTTCGTGGAGGTGCTGCACACCATCGACCGGGAGCTGTGTCTCGGTCTGGAGAATGACAGCCCGGAAGATACTGCCGTTCCGGACGGCGGCTGTCGTACCCTGCGGCTCGTGCCGGGCGCAAGGGAGCATGGAACAAGGGATGACCGGAGCGGTGAAGGAATATCCGTCAGGGCAAACGGGAACGGCACGGGAAAGCCGGACGGGTACACGGAAGAGGCGGCTGCGCCCTTTGACCGTCCCGAACCGAAGCCCTACCGGACGACGGAAAAGCCGTTTACGGATGCGGAGCTTGCCTACTGGGGCGCATCGGGCATCACGGAGGAGCTGTTGCACCGTTACGGGGCGGTATCGCTCGCCGAGTACCGGGGCGAGACGAGGGAAGGCAAGTCGTTCGGCTTCAGTTCCACCCCGGCGGAACCGATGTTCGGCTACAAGGGGAAATGGGGCGTGAAGGTCTATCGCCCGATGTCGGAGGTGCGCTTCGTCTATGGCGGACACACGGGCGACAACTACTGTTTCGGGCTGGAACAACTGCCCTCGAAGGGCGACCTGCTCTTCCTCACGGGCGGCGAGAAGGATGTGCTGACGCTGGCGGCGCACGGCTTCCATGCCATCTGCTTCAACTCGGAGACCTCGGTCATCCCAGCGAAGACCGTGCGCAAGCTGGTCTATCGCTTCAAGCACATCGTGCTGCTGTACGATACGGACAAGACGGGGCTGGAGTGCTCGGAGAAGCACCGTGCGCAACTGTCGGAGTACGGGGTGAAACGGCTGGTGCTGCCGCTGCCGGGGACGAAGGCGGAGAAGGACGTGACGGACTACTTCAAAGCCGGGCACACGAGGGAGGAGCTGATGGGGCTGTTCCTGAAGCTACTCGACACGCTGTACGGGGACACGATGGCGGTGCTGAAATCGTGCGAGATCGACTACGACCACCCGCCCGAACAGGCTGTCGCCATCGTTACCGCCGGGGAGGTGCCGTTAGGCTCGGAGGAGAACATCCTCTGCATCACGGGCGGCGAAGGGACGGGCAAGAGCAACTACACCGCCGCACTGGTCGCCGGGGCGATCATGGAGAGGGAGACGGACGCCGACCTCTTGGGGGTGCGGGTGGAGCCGAACCGCAAGGGGCGTGCGGTACTGCTGTACGACACGGAACAGAGCGAGCAACAGCTCTACAAGAACACGGGGCGGCTGCTGCGCCGTGCCGGGCGTGAGCGGATGCCGGAGTACCTACACGTATATTGCCTGACAGGAATGTCGAGAAGCGAGCGGCTGACCGCCATCGTGCAGAGCATGGACAAGTACCACTACCTGCACGGGGGCATCCATTTAGTCGTCATCGACGGGGTGGCTGACCTGATCCGCTGCGCCAACGACGAGGCGGAGAGCGTGGCGCTGATTGACGAGATCTACCGGCTGGCGGGAATCTACCGCACGTGCATAGCCGCCGTGGTGCATTTCGTACCGAACGGTCTGAAACTGAGGGGACACCTCGGCAGCGAACTGCAACGCAAGTCCGCCGCCATCCTCTCCATCGAGAAGGACGAGAACCCGGAGGTGTCGGTGGTGAAGGCGTTGAAGGTCAGGGACGGCAGCCCGCTGGACATTCCCCTGATGCAGTTCAGATGGGACAAGCAAGCCGGGATGCCCGTCTATGTGGGCGAGAAGCCGAGGGCGGAGAAAGAGAAGCGCAAGGAGAAAGAGCTGGCGGAGATGGCACGGGAGGCGTTCGCCCGGCAGGAGAAGTACGGCTACATCGAACTGTGCGAGCTGATACAGGAGATGCTGGAAGTGAAGGAACGGACGGCGAAAGGCTACATCCGCTATATGCGGGAAAAGGAAATCATCGAAAAGGAGGGCGACTGCTATGTACACGGACAGGGAAGAGTTTGAGGGCTGGATGGAGCGCATCATGGAACGCTTCGACCGGACGGAGAAATTGCTGGAAAGGGTGCTGAAGAAGAACAACACGCTCGACGGCGAGGAGGTGCTGGACAACCAAGACCTGTGCCTGCTGCTGAAGGTGGGCATCCGCACGCTGCAACGCTACCGTGCCATCGGGGTACTGCCGTACTTCACCATCAGCGGCAAGGTGTTCTACCGCACGAAGGACGTGCACGAGTTCATCCGCACCCGCTTCGCCGAAGTGGAGGAACGGGCTGCGAAACGCAAGGAGAAGGAAGCCCGGAAAGCGGAAAGGCGCAGGAAAAGGGGGCTGTTCCCGTAAGAATGACATTTTTCTGACGGTGCTTTAGGTGGATGAAGCCCTGCCGGATCGTGAGATTAGGCGGGGCTATTGTTTTGTTATTCGGGAAGTTTCACTATCTTTGCGATGCGAAGATAGGATGCGGCTCGGCATTGTCAAATTAGAAAACCTTGTTTTCATTTGCCGTTGCTCTCGCCTTTCGCTATCTTTGCTCCACGAAGACAGAGGACGGTGCTTTCGGGTACGGTCGCTGTCGTGACATAGAAGATTCATACCCGGCTTGGAAGCAGGCGGGGTTGATATACATATTGTACGTTCGCTGAACGTCTTATACGAAAAACTGGCACTTTTTTGACAAACAAGACGGATGGCGCAATGCGCATGCTGTATGCTTATACGGCGTGGGCTTGCCTATTCTTGTTTGTCGGGTATGCCAGTACCTTCGTATTAGGAATAGCGTGAGTTCACGCTGTTCTTTTGGGTGCAAGGCGGACATAATCCTTAAAAACTCATTGACATGAAACAGATTACCTTGCACGTGTACCAGTCCCTTGACGGTTGTCCAGTCGGAGCGGACAAGCATTTCGATGCGGCGACGGATGCCTCCTGCTGCGTGCTGATCGACGAAGAAACCTACCTGCGCATTTACCTGAACCATCTGGGCTGGCCGCTCACGGCAAAAGAGACTTTGGTCGTGACGGGCGGCTGTATTGACCTGACGGAGAAGGAACGGGTGCAGTTTGTTACAGGGGATGCGGCAGCGGAACTGCGGAGAATAAAAGCGGACGGCGAAGGTACGGTAACGGCTTACGGAGCGGAAACCGGGGCTTTGCTCTTGGATAACGGGCTGGCGGACGAAATCGTGGTGACAACCGTGCCGGTACTGGTCGGCGGCGGTGAGAAGGCACTGGAGTGCGGGCTGAATGACGGCAGGACATGGGTCGTGCGATCGAGCAAGGTATTGGAAGACGGGAAAATCCGGACGGTGTACGGAAGGGTGTGCCCATGAAATGTAAAAAGCCGCTGAAAAGCGGCTCAGGTCATTTAGGAAAGGGCGACGGATTATAAAAAAAACGACCCGCCGATTTGAGCATTTTCACTGTTGTTCAACAACTCGTGTCAAGAGGCTTGGCAGGTTCTACTGGTGCAAAGATACACAAAATTCTTGGAATGACAACGGGAATATATAACAAGAGTACGACAATCGGTTGCCGCACTCTTATAAGAGATTTACCCAAAGTACGCTGAACGGACGGGAAGCGGGGTAAGTATGTTATCGTTCTAAGCCGGAATGAGTTGATACGGGTTCGCTATCGTCTTACGACCGTAGTTTTTAAGCAGATAAACCAAATCCTGCCTTTCTGTACCTTTGGGAGCTTGGAGTTGTGCACGGCTCGGTATGCGGGAAACAAAGAAGGGCCACAACTCGCTGGATGAGTATTCTTTATCTACCGTCGGGAAATTTACCAACGGCAGGATGTCTCTCTGCCTCTTGAACTCTTCCGAGTAAGAGAAAAACCAAACATTATCGGCATACGACAACGTACCGACCTCCAGTTTGTTCAATGTCAAGATGAAGTCAGCCTGCCCTTTGCCCGAATGAATAGCCTGTTTTTTCATCGTTCTATTCATTTATTATAATTTCATTATAGTGGTATTCTAAAGCAGAATAAAAAACGACCCGCCTATTTGAGCATTATCAAGAGGCTTGGCGGGTTCTATTGGTGCAAAGATAAGGTAAATTCTTTGAAAGACAAAAGAATATTAAATTTAGGTAATACCGTTGCCTAAATTTGAAGTATAAACAAAAGGTGCATCATTGATGCACCTTTTGTTCTAATATATTGATTCCTTTATAATGTTAAAGTACATTTGTCGGAAGAATATTAGTTCTGTCTAATTTCTTTCTAAAGAATGTTTTTTGAATAGACGATAATACGCTATGTTCAATCACATCCTTATGCAAAGTAAAGAATTTATCAGAAGCACTAATACACTCTTGTGTAGCTTTACATTTTCTCAAAGAATTATTCAATAGACTAACTCCCATGAGCTTAGTTTTGAAAAATCTATTTTTTAATCCGTTACGGTATAGAAAATCAAAATAAACTTCAGCATCGGCAACATTATATTTTGCCAATTCTGATTGGAGAGCAGTCCAATAGTAATCCGTCATTTCCAATGACAGAACTACTACTAAAAAACTTCGTTCTCCTAAAGAGATTATTTGATAATCTTTTGTCTTCATTTCTTTACCAATTAGTACATAAGTCATTTATAATAACAAGTCCGTCCTTTATTATGTTTACCGCTTCATCATAATATAAGGTTCTGCTTGTTTCTAAGTTCCTGCGATCAATATGGAAAGTTGTATGCCGATTCTTGTTATAAAAGTCATACGCTTTTTCCAATGCTCTTTTTAACGAGGGATTACCATTGTAAGTTCCCACATTCTCCAAAAAATGGTAGTTTCCGTCTTTACCTCTCTCAAAATATGTACCATAATCTTTAAAATCCGGTGCGTCTTCCAAGAGTCTTTTGCTAATCAAGCCATCCAAAGCCTTCATTATACCGAATGTATAACACCCGTAATCATCAACCACAACACCGGAGTTAGCAAGAGCAATAGATGTTTTCAGAAAATCTTCAAGAATACTTCCTTCAATGTTTTCAGTTTTCGTGAAATGCTTATTCAAATCTTTTTCTATCACACATCCAACTAAAGGTTGAATAGCCAAGAAGTCTTCCATTACTTCGGTTGGAACAGAAGATATTGTCTCCATTATTTCTGTAATAAGCTCAATATAAAAAGCTGTTACAGCTCCCTGTAAAAATAAAGTCCCATTATTATAAAAAATAATAGATACCTTGGCATCATATTTCCCCTTTAAATGATATTGGTTCCTGATAGCAGGATTGTTATCTGTATTGACCGTAGTTATTTCGATTTCATCACTTTCCGATAATACATCTATAAAAGCATCAAAATCTTCTTCACTTATTCCTTTTGCCGTAAAGCTTTTCTTATCAGGGCAAGGAATTGAAGTATTTTGAAGGATAACGTTCCAACATTCTTCACATATTCCTTTTAAATGTGCTTTTCCTTGCGTACTGTAAGAAACTTGCCCGCCATTAATAAAACAGTTTAAGATACCTGTTTCCTTATTATGAGTTATTGCTATTTTTTTTAATTTACCTTCTTGGCAATCTGTTATTTTGATTGAATATGAAGGTTTTGTCGCTATAAAATCAATAGCAACCTGATCTATGTTTTCAACAGATAATGAGTGCTTTTTAGCCATTGTTGTCCTATTTTCGGGTACAAAAATACAATATTTTTCGAATATATGTCCACAAATTCAAGCATTTAACCCTTTTTGAGCTGTAAAAAGGTTGTTTAAAGGGAAATGGAACGCTTCATATTATGAACAGAATAGGTTCGAAATCCTTTCGAGTATTTGCCAGTCGGTTATGGGAAAGACAAATCCGCCTTCTTATATAATCGGCTGACAAAGATAGTGAATATTGCCGGGATTACGGGTACAAGACCTTGAAATCCCGTGGGTGCGACATGAAGTCGCATAGATAATTGTTGGAATGATACTTACGGGTATCAGCTTTAACCCGCTGTTCCGTCAGCGGTAGCCTACCACCGATGCACCTTAATAGTTGTATTAAGCGGTTGGGACAAAGTACACTTTCGCAAGACAAGACAGAACCGTGAGGGGAAGTCAAGTACGGTTAGTATCATACCGTAGAGTGGCGAGGCTGGATAGTATGGTTAGCGCAAGCGAACTGTTAGTAAACTTCGTAATGTCACGAAAGAGTGTAAGATACTGGTACACTCTACCCAAAAGGGAAGCGGTCGGTTAATCCTTTCCATGGTAGGATTACACGGATATAAGCACCGCCGGAGGATGAGACAGAACCTAACCTATCCGTTAGTTATCTATGTGGAACATGGTAAGCCTGTATATCTCCTGCCATGTAAAAATGGCAGGTAAGCTGACAGCAATGAAAGCCGAATGGTGTGCAGGTATAAGATAACAGAAAAAGCGAATGCCGTTCTGTAATGGAACGGATACGGATTGAACCGACATCACGGGCTGATGTAGGCGACATCATCCGACACGAAAGTGGGCAGACTTCTGTGGCGACACTCGGTAGGCAAAACAAACCGAATGTTGCCAAATGGTGATTCTTTACAATAGACTTTTAGAACTTTTTTAAAGTAGGAATGCAAATGAACGATAAAATCAAAGAAAAACTCCTCGACCAATCGTGTGCACCGACTGATAACTTGCAAACGAATTGGGACAGGATAGACTGGACCAAAGCGGAGCAGGCTGTTAAGAAGCTTCAAGCTCGCATTGTAAAGGCTCAGAAGGAAGGCAGAACGGGCAAGGTGAAAGCCTTGCAGTGGACGCTGACCCACTCTTTTTACGCAAAAGCCTTAGCCGTAAAGAGAGTTACTTCTAACGGAGGTGGTAGCACCCCCGGGGTGGACATGGAAACATGGGAGAAACCCGAAGCAAAAACACAAGCGATAAGTGAGCTCAAACGCAGAGGCTACCTGCCGAAGCCATTGAGAAGAGTCCACATCAAAAAGAGTAATGGCAAACTGCGACCGTTGGGAATACCGACAATGAAAGACAGAGCCATGCAAGCACTTTACCTCATGGCATTGGAACCAGTGTCGGAAACAACAGCCGACACACGTTCGTACGGTTTCCGCAAGGAACGTCGCTGTATGGATGCGGTACAGCAATGTCATAACATTCTCCGGAAAGGCTATTCTCCCGAATGGATTTTGGAGGGTGACATAAAGGGGTGCTTCGACCATATCAGCCATGAATGGTTGCTTGCCAACATCCCTATGGACAAAGCAATACTCCGAAAATGGTTGAAATGCGGCTATATCTTCAACAAACAGATGTTCCCGACAGAGGAGGGAACGCCACAAGGTGGCATTATCTCTCCCACGCTTGCCAATATGACATTGGACGGATTGCAGAAAGTCCTTGCAGAGAAATATAAACGAGTTAGAATAAAAGGCAAGTTATATTCGCCAATGGTGAATCTTGTCCGCTATGCTGATGACTTTATAATTACCTGCGAGAACCGTGAAACACTTGAAAAAGAAATCAAGCCATTGGTAGCCGACTTTATGTCTGAAAGAGGTTTGACCTTATCCGAAGAAAAGACGGTGATAACCAACATTCGTGACGGTTTCGATTTCCTCGGTTTCAATATTCGCAAATACGGCAATGAAATATTGACAAAGCCGACCAAGAAAGCCGAAAAACGCTTTATGGAAAATATCCGTAAGGTTACAAAAGGTCATAAGGGTTGCAAGCAGGAATCATTAATCAGAATGTTGAATGCTAAAATCCGAGGATGGGGAGCATATTATCAGCATGGGGCGACACGTGATTCTTTTCACAGAATCGACCATCAGATATTTCTCGCCTTGTGGCAATGGGCTAAACGCCGTCATTCCAAGAAAGGAAAACGGTGGATAAAAGACCGTTATTGGCACAATATCCGAGGGAACAGCTGGACTTTTGCGGCTAAGTTCAAGAAATCAAACGGCAAGGAAGACCAACTCACTTTGCTGAAACTGGCATCTTCGTTTCCTTTCCTGCAATATACGCAGATAAAAGGGGATATGAATCCGTTTGACGCAGACTGCCGCCTGTACTTCAATAAAAGAATGAAGTCAAAGATGCTTGTGACACTGAAAGGACGTAAGTCCCTGCTTTACCTATGGGAAAAGCAAGGGCGGAAATGTCCGATATGTGGTGAACCGATTGACACGTATAAGGCATGGAACGTAATGCCAACCGTCCAAGACGGACGGAAATGCAATCTGTTGGTTCATGATGAATGCTTCAAATTATCCCGTAAATCCAATGGAAACAAGAAGTAGTGTGAGCCGGTCTCTGCACACGAACAGAGACTTAGAAAAGCTTGAGCCGTATGAGGGGAAACCCTCATGTACGGTTCTGAGGGGGGAAGAGGGCAGTAATGCCCTTGACCTACCCGATGCTGCCGTCGTCTGTCAAGCCGTCCTGCCGGAGCCGCCGGAGGGTCTCGGCTGCCGATCCGCTGCCGAAGTTGCGGACACAGTACAGGCGGGAGAAGCGGAAGCGGCGGAGGTGGACGAGCAGGTGCTCCACGGTGAAGACGCCCAGTTCCCGGCACGCCCGGACAATGCGCTGCGACAAGCCGAAGGCATCAAGCGGGGTGTCGAGCAGGCGGCGGAGCCTGCCCGGTCTGCCGGGCTTGCCCCGCTGCTGTGCCACGTCCTCGTAGATGGTGGCGACCCGGTTGCGGCTGAACAGGGCGGCAATGGATGCGCCGTCGATCATCAGGATGCCGTCGAAACGGGCGTAGGCGATGTGGTTGCCGTTCATCCAGAGGGTGATGCGCAGCTCGTCCGTGCCGCAGAGCCGGGCAGCTTCCGCCACGGTGATCCAACCGATGCCGTTCATCGCCTGCGCTCCTTTCCTTTGGGCTTGTCCGTGCGGGGCGGGAACCCGTACACGGTGCGGAAGTACTTGTCGAAGGTGAGGTACGCATCGAAGGGCTTGCCCTCCCTGCTCCTGAAGCCTTTGATAAGGGATGTTTTGCCTTTGGTTACAAGGTCGGCAATCTGGCTGTCGGTGAGCTGCTTCTCCCCCTTGCCACGGAAGACGGTAAGTCCACAATCGACGTTGCTGCACTTGGCGACCTTCGGGTAAAGGAGGATGCGACCGGAACGGCACTTGGGGCACGGGATATGCCTGCCGTCCGCCACCGATACCTGCACTTGCAGGAGTTCTTCGGTAATCTGGGCGGCATAGACCTCGATGCCCTTGCGGAAGGTGTCGGGATTCATCTCCCCGCTCTCGATCTTGGCGAGGGCGGTCTCCCACTGCCCGGTCATCTCGACATCGGCGATGCGCTTGTCCTTCACTATCTGATACACGGCAAGTCCCTTGTCGGTCGGCACGAGGCTCTTCTTCTCCCGGCGCACGTAATCACGGGCAAAGAGGGTCTCGATGATGGAGGCACGGGTGGCGGGCGTGCCGATACCGTTCCCTTTCAGGCTGTCCCGCAGCTCGTCGTCCTGCAACTCCCTGCTGCAATGCTCCATCGCCGAAAGCAGACTGCTCTCGGTGTGCAGGGGACGGGGCTTGGTCTGTTTCTCCACGCACTCCGCCGATTGCAGGGGGAAAGACTCGCCGGGCTGCAAGGGCGGCAAAGCGGCTGTTCCCTCGTCGTCCTCGTCCCGCTCGCCACGCACGGCACGCCATCCGGCAGACCTGACGACCGTTCCCTTGGCGGTGAACACGCTGTTCCCCGCCGTGAAGGAGACGGTGGTAACGTCCTTGAGACAACGGGCGGAGAAGGCTTCGAGCAGGCGGGCGGCTACCATGTCGTACACCGTGCGCTCGTCGGCGGACAGCTCGCCGGGCAGACACTCGGTGATGATGAGCGCATGGTGGTCGGTAACTTTTCCCGCATCCACGCTGCGGCGGTTGAGCGAAGCCCCTTTCAGGGCGGCGGCATGGGCGGCGAAAGCCGGGTACCGCTCCAGCAGGGCGATGCGGTCGGGTATCTCGTCGAACACATCATCCGAGAGGTAGCGGGAGCCGGTACGGGGGTAGCTCAACACCTTCTTCTCGTAAAGCGACTGGGCGACGGAGAGGGTCTTGTCCGCCGAGAAGCCGTACCTGCCGTTCGCCTCTTTCTGCAAGGCGGTCAGGTCGTAGAGCAAGGGAGGCTCTTGGCTCACCTCCCTGCGCTGCACGTCGGCAACCTCCACCATTCCCGTTGCGGTAACAGCAGCGAGGGCGGCGTTTGCCGCCGAAAGGGTTTCGTAACGCAATTCGGAGATGGCGGCGAAGGGCGTGCCGTCCTTTTCCGCCGTAACCTTCAGCCGGAAATAGGTCTGCGGGGTGAAATCCCTGTTCTCCAGATAACGGGAGCAGATCATCATCAAGGTGGGCGTCTGCACCCTTCCGAGGGAGTAGATGCCCTGCCCGGCGGCGATGCTGAGAGCTTGGGTGGCGTTCAGCCCAATCTCCCAGTCAGCGATGGCACGGGCTTCGGCGGCACGGTAGAGGTTGTCGTAGTCGCTGCCGGGCTTGAGGTTGTCCAGCCCTTCCCGGATGGCACGGTCGGTCAGCGAGGAGATCCAGAGGCGCAGGCAGGGTTTGCGGCAGCCAAGGTAATTGTAGATGTACCGATGAATGGCTTCGCCCTCACGCCCGGCATCGGTCGCCACGACGATACGGTCGGAACGGTCGAAAACCTCCCTGATGACCTTCAACTGTTTGAGCACGCCGGGATCGGGCTTGTACTCCTTGCCCTCCCGTATCTGGCGGGGGATGTACTTAAACTCCTGCGGCAGAATGGGCAGGTTCTCACGCCGGAAGCCCGCATAGCCGTATGCTTCGGGCATGGCGAGCTGGACGAGATGGCCGAACGCCCAGGTAACGAGGTAGCCGTTACCTGAGAGGTAGCCATCGTGCCGCTCCTGGACATTCAACACGTTTGCTATATCCTTCGCTACGGAAGGCTTTTCAGCGATGACTGCTGTAATCATATTTCTTTAATTTTTAACGGTTTGACAAAAGTTATCCCGCCGCTCGGACGGGATAACCGGTAATTCATTTACAGAATGGCGGGGGAAATCAGCGGCGGACACCCCGGCTGCGCTTAGGCTTGTCGGGCTGCTCCTGCTTCTGTGCCTGTTTCCGGTCCTCTTTCTGCTCCTGCCTGCGCTCCTGCTGCTGTTTCTGCTCCCCGGTGGGTCGCTGCTGTGCGGATTGCAGGGCTTCTTTCAGGTTGCGGGTCGTCTCGACGGTCTTGCCCTCGGAATTGACCGCCACCCGCACTTCGTTCTCCACGGCGGGCTTGACACGCCCCTCTTCGAGCGCCGCATTGTAGTCCTTGGGGAACATGAAGGCGGGCTTCTCGCCGGGCTTCCATGTGATGTAGCCTTGGTAGGCTTTTCCTTTCTTGTCCACCAGACCGGAAACCTTGACCGTTCCCCCGGCTTCGAGTTCGAGGCGGGACTTCTCGGTAAGCTCCTGCTTGCGGAAAGTCTTCGGCACCTCCTGATTGGCGGTCTGTTTCAGGTTCGCCTTGTACGCATCCATCGCCAGCCTGCCCCGGTCGCCGAAGAGAAATTCGAGCTGCATCTTGGCTGCGCTGAACTGCACGGGAGCCGGATAAACCTTGGGCTGCTCCCCCTCCTTGGCTCTGGAAAGGAACCGGCAGACCACCGCCTCGCCCTGTTTGAGCCGGGCTATCTCGTCCGGGGTGAAGGTATGCCCGTTCTTCTCCGCCGGGATATTGACCTTGGAGAGCGGGAAGGCGACCAGCTCGTTGGTCTTGAGGTTGCGGCTGACAAGGGCTTCGACCTGCTCGCCCGCCCGGTTGGTGACGGTCGCCGGGTGTCCCATGTTGCCCGTCTGCCGGAGCACCTGCTTGTCGGAGTCGGTGATGTCGTAGCCGAAGAACTGCTTCTGCATCTTCTCCGGGTCGAGGATGCCGTGGCTGCACACGGTCAGCCTGCCGTCCGTGCCGGGCTTAAGCGAGAGCTGGCTGTCGTTGCTGTGCGAGATGCCGTCGAAGTGGAAATGCACCCGGACGGTCTTGTCGGTCTGGAAGCCCCGGAGCATCTGGTCAAGCATCCCGTTGCCCTCGATCTGCTCCCGCTGCACGCCGAGTGCGGCGAGGCTGTTCCAGTCGATGTCCTCCGGGCGGTACTTGTACTGCGGATTCTGTTCGGTCTGCCCGGCGGACTGCTGCGGCGCACCTTCGGGCTGTTGCTGCTGCCCGGCTTGGCTCTGCTGCTGTGCCTGCACAGGCGGCTGCACCTCGTACTGCGCAACGAGCGGCTCGCCCGTCTTGACGGACTGGCTCTCCCGTTGCCGGAAATCGGCGGCTACCCGCTGCACCTCCTCTTCCGGCACACGGAAGAAGTGGAAGCGGGTCGGGTCTTTCAACTGGCTCCAGAGGTTGGAAAAGAAATTTGAAAACATATCGCCGTGGCGATCCACCCGCAGGAGGTCGTTGTTGTCCTCCAAGGGGTTCTTGGTCTGTAACTCGCCGTCCTTTACTCCGCTGACGGCTTGGAGCGTGCCTTTCTCGTCCATGACGAGCAGGATGTCCATCAACTGCTGGCTGCTGTCCGGTCGTTCGTCCATAATCTAATGTTTTTAAATGGTGAATACTATTGGTTCTCAAACGAAACCGGGCGTAAATATAGAGGGAGAAACACGGGAAACCTGCAAGTCCGGTGCGGGCTGTCCGCACTTGTCGTCCGGTTCGCAGGTTTGTCGCACAAGAATTTTTCACTATCTTTGCGTATTGATAATTAAACAAATAATATAATGGAGTGCAGCCACAAAACCTATAACATATATTGCGACGAGAGTACGCATCTGGAAAATGACGGACAGCCTTACATGATATACGGTTATGTAAGCATACCGTACAACGAAATGGCTCTCGCCAAAAAGCAGATACGGGAAATCAAGCAAAAGCACGGATATGAGGGGGAATTGAAATGGACGAACATTTCGGACAAGACCTTTGCCCTTTATAACGAAATAGTGGATTATTTCTTTATGACCAACATGAAATTCAGGGCGGTCATCGTGGATAAGTCGGAGATAGACAACACACGGGCAGAATACAGCTACAATGATTTTTATTTTCGGATGTATTACCAGCTATTGCATCATCAAATGGACATGGACAGCACCTATAATGTCTATTTCGACATCAAGGACACGTGCAGCCAACGGAAACTGCATAAGCTGGCGGAGATATTGAAATACAATTCGGCTATACGGGACTTCAATTTTGTCAAGTCGCATCAGGTACATTTCATCCAGTTGGCAGACATTCTTATGGGGGCGATAAACTATCACCTACGCATCCAGCGGGGAACCATTGAGGGAAAGGTACGGGCAAAACGGCTGATTGTCGAGAAGATAAAGAGACAGACAAACCTTTCGTTATTATGTACCACTCCTCTGAAAAACAAGAAGTTCAACCTTTTCTTTATCAACCTGCAAAAGTAAACCTATGCCATTCAATTTGTTAAAGAAATACCCGGAGCTGCTGGAAATCCTGCATTTGGGAGACAAGGAGCGCAAGGCTTCATTATATAGGGTGTATCGCCGGGACATCGAAGACAACGAAGCGTTCAAGTTTCGGGAAAAGCGTGTCTATCCCATCAAATCGGATGGAGAGATAGATATGCAGCGGGAGTTCATGCACCTAACGACAACTGATGACAAGGAAGCGGAAGGCGCTGCGACGAAGAAAAGAGTCTTCGAGCCAGACCGTTCCCGCCGTCTGCATTGGATTCGCCACCATATCGAGGAAAGGACTTCCCATGTACTGGAGATATTCAGTTGTGAGGAAAGGGATATGAAACACCGTAAGAACATCTACCGGACATACGTGTATGACACAGCGGAAAAATATGTGATCGTCCTTGAACCACAGCGAAGCCCTTACGGGTATTATCTGTTGACCGCCTATTACCTGAATATGCCGGGTGGCGAAAAGAAGATGAAAAAAATGCTGAAAAAGAAGTTGGAGGAAGTGCTATAAAAAACGCAAGGCTCCGAATTGGATCTTGCCAAAACGAGCCTCGAAACCCCTTCTAATTGTAGATGGGCACTGCAAAGGTAGGAATAAAAAACGAAAAATGCAAAAAAATCATGCCCAGCACGTATTTTTTCTTCCGGGAAGCGGTGATAATCCGTTGTTTTCGTTATATTTGGAACCTAAATACAGGTGCGGTCATGCCGTGCCTGATTGAAAATCCGGTAACGGGAAACACGCTTTGTCGTTGCCACCCATGAGATGCGTATGAAAGTCTATCAGAGCAAACCGAGAATAAAACTTTCACCTGCCATCCGTGACGGGCAGAAATACGTGGAAGTGGAGTTCGACGAGGACGATGCCATCCGGCTGTCGTTGTCGAAAGAGAAGGGCGTGCGGTTCGAGGGGGACAGAGCCTACCTGCCGGAAGAAGGGTTCGACCTGTCCGGTTTTTTCGACCGCCATGTGGAAACGGCATTTATTGACTACTCCGCCCTGAAAAACACCCAGCCCAAGAAGAGCGGGAAAACCAGCCCCGCCATCCCGCCCGGCTATGCCGAAACGCTGCGGCAACTGCGGTACAGCGAGCATACCGTCCGTGCGTACACCACTTACTTCAAGGAGTTCCAGCAATACTTTGCGGGAAGGAATCTCCGCTACATCCGACCGGAAGAAATCAACGCCTACATCGTGCACCTGATTGACACACGGGGGATCTCGTCGTGCCAACAGAACTTGCGCATCAACTCGATCAAGTTTTATTTCGAGAAGGTGCTGGGATTGGAACGGAAATGTTACGAGGTAAAGCGAGCCAAACGGGAACGGACGCTGCCCGACGTGCTGAGCAAGGAGGAGATAAAATCCATCCTTGACGCAACCGGTCCGGACATCCGGCTGTTCTGCATGTTCTCGCTGCTCTACTCCGCCGGGTTGAGAATCAGCGAGCTGCTGGACTTGAAACCTCACGACATCAACGTGAGCCGTTCGCTGATACGGGTACGGCAAGGCAAAGGGAGGAAAGACCGCTACACGCTGCTGTCGAAGCCCCTTGTCAGGAAGCTGACCGAGTACACCAAGCTGTACAAGCCGCAGGAATGGCTGTTCGAGCGGTACAAGGGTGAGCCGTTTACGGAGAGCATCGTGTCGAAGAAGCTGAAAGAGGCGGCGAAGGAAGCCGGAATCACCAAGCGGGTGTACCCCCACCTGTTGCGGCACTCGTTCGCCACGCATCTGATCGAACAAGGCACGGACTTGAAAATCGTAAAAGAGCTGTTGGGACATAACCAACTGAAAACGACGGAAATGTACGTGCACATAGCCGACACTTTCAAGAGCAGCATCCGCACTCCATTGGATGATATTCTTGAAAGTGATAATGAGATAGTTAAATAAGAAAATAACAGCGAAAACCGCTGATAATTACATGTTAGTTGTCAAATAAAAAAGGAATTAAAAATGAATGAAATAATACGCAAATTGTCATTGGCAGGAAATAAGCGACCTGTGACAAATAAAGATATGTCACAAATAGAAAATAAATTGGGGATAGTCATTCCTGATGATATGAAGGCTTTTTATCTTTGTCTTAATGGCACAGGTGTCTTAGGCT
>NZ_SRYM01000061.1 GCF_004793765.1 Parabacteroides distasonis | reverse complement strand
TTACACACGTTCTTTTAATTGTTAATTGCGTGTGAAGTAAATCTGTATCATGTCAACTCTTTGAGTATGCTTACGGCTCGGCCGGACAGCCGTACCCAACAGATATCTGCCGGATAGCCGCTCATCGAGATCGTGCTTTAACCTGCCGGGGCTTACCGTAGCTATCAGTCTCAAGGAATGAAAGAACTTATTCCTCGATTGCAGCAGCCTGCGCAACTCTAATATAGCTTTGATATTCAACTGCTAACACTATCGTTGTAAGCGGAGTGTAAGCGAATGTTTATTTAAAGCTTAAAGTTTGATGGATTTTCCATCATGGCTTAAAGGCATCGTTGAAAAGTTGGCTTAACTATCAGATGCTTACACTTTGATGGCAAGATCTGACTCTGCAACTCAAATCAATTTCTTCACTAAAATCTTGTACTCACTACAAGTTCTACCAATCTCTCCAGACTAGGCAATTATGGTTAATACTATGGTTATTTCTTTATGGGTTCACCCACCTTCTCCTTATAGAAGGATATGATGAGTGTTTTATCCTCAAGTGATTCCTCCAGACGCTTAATCTCGTCAGTTAGAACTTGAATAGTCTTTTCTTTTTCCTCCAAAACAACTTTCGTTTGGGACAGCTCACTCGCCACTTTCGATTCGCCAATCATATTATTGGCATCTCCATGAATGGACACTGCTGCTAAATATGCAGATACGTTGTGCGTATCGGAAGCATACAGATCAAAGAAATTCTTCTCCAAGGCTACACTTATATCTATAAGTTTGCCTGTGTCTATGGTTTCTTTCTCCAGAATGCGGTTGATGTGCTGCTGGGGTACATGAATACGCCGCCCAAGCTCTGATTTACTGATACCTAGCTCTAGACGTCGTTTATCAATCTCCCTGCCTATATGAACATGTTTTATTCCTATACTCATAGCATCCGAACGAAATTTTTAATTGAAGCTCAAAAAAACATCAAACATTTATTGGTTATATAAACATAAATCATTTAATTTACGGTGTACAAACCCATAATCATGGGGCAAAGTTAAACATTAAACATCAAACATCAAAGTTTTATGAATGAAATTTCTACAAAAATTCGTCCTGCGCTCGTTTCTCTTGAAGTAGGCGAAAGCATGGAGTTCCCCATCGAAAAGATGAAAAGTGTTCGAACACAAGCTTCCGAACTGGGAATGATTCTCAACCGACAGTTCAAAACTAGAACAAATCGGGAGACCCACACGATTATGGTTACACGAGTTTCGTAGAGTAAACCTGAGTCCTATGAATGTTCTAGAATTCTCGGACCGAATGATTCCATACGAAGAGTTCGCCAATGACCTAGCAGCTAGAATTGCCAACATGATTCAATCCACCCACGATGACCCTGAATACATCAGTCAAAACAAGGCCTGGAGATTATTTGGCAGACGTAATGTTGAACGCTGGCGAAAAGAAGGAAAGGTTGAACCGTGCAAACGACCAGGCAAGTTAGAATACAGAACTGCAGACCTTAGACTACTCCAGCGGACCACTCAAGACTACTTTAAAAAAGTTCAAGTAAGAACTAGACAAGTACGTAAGCAAGATAAAAAAGACTAGATTAAAAACGACAGCGACTATACTTAACCTCGTCATCCTCCCAGAGTATAGCCACTTAATTCATTATAGGGAGACAAACCATAATAGTAGGAACTGGATTTTATCAATTTGAATATGTAATGAGAATACCACACAAATCTGGTGTACCCCATTCTCATAGGCCATTGGTATATCCAAAAAGTAGAAAGATATGATAGAATCAAAGCCAATAGTAGATCCTTTGGGAGTCTATTCAGTAAAAAGAGCTTGTGCGGAACTGGGTGTCTGCTACAAGACATTGCGTAAATATCGGATGAACGGCTACATACAGCCCATCAATCCGATCACTTCCCGCCGTCTGAAATATTCCGGTCAGTCCATTTTGGACTGCTGGCTTAAACTCCGCATGCTATGATCAGCGAGTCCACCATAGACAAGGTCAGGGAACTACCTATCGAGACCATAGTGGGGCAGTACGTCAAACTGGCCAAGGACGGACGTACCAGCATGAAAGGACTCTGTCCGTTCCATAGCGAAAACACACCCTCCTTCTCTATCAACCTGAACAAGAACCTCTATCACTGCTTCGGCTGCAACCGGGGCGGTGACGGCATCTCCTTTATTATGGAAAAGGAGAACCTGAACTTCCAGCAGGCAGTCCGCTTGCTGGCCGAGAAGTTCAACATCCTGATGGAGGACGAATACGATGAAGAGCGTACGGATGCCGACAAGGCGAAACAAGCTCACAAGGATTCCCTGTATGCCATACTGGAAAAGGTACAGACCTTCTTTACAGAGAATCTGCGCGTTTCAGCCAATGATGACAGCCGTCATGCCCGGGAGTATGTCTACAACCGATGGCCGGAGAACTTCTGTGCAGAAGCAGGTATCGGTTATGCGCCAAGGGAAAGCCATACGTTCATGGACTTTTGCAAGCAGCAGGGATTGAACGAAGAGTTTCTGATTGAGCTGGGGATGCTCCGGAAAAATGAAGACGATAAGCTCTATCCGATGTTCCGTGAACGTATCATGATTCCCATCCGGAACAAATGGGGACGCATCATCGCTTATACGGCCCGGTATATCGGCACCCATCCCAAAGCACCCAAATACATCAACTCCGTCACCAGTCTGCTTTACACCAAGGGTGAAACCTTGTTCGGCATTGACCGGGCTTTCCGTTTGCGCAATGCTGCTAACTTCATTATAGTGGAAGGAGCGCCGGATGTGCTGCGTCTGCAGTCCATCGGATTGGAGAATACGGTGGCAACCCTCGGCACGGCCTGGAACGAGAACCAATTTGAGATATTGAAGCATTACACCAACTCATTGTGTTTCATTCCAGATACGGATCTGGCCAAAGGCAGTCCCTACGGACCCGGTTTCAAGGCGGTTATGGAAAACGGTGCATTGGCCGTACAGAAAGGGTTCACCGTCACCGTCCGAGAACTGCCGTTTGGTTTGAAAGAACTGACGGATGAAGAACTGCTGGAAAAGTATGAAGGGACTATTCCAAAAGATGCTCAACGGGAGGTGCTTGTAAAAAATGATGCAGACAGCTACATTCACGACATGGACATCTACCGCAACCTGAAGGAAAAATACTTCATAGTCTGGATGGCGGAAAAGCTGTTTGCTCAAGTGGATTCGCTTGCAGAAGAGGGTCAATGCGTCAGCCGGATTGCCGGACTGCTGCGATATGTAAAGGACCAGATGGTCTATGCCCGGTGCATCGAGCAGTTGGGAAAGATCCACGGCAAGACCCGGCTGTGGCGGAGTGCCGTAGAGCAGGTACGGAACGAATCCAAAAAGAACAGCCGCACACCAACCATGGACCGGAAGCAGGAAGAAACGGATGCACTCAGGCAAGTAGGACTTTTTGTCCGCAACAACTGCTATTTCTGTATGGGGAAAGATGATGAAGACCCCATCCGTCTCTCCAACTTCGTGATGGAACCCCTCTTCCACATCCATGACGAGAGCAATGGTGTCCGTCTGTTCCGGCTCACCAATTCGTTCCGTGAAACCTGCATGGTGGAATTGAAGGAATCCGACCTGGTATCCATTGCCAACTTCCAACAGAAGATTGGTTCCTGCGGCAATTTCCTATGGTTGGGAAAGATTGAAAAGCTCAACAATGTCAAGGAGTTCCTTTATGCCCGCACCCGAACTGCCGAACGCATCCGCAAATTGGGCTGGAACGAAAGCAAGGAGTTCTTCGCCTTCGGTAACGGCATTGTTCAGGACGGCGAGTTCCATGAAGTGGATGACATGGGCATCATCGCCGACAACCAGAACAATGCCTACTACATTCCGGCCACATCGAAGATTTACCGCGACAACACGGAAATCTTCCAGTTCGAACGTCTGATGGTGCATACCAACAAGAGCGGAGCCTTGCTCTACGACTATGTAGAAAAGCTGACCACGGTTTTCGGCAACAATGCCCGGGTAGCCTTTGGTTATCTGCTTGCAACCCTCTTCCGTGACATTGTGTACCGGAAGACCCGGCATTTTCCCATACTGAACCTGTTCGGTGAGAAAGGTACGGGTAAGACCACGCTGGCTACCAGTCTGGAGGCTTTCTTCCTGCACGATGTGGAACCACCCAACATGGGTGTGGCTTCCGTTCCGGCCATGAACGACCGGGTTTCTCAAGCTGTTAACATACTTGTCGTGTTTGACGAATACAAGAACGACCTCGACATCCGGAAGATTGCCTTTCTCAAGGGACTTTGGGGCGGCGGTGGACAGACCAAGAAGAACACCCAGACGGACGGTATGGCCACCCAGACCATTGTGACGACCAGAGTAGTCATCTGCGGCCAGGAAAAGCCTACCCAGGACATGGCGCTCTATACCCGTGTGCTGTTTCTGGAATATTCCAAGACCAGTTTCAGCATACTGGAAAAGAAGCACTACGAAGAGCTGCAGGCCATCTGCAATTTAGGTCTGACCCATTTGACCCTGGAGATTCTCAAATACCGTGACCTCTTTGAGAAGAACTTCTCTACCTTGTACGGCATCACCAAGAACGAACTGGCCATCCGGATGGAGGATGAACAGATTCATGACCGTATCTTCGGCAACTGGGTGATTCCGCTGGCAGCTTTCCGTACGCTGGAAACCGTTCTGAACCTGCCGTTCAACTACACCCAGATGCTGGAGACCTGCATCAGCGGTATGCGCAACCAGAATGAACTGGCCAAGGAAAGTTCCGAAGTGGCAGACTTCTGGAATATGCTCCAGGGCTGGCAGAGTATCGGCAAATGCGTGGAGAAGGTACACTTCAACATCCGTTACCTCACGAAGTTCCGTCCGATGCTGACGAACATGGACATCGAGTTCAAGGAAGCCCACCCGATTCTTTATCTGAACATGGCGGCCATCTCCTCGCTGTTCAGCAGCCGGAACTCCACCCAGAACATCACGGCCAACCGCTCGTCGTGGTCCACCATTCTCTCCTATCTGAAATCCCATCCGGCATTTCTCGGATTGAAGCAGGACCGGTTCCACATCATGCTGTCGAACGGCACACCGGACTACATCATCGAAGAGAAGGATGGCAAGGTGTTCCGGCGCATCAGGGCCAACCGACCGAAGGCGATGTGCTTTGATTACCTGCAGTTGAAGGAGATGTTCGGACTGGATTTGGAAACGGTAGCGATAGCGGAAGATGGTGAAGACGATACATGACAACTGACATTTTTAATTCAAGCGATATACTAACATTATTATACACCCAGAAAAGGCTAATAACCATGCAGAAATGAGCTAAAGAATTTGGTTAGACCAAATATCTTTCTTATCTTTGCATCACAAGAACCCGCCAAGCCTCTTCACAATGCTTAAATCGGCGGGTCGTTTTTTTTTATATATGAGATACACCAAGCAATACTCATCACCAGCCGAGCTTTTAACTATACTGAAAAGCAGAGGATTAGATTATTCTGAAACGATGAATGCCGAGCAGATTTTAAGATCTATAGGCTATTACCGCTTGTCAGGATACTTATACCCGTTCTTGGAAATTCCCAAAACCAATCATATTTATAAGAGAGGCAGCACTTTGAATGGTGCATTAAGCCTCTATGAATTTGACCGGGAGTTTCGCTTACTTGTTTTTAATCAAATCGAACGCATAGAAATTGCAGTCCGCAGTGCCATTACCAACATCCTGTGTGCAGAAACCAATGATGTGTTCTGGATTTCATCTCCATCGTATTTTGCCAATACAGAAAAGTTCAATAGAACCAAGGCTCTTATTGATAAAGAACTGCAGACCAGCCGGGAGGATTTTATCAGCCATTTCAAGCGCACCTATGATGAACCCTACCCACCTTCCTGGATGTTGGCTGAAATCATACCTCTGGGAACATTGACACGAGTTTATGAAAACATTGCCAGCAACCAGCTTCGGAAGAAGATTGCAAAGTACTTCGGGTTGTCGGTACCCGTTTTCGTATCATGGATGACCATCATTACTTTGACGCGTAACTCCTGCTGTCATCATGCCCGTCTGTGGAACCGCTCTTTGTCTTTACGTGCCCTAACTATGACCAGGCCAATGCGCCCATGGCTTACAGGGGAGGTACAGCAGGGACGTGTATTCTTTACACTCTGCATTCTGAAGCACTTTATGGATATTATCCGCCCGGGCAATGATTTTAAAACCCAGCTTCTGGCGTTGTTGGAAAAATATCCGATGATTGATATTTCAGCAATGGGATTTCCTGAGAATTGGAAAAGCCAGCCTGTTTGGGCTGATTAGCAGCCTATATCCTTAATCGAAGCTTAATCCGGCTGATTTTTCTTCCAAACAATCTTTCTGGAAGCAACTTTCCAGGGTACGAACGCAAAAATATTTGCGTTCAACCATCAAAAACAGCCCATTTTCACGCAAAACGGGAAGCTGGACGCAAATATTTTTGCGTTTAGCTTCCCGTTACTCGTTTATTGAAGCAGTAAACTAATACACATTGACGACAGGCATCCGCTTCTCCCTTGCCTTGCGACAGGTGTAGGCTGTGCCACCCTTCGGCTTGCCGTCAAAGTAGGCTATCACACTGCCGGAATGCGACAGCATGTAGTCGTTCCGCTTGAAATAGCATCCGTTGAAGTACTCTTCACTCAGATGCACCACATCGTCCGCCTTGGAAAGGATATAGGCATAGCGTTGCTGCTCCACCATGGACCAGGAAGCGCTCTGTCCCTTGAAGGGAACGACTGCTACCAGTTTCAGCATGGGGATGCTCAACTTGAGGGAAAGGACTTCCTCTGCTGCCAGCATATCGAAACCGAGCGCCATGCCGCAGTAGAACTTGTTCGCTCCTTGACGGATGACTTGCAGCACGGCTTCCTTCAGCCGTTCCCTTACTTGTTCTTGATGAATATTGGAAATTTCTCTATGTCCGGTAAAGGCAACCGCCTTTGCCGTTGCCTTTGCTTTCATTGTTCTATTGTCTGTCATTGTCAGTTCGTTGTTACTTTATAATGGGTCTTTGCCAAGAAGATGCCACTGAGAACGTGTGCGCCCAAGTTCTCCAATTGGTCGGAATAGGTAGCCCAAGTGATACCGCGAGTGATTACATCGTCAAAGGTAACAATATTCTTGCCATTGAACCAAATTTCATCAAACTCGATGATGCTCACTTTGCGGATTTCCTTCTCCAGCTTGCGGTTCTCGTGGATGGCAAGGCGACCACCGATTACCTTTACATGGTCGTAGCCGTTGATAGCTCCGGTCAGTTCGCAGACTCTCTCACAGAATGCCTTGTAGCGGAGTTCGTTCTTCTCGGAGGTGGATGCCGGAACCGGAACGAAAACGATGTCCTTGCAGCCATCGCCATTCTGCTCCTTTAGGTTTGCTGCGGTCATTTGTGCCACTGCCTCAAAGTTTCGTCCGTCCTTGAAGTCATATACCATCTGTCTGTCAGCCACTTCCTTTTCACCGACGTTGCGGATGCGCTTGGGGAAATACTTGCAGAACCATGTCTGAGGTTTTGCCAGCTGCTTTTGGAGGTTATCATCTACGTGTGCCATATGCTCTCTGATTTTTTTCCCTCTTGTTTTGCTGTTTTGCAGCTTGTCCGAAGGGATGTTTTTGCTTTTTCAGAGGGCTGGCAGCCACCAATAAGGCAAATTCAGGGCAGAAAATACGCTCAACTTGTTTGAGGAAGATTTTATGCAAGGAATTTGACGTTTGGTGGGGACAGCCATACCTTTGCAAAAAACATCCTCGGAGGCAAGATGAGAAAATGGTGAGCGGTTATCTTCCATCCTGCTTCTCCAGCAAATCATCAGCACAGATTGGAGTATTCATTCAACTCTTTCCAGGAAGGTTCACGCTGTCTTCATCATCTACTGCTGCTTTCCTGCTTCTTCTCCTCCTTAAAAATAGAGGCCATTTCTGCTCGAACCCACCATATTTTGCAATGACACCATTGATATTCAGTTATCTATTGAATATCAGCACTATCCATATAGCCATTAGTGTTGACACTCGTTGACACCCGTTGACAAAATCAATTTGCCGATATTCGTTCATATCCTCACGTTGACACTTTTCCGGCATCTATCTATACTCTTTATTCTTTATAAAAAGAAAAAGTATTGATATAGAGAGGGTTCGGAAATTCACGAAAGAGGTTTAAGGGAGGTGTCAACAGTCACCTGAATCAACGCCTGAATATATGCCTCCCCTGAAAAAAAACAGTGTTTTTTTGTGGCTCAACCTCACTAACTGCCTTTTCTTGGATGAAAGATGGATGAATGTTTGTCTGACCTTATGCAATGGGTATCACAAAATCCCACAAAGTCACCCAAAATCCCACTTCGCTGACCGGATGAGCTATTGCCGTGCTGTGCCTTTCTTCGTAACTTTACCGCATAAAACAACTGATTATGACCCACTTGAAGAACACATGGATAGCGATAGCTCCCGACCGGAACTACACTATCAAGGAAGCCTGCCTTTATCTCGGGGTACACCGATGCACCATCTACGACTACATCCTTTTTGTAAACGGTGATGATACGGAAAACCCAATAATGCAATATGATGTATTTATATCTGCTAAGTCCCGAATGTATCAAACTATGGGTGTATGGTTATACTCCAACTCGCAGGTAAACATTTCTATTTCGATACCAATTCCATACCATACGACCATTTCCTTTACACGTTCACCCACGCAAACATCTTTCATTTATCGTTAAATCTTATCGCGTTGTTCAGGTTTAAACCTCGTGTGAAAACATGCCTGATCGGTTACGTGTCTTGCGTCTTGGCCTCGTTCGTACCACTAGCCTCATTGCCGGTTCCTACATGCGGCATGTCCGGATTTATCATGGGATGTTACGCCCGCAGATATCACGCCTATAAACTAAGCCTTTGGAGAATAATATTGAGTAATATCGTCATGGCGTTTATCCCCTTATTCAACTGGAGGATACACTTGCTGTCATTCCTAATAGCCTATATCATCTATGGAGTCATACAGAAAATTAGCGTTCACGGAAGAGGTTGAGTCTATATTGGCCGAGAATAACAAGAGGCTGAAAAATATATTCGGCACGCACGACCAATTCACGGGACGTGGGATGGAGGGGCATAGCCATAGGGTTGTCATAGATGATTACCCCATAAGGGTACAGTGGCTTACCGAGGAGGTTTTCAAGAACAATCTGTATCAGGATGTCTTGAAAGCCGGTTCCATAAAGGACTACACGATAAGGTTCAACGAGCTGTACCCGGATTCAGATGGGATAAATGAGGAGGACGTGGCCAACATGCTATTTTGGGCCCGTTGCTCGAGAGACCCGTCCTTCGCCTTTTTCTCGTTATTTAAGATCAAGTCGAAAGAGGCGGGAGAAATGATCCCCTTCGAGCTTAATTACGCCCAACGTTACGTGCTATCCGTTCTGGAGGAAATGAGGCATAAGGGAGTCCCGATCCGTATAATATTATTGAAAGCCCGGCAATGGGGAGGTTCCACCTTGGTACAGCTCTATATGGCGTGGATACAGCTATTCGTCATGGAAGGATGGTATTCCGTCATTATAGCCCAGACGAAAGATACCGCCAAACGTATCAAGGCCATGTATAAAAAGGTTCTCGATAATATCCCGGGATTTATATATGGCGTTGACAAGCTACAATTCGCCCCTTACGAGCATTCGGCGTCCGACTCCATAATCACCGACCCCTCCGGGAACAAGGTACGTGATAACGTGATAACCGTGGCCTCTTATGAGAATTTCGAGTCAACACGTGGTATGGACTATGCCATGGCCCACTTCTCGGAGGTAGCCTACTGGAAAACAACGGACGGCAAATCAGCGGAGCAGGTTATAACAAACATAGACTCGAATATATTGGAGAGACCGTTGACCATGGAGATCTCCGAGTCTACGGCTAACGGCATGGCCGGTTATTTCTATGATGAGTACCAAATGGCCAAGGAGGGCACGTCATCCCGTAAGGCGCTATTCATACCGTTCTTCTTTATCGAGAACGACATGATAAGATTCAAGGACAAGAAAGAGACCCGGCTTTTCATATTGGATCTATTAGAGGGAAGGGATGTCACGACCTCCCCTAATGACAATAGCGAGCCGGGACAGTATCTATGGTCTCTATGGGAAAAAGGAGCTACGCTGGAGCACATCAAATGGTATATCAAGAAAAGGGCCTCGTTCCATGATCACGCATCGATGGCATCCGAGGCACCATCCGATGATGTCGAGTGTTTCAAGTATTCCGGTAATCTCGTGTTCAATATCTATACGATCGAGGTGATGCGGGAAAGATACGTATCACCCCCGGAGTTCATTGGCGACATATCCCAATCAGAGAAGACCAAGAGGATAATTCTCACCAAGAATCCGAACGGCCTGTTGAGAATCTGGAAGAGGCCCGATGATACAAGGACATCCAACGAGTATCTTGTTATCGTCGATGTCGGTGGACGTAGCAAGAACTCTGACCCGTCATGCATAACGGTTATAAACAGGTGGAATTTACGATTCAGCGGAGGAAAGCCGGAGGTGGTAGCCAGATGGCACGGTCATATACGATACGATTGGCTCGCCTACAAAGCCGTCAAGATCGCCAGATACTACAAGAACGCCCTTCTCGCCTTCGAGAGCAATACGTTTGATAAGAAAAAATCAGAGGCATCCGAGTTCGTGGAGGAAGGCGATCATATTCGTGGCATACTGAAAAAGATAGAGGATATCTACCCTAATCTTTACATGCGAGCGGCGACGGATCCCGAGGACATAAGGAACGGCATATACAAGAAGATAGGCTTCCAGACCAACAAGAAGACCAAGCAGGACATGGTGGATAATTTCATAGTGGCGTTCGAGGACGATATGTTTATAGACCCGGATGAGCGTATGTACAAGGAAGCGTCAAAATACGAGCAACGTCCGGACGGTAGTTACGGTAATATTCCCGGTCGTGGCAATCACGACGATATATTGATGACAGACATGATAGGAGCGCTCATATCAGAGGATATGCCTAAGCCTTCTATAATCCTATTTGTCGCATCCCAATAAAACACGCCCGTGTCAGAAAAACACGGGCGTGTTTTATTGGTCTATTTGTCTTATAAGTATCAAAAGCCTTTTCCTTTTTGTCTCATAAATATCCGGTATTCGCCTTTATCTAAATTGTCTATCCTAAAATCAACCTTGGCTCCATCTGGAATAAACGACGGGACATGCCCCGCTAGCTTTTTTATTATTTCGTCAATGTTATTATATCCTATATCCGTAAATGAGAATATCTCCTTGCCTTGATATATGACACTGCCTTTAATCATCTGTCTAAAAGATATTTTCATCTGATCATCAGGGTAATATTTCACAGGATCCTCATATACCATTTCTTCCTTTTTTTGGTTAAATACAAAATCAATAACCTTATTGTTTATCACAGAGACTATAGAGTAATCCGGTCTTACATATATCTCTGTAGTCTTATGAGCGCTTGAATGATTCATACAGAAAGCCACGTCATACATTGAGGCTTTTATATCGTTTCTCGCTATGGTTCCCCATGAATGCCGGAAATTATACATACATATAGCAATGAGACCGCCATGTTTGCAAATACGTTTCAATCCAGAGTTCATATTTGCGTTGAAAGAATCGTCATCACGATAGGTCTTATGGAAATTAAACAAAAACTCATCATCATCCGGTGTAAAGTATTTTTCCATGACAGGACGGAGAATATCCGGAACAATAATCTCCATATACGCCTTATCCCTTCTGAATTTTTGGGTCTTAGCCCTATTATAACAGAATGTCCAGCCTTTCAAATTGGACTTCTTTGCCCTAAAAAGGTCTACGGTATTAATTCCTGCCAAGCAAAAGACCATCAAGGCCACATCCCTAGCCAACTCTGGAAGTGATAATATCATCTTTGTCGGAGGTATGGGTGTCGCGAAAAACTCACGAACGGAGTCCGCATCCAAGGCCCTGTGATCGGGGGTGTCCGCATTGGGGATTTTTACCTTTAGCCAAGGATTAGTCTTGATCCTGATTATGCCCCTATCGTAATCGTTGAACTCATTTATTGCAGCTTTAAAAATCTGGCGAACATTAACAGGATACATTTCTTTCGCCCTTGCCGTTGGTAATAAGGTTTTTATCCAGTCATTTATGAATTTCGTGGTAAACCGGGAAAACATCAACTTGCTAGTTCCCGCAAATCTCTCAAGATGACAATAGGCCAACTCATAATTCTTGGCGTTACGGGCCATGCCTCTAACTGTTTCCATTTCCCGTTTATACTTTCTCGCATAATCAGAAAAACAGATATCCTCATCCGCTTTTTCCAGATATTCCACTAGGGTTTTTACATCCCATTGCGATATATCCTCTTTGTTCGCTCTCTCCACATATCGCATGATTACATCTGAACAGAAGGATACGACAAAAGGATCTTTCACCTCCCCCGTGCGAGTCAACCCTTTTTTATCAACCATTTTATCCATTTTTATATAAGAGGATTTACGGTTATGGGTTACTCTGATGTAAACAGGATAGAAGCCATCAGAACGCTGCTTTCTAACACAAATCTTAAAAGTTGCCATATATCAACACTTTATACATTAAATTTATGGTGTAAACACGGTGTAAACGCCATGTGCAAATATAGCAAACAAAGTGTAAACATTACATATCATTCAGATCATTTTACGCTAATAATGACATAAAAATATAAGGCTGATAAACAAGACTCAACCCGTCTATCAGCCTTATATATTGATATTTAAGACTTGCAGTTTTTAACAGCCTATCCTTCTATAGCAGCCTGCGCCGCCGCGATACGAGCGATAGGTACTCTAAAAGGTGAACATGATACGTAATTCAAGCCAACTTTATGGCAGAACTTAACGGAAGAAGGCTCACCGCCATGCTCGCCACAAATACCACATTTCAAATCCGGACGAATGGCACGACCTTTCTCTGTTGCCATGCGAACCAACTGCCCTACACCATTTTGGTCTAGTACTTGGAACGGATCGACCTTCAAAATCTTCTTCTCTAAATAAACAGGCAAGAAGGAAGCGATATCGTCGCGAGAGTAGCCAAATGTCATCTGAGTCAAGTCATTCGTTCCGAATGAGAAGAATTCGGCACTGGAAGCTATACGATCCGCAGTCAATGCAGCACGAGGAATCTCGATCATCGTACCGACCTTAAATTCGATACGATCGCCCTGCTCCTTGAATAACTCCTCGGCAGTGGCACGAATCACTTTCTCCTGCTCCTTGAACTCATACAAGATACCTGTCAAAGGAACCATAATTTCCGGTTTGGCCTCGATACCCTCTTTCTTCAACTCTAAAGCGGCACCTAAAATGGCCCGAGTCTGCATCTCCGTAATTTCCGGATATGTATTACCAAGACGGCAACCACGGTGACCCAACATCGGGTTATGCTCACAAAGAGATTCCACACGTTTTTGAATCTCCTTAACAGATACGCCCATTGTCTCAGCCATTTCCTCTTGACCTTTCAAATCATGAGGAACGAACTCATGCAAAGGAGGATCAAGCAAACGAACGGTAACCGGACATCCAGCCATAGCCTTGAAGATACCCTTAAAGTCTTCTTTTTGATAAGGAAGGATCTTCGCCAACGCTTTCTTACGGCCTCCAGCATCCTCGGCCAAGATCATCTCACGCATAGCCTTGATCTTCTCACCCTCGAAAAACATATGCTCCGTACGGCAAAGACCGATACCTACAGCGCCGAAGCTACGAGCGATCGAAGCGTCGTGAGGCGTATCTGCGTTTGTACGAACTTGTAATTTCGTATATTTATCGGCTAAAGCCATTAGCTCCGCAAAGTCACCTGACAACTCTGCCGCTTTCGTCTCGACCTGTCCTACATAGACTTCCCCGGTCGTACCATTGATAGAGATATAATCGCCTTCTTTCAAGGTTACGCCATCAACGTCTACAGTCTTATTCTTATAATCGATATTCAAGGCACCGGCACCGGATACACAGCATTTACCCATGCCACGAGCCACGACAGCGGCGTGAGAAGTCATACCTCCACGAGCGGTAAGGATGCCTTCGGCGACGGCCATACCGGCCAAGTCTTCCGGAGAAGTCTCGATACGAACCATGACAACCTTTTTGCCATCGGCATGCCATTTAGCGGCATCTTCGGCGAAGAACACGATCTGTCCGGTAGCAGCGCCCGGTGAAGCCGGTAAACCTTTCACCCATACCTTTGCCTGTTTCTCGGCCTTTTTATCGAATACAGGGTGAAGCAGCTCGTCCAATTTATTCGGCTCAATACGGTTCAATGCTGTTTTCTCGTCGATCATACCTTGATGCAATAAGTCGATAGCGATTTTCACCATAGCGGCACCCGTACGTTTACCGTTACGGGTTTGCAAGAACCAAAGTTTACCCTCCTGTACGGTAAACTCCATATCTTGCATATCCCGATAATGATCTTCCAATTTTTCTTGAATAGCGTCTAATTGCTTATAGATTTCCGGCATGGCTTCTTCCATGGACGGATATTTAGCGATACGTTCTTCTTCTGAGATTCCGGCACGTTCAGCCCAACGCTGTGAACCGACCTTCGTGATTTGTTGCGGGGTACGGATACCGGCTACAACATCCTCTCCTTGGGCGTTAATCAAGTACTCGCCATTGAACAAGTCCTCACCATTACCAGCATCACGAGAGAAACAAACGCCTGTAGCGGAAGTATCGCCCATATTACCGAATACCATGGCTTGTACGCTCACCGCTGTTCCCCACTCATCTGGAATACCTTCCATCTTACGATACAGGATAGCACGCTCATTCATCCAGCTATTGAACACGGCACAGATAGCGCCCCACAATTGCTCATAAGCACAAGTCGGGAAATCTTGTCCGGTCTGGGCTTTAACGGCTGCCTTAAACTTAGAGACCAATGTTTTCAAATCTTCAACGTCAAGCTCGTTATCTAACTTAACGCCTTTCGCTTTCTTTACTTCCTCGATGATCGCCTCGAACGGATCTATATCCTCTTTGCTTGTCGGTTTCATGCCTAATACAACATCTCCGTACATTTGAACGAAACGACGATAGGAGTCCCAAGCGAAACGAGCGTTGCCCGTCTTACGAGACAATCCTTCTACTACATCATCGTTCAAGCCAAGGTTCAAGATCGTATCCATCATACCCGGCATGGACGCACGGGCACCGGAGCGAACCGAAACTAACAGAGGATTGGCAACATCGCCAAACTTAGAGTTCATCAACGTTTCGATATTAGCGATTGCTTTCTCAACATCCGATTTCAGCAACTCTACGACTTTATCTTTGCCTAACTCGTAATACTCAGTACAAACTTCTGTTGTAATCGTAAATCCCGGAGGAACCGGTACGCCAATCAGATTCATCTCGGCAAGGTTAGCGCCTTTACCACCCAGCAGATTCCTCATATCTGCCTTACCTTCGGCTTTTCCATTACCGAACGTGTAAACTCTTTTTCTTTCCATATTCGACAGTATTGAATTTAGATTCTAGTTTTGTTGATTTCAACTATTATATTGCTATCTCAACTTTGCAATGCTGCAAATATATGCTATTTCTACTTTGCAAGCACGAATAGCGTTAAGGATTTTTACATGTTTTACAACTATTCTTTACCATTTATATTCAGTAAATGCTTACATTTGCGTGCGGAAATTTGTTGATGCTTCCATTTCCCATCGAAATTCCTGCTTATCTCTTTGCCCCTACATATATTATATGATCTTTATCTTTTATTTGTCTATTTATTCTCTATAGGAAGACATTGCAGTTTCCTATAATGGGATCAAGAGTTTTCGGCTGAAGAAACTTTAGTTTCTATGGCATGAAACAAAAGTTTTCCCCTAGCGAAACAAAAGTTTTCCTTATAAGAAATCTTTAAAAACCACAACAGATTGATTTATAAATATATACCAAATATTTCTGTCTGTCCATAATCATATCTTCATTAATCTTGATAGAATAATGAGAACTGTTTGCCGGACTCATTTATGTATATGGAACGAAGCTCTTTGTTCTTAGCGGAATTGTAAGTATTTTCGCGAAGCGAATTTAAAACTTAACGACATTGGCAAGAAAGAAGAAACAGTTGCCTATATTAGAAAAGGTAACCATTACGGACGTAGCCGCCGAGGGCAAGGCTATCGCAAGAGTGAACGATATGGTGATATTTGTACCCTTCGTCGCTCCGGGAGATGTGGTTGATATTCAACTGACCCGTAAGAAGAATAGTTATGCGGAGGGGAAACCTGTATATTTCCATGAGTACTCGGCCAAACGTGCGGAGCCGTTTTGTGAGCACTTCGGTGTCTGTGGAGGTTGCAAGTGGCAGCATCTTCCCTATGAGGAACAACTTTACTATAAGCAAAAACAGGTCTACGATAATCTTACCCGTATCGGGAAAGTCGAGATGGAAGAGAAACTTCCGATCTTAGGTTCCGAGCGCACGACTTTCTACCGGAACAAGCTTGAGTTTACTTTCTCAAACAAGAAATGGCTTACGGAGGAAGAGATCCAGTCCGGTGCTTCTTTCGATTGCATGAATGGCGTCGGATTTCATATACCGGGGATGTTCGATAAAGTCTTGGACATCCATAAATGTTGGTTGCAAGATGATATCTCCAACAAGATCCGTCTTTGCGTTAAGGAATATTGCCTATCTCATGAGGGATATCCCTTCTTCGATTTACGGAACCAAGAGGGATTCGTTCGTACGTTGATGATCCGTACGGCATCCACAGGGGACTTGATGGTCGTATTGGTTTTCTTCCATGAGGATGTAGAGCGCAGGGAAGCGTTATTATCTCATCTGGCAGAACGATTCCCGGAAATCACGTCCTTGATGTACGTCATCAACGGTAAATGCAATGACACGATCACGGACCAAGAAGTTCTCGTATTTAAGGGAAAAGATCATATCATCGAGGAGATGGAGGGGCTTCAATTCAAGGTAGGTCCTAAGTCTTTCTATCAGACAAACAGCGAACAGGCTTATAATCTATATAAAGTGGCTAGAGAATTCGCGGGTCTTACCGGAAATGAGATGGTGTACGATTTATATACCGGGACAGGTACGATCGCCAATTTCGTCTCTCGTCAAGCAAAGAAGGTTATCGGTATCGAATACGTACCGGAGGCTATTGAGGACGCAAAAGTGAATTCCGCCTTGAACCATATAGAGAACACGCTTTTCTATGCCGGCGACATGAAAGATATCCTTACGCAGGATTTCATAAACCAACACGGCCGGCCGGATGTTATTATCACCGATCCACCACGTGCCGGTATGCATGATGACGTGATCAATACCATTCTCTTCGCTGAGCCGGAACGTATCGTTTACGTTAGCTGTAATCCTGCTACGCAAGCCCGCGACTTGAGTTTATTGAGTGCGAAATACGCAGTTAAGAAAGTCCGTCCGGTCGATATGTTTCCTCATACGCATCACGTGGAGAACGTGGTTTTGCTTGAGAAAAAATAAACATATATATAATGTATAGGAAATACGTCCCCATTCTGCTCTTTTTGTTCTTCTTGTATGGTTGCAATGGTAACAAACAAGAGGAGAAAGAGGACGTTTCCGTTTTCGTGGATTTACCGCAACTGAAAGCGGAAGGTAAGATCACGGCCGTGACTTTATACAGTTCTATCTCCTACTTCCAATATAAGATGCAACCCATGGGCTACGAATACGATCTGATAAATGATTTCGCCAAGAGCCAAGGTTTGAAATTAAATATCAAGGTCGCCGAGAACCCTGCCCGACTGATCGAGATACTAGAAGCTGGTGAGGCCGATGTTGTCGCCTACCCCATTCCAATTGACAACAAGCTGAAACAAGAGGTTATTTATTGCGGTCGGGAAGATATCTCCAGCCAAGTATTGATACAACGGGCCAATAAAAGCGATAAGCTTCTTACCGATGTCACTCAATTAATCAATAAGAAGGTTTACGTAAAGCCTAACACCAAATACTCCGAACGACTGAAAAACTTGGACGAGGAACTCGGCGGAGGAATCCATATCCAAAAAGTGGAGAATGACTCCATTGCTACCGAAGATCTTATCGAGATGGTCTCCTTGGGTGAAATTCCCTATACGATCAGCGATGATAACACCGCCCGCCTAAACAAGACTTATTATTGGAATATCAATGTCGACCTAAAGGTTAGTTTTCCCCAACGCTCCTCATGGGTGGTAAGGAAAAGCAGTCCAAGCTTGGCAAAGGCGATCAATGCATGGGCTTCCGATAAAACAGGTAAACATTCTTTCAAAGCGGTTACCAAACGATACTTCGAACTAAGCAAGCGACCTTTTACGGCTGATATTCCGGAGGTAAAGAATGGACATATTTCCCCATATGATCCTTTATTCAAGAAGCATGCGAAAAACATCGGATGGGATTGGCAGCTGCTGGCGTCTATCTCTTATCAAGAGTCTCATTTCAATCCTACGGTCGTATCGTGGGCGGGTGCTGAGGGTCTTATGGGAATCATGCCAAACACGGCAAAGGCATTAGGGGTCACCCCGCATGAATTGAAAGATCCGGATACGGGAATCCGTACGGGAGTAGATTGTTTACGACGCTTCCATCAAGGTTTTTCTGAGATTAAGGACCCTGAAGAAAAAGTCAAGTTTACCCTAGCGGCTTACAACGCTGGGATCGGACATGTATACGATGCGCAGCGATTGGCCCGGAAATATGGAAAAGATCCCAATAAATGGGATAATAATGTAGCGGAATATATTCGTTTGAAAAATGATCCTGAGTATTATAATGATCCTGTTTGTAAGCATGGATACTTGCGTGGCTCAGAAACATACAACTACGTACGGGAAGTGTTGGAGCGTTATTATTACTACAAGAAAAAGTCATAGTTATAAAAAAATTCATAGCTATGAATAAATGTAGTCATAACTATGAATTTCCTGCAGATAAATTTCACTTAAAAATTATAGGCGACACCTATGCCTAGTATCTCCTTGAACTGGACCTTCGCTCCCCGCTTCTCTCCATTATCTTCAAAAGTTTTCACGTCGTTATCATATTTAAGTGTCGTATTAAGTGTAGCGGACAGGAATTTATTAATCTTCATACTTATCAATACATCCCAGTTGATATCGATATTTCCGAATTGGTCGCTATAAGGAGTGAAAAAGTCCGCTGTAGTAATCAAGTTCACGTTTTCCATCACGGTCAATTCCGCACGAGCTTTCAGGTAAGCTCCCCATTCCATTCTGAAACGATCTCCCGGATCGACTCCGAAAGCTCCTAATCCGGAAAGGTAATCATCCGCCACGAAAGTCATTTTAGTGGAAACCGGAGACAGATAAACCGAGTAATTGCTTTTGGGACGATATTCCATACCTACAGAGATATTCGAATACGCCGGGGCAAAGAAGTTCGAAATATAATGGGTCTTATCCGGATAATTATACCCTTTGGCAAACTGGGTATTTAAGTCTCCCATCAATGTATAATACCACACATTATTAGCAGAATATCCTAATTGGGTAGACAGGGCTATATTATCGGTACTTTTCCTCATACCCTGCGATTTAGTCTTTGATAATCCGTAATCGAGAGCGAGGTTGGTTACCCATAGCCAGTCACCGCTTTTATGTGTTAATGATCCATTCAGATACGCATTTCCGGCAACAGAGTTCTCTCCACCAGCCGACCAATTCGACATCGCCGTTTGCGACAAGTTCACGCCTGTCACACCTTTCAATACCCATTTGCCTTCCTCATATCCTTTATCATCCGTTTGACCATATGCGATTGTCGTTAATGCGACAAACAATGTCATGAAGAATATACGTTTCATATTGTAATATATTTTAGTTATTAAAAAATTAAGACGTCTTATCATTTAAACAGGTTTGACTAATTTTTGTTTAGAAAAACCTAAAATTGAAGAGATGTCACATCTGTTACACCTCTATATGGATAAACCCCTTACTTTTTTGATTTATGGAATAGTCACATGCACACGAAACTTCATATCATGGAGGGTAAATAGTAATAGTTATTCAGAAGCCTCTTTAAAAGAAGCGATCGTTAAGACTTTTGGTGAGGATCAATTCCTCATGTTATTTTTTCTCATCATTTACATATTCCAAAATGTCGCTTGGTTGACAATCTAATGCTCTACAAATTACCTCTAGAGTACTAAAACGAATAGCTTTCGCCTTCCCTGTTTTCAAGATGGAAAGGTTAGATAACGTCAAACCAACTCTTTCAGAAAGTTCGTTCAAAGACATCTTCCGCTTTGCCATCATCACATCTAAATTTACAATAATAGGCATAATTAAACTGTTAAGTCATTCTCTGATTTCATATCTATCGCATTTTGCAATAATTTTTCAAATATAGCCACGGCTGTCGCTACTACGATAGCGACAAAAGTCGTTGCGATACAAATGGCAAGAAAACCTGCGGGATCATCTTCTGTATTATGGGTCAACCTTATAAATAGCCCTGCCACCACGATTAAAATACTTAGTAAGATCGCACAATGCTTTATGTTCTTTAAAGTCTTCACAGAGTTTATTGAAAATACTTTATTTTGCCCAATATAACCGAGCAATCTAAAAGCATTGTACAACGCAACAAAAAAAGCGACTGACGCTCCATATCCATATAAGATAAACAGATCAGCATACGTACTAAATAAATCTAAGTGTGTGGCTCGTCCCTCAGTTAAGGGAAATCCAATCAAAATAACAAGTGCCACAATACCGATAAGAACGATAACTGTTTGAAGAAAGACTGTAGAAATTCTTTTCATGACGTATGATGTTAAGTTAGAATTACGTTACAAATATAATAAATATTTATTGATAAGCAATAAATGAATAGCGAAAATCAAAAAAATATAGACTTAAATCATCTGTATAGTGTCGAAGTACTATGATTTCCCATTTGGAAGGGAGGAAAGCCAGATTCCATACGGAAACAAATAAAAATCCGCATCCAGCTTCACAGCTACATGCGGACCAAACAAATAACAAACTCTACTTATATGAAAAAACAAATACTACTAACAAATTATTATACGATGACTACTATCAAGGTGATTTCTGAGTCATTTTATAGTATAACAGAAGATTGTTTGAAAAGGTTCACCAGTAATTTCTTTTAGGCTGAGAGCTTTTTCTTTTTATCGACTGTTCAAATATAAAACATTTCAAGCCGCAAATTGTTTTACAAACAAAGATAAAAATGATGATTGGTGGATGGATCTTAGGGTTCTATGTTCAACCTAAGACTCTTATTAGGAGTACTATGTGACGCCAAGTTGCTGTTGGGCCCTAAGATCTTAAAATTATTGATACTGGGCATAACAGCTTTACTTCTACGACCGCCAAGGTTGCCCAGAAACTGGTCAGCAAAGAAAATCCGGACTCATTCATTTGGGGAGACGCTTTGGGTGATAATATTTTTGGAGTTATCACATCTGCTATCATTACAGGCATTTGCATAACCATCATTCCTCAATTTATAAGAGATTTTTTAGCCTAAACTATAAATTTTAAGTAAAACATAGCGATTACCCCTAAATCTTTAGGGATAATTGCTTTTTTATTAATAGATTTCAAGTAAAATTACAGTATTTATCCAATTATATCCGTAATTTTAGCCCAATTAAATCAATAGCAATTATGGAAAGAATCGTTAATCATCCTATTTTAACAATTCCACAAGAGGAAGAACACACTTTTTTATTCAACGGTAAACCCATAACGGGAATGAAGGGATTTACCATCGCCGCCGCCTTACATCAGGCCGGCTATCCAGTACATAGTCATAGCATAAATGGCCGCAATCGTTCGTTGAATTGCGGTATCGGTAAATGTGGCGCTTGCGAAATGCTGGTAGACGGAGAAGTAAAGCGTATCTGTATTACGAAAGTAGACAATGTAAAGGAAGTATCGGAAATCACTACTGTCCCATTAAAATCTGAAAAAGTTCTTTGAAATTATTGAAATATAGTT
>NZ_SRYM01000060.1 GCF_004793765.1 Parabacteroides distasonis | reverse complement strand
AGACAACTAACATGCACCTCAATCGCCCCAAAAGGCGATTAGCTGCCAAACATTATAAGCGATAAAAGAAATAAATTATGGACAAACAAAAACGGATAGCATTTTTCCACGAAGATGATTATTGCCAGAGGGAAATACTCCCTTTGACTGCCAAGAATTATTGCTTGCAACAAATGGGTGAAATAAATGATTTCTCCCAAGAACATCAATCAGAAAATGGTTCCTTCACTGATATTTTTATTCGTGAGAATAGTCCTCACGGAATAGAAGAACTTGGTTTGCGCTCAGAACAATTAAACGTGGCTTTGAGCTTTTTACCTCCTTACGATTTAGTTGAAACAGGTTACTCCAGCTATAGGGAAGAATCAGAAGCAACCGATGGCAGAGGCAATGGATATGAGCAAAATATCTTTTGGTCGATAAACGAATCTGGAATAGTGAATGCTATTTGGCTTGATATAGAAATAGCTCCCATCACTATAGATATGTGGAGAAAAGTCCTAATTGCATTAGGGAAAATAGCTCCCGTATTGTTGGCGGATTGGGGTTGGAGCTTATGCGTAGACTTAACCAATCCATCTAATATAGAAGAATATATTAAGGAAAAAAGTCGCTTATAACAAGCGGATTAATCTCCCTTGAAAGGTTGATTATCCACCGAACATTATAAGCAACTGAAAAAACGGAAACAATATGATAAAATACATTTCGGGAGATATATTACAGAGTAAAGATGAGTACATAGCACAAGGTGTAGCTGTTGGCTCACAAGAAGGATTAGGAACTGGGCTTGCCTTTAAGCTGTCAAGCCAATTCCCTGAAATCCAAAAACTCTTTAAGAAGCATACACGAAACACTAAGTTTCAGGCTGGCGATGTGTTTATAGGAGAAATCAAAGGTTTCTCTCCGGGTATAATCTACATCGCTACACAACCCGATATGTATCATGCAGAACTTACATATCTGAATAAAGGTTTGAAACGCTTGAAAAAAGTGTGCGAAAGCAGAGGTGTCAAAACTGTGTCGCTCCCGAAAATAGGTGCTGGTTTGGGTAAGTTGGATTGGAATAGTGAGGTCAAACCTTTACTTGAAAGTATTTTATCTGATTGTGAAACGGTATTCAAGGTATATGAAGATTACAAGATTGAATACGAAATTTAGCTTATAACAAGCACCTGTTCCGCCTAACGGCGGCAAGTTGCATCCCATTATCTGCATAGAAAAAATGAAAAGAATTGAAGAAATAAAAAAACAATTGGTTAAAAGGGCAACTGGTTTTATAACTGGGGGATTTAGACCTACAAACTCCAACACTGAAAATTGGATTGGTCAAGTGTATCTATATAGAGAAAACGAAGATATACCGATAGATGACAATGGTAAAGCAATGTTGCCATTATTACAAATATGTCTTGAAGGGTTGCCCTATATTCCTGATGCACTTAAAGGGTCGAAAGTATTGACTATTTTTGTGTCTGAAAATATGCCCGGCAGACTGGCATATAACGGAGATGCTTGGGTTATTCGTGAATACAAAGAAGAAGATGTGTTGGTTGTTAAGGATATATACATGCAATCATCATCACGTATAAAGCCCTATCCGCTGAAAAGCCAACTAATTACTGAAGATTATCCTGTATGGGATAGTGGCGACATTCCAATGGATATAGAAGATGAGTTGGTGGAAATGGAAGATTCTGGGGAAATCACCGACTATTATGACTATACGGATTGTTTTGCTGGGCATAAAATAGGCGGTTATCCTAATTATATACAGTCAGGTATAGATTTCGGTGATGGATATGAATTTATGATTCAGATAGCTTCAGATGAAAAAGCGAACCTTAATATCATAGATAGCGGAAATTTCTATTTGGCAAAAAACAGTCAAACTGGAGATTGGAGGCTTTATTGTGATTTTTATTAGTAAATGCAGATAACAAGCGTATCAATCTCCTTAAAGGTCGATTATTCACCGAACATTAGCAATAAAATGTAAAATGAATGAAATACCATTCAATTATGCTGAGCAATAAAATAATAGAACATCTGAAACAACAAGGCATTTATTCAGAAAAGGAAGATGAAAAATACAAAACTGCTTTAATCAATTTAGGTATTGATTTGAATAGCGATTTTGCATTTTTCAATTTACATACTACTGAAATGTCATTTCTTGGGCGGCATAGTGAAATGTATAATGTATGTTGGTTCAGTATTTATTCGGACGATTTGAGTTATGCTATCGAATCTGCTCGGAATATCCTAAAGTTACCAGATGAGTACCTCCCATTAGATAGTTTTGAAGCAGAAGGTGGTTTCTTTTATAATCGTAAAACAGAGGAAGTTATTGAAATTGAATTAGGCGAAAAACTAATCAATTTCCAGAATGGAAAGTTATTACCACAATGGAAAGACTTTAATTCTTTTTTGGAATGGTATTTTAATTTAGAATAAAAATATTGCCAACAAGTAGATAAGCAACCCGAACAGGTTGCTATCTACATCCCATTAGCCACCAAACATTTACTTAAAATGACAATGAACTTATGTACAAAATCGGTTATATAGGAAATTTTAAAACAGTCCCCCAAGTAGTCGAGCATATCATAAACAATGATATTGACAATTTAGAAAAAGAATATAATAACGGTTGGGATATAAATCAGAAAATAGTCTTGAGTGAATATGCAGATATTACTCCTATAGAGATTGCTATTCAATGTAAGAATGAACGAGCAATCAAGTGGCTTTTAGAAAAGGGAGTAAATGTGAGAGCAAAAGAGGGAGATTGGGTAACACCGATTTCAAATGCAGCCCGTTTTTGTACAACTGAAATATGCGAGCTATTTATACAACATGGTGCCTTGGAAAATCTGACTAAAAGGCAATGTAAAAGAATATATGATGATATTTTCTTTGGAAAGAATTTCAAAAACATTGATGTGTTTGAAAAGCATGGTATAACAGTAAAAAAATATGGAAGTAACTGCCTGAGGTCAGCGATTTATGAAAAAGACAAGAAATTAGCCCAGATGTTTTTAGACTATGGGGCAGACATAAATTACCATGAATATGAAATGGTGTTTACCCAACAAGAAACTCCTGTTATGGTAGCGACACAACGCAATTCTATTGATTTGGTAAAATGGCTTGTGGAGAAAGGGGCTGATATAACCATTAAAAGCAAGTATGGGGAAAGACCATATACAATTGCAGTCCTAAACAATAATCAAGAGATGATAGAATATATCAAGAGTCTGGAGCCAGAGGATTTTCACAATGCAGAAGCCCTGAAAGAAATAATAAAAAAATACAAACTGCCTAAAGAAATGGTCAATTTTTTCAAACACGATAATCTAAGAATAGAATTTTCTGGAAAAATTGATAGTAAGTACATTGAATTTTATAAATTGATGGATGCAGTGGAGATGACATGGAAAAGAAAGAAATATCTTTCTTTGGTCAAGTATTCAGATAATTACTGGGTACAGATTCTATGGTATTCAAAAGATAAAACCATCTATGCTTTTGATGGGGAACACGAAGAGATTTTTAAGGTTGGTGATTGGAATTACTTTATCAATAATTGTGAAACAATTGTCGGTAAATTTATAAATGGAGAACTTTAGAAAAATGGAAGAAATATTAAGGGTGGCTAACAAACAGCAAACCGACTGAACAAGCGGAACGCTGCCAAACATTAGCCACCACCAATAAATGGAAATGATTGAAGAAACTTTAAGAACTGAATTTGAAGCATTGAAAAATGACTTTGAAACCATAAGGCAACAAATAGAAAGCGATGTTGTCAGAACTGAGTGGTATAAGGGCGAGTTTTATGAGCTTACCCCATATTCCTATCAGCGTAATGGTTTCAGACAAGGAAAAACTGTAAAGCGTCCTGATACAGTAAAAAGCACCAAAAATCTTTGTATCTATGGATTTAATAATCAAAATCAAATAGTCGAAGTTAAGGTTGGTTGTTCGATTGAAAATCAGTTTTATCACACTTTCCTATATTATACAGACAATCTTGTGAAAAGTATTCTATATGATAATGGTAAACATTTGATGAATGTATGCCATCACTTTTTCGAGAGCGGAAAGTTGAAACAGTTACAGTTATGTGGTAGTCATGGCAGCCGTGAAGAAAATTATATCTATAAAGAAAACGCTTTGACACATATTGAAATCAAACAATATGATATTGATGGTAAAAGTAGTAGTGATTTAGTTCACATATTCCAATATCAGGACGATGGGGATTTAGAAAGTATTACCAAATCATTTCCAAATGGATATTCTGAAATAATCTATAAAACGAAAAAAGGTTGCTAACAAGCGGATTAATCACCCCGAAAGGTCGGTTATCCGCCGGACATTATAATAAATAAAAATCAAAGCATTATGGCAAAATATGAGTTGGGGGCAATTTATAAAATTAATGGTCGAAGTGGTGAATTGTATTATGTAAGACTTTTGACAAACGACTGTTATGGCGTTTTTTCATCATTAGAAGGCGAACTGAATGAAGAGACATTTGCTCAAACCCATTATCGTCTCTATTTTAGCTGTAACTCTTTTCCTATAAAACGAGGTATATGGGAAAAAGTCGTATCATCTCCAAACTGTACAGATATTGCACGGTGGCAACGCCCTCAATATTTAGCTAATTTTGCTAATTTCAACATGAAATTATTTCTTGATCAATGTAGAGTTTTTCATGAAGATGGGAACCTTTATCAATGTGAAAGTAAAGAGGAGTTTATTAGATTAGTAAAATCCGGTAAGATTTTATTTTGTTTTAATACTTATGAAATTATACCAGACTTTCTAATGAGGTATTACAAGGATTTCCCCAATAGCTATATTGTAAATAAAGATTTTATCCATAGTGGAACTTTGGAATACCAAAAAGAACAAACAAATGTATTAAAAGAATTAGGCTTTGATATTGGAAACTTATTATAACAAGCGGCTGAACATTCCTATAAAGGTTAGTTAGCCACCAAACATTATCAACAATAGTATGACTTATGATACATGATGAAGCAATAAAAGAATTATTCAAGGAATACAATAAAGCAGATAAAAAGCATTATACAGATACATTTTTATCTACAATGTCTTCTGCTTGTTGGAATAGTTGTTTGTATGTATATGCAACAATGAAAACCTTTCCTTTGCATAGTTTTAAACTCTTGGTAGATGAAAATCACAATTTAAAGCCTTGCCCTATTTGCTCTTCGTTTTATGAAGAAAATATGGGGAATATAGAAGAATATTTTCCCATTGAAACTAATACGAATGATATATTTGAACGATTATTTGTATTGCGTGAAACAAATAGAACAATGGGGAACTCTCCTGCGGATAGTGATATTTTAATATTCATAGAAATAATGAAACACCTTCAACAAGCAGAAGGGAACATGAAAATAAGAGATATTCATAAGTCTTTAAAGAAGAGTTCGTTTTTTAAGCAATGGAAAAAAAATAATATAGAAGCTGACTATAAGTTGCAAGCGATATTAGAAACATTGGGGGTATGTGGTATTCTTCATACTGAAAAGCATACAGAACCTTTTTATAAATATATAAATCTTGCAGTTGCGCCCCGAAGCAGTCATAATTCAGATTGGCAATATCCTGTTGATTTTTGGAAAGGAAAAAACGGTATAGATTGGATTGCCTTTCATCATTGGTTTGGAGAATACGAAGAAATAAAAAACGAAATTGTGTTGATAACAAGAAAAGAAAACGACTAATATTGTTCCTTTTCAAGCCATTAGCATCAAATAGAAAGGAAATGAAAACGATAAAAGAATTACTTGATATAGTTATTACTTTGGAAGATAATCCTCAAACAAGTAAGGTTATCGACTTTCACAAGGGTGTGCCGACTCTTGAAAGTGGTGTTTATAGAAAAGCCTCTCCTATGTTGAAAGTCAGGTATGAGTTATTCGGTAAATGGCTAAATGCCACACATGGAGATTGGCTTGATACGGAAGAAACCGAAAGTTTTTGGAGTGAAGGTGCAGATGATGAACGGTTGGCTGGCATTGTTCGAAATGTAAAAGCCTCAATGGGTAATTGGGAAGATCATGCAACCGGGTTATTTGCACTTAACAGAGTTTCTATTTTTGCCGCAAGTGATAACAGTTATGAAATGATTTGTCTAATCTGGTTTGACGGTACGGAAGAACCGGAATTATGGGTGTATGATTGTAATGGCGAAAGTCGATATAAAGACTTGGCTTCCTATTTGCAAGCATATATAGATGATGATGTTTCGGCTTCTGCCGTGAAATGGAAATTAGCCGATATGTAAGTAATCCCAGAGATAGAACCGATGCTTATTCTCTTGCCGTTTATCATGCCCAATGTATAAACCCGAAGTGAAACATCAGTGCGACATTCACCACGGTCAGGGCGATAGCGATAAGGACTATTTTGGCGAGCTTCCTGCCGGGATGTTTCATCTTTCCGTAATATTCACGGAGCGCTTCACGCCGCCCGGCTGTGTAGCGGAGCTGGCAGAATAAGTCGGGAAGAAAGCAGAGCATCATTACTACGGCAAAAGCAACAATCCAACTGAAATAGCGAAACATCAACGGTGTTCCAAGCGGTACGAGTATGGCAAAGAGCCAGCAAAAAAACAACAGCATACGTCCGTTAGGCGGTATATCAGTTTGTAAACAAATGCCGTTTTCATGTTCTTGGGTATTGTCGGGCGGATTGCTCCGCCCGTGGTTCATACTATTTCAGTGTAAATCGATTGTCCGCCAACCGTGCGAACGTGTCGTAATTGCTTTTGTTGTAAGGCAGGGACAACTCGATTTTCTCGTAAATGCTGCGTCCGCATATATGGAAGGAGAAAACAAGCCCGTTCCGCTTGATTTTGCCCTCGGTATGCCTTTCGGTGTCCTTCCATTCGATTGGCTCGCTGCCGAGTTTGGCGAAATACTCGGCTTTCATCCGTTGGATAACTTCGTTCTCGGCTTCCAATGCCTTGTAAATCTTCAATCCCCACGTTATCCAGTCCTCTATTTTCCGTTTGGTGAAAACTCCTATCCGGTTGGGTTCGGGGTTTTCCTCTTTCAGTCGGTGCAGGATGCTGCCTTTGGCTTCGGAAAACATGGAGGTCTCGACCTCGAAATAACATTTCTTGTCCTTGTAACTTTGGTGCAGGACAAACGTAATACCCTCACGGATAAGCCCTACATGAAGCCGGTAAAAGCAAGGGTTTTCGACTGACGGGCTGACGCAATACAAAAGGAGCGCATCGGGCTGGAATTTCCTCACCGCTTCGTAAAGGGGCTGTATCAGTTTCAGATAACCATCTATCTTGTCCGTTTCTGCCATGCGTGCCTTGCTGTTCTGAAATTCTTCTTCTGTCAAATAGATTACGTTCATGATTTTATGTGTTTTAGTGGGGCGGACTGCTCCGCCCGTTGGTTGATACTCTTGTTCTTTGCTGTCCCGCTTAGGCTGCTGCGGGTTCGTTCATCGGTTCGGTTACCTTGTCGGCAATCATCTTCGCCGCCTTGTTCACGTCCCCCAATATCTCCACCAAAAAGGCGGGTTCTTCCTTTAGCTTGGTGAGCCAGTGTTTCAGATAGGCGGCGTAGTTCTCCTGCGGTGCGGCTGCGTAGCCGAAGAACGCACCGCAAAGGGCGGCGGTAAGTTCGGCGACAAGTTCCTCACGGGCGTAGAGCGCATCCCCGAAGAAGCTGCCGAACGTGCGGTTCAGCCGTTGGGGGCTTCCCGTGCTGTGCGCCATCTCGTGCAGAAGCGTGCCGTAATATTCCGCTCCCTGCGGGAACTGCTCACGCTGCGGGCAAACGATATGGTCGGAAGAGGGCGAATAGTAGGCACTGTCCGAATACTGCACCTTGATAGGGCAATACCAATTTTGCAGACAGACAAGCTCGTCCAACGCCTCGTAAATCATCCCGTCCGAATAGTCTTCGGGCTGCTCTCCCTTTTTCATGCGCTCGTAGCGTTCGGGGTATTTTCCTGCAAAATCGGTCTGGTCGATGTTGAAGACATTGTAATACTTCATCTGCGGGATGACCTTGTAATTTTCCTGCTCGGTTGCGGGCAGCTTGCGGTATTCCTCGTACTTGATTGTCTTTTTCGTTTCCTTGTGTACCACGAACTTGAACCAATAATAGACGGGAAACGAGCGTGCGCCCTTGCTGACGCTCAAGTCCTCTTCTTTCGCTTGGTTGAAGGTGAGGAACACGGGCAAAGTGAATTTCATAAACTCGGTGTAGAACAATAACATCAAGACATTGCCGCCGTTGTAGAGCGTTCCTCTGATGTTGCGGGGCAAACCTTGTTCAAGGCTCGCTATCCAAGGTTTTTGCCAATCCGTTTTCAAGCACTCGATTTTCTTGATTAACAAATCGGTGAACATCGGTGCAATCTTTTCGATGGTGCTGTTCGTTGTTGCCATAACTCACAAATTTTAATCGTTATTACTCTGTTTTCATCGCTTGCCGCCCCAACCAATTTTTTCCCTTGGCTGATTGGGAAGAACATTGACCATCATTGAAAGCGGAAAAGGTGAATTGCAACCATCTGAAAAAATGGTAAATACTACCCGCAGGGTGGAGATTTGGCATTTTTTGCGGATTTGCTTTCACCTCCGCCTACCTTCGTCAATGTTTTTCCAATCAGCTTAGGGAAAAAATGCCCTGTCAGTCATTTCAGCCAATGGTAAGTTACTTGCCGGGTGCAGGAAAAAGAAGCCTTCCGGAGAGCCGGGAACGCCCGCTTCCCAAGGCAAGGAGATACGGGCGGGAGAAGTATATGGGAGGACGGTCAGGTTCCGGCTGCCGGACAAACACCGGGGAACTCTTTCGGGCGGGACGGGGCACGGGAGGTTTCGGCGAACAGCCGAAGCCCCGTGTGACGGCACGGACGGATGTGTTCCGTTTGTCCTTCCGCCCCGATGTCCGGCTTCGGCCATGCAGCCTCACGGAGTGGTCGGAAACGGACGCCGGGACGGAACAGCCCGTGCGCCAAGGTGCAGGTGCAAGACAGTGAAAGCCCTTTCATCCACGTTAGGGATTGCAGGGGAAAGCCCACAGCATAGCGAGGACTTGCAGCGGAAAGCCCGACCCGAAGGGGAACGCCCAAAAAAACACCCGCAGAACTGCTTTTAAGCATACCTTGAAAAAAGGAAGACCGAATATTCCGAAGTTTCGCTCTTATGATATATATTTGTAACTAAGCGAAGATATACAGCAGAAAATGTATATAATTACATATTATCTACTTAATAATAAGCATAAAACTATGAGATTCTTAAAAATTATGGGACTATTTACTTCTATCTTAAGTTTATTGAGTTGCGGGCATGGGAATAAACGAGTGACGCAAAACGACGGTATAAACTCCAATATCCCGGTTGCCGCCCGGATCACGATAGACAAACTGCCGGATGTATTGAGAAACGTGCAGGCAGGAAATACTGATTATGATTTTATAGGTATTTGTTCCAATGGTGTGGACTGCATCTACTTTGTGCTGGAGAACGGAAAGTTTTACATAGATTTTGAAGCTATGGGTAAAGAGCAGCTTCCCTACATAGATACCTTGAAACAGTTCGCAAAGGAACATAATTATCCTATTGTCGAAACGACCTATAACAATACTCCAGTCGATTACGAACATCTGAAATATGCACCTGTTATCAGCCTGAAAGTCTATGCAGACATAGACAGTATCGTAAAGGTCGGAAGCCAGATTGAGCAGACCATTTTCAAGAATAGCGACCGAACCATTTACGAAATAGTGCCTTGATTTTGCTAATAAAGACATTAAGATTTAGATAACAAACAGCACTACCGCTTAAAGCGAAACGCAGCCAAGCATTACGACTCTTTTCCGTAACTTTGAAACCTCTAATGAATATGGTTATGAATAAAAATATACTCACCTTCTTAAATGAATATGCGGAAATACCCGATCCGCAATATGCCATCATGTTGCGAGGCGCTTGGGGATGCGGCAAAACGTTTTTCATCCGTCAATGGATGGAGCAACTGAAAAACAACAGAGATGCGGACAAGTTAAAATGGCAGCCTATTTATGTGTCTTTATATGGTTTGACCACGACCCAGCAAATTACAGAACAAATCAACAAAGAAATATCCCCGTGGCTATATAGCAAGGGAATGAAATTAGCTAAGAATGTATTAAAAGTTGCCTCGAAAATCGCTTTGAAATACGACATTGACGGTGATGGCAAGGATGAAGGAAGTGTAACCTGTGACTTGGACTCCATTTTACTGTTGAAAGAAGAAAATTCCGAGATAAAAGGAAACAAGATTCTGATTTTTGACGACCTTGAAAGGTGTGATGTCAAACTGGAAACCTTGTTGGGATACATCAATTACTTTTCAGAACATTGTAAATGCAAGGTCATTATCATTGGCGATGAGAACAAGATTGCCGAAAAAGAGGGCGAAAAATCTAATTTGAAATTCAAGGATTTCAAAGAAAAGACCATCGGGCGCACTTTCGAGATTAAAGTGAATATAGAGGAGACACTCGATTTTTTCATTGGCGAAATATCCGCCAACAACAGAAACCTATTGTCTGATAACAAAGAGCTTATCATCAAGATATTCCAAGCCTCTAAATTCGATAATTTAAGAGTCCTTCGGCAATGTCTGAACGATTACCATAGGATAGTCATGGCTTTGCCGGAACATTATCATGAATCTCCCAAATATGAACTAATCATAACATCGCTATTGGCAAACTTTATCGCTGTTTATTGTGAGTATAAGGGTGGAAATACCGAAATTGCGAGCCTGTTCAACAGTCTGTACAATATGTTCCCGGATAAAGAGAGAAATGAGGAGCGTGAAAAAATCCTCTCTAAATACCGCTTTATAGAGATAGGCAAGCGGTTGGATATTTTCAGTGATTTTATCGTCAATGAAATTGTCTGCTATCTGGAAAGCGGGTATTTTGATACAACCTATTTGCAACAATACTTTGCAGCCGAAGACGCAAGTTTGAATAGTTGGGACAATCTGTATGATTATTGGAGACTGAATAACGAAGAATACGAGAAACATTACGAGGAAACGGTACGGTATTACTTTGCGGATAAAAGCGTTGATCTAAAAGAATTGTTTGTCATTATATCTATACTATCGGTTTTATATAGCGACAACCTTGTTCAGGTATCCGAGGAAGACATCATTGCCCAAGGCAAGCAATCCATAGACAGGCTAATGGAAGGTATCAGCGATATGGAGGGTTTGTTGAGTTGTAACTCAAAGGTACATGCGGGTGCAAGAAGGAATCATTCTAATATTGGTTCAGATCGAATTTTGAATGTACTGGTTGCGTATTTTCAAAAACTATTCGAGCAAAGATTTGAGAAATGTCCTAATAAAGTGTCTGTCATGCTGGAAAATCTGACGGATGAAACTTGCGAACGCCTGAATCTGGCATTGAATGATGCAATCCCGGTCAAACGGTGTCTTTATAAGGATACTTCAATATTTCAAGAGGCTAATGCGGACAAGGTCTCAAAAAGTATTTTGGGATTGTCCAACGAATCACGCAACACCTTTCTGCATTTTTTGCAGTCCCGTTATAAATATACCTCCTATGGCACTGAAATAGAATACTTGAACGAATGCTGCCAATCGGATTTGCCCCAACTAAAATTAATCAATGAGAAATTAAAGACAGAAGCGGCAAATAGAAGATTGATAGAAAAGTACTCCATTGAGAAAATTACGAACTTGATAGATGAAATTACCGCAAAAGTGAAATAGCTATCCTCGTTCAGCCTATGTTTTAGTAAATCTGGACACCTAATAAAGCTTTATATTAGAAACTATCTTATGTTAAATATAAGTGGTTGTATATAAGAACTGTAGTAAAATTTGGGCATATAAGAAAGATTCAGTACATTTGTAAGTCAATATAGTAAAAAGGAAAATGGATTGGGAAAAATTATTGCAGGATAAAAGAAGAAGAAAATCTAAAGTTGATGACAATAGATTCGAAAATTCAGGGAAAATGGATTATAGAAATCCTTTCGAAAGTGATTTTGGTCGGGTAATCTTTAGTTCATCATGTAGGAGGCTACATGACAAAACCCAAGTGTTTCCACTTACTTCTGATGATAATATACATTCTCGTTTAACACACTCAATGGAAGTTATGAATATTGGATTGTCATTTGGAATATATCTTTGTGGAAATCAAGAATTTAAGAGTAAGATAGGACTTGAAGAATTAGATATTTTAAGAAAAATATCACCGATACTAAAAACATCTTGCTTAGTGCATGATATAGGAAATCCCCCTTTTGGGCATTTTGGTGAAGTTGTAATTCAAGAATATTTTAGAGACCTATTTGATAATCTAAAATATATTTGCGATGGTAAAGGCGGAGAAAGCAGTGAGTTAAGCAGATATATTTACAAAGGATTGGAAGGCTTTCAAAAAGAAAGTTTGAAAGAATTTTTAGCGAATGAATCATTTAAGAATGATTATACACAATTTGATGGAAATGCAGAAGGTTTTAGGATATTGACTAAATTGCAATATTTAGGTGATTTATTTGGATTAAATCTAACTTATGCGACTTTAGCTGCTACATTAAAATATCCTAATTACGAATCTAAAGACAAGAAAAATGCAATTGGAAAACATAAACATGGAGTATTCTTCTCTGAGAAGGAGGTATTGGATGATGTTGTTAAAAAATGTGGTTTAATTAATCCTGAAGGAAAGTATTATCGTCACCCATTAGCATTTCTTATGGAGGCAGCTGATTCTATTTGTTATTACATAATGGATATTGAGGATGCTATTCAAAAGCAATGGATTAAATATGAAGAATTAGTCTCTAAAATACAAAAGTTAGACATACAAGATAAATTAATCCCTAAGACAGAGGATGGAAAATATTCTAAAAAAGAATGGATTGATTTGAGAACTAACTTGTTGACATATTTGATGAAAATTGCAACAAAAGAGTTTGTAGACAACTTGGATGATATTATTGAAGGAAATTATAATGAAGAATTAATAGAAGCAAATCCTGTAACAAAACTTCTTAAAACAGAATCGAGTGAGAACATTTTATCCAATAGAGACATCATGTCTTTAGAGGTAACAGGAGAAGCTGTTATCTCAGGCATATTAAACGCATATATTAAATATTTCTTTCATAAAGAAGAATCTTTTAGAAAAAGAGGTAAAACTCTTATTTCGAAATCTATTTTTATGACAGTTTTGCATGAGCATGTGGAATTATACGGTCAAGAGCCTTTTTTCAAGGACAAATATAAAAAGTATGAATCTATAGATGGAAAATGTAAACAAATAGAAGAGTTATATAAAGAGTTTGATGTGAAAGATTTTACTGTTGAAGAAAGACTAAGAATAATACGAGATTTTATAGCTTGTATGACAGATAAATTTGCGCTTAATCATCTTCGTAAATTGAATGGACAGAAGATTTGATAATATTGAAAATGACATATCTAAGCAAAATAATTCTTTCAAAATTTACCTAAGGGATTTTTTACTGGATAATGCTTCTTGGAACTTACTTTTGCTAATTTCCAAACAAACTGATGTATATATATTCAGTGGCGTAATTCGTAATTTCTTATTGGGAATCAGCAATAATAGGGATTTAGATATAGTTGTGAAAGATATTGACAATATAGTAATTCCGAAGCAATATTTAAGGAATATTACTTTTAAAAGGAATAGTTTTGGTGGATACAAACTAAAAGTAGGTATGCTTGGGGTAGATGTATGGAGTTTAGAAAAAACTTGGGGAATACAAAACTCTCAATTAAAGAGTACTCCATACAGCTTAATCAAAACAGCTTTTTTTAATTTCTCATCCATTGTCTATGATTTTAATCAATCGAAGTTTATTTACGATAACTCTTTTATGGAGTTTTATAAGACGCGAGCAATGGATGTTAGATATGAAGAGAATCCCAATATACCTCTTTGTATTGTAAACACATTCTATTATTCATTAAAATATTCCTTTCCTATTAAATATAAATTATGTCAGTGGATTACCAATCATTATAGTAAAGATTTTGATTTTAGAAAGACACAACTGAATCATTTTGGATATATTATATTTAAAGATTATGAGATTGATGAGTTAGTAAATATATGTTTAGACTTACTACCTATTTTAGGAAAAGACAAAAATAATAGCGCATTGTTATTACAATAGATGTTTGTCATGTAATAGATAAATTTCATATATAGTTTATACTTAACGATACGTTAAGAACATTATATCATATTTATTCTTTTCTATTCATCCTCAAAAGTCATTGTTTTGGCAAGGAACAAGCCGATGACGAACTTCGCCCCGTACCCGATCAGCTTGCGCCGCAGCGCTATGAAAGTAGCCCCGGTAGTAAGCACGTCGTCCACGAGCAAGACGCACTTCCCCCTGAACCGTTCGGGGTGGAACTCCAGATTGGCGGTGCGGTTTCCGTTCCCGTGCGTGCCCTTGTATTGCGCCCGGTCATAAGCGACGGTTATCGCCCCGTACCCGTCGGCTACTCCCATGTCCGCCGAGAGCTTGCGGCAGAACGCCTCGTACCGGGTGCGGTGCTTCTCCCGTGTGGATGCCGGGACGGGAACCAGCACGGCACGGTGCCTGTTCTCCTGAATCGCCCGGATGCGGCTGGCGGCGATGGAGAAGAGCTTGACGAAAAGGTCGGTCTGCTCGCCGCTCTTGAAACGCCAGACGGCGTTCGACACCTTCTTCCCCTCGAAGGTGATCTTGTCGTTCCGCCGGACGGGGCAATAGTCATAAAGGTATAAACACAAGCTGCCGTCCAAGCGGAAGAAACCCTGAAAGCGGTTGTCGAGCGGAAAGAACGCCTTGCGGAAGTCATTGAAGAAGGTGAAGACAAGGATATTGTTCCAGAAACGTGCCTCGTCCTCGCTGCCAGAATCGAGCCTGTACATGAAGCCCGCCAAGTTCCCACTCTCGTACAAGCCCATGCCGATGGTCAGGCGGCTGTTGAAGTCGGTCTGGCTGACGATGTACCAGCCGCACCGGGCGAAATGCTCCTCGTAGCCGGAACGGGTCTCCAAAAGGAAATAGAACTTGCCGTCGTCCTCAAAACGGATGACGTACTCGCAGCGTAGGCGGCGTGCGATCTTGCCCAAGATGCGGCTCTCCTCCTCGATGACCGCAGGAGTGGCAAGGAAGGTGTATTGAGCGATAAAGACAGCCTCGTCCATAGTGATGATGTTTGGTCGGTTACAAATATGCGAAATGTCCGGCACACGGCAAGCGGAAAGGGCGGAAAATATGTGGAAGGGCGTGCGGATATGTAGAGCTTCTCCCTGCTTTTCATCGCCCGGAACGTGACAAGGCTACAAACGTGAAGCAAAACGAGGACAAGCGGTACGGTTTTGATACACGGACATATACAGACCGGTATATTTGCAGGGAAGTATAACAATAAAAACATATCGGGACAATGGAAATAGTAAGCATCGAGAGAAAGACCTTCGAGGAGATGAAGGAACGGTTCGGCTGCTTTTCGCAGCACGTGAGGGAGCTTTGCGCCCGCTACCGTCCGCCCGAAAAGATGAACTGGATGGACGGGGCGGACGTGTGCGAGAAACTGGGCATCAGCAAGCGGACATTGCAGACCTACCGTGACCGGGGGCTGCTGCCGTACAGCCAGATCAACCACAAGATTTACTACCGGACGGAGGACGTGGAGGCGTTCGTGGAAGCCATGAGCCGGGAAATGACGGAGGACGAGTGAGATGGAAGTGATCACAAGGGACACGGAAGAGGTACGGGCATACTTCGAGGCACTGGAGGAAGGCATGAGGTACCTCGACACGGTAACGGCGCACTTCCGCCCGGCGATGAACGGCGAGGTCTATCTCACGGGCGAGGACGTGTGCAGGCTGCTGCACATCACGCCGAGAACGTTGCAGGACTACCGCACGCAACGGCTGATCCCGTACATATCGCTGCCGGGCAAGACGCTCTACCGCCAGTCGGATCTGCTGCGTATGCTGGAGGAGAACTACGTGGACATGCGCCCAAAGCGCAAACGGGGGAAAAGTCCAACATAAACGCACGGGGGTGTGCATCGGGAAATGCAGCAAAGGCAGGGACACCGTATCGGAAGTTCCTGCCTTTGCCGCATTCTGCACCGGGGAAAGGCATCAAGCCGTTTCCCGGAGGGAGCGGCGCACCCGCTTCCCGTCCTGTTTCCCGTCCTTCTTCTCCAGCACGCTCCGCTGCATGGCGGCGAGGTTGCCGGAAATCGCCCGGAAATCGGAGCTTACCATCCTGTTGGTCACCTCGGCGTAGATCTGGGTGGTGGAAATGTGCTTGTGCCCGAGTATCTTGGAAAGCGCCTCGATGGTGCCGCCGTTGCAGAGATAGACGGTCGTGGCGAAGGTGTGGCGGCTCAGGTGGAAGCCGATCTCCTTGTGGATGCCGCAGGCTTTGGCTATCTGTTTGAGGTGGGTGTTGCACACGCTGTTGCTGGGCATGGGAAAGACAAGGTCGCCCCCGGCAAGCCCCCTGTACCTCTCTATCAGCTCCTTGGCAATCTCCATGAGGGGGACGTTGCTCGACACACGGGTCTTGGTGCGCCGGGTGATGATCCATTCCTCGCCGTCGAAGTCCATGCGCTGTATCTTGTCATGGGTGAGCGTCTTTATATCAATGTAGCTAAGCCCAGTGAAGCACCCGAAGAGGAACATGTCCCGCACGAGGCTGGTCTGTTTCTTGACGAACACGGCGTTAGCCAAGGTGCGCAGCTCCTCTTCCGTGAGATAGCCCCGGTCGGTCTCCTGCATTTCAAGGCTGTACTCGCCGAAGGGGTCGGTGCGGACGATTCCACGCCGCCACGCCTTGTCGGTCAGGCTGAGTAGGGGCATGGTGTATATCCAGAGGGTGTTGGCACTCAGCCCTTTCTCCACCCGCAGGTACTTGTCGAAATCGGTGATGATCTCCTTGGTCAGCTCCTTGTAAGCCATGTCGGTGCGCCTCTTTTTCTCCCAAAGGAAGGTCTTGAAATGGTTGTAAACAGCCAGATACTTGTTGTAGGTGGACTTGGCTCGCTGCCCTTTCTCCACCATCGCCCCGAACTCCCGGTTCATGTTCCCGAAGTCTTTGAGGATGCAGTTCTCCATCACGCCGACACCGAGGAAGGCGTTGCGCAGCTTCTCGGTGGTAACGAAATCCTCTTCCCGGAGGATGCGGTGGTAGTGGTTGGTGAGCCGGGCGGAGACCTCCTTCAGTTGCCCGTTTATCTCGTTTGCCTCGGCGGACTTGCCTTTCGCCTTGCCGTTCTCCCAGAGGTCGGGAGTAACGAACAGCTTGGTTCCCACTGCCTTGTCATCGCCGTCAACGGAGATTTTCACCATGATGGGGGCTTTCCCGTCCCGGTTTCTCACTGCGGATCTCTTGATGTAGAACGAGGTCGCAAACGTACTTCTCTTTGTTTCCATAACTCTAAAATTTTCGTTTCTAAAGGTAGTTACTTATTTCTTACCAAGAGTTATGCAAAACAAGGCAAAGCAATGAAACAGAACTCGTTATGCCGTATATACTCCCTTTCGGAATCGGTAGCTGTTTAGTAGCCGAACTTTGTCCGAAAGGGGTGTTTTCAGGCATTTTATGCCGAAGCCTGCTTCAACCCGCCCTGCATACAAGATGCTGACTTGCATTTATTTATGTAGAACTTTGCTTTTCTTTGCGCCTTATGCCGATTTTTGCCAGAAGAATCGGAAGATCTGAAAAATCTATTGTTTATTCAGACTTGTTTTGCTCATCCAACGGTAATGGTTCGTCGGCAAGTGCTCATTGATAACGAGGTGAGGTATGATGCTGATTATCCTCATGCGGAGGATTATAAGATGTGGATTGATTTATCTTTGTTGGGTGAGTTTTATAATATACAGGAACCGTTATTGAAATATAGACTGTCGGATGGACAAGTAAGTCATAAATTTAGTGATGTCCAGAAACGGACTGCATCTGCTTGTCGTAGGTGTTTAATTTCTGCACGATTTAAGGATGAAAAGTTGGATCGTCAAATCGAAAATAATATAAATATAAGTACAATTTGTTATATAAAAAAAAAGGAGTGTCCGCGGGAATTGTTGGAAGTCCTTTATTTCTCTTTGAAAAAGTACGAATTTAAATCTTTGTGTTATTTGTTTATTAGTGGTGATATCTTTCGATTTGAAATTGTTGTTGCATTGGCTTTGTTAAAGAGATTTATTGTAAAGAAAGATAGGCTGTTATGGATGTGTTAAACAGAGGGTGTCTATATTTTGTTCGTTTATTAGGAAAAATAATTCTGTTGTTTTGTGTGTTTTCTTATGTGTATCAAATACATTATAAGATCTTTCCTGTGACCTTTCCTGTTGTATTAGGACTTTTTGGTATTCTATATGATTTCTTTATCAATAAAGGTATTTTTAAAATCAAATTGTGTAATTTTTATATTTTTTGTGGGTTTTATTTGGTTATTATATCTTTGATTATTTCTACTGTTATAAATGGTACTCATGATTATACTTTTTTGCAATTTGGAATTGTGAATCTTTTAAATGTGTATTCATTTTATACGATATCGATTCTTTTTAAAATTTTATATAAAGATATAAGTTTTGAGTTGGTTGTGAAATATTATATTGCTTCAGCGTTGCTTCAATTGATTATTTCATTAGTTATGTTTTTAGATGTGGATAAAATGGTGTATTTTACTGGTTTGCTGAAGTATACGTCTTTGGCGGAAACTAAATTGATTGAAGAGATGGGAGCTAGATTGATAGGGTTTGGTACTCAATTTTTTCAATCAGGTATAATACATGGAATGATTTTGTTGTTGTTAGTATTTTATGCTGATAAAAAAAGTGTGTGTTGTATGAAAAAGTATTCTTGTGCTTTGCTTTTTGTTTGATGTCTATTGTTGGTATGATGATGGCAAGAACAACTTTAGTTGGTATTTTAATGGCGATTGCATTTGTTGTATTTAAATCTAATATGTGGAAATTGAAAATCAAAATTAGTTCGATTAAATTGGTTTTGATTATGTTTATTGTGTTGTGTGCTTTTTCTTTATTTGTGATGAATTTTTCTTATGAGGTGAAGACTAGTTTGTTGGTAGCCTATGATTTTGGATTTGAATTGATTAATTCATATACTCAGACAGGTCAATTGGAAACGGCTTCGACAAATGCAATGTTTAGAATGTATATATTTCCTTCTTTGTTTAAGACCTGGGTGATAGGAGACGGGTTATGGATGGATTCTTTTGGCAGGTTTTATATGCATACAGATATTGGATTTATACGTATGATATTCTATTTTGGAATTGTTGGATTGATTAGTTTTATTGTGTTTCAAGTTGTATCTATATTTGCAGTTTATAGAAATAATAAATATCTTGGAAAAATTCCTTTTATTTTAATATTTGTTTATTTTTTTGTTTTGAATTTGAAAGGGTTTACTGATTTATTTTATCTTATTATTCCGTTTTGTTACTGCTCTAGTTTTACTTTAAAACATAGGTGTTAATTCTTTATGTGTAATATTTTGATTGTAACCCATGCTTTTCTTCCAGATTTAGATGGAGGAATCATTGTTGCTTATGATTATGCAAATCTTTTGGTAGACTTGGGTCATAAAGTGACTGTATTATCGAAGGAATATAAGAATCCAATCCAAAATACTAAATTTACATATATTCAAGTACCCATTAAATATGGTGAGTATTTTTGGATGTATAATTATGGTACGTTCCTAAAAAATATGGATTTGGATGGTTTTGATATTATCTTGTTGAATCAGTGTCCTTCGGCTGCTATAGCAGGAAAATATTTCTCAAAAGAACAATTGAGTAGAACTGTACCTATCATACAAGGTGTGGAGGTTGAATGGGTTTATAGAAATGTAGACCTGAAGAGTAATCTTTTCTATAACGTGTTTTTGAGGATGAAACATTATCATAGGAAGTGTTTGATGAATTGTAGAAAGATTGTCTCGGTCAGTGATTTTCATAGACAAAAAGTATTCTCTGCCGGAGATTTTCAATCCATATCAAATAAATTTCAGGTAATCTATACAGGAATAGATAAAGAACTATTTAGGGAAATTCCTTCCGATTTTAGGAAGCAAATAGACGCTTTTGATAAAGATATCTTGCTTACGGTTAGTAGGATAGAAAAGATGAAAGGTCTTGCGGAGATGTTATCTGTTTATAAGCGTTTGATAGAAAAAAATGACCGATATATATGGGTAATTATTGGTGATGGCCCTTATTTGCAATCGTTGAAGGAAGAGGTTAAAAGAGAAGGGTTAGCTACATCTGTTATTTTTTTAGGAAGAAGGAATAGGGATGAGTTGAGTTATTATTATTCTGCGGCTGATTGTTTTTGGTTACTGTCTAATTATGATGAATGTCTTCCTTTGGTTTATTTAGAGGCTCAAGCTTGTGGTATTCCTGCGATCGGACGTAAGAAAGGGGGGACGCAAGAAACGATCCGGGATCGTAGAACTGGTTTTCTTGTTAAGTCTGATGAGGAGTGCCTTGAGATTCTTTTAAATAGAGAATATAGGTATATTGAGAAAGATGCGCTTCGTGATTTTTCTGCTTCTTTTGATAAAATACAAGCGACTCAAAGTTTAATATCTTAAAGATTCATATTCTATACATCATGAGAAATATAGCTGTGGTTTTGGCCGGTGGTTTCGGTCAACGTTTAGGAGATGCGACACCTAAACAGTTCTTGAAGTTAGCGGGGAAAAAAGTGATTGAACATACGATAGATGTTTTCCAAAATCATCCGTTAATAGATGAGATCGTTGTGGTTTCTAATCCTAATTATGTGCAGGAGGTAGAGAATATCTTGGTGAAGAATGAATATTCCAAGATGAAGAAAATCCTCAAGGGAGGAAAGGAACGTTACCATTCAAGTTTAGCGGCGATTAATGCTTATGAGGAAGAGGTGAATATGATTTTCCACGATGCGGTTCGCCCATTGGTCAATGATCGTATTATATCTGATTGTATCAATGCCTTGAAAACGTATAATGCGGTGGATGTCGCGATCAAGACGACTGATACGATCATTCAAGTTGATGCGGCGGACCATATTACCGGAATACCTGCTAGGGAGTATTTGCGTAACGGACAGACTCCGCAAGCTTTTAAGCGTTCTACGATAAAACGAGCTTATGAATTGGCTTTAAAGGATGTTAGTTTTCAAACGACAGATGATTGTGGGGTTGTCTACAAGTATCTTCCGGAAGAATTCGTGTATGTAGTCAAGGGTGAACAGTTTAATATGAAATTGACTTACAAAGAAGATCTGTTTTTATTGGATAAATTGTTTCAGCTAAAATCAATCGCTCAACAGAATGAAACGGTAACTCCTAAGACTATAGCCGCTTTGCCTTCATCGGTTATCGTTGTTTTTGGCGGAAGCTATGGGATTGGGCTTGATATTATCCATATTTGTCGCCAGTACGGGGCGCATATCTATTCTTTCAGCCGTTCAGAGAATGGAGTGGATGTCTCCGATCCTGCTCTAGTGGCTGATGCTTTGAGAACCGTCATGGATAAGGAAGGACGTATAGATGCGGTTGTCAATACGGCTGGAGTCTTGAATCGGGAGCCATTGGCTACAATGACATATGAGGAGATTTGTAAGAGTATTCATGTGAATTATCTTGGAGCTGTTATTGTAGCAAGGGAATCTTATCCATATTTAAAAATGAGCAAAGGGGCGCTGCTGCTGTTTACTTCCAGTTCTTATACGAGGGGGCGTCAATTATATAGCTTGTATTCATCTTCTAAAGCCGCTATCGTGAATTTTGTACAAGCGTTGAGTGAAGAGTGGCAGGATAGTGGTATTCGTATCAATTGTATTAATCCGGAACGGACTAAGACCCCTATGCGGGAGAGAAATTTTGGCATAGAACCGGAGGATACCTTGTTGAAATCAAGTGTTGTTGCGTCTGTGTCGGTGAATACTATATTTTCTTCCCTGACCGGAGAAGTGGTGGATGTTAAAAAAAGACCGTAAATGATGAAATCTGATAGTGAATTGATGAATGAGTTAACTCATAAAACGAATTATTTACATGAGATGACATCTTCGGAGTCTTCTGCCATGAAGCGAGCTTTGTTGGATATATACAGGGATGTAGCGAAATTATGTGAAAAAGAAGGCTTGACATTAATGCTCAGTGGTGGAAGTTGTTTGGGGGCTGTCCGACATAAGGGTTTTATTCCTTGGGATGATGATTTAGACGTAATGATGAGGCGTGATGATTATGAAAAATTGATTCGATTGTGTAAGGAGGGGAGATTGGGTGATAAATATGAGTTTGACTATCCTAATAGGGATACTGATGCAAAAACAGTGTTCTTGAAGATATATAGAAAGAACTCCTTTAATATAGAACTTTTCAATGAAAACTCTCCCTTCCCTAAAGGTTTATATATTGATGTATTTGCTTTAGATTCAGTACCTCAGTCTAAGTTCATGCAAGCCATGAAAGGTTTTGTTGCCAATGTAATCCAGTTTATATCCATTATGGTTTTGTATGCGCAGTATCCTAGTAAGTCTTTGTCTGAATTTGTATCTCTAGATTCATCGTTAAAGAGAAGATATCAGATTAAGAAAATCATGGGATCTTTCTTCGGAATTATTCCACATGCAAAATGGGTTTATTGGTTTGATCGTTTTGTGGCTTCTTCAAAGAATGGTAACCCTCTAGGTATTCCTACTGGTAGAAAATATTATAATGGAGAAATATTTGATGCTTCTGTATATTTTCCTCCAAAAGAGGCTTTGTTTGAAGGAGAAATCGTTTATATACCTGCTGACTATGATCGGTATTTGACAAATCTTTATCATGATTATATGCAATTGCCTCCAGTAGAAAAAAGAGAGAGGCATTTTATTTTGAAGTTTCAATTGCCTAATGATTGAAGCATAGAAAATTTTTGTATTCTATTATTTAGAATGAAAAACAAGCTATTTAGCGTACTTATTTCTGTTTATAAGAACGATAACCCTGATGATTTTAGAACAGCTATCGAGAGTGTGACCATTAAGCAGACGGTACAACCGGATGAAGTGTTCGTCTATGTGGATGGACCTGTACCTAATGCTCTGGCGAGTACTATCAAACAACTTGAAATGGAGATTCCGGCTGTTTATGTACATTGGGAGGTTGAGAATAAAGGTCTCGGCAGGGCTTTGCAATATGGTATGGAACATGTGAAGCATGAGTTGGTCGCACGAATGGATGCAGATGATATATCTGTTCCGGACAGATTTGAATGTCAACTTTGTCAGTTTGAGAAAGATCTAGAGTTGAGTGTTGCAAGTGGGCACATTGTTGATTTTATTGGTACTCCTGAAAATGTTATCGGTAAACGTACAGTTCCCATAGGTAGTGAGACATGTATGCAATATATCAAGAAACGCGATGTAGTTAATCATCCTGCGGTGATGTTCCGAAAGTCGGAAGTGTTGCGAGCTGGTAACTATCAGGATTGGTATTTAAACGAAGATTCTTATTTGTGGTTGAGAATGTATCTAGTGGGATGCAAATTCAATAATTTAGATAGAGTACTTGTATATATGCGTTCGGGCGAAGGACAGTATGCTAGACGTGGTGGTTGGAAATACTTCAGGAGTGAAGCTGGTTTACAGAAGTTGCGTTATAAACATAGAATCATCAGTTTTCCTCGATACTTATTTAATATGACAGTCCATTTCACAGTGAAAGTGTTGATGCCAAACAGTGTAAGAGGGTGGGTATTTCAGAAGTTGTTAAGAGAATAAAATTATATCTAACAAAAGGTTTAGGTACTATTTGTTTTATTTTATAGTGTTGTTGTATTTTATGAAGAAGATACCTTTTTCGCCTCCCGATATGTCAGAGGCAGAGATCAATGAAGTTGCCGAGGCTCTTCGTTCCGGTTGGATCACCACGGGGCCTAAAACAAAAGAATTTGAGA
>NZ_SRYM01000005.1 GCF_004793765.1 Parabacteroides distasonis | reverse complement strand
CGGCCTGTTGCCGTTTAAACGCCGTTTTAATGCCATTTATACGCCCCTTGTTCTTATTCAGAATCTCTATATCCTCATCGGTCTGGTTGGTGTATGCGCCATGCGCATATCTCTTTTTAGGAACACTACCGATCAACCTATCTGTCTTTAGGTCAAATAGGTATATTTGATCAAAGTCCATGTATCTCACGTTCACCTTTTTATTATTCAGTGTCAGGTATTGTTCCTTGTTCAACTGGAACTCATATACGGCCTTCTCCCTCTCAATATTGATTTGACCTTGGCGAACGGTATAAGGGGTTGGCTGCACGAATAACTTCAAGCGGCCTATCTCATCAATCGGGATGCCATTGTTCTCTAACGTTTGATGTGTCTCAATCGGACTTTGTCCTGTCTTACCTACCTTTGTGTTATACTCTTCCACCAAATGTATGGCTATCAGCTTGATTTGCTCCTCCGTAAGAAAAGTTCCGGCCTTTGTATACTTATCTACCAGTTCTTGCGCTGTACGCCCATTCGTACGCCGGGTCTTGATCCCTTCACCGATATAACCGTACATAGGCTTGCAAAATCTTGTACCGAATGTTCCAAAACTTCGTTCTATCAATGATTTATATCGGGGGTTCTCACTGATTGTCCATCTGCTTCCCATCTTTTCGATCTTCCCCTTGAAATAATCAGATTCCTCTGTTTTGTTAAACGAATGGTTATCCGCAAGAATCTCCAATGGCAATGTGTTAGTTGTCTGGACAGCGTTCTCAAGCCCTTTGAGTATTGTCTTCGTATTCTCGCTGAAATCAATGTAATAACCAACAATACGCCCAGAGCAAGCGTCCATCACGGAGAATAGGGTGAGAGTCTTGTAGTTCTCCATATAAAAAGGCAATCTCCAACCATCGATCTGCCATTGGTCTCCCGGGTTTGTGGCCCGGATGATCCCGGCGTAGGGCAATTGGCTGATACCTTTATCAAGTCCATATCGCGTTGGATAAACGGTAGGTAACACTTTGTACATATAAGTCTTGACCCATGATAAAGAGGGTGATTTATAACCATGTTCTCGGCACAACTCACAAACCTTGTCATGTATGAATTGGGCTGAGTACGCCTTGCCGGACGAAAGAGCGTCTAGGACCCATTTTTTCAAAACCGGGCCATATTCCTCATCACGGCCTCCACGGTGATCTATCACATTGTTTTCGATACCGCTCTCCTTAATATTCTTGATTGCTTGACACATGCGCACATAAACGTATTTTTCCGGGTATATCTTAGAGAATGCCTCATGAAGCTCACGAAGCTTGGGACGTTTCCGTACAGAAATGAATTCATCATATATTTCCATCACAACTACCCACACGGCATGAAGCTTGGCGTATCTCAATGCTTTTTCATCATTGCCTACCATATCTTGATAATACTCCAAGTACTTGATAAATCCTTTTTCGTATGCGCTATACATCTTGTTGTAGTATCCTTCTGATATTGAGACAGTCTTTTGAATTTCTATGCTTGATAGAATTTCGTCTTTACTTGGTAGCTTGGATTTTGTGCTATCTGGGATATGATCATAGGGGACATAAATAGTGTCACCCATGCGCATTTTAGCAAGTAGATTTCTTTTACTCCATTGCTTAATAGCTTCCTTGCCAATGCCTTTATCAATAAGCCATTGATAAGATACATAGACACTTTGATTATATACTCTTAATGAATTCATTGGCTATTAGCATTTTGCTCTCTTCTTCCTCTTTCAGATATTTACACTCAATTAAGATGGCATCTTCTATTCGTTTGTTTGAACCTCGACCATTGATGTAGTTGCAAACCGCAGCAGATGTAATACCCAGTTTACTAGCGATCTTTGTCAAGGTTCCATAAGGAAGCCTCTTTTTGATTTCTTTTCTAATTTCCACCGGTAATGCCATAAATTCACTATATTTGCTTTAATTTGTGTTTAATTCCGATGCAAATATAGTTAATACCGATATATAAAACAAGTTTTATGAAAGAAAATATAGTTAATTACGATACTGAGTTGAATAATAGGGTCAAGTATATAAGAAAAGAGAGAGGCTTAACACAAAAAGATTTTGCGGAGAGTTTAGGAATAAAACAAGCTACATTATCAGATATAGAAAGATGCAAGATAGGTGTTAGTACAAATCTCGTTAGTAAGATAATCAAAACCTATGATGTAAATCCAGAATGGCTTATGACAGGACAGAATGGAATAAAAACAGTTAATACCGATAATGACTCTTTCAAATATTCCATTCCCCCCAATTCTATTGAAGGAAAATCTTTGATTACAAATTTCGAATATATCGATATAGAGAATCAATTAAACAAGCTGATCAATGTTAATGCCGGATTGATGCAAGGATGCTTTATGGATATTTTGCATAAATTACTATCTCTAGCATTTGAAAATATTACAGACGAAGAAGAAATGGAAGTAGTAGGTAAAGAGAAAATGTTTGCAGAGCAGTTTAGCTCTTATATAAAAAAGCCGGACTACTATAAATTAGAAATAGAGGATAAGTTTAAAATTTTATGGGATCAGCATGATGTACAAAGCAAAATGCTACTCAAGGTTATTAAACTAATAGATATTTTAGAAAGAAAGTCATTAGAGGTAGAACAATAAAATAACGGTAGGTACATTTGCGTTCAATATTATGTACCTATTGGATGTACCGATTATGTACCTACCATTGAGTTTTTGCCCCTTTCAAACTTGAAAAACACAACCAAATTCAACTAAAAAGTAAAGTTTTCACTCTGAAAACAGGCAAAAATATGGGGTTCGTGTAAAGTAAAAGTAAATGAGTGTAAAGTAATTAGCATTTACAATAAACTAATCTTTTCCTTTTTACTTCCTTCAACATTCAGATATTCAACAGGTTTTCAAAAATATTCCAATCAACATCTATTTAGCTTATTCAAATACCCCCCACAGTTTATCAAAAATTTTGCGAATCAATTTGATGATACTGAGTTGTCAGATTTTCAACCGGATACTAAGTTTAGGGACTTGGAAGAATGGTCTTCCTTGACTGGTTTGGCGGTTATGAATATGGTGGAGAAAAAGTATGGCGTAAAACTTACGGTCTTGGATTTACGAAGCGCAGATACGATAGAGGAACTTTATAATGTCGTTACCAGTAAGTAATCCGTTTTCATTAGAAGGCAAACGAGTTTTGGTTACAGGTGCTTCCTCAGGGATAGGTCGGGCGATAGCTGTCGCTTGTTCAAGAATGGGATCGAAAGTAATCATTACGGCTCGTAATGAGAAGCGACTGGATGAGACAATGTCTTTATTGTTTGGAGAGGGTCATCAGCTTGTTGTTGCGGATCTTACAGAAGAGATTCAGCGAGAATTTTTGGTGGAACAATTGCCAAAATTGGATGGAATCGTACAAAATGCCGGTGTTGGAAGTCGTGTTCCATGTAAAAGTATAGAGGAAAAGGATATAAGTGAGATCTTTAATCCGAATCTGGTAGCTCCAATTCTATTACAAAAGTCATTGATAGGGGAAAAGAAAATTAATAAAGGAGCTTCCATCGTTTTTATCGCTTCTATGGCAGCCAAGTATCCAAGTGTAGGAAACGCTATTTATAGTGCCTCTAAAGGAGCTGTCATTTCTTATGCGAAAGTATTGGCTTTGGAGCTAGCCTCTCGTTTGATCCGTGTGAATTGTATCTGTCCGGCAATGGTGTGGACGGATTTGATTACAAAAAATGGCATTGACAAGGAAGTACTGGAGGAAGCTCAATTGAAATATCCGCTTAAACGATATGGGACACCGGAAGATATTGCCAATCTGAGTGTATTTCTGTTATCGGAAGCTAGTAGTTGGATGACAGGATCTTGTGTGGAAATAAATGGGGGAGGCGAAGGAACTCTGATTTAAATGTTGATTTTATGAAAGCTTATATAAACGCAATATCTTATTATTTGCCGGAGAAAGTGCTTACAAACGAGGAGTTGGTGATAGAATTCCCGGAATGGTCTGTTGAGAAAGTGGCGAATAAAGTGGGAATCGCTCAGCGTCATATCTCGGCTGAAGAAGAGACTGCGGGAGATATGGCAGTTAAAGCAGCGGAGAAACTTTTCGAGGAATACAGTATAGATAAAAAGATTGTTGATTTTGTTGTGCTCTGTACCCAAAGTTCAGATTATTTTCTGCCAAGTACAGCTTGCGTAATCCAAAATAGATTGGGGTTATCTACGTCGTGTGGCGCTTTTGATATTAATCTAGGGTGTTCGGGATATGAGTATGGGCTTGCGATCGCAAAAGGATTTGTTATGTCCGGTATAGCTAAAAATATCTTGTTATTGACTGCTGAGACATATACCAAATATATTCATCCAAAGGATAAAGGAAACCGTACGATATTTGGGGATGGGGCTACGGCTACTCTTGTCTCTACGGAGGGTTTAGCGGAAATCGGGGAGTTTTCGCTGGGTACGAATGGACAAGGTGCGGAAAGCTTGATCGTTAAGACTGGGGCTTCCAGATGTTTTGAGAAGTTGAACGATTTAACTTTTGATGAGAATCATACCCCGCATTCTAGCGATCACTTGTTTATGGATGGAAAGGCGATTTTTGATTTCACCTCGGATGCGGTACCTGTAATGGTAGAGGATACGCTGGCCAAAAATTCATTATCGCTGGAAAACGTGGATCTGGTGGTATTCCATCAGGCAAATAAATATATGATTAATTACTTGAGAAAGTTGTTGGATATCGATAAGGAGCGATTCTTTATTTTCTTAGAGAATGTAGGGAATACGGTATCTTCTACTATACCAATCGCATTGTATCAGGCTATTAAAGAGGATAAATTACATGGAAATGTCTTGATAGCCGGTTTTGGTGTAGGATTCTCTTGGGGGGCGACCCTCTTAAAATGTAAATAGACGAATGGAATTTATTGTAAAGAAGACGACAGAGTTGACTTCTATTGAAAAAGAGCAGATTTTATCATTGTTCAATGAGGTCTTTGAGAAGAGCCGAACCATCCAAGAGTTCAATAACCAATACTTGAATAATCCTTTAGGTTACTCGTTCCATTCTTTGATGTTGAAAGATGGGAGTGTGGTTGGGCATAATTCGGGAATTCCTTGTTACTATAAGGTTAATGGCGAAAGGCAATTATTTATTTGTAATGTGGATACCATGATCAAGAAACAATGCCGAGGAATCGATAATTTCTTTGATATGATGATTCATGCGACAAATCGATATAAAGAGGAAGATGCGACTATGCTTTATGGATTCCCGAATGATAATTCTTATCCCATATTGAAATCTCTGGGTTTAATGGAGGATATTGGTAAATTGGATACCTATTGTCTTCCATATCGGATTGGCGGTATCAAGAAATCTCTTTCGTTTTTGAATTTGTTCTCTATGTTGTTTTGCCGGTTTTGGGTAACATTTTCTAGTTATTTTGCAAGTAAACAAGTTAAAGGGTTTAGTGTAGAGAAAGAGGCTGAAAGTTACAATACGACTCGATATAAACGTAATGATGGGCATTATTCGATTGTCAAGATGGACTCTTTCCAATTTATGTATAAAATAATTACATATGAAGGGGTTCGAACTGCTTTTTTAGTGGATGTGGTTAATAAATCCGCAAGGAACTTTTGCAAGGCGGTGAAATATATTATTCAAAACGAGAATGTGAATTTTGATTTGATTCTTTATGTGGGTCATCTTCCTTTTAGTAGTTATGGAATGATTAAGTTTCCCCGGAGATTTGAGCCGAAACATTTTAATTTCACTGGATTTTTATTGAATGAAAAGAATAAAGATCTGCTTTTTAATATTGAATCTTGGGATGTAAACTTGTCCAATTACGATTTAATCTAAGTTCCAATGAACATATTAACTTTCGACATCGAGGAGTGGTTTCATCTCCTCGATAACGACTCTACACGCTCTGAGGAGCAGTGGAAAGGTTTTGAAGTGCGTATCTATGAGAATATGGAGCGCATTTTCCGTATTTTGGAGGAGGCAGAAACGAAGGCTACTTTTTTCGTGATCGGTTGGATCGCCAAGACGTATCCGGATATCGTTCGGCAGATCGCTTCTAAATATCAGGTGGGAAGCCATACGATGAATCATCAGTTAGTGTGGCAGCAATCGAGGGAGGCGTTCAAAGAGGATGTCTCTTCTTCCATAAAATTGCTGGAAGATATAACGGGGCAGAAGGTAGAGGCTTTCCGTGCGCCGGGGTTCTCGATCCGTGAGAGCGAGGGGTGGGCTTTCGAGATATTGCATGAGCTGGGGATTCGTATGGATAGCTCGGTTTTTCCTGCGCATCATGCGCATGGGGGAATGCCGTCGTATACTTCTGCGATACCTAGCTGGGTGGAGTATAATGGGATAAGGATGAAGGAATTCCCGATCGTGTATCGTAAGATACTGGGTAAGCATATCGTTTTCTCAGGAGGAGGCTATTTCCGCTTGATCCCCTATTGCTTATTGAGGAAATGGACACGTGAATGTCTGGAATATTTGTTGGGTTACATTCATCCTCGTGATTTAGATGCAGAGCAACCGATGATTGAGGACTTAAATTATATCCGTCGTTTCAAATCGTATTATGGCTTGCATGGAGCGGAAGAGAAATTGAAACGATGGCTTATGGATTATGATTTTATGGATTTACGTTCCGCAGATGGTCTGATAGACTGGGAGACAGCTCCTATTGTTAAGTTACATTGATCATCATTCATTTCAAATTATACGATTTGTATAATTCAAAACGAATAATTATCTTTGTGTCTATACAGAACAAATGATCTATGATGAACAATCCCTTTATTATTACGGGTAGTATCCCGGAGAAATATTTTTGTGATAGGCGTGAGGAAAGCAAGAAGATTATCCGTACCTTATCTAATGGTGGAAACCTGTGTTTGATTTCTCCACGCCGTATGGGGAAATCAAAGTTGATTCGATTCTGTTATGACAAGCCTGAGTGTGCTGATAGTTATTATACGTTCTATATTGACATTTTGCACACGTCTAGCATGAGAGAATTCGCTTACGTGTTTGGCTTGAAGGTCTTTGAGACGTTGCAAGGTAAGAGTCGTAAAATGTTTACGGCTTTTGTGCAAGGACTGAGGTCTGTCAATGCCAAGTTTGGCTTTGACCCTCTTAATGGTACTCCTACTTTTAGTCTGGAACTAGGTGATATCAGCCGCCCGGAGTTTACGTTGACTGAAATATTCGACTGCTTGGAAAAGGCGGATAAACCTTGTATCGTGGCCTTTGATGAATTTCAGCAGATTTCCAAATACCCTGAAAAAAATATTGAAGCTTTATTGCGCTCCCATATTCAGCATTTATCTAATGTGCATTTTATCTTTTCAGGCAGTGAGCGTCATTTGGTAACGGAGATGTTCCTCTCTTCCGCTCGTCCATTCTATAACAGTACATCGATTTTGGAATTGTATCCTATCGTCGCTGAAGAATACATACCTTTTGTCTGTCATTGGTTTGATGTGTATGAACGTACTATTCGTGAGGAAGATGTATTGGTTATATATCGTTTGTTTGAGGGGAATACATATTATATGCAGAAAACTTTTCATGAAGCTTTTATAAATACCCCTATAGGCAGTAGTTGTACGTTGGATATATTACGTCAGACAGTTGATGGAGTTTTGGAAGAGGCAGGCGATGGATATCGCCAACTATTGTCCAGAATACCCGAACGTCAGAAAGAATTGCTGTATGCCATAGCCTCAGCAGGTAAGGCGGAGAAGATTATGAGTGCCGGTTTCATTCGTAAATATTCATTGGTCTCCAGCAGTGCAGTCCAAGCGGCTGTCCGTAAACTGATGGAATTGGACTTGCTGACTGGAGAGGATACTGTTTATTTTATCCCGGATATTCTGTTTCGTATGTATCTTCAGCGATTGAAAAACTCGAATATTATCTTCGTCCCGTCATAACTGTTCGTATCCACTTTCCCATAAAAGAAAGAGACCAACCCCGAAGGATTGGCCTCTTTTTTTATCGCTTTAATAGAAATTCAAATTAAAGTGCACCTACTTCTTTCAAAGCCTCGTTTGTCTTGTGAACAGCGGCAGCGCTCTTAGCGAACAACTCTTTCTCCTCTGCGTTCAATTCCAACTCAACGATCTTCTCGATACCGTTCTTGCCAAGGATAACAGGAACACCGATGCAAAGATCAGATTCGCCGTACTCACCTTCCAAGTAAACAGAACAAGGAACCATCTTACCTTGGTTGTGGATGATAGACTCAACTACATAAGCTCCAGCTGCACCCGGTGCATACCAAGCTGAAGTTCCTAATAATTTAGTCAATGTAGCACCACCAACCATTGTGGAAGCAACAACCTCTTGCAATTTCTCTGAGCTTAACAATTTGCTAACAGGGATACCTTTGTAAGTAGCCAAGCGGGCCAACGGAATCATTGTTGTGTCACCGTGACCACCGATTACCATACCCTCAACCTCATTGGCGTTGCAGCCTAGAGCCTGAGACAAGAAATATTTGAAACGAGAGCTATCCAAAGCACCACCCATACCGATGATACGGTTCTTCGGCAAGCCTAAAGACTTCAATGACAAATAAGTCATCGTATCCATCGGGTTAGAGATAACTACCAAGATTGCGTTCGGAGAGTATTTCAAGATGTTTTGAGCTACGCTCTTAACGATACCAGCGTTAACACCGATCAGTTCTTCGCGAGTCATACCCGGTTTACGAGGAATACCAGAAGTGATAACTACAACGTCTGAGTTAGCTGTCTTCTCATAGTCGTTTGTGCAACCTACAACCTTAGTATCGAAACCTAGCAATTGAGCGGTCTGCATCATATCCATCGCTTTACCTTCGGATACGCCTTCCTTTACGTCTAGCATTACAACTTCGTCTGCCACTTCATTGAAGGCAAGAACATTTGCGCAAGTAGCACCTACATTACCGGCACCAACAACTGTTACTTTTGACATAATAAATAAGTTTTAGTATGTTATTACTTAATGATACGCTATGTTTTTTAACGGTGGCAAAGGTACAATCTATTACGGAATAAAGAAATATTTCCGTATATATTTTTGCCATACGTTAATATAAATGCTTTCTTTATTCTACATACAATACCAATCCTTTTAGATATTCCCCTTCCGGATGGTAGATATTCACCGGATGGTCTGCGGGTTGGGTTAATTGATGCAAGATTCGGACACTACGGCCGGATTGGGCGGCAGCGCTAAATACGGCTAAACGGAAATTCTCTTTACTAACGACTTGAGAGCAAGAGAAGGTAAATAAGATTCCTCCCGGCTTGATCTTCTCGAAAGCGATTGCGTTTAATTTGCGATACCCTTGTAAGGCGTTACGTAATACATTCTTATGCTTAGCGAATGCAGGAGGATCCAGTATGATCAGATCATAATTGCTTCCCATCTTTTCCAAATACTTGAAAGCGTCTTCCGCATATGCCTCATGACGGGGATCTCCTGGGAAATTCAACTCGACATTCTTTTTCGTCAAGGAGATCGCTTTTGCCGAACTATCTACGGAATGAACCACCTTTGCGCCTCCTCTCATCGCATAGAAAGAGAAACCGCCCGTATAACAAAACATATTCAATACGGAGCGATCCTTTGCGTAATGCTCCAACAAAGAGCGATTCTCCCGTTGATCCACGAAGAAACCTGTCTTTTGGCCTTTCTGCCAGTCTACACAGAATTTCAGCCCGTTTTCTATAGCGATATCTTCCACTTCGCCTCCGAATAAGTAACCATCTTCGCTACCTAAATTTGCTTTATAAGGCAAAGTCGCTTCCGATTTATAGTAGATGTTTTGTAAAGTATCGCCCAATACCGCTTTCAAAGCCTCTGCGATCTGATGACGGGCATAATGCATTCCTACCGAATGTGCTTGCATAACGGCCGTATGCGCATACATATCGATCACCAATCCCGGTAAGTTATCGCCTTCGCCGTGAATCAGGCGGAACGTATTATTATTTTCTACCCCAGCCAGCCGCAAGGCCTTTCTGAGTTCGTAAGCGATACGGATACGTTCAACCCAAAAAGCATCGTCGATGGCGATTGGGGTGAAAGATAACACACGTACGGCGATACTGCCGATTTGATAATGGCCGATCGCCAAAAAACGCTGGTTCGCTCCATATACCTCTACCAAGTCACCCTCTTCCGGCTCGCCTTCAATAGATTGGATCGCTCCGGAAAATACCCATGGATGGAAACGCAATAGCGATTCTTCTTTCTTAGGCTTGAGAAAAACTTTACAATACTCCATTTATGTTTGATTCAATAAATTATATATTCTTAGGCAGGCCCAAGCGTCGAGGGCCGCGTATTTCTTTTGTGAGTCCGTCAATACATCTGCCTCCCAATTCGTGAGGCGTTGTCCTTTTGATATCTTTTTTTGGAAAAGTATCGCATATATCTTTTGCAGGCTGGCGTCCTCGATGCCGAACTGGCCTACGTAATTCTGTAAATCAAGGAAATTAGCGGGTTCTATATCCGAACGCTTCCGTATCGCCCCGAAATCATCCCGCAAAGATAACCCGATCTTTAAGGTCGAACTGCTTTTCAGGAATTTCTCCAGAGATTCCGGTATACCGATATGATTCAAGCGGAACAGGAAACAAGTATCATCCGTTGATATCTGCATCAACGAGATTTTATAATGTTGTCCTTTCTTAAAGCTGGGACGGGTTTCCGTGTCAAAACCAACGATCGGAAAACGCAACAAGTACTCTACGGCCTTGTCCGCCTCCTCTTTACTAAGGATCGTAATGATACGCCCCTTGAATTCCTCTACGGTAAGTTTCGCTATTTCCTCTTTAGTAATTGTATGTATAAATTGTTGTATCATTCTTCCTCTTCATTCTTTTCCAAATCCTCATCACCACTGTAACGCACAGCGTGCAACGCTTTCAAGGCATTCAATAATTGCTGTCCCCAGTATTCTTGGAAGTTCGTGCGGCACAAAGCGATAGCCTCTTGCATAACTTCCTCGTTTCCTTGACGGAATAAAGATACGAAATTTCCCGTATCTTGATAGACATCAGCCAAGTTCTCGGAAATGAACGCTGCGATAGGAGTATCGCTATACCGCATATCCGCATGAAATGTTTCCAGATAGGAATCGCGTTCGCCAAGCAAACCGGCTATCCGTGAACGAACCGACTCATACATGTCTTCTGAAACGGAAAGCTCAAGTTCGGTTTCCTCTTCAGATTCCACTCCGGGCAACAGGCTGGCCTTTAAGTATAAAAGAGGCAAGAGTTTTGTCGCCTTGTTTACGAAGTCGAAAAGCCCTGTATTTCCGGCGGCCTCTACAAAGGTGCAATATTCCAGTGCTACCGTAACAAACTCTAACGTGTTACGCTCGTATATCGGATTTTCTTCTTTTTCCATGTGCCTGCTCGTCTAATCATTCTTAATAACAATTTGCAAAAATACAATAAAAATCCGTTTTTTTCGTGATAAGGCCCCGAATATTCTTTTTAGTCGGGTGTTGCTCTCCTATATATTTCCTGTTTTATTATTTTTGTGCAATTAATAGAAGGAATGTTAATGATAGACTAATGTTGGATATACTAATAGGATAAAAAAACTGATCGAGTTATGAGTTCATGCGGAAAGAATGAGAACCCTCAAGAGATGAATCGCCGTAAATTCTTGAAGGTATTTGGGGGTGGGGCTGTCGCCTCTTCGGCGGCGCTTTACGGTTGCGCTCCCAAGAATGAGCCGGGTGCGGCAGTGGTGTTAGGTGAGGTTCCTACCGATAAAATGACCTATCGCCAACATCCTACGAATGGCGATAAGGTTTCTATTTTAGGATATGGTTGTATGCGTTGGCCCTTGAAACAAGGATCGGACGGTAAAGACCAAATTGATCAAGAAGCCGTGAATCGTTTAGTGGATTATGCGATAGAGCATGGGGTGAATTACTTTGATACTTCTCCGGTTTATGTACAAGGTATGTCCGAGAAAGCGACCGGTATAGCACTGGCCCGTCATCCGAGGAACTCTTATTATTTGGCTACTAAATTGTCAAACTTCCAGAACTATACGAGAGAAAACTCGTTGGCGATGTATCGGCAGTCTTTCCGTGATTTGCAAACCGATTATCTGGATTACTATTTGCTTCACTCTATTGGTGGGGGTAATGGTATCGAGCTTTTCAATGACCGCTATATAAATAATGGAATGCTTGATTTCTTGGTGAAAGAACGGGAAGCGGGACGTATCCGTAACCTTGGTTGGTCTTTTCATGGGGATGTAAAAGTGTTTGATTATGTGTTGGATATGGGCATAAAATGGGATTTCGTTCAGATACAGCTGAATTATCTGGACTGGAAACATGCCTCGGGGCGTAACGTAAACGCAGACTATCTGTATGGCGAATTAGAGAAGCGGGGTATTCCGGCGGTTATCATGGAACCGCTATTAGGAGGTCGCTTATCGAATGTTCCGGATCATATCGTAGGTCGTTTGAAACAGCAACGGCCTGAGAACAGCGTGGCTTCATGGGCTTTCCGTTTCGCCGGCTCTCCGGATGGGGTCTTGACGGTGTTAAGCGGCATGACTTATATGGAGCATTTGCAAGATAATATCCGTACCTATTCCCCGCTTATCCCGGTAACGGACGAGGAGAAAGACTTTTTGGAAGAGACGGCTCAACTTATGATGAAATATCCGACAATACCTTGCAATGATTGCAAATATTGTATGCCTTGTCCATATGCGTTAGATATTCCGGGCATTCTCTTACATTATAATAAATGTGTGAACGAAGGAAATGTTCCGAAAAGCGCTCAAGACGAGAATTATGCGAAAGCTCGTCGTGCTTTCTTAGTCGGTTATGACCGGAGTGTCCCGAAGTTGCGTCAAGCGAACCATTGTACGGGGTGTGAGCAATGCAATCCTCATTGTCCGCAGGGTATCGATATCCCTAAAGAGATGCAGCGTATAGATAAATTCGTGGAAGAGTTGAAAGTGAATGGTTAACCTTTAAACAAACGGAAAATTATGTTACGAAAAATAAGAATAATCGCCGCTGCCTTTTGCTTTGTGCTGATAACCCTGTTATTTCTTGATTTCACGGGTACGATTCACGCTTGGTTCGGATGGTTGGCAAAGATACAGTTTTGGCCTGCGTTGTTGGCTTTGAATGTCGGTGTTGTGGCAGGGTTGGTAATCTTGACTCTTTTATTGGGGCGTGTGTATTGCTCCGTTATCTGCCCTTTAGGGGTATTGCAAGACATCATTTCGTGGTTTGCTAGTAAACGCAAGAAATACCGCTTTTCCTATTCTCCTGCGTTGAAGTGGGTACGTTATGGTACCTTGGTTGTTTTTATAGTGGCTTGTATCGCTGGTATCGGTTCCTTGGTAGCGTTGATTTCGCCTTATAGCGCTTATGGGCGTATCGCTTCTAATCTATTTGCGCCAATCTATCAAGAGGGCAACAATTTGTTGGCCTATTTCGCGGAACGTATGGATAGTTACGCATTCTATTCGGTGCACGTATGGGTGCGTAGTCTGGCTACGATGGGAATCGCTATTCTGAGCTTTGTCTTATTGGCGATTTTAGCTTGGAGAAATGGACGTACGTATTGTAATACGATCTGTCCGGTAGGTACGGTTCTCGGTTTTTTGTCGAGGTATGCTTTACTTAAACCTCGCATTGATACTGATAAATGTAATGGTTGCGGATTATGCGCACGTAAATGCAAGGCTTCTTGTATCGATTCTAAGAATCATGCGATCGATTATAGCCGTTGCGTGACTTGTATGGACTGCTTGGATAATTGCCGTCAAGGTGCGATTTCGTATACGAGGGCACGCAAGGCTGGTAAAACCACGTCGGTAAAAGAATCCTCAACGAAGGACACTGCGGATGTTTCCCGCCGTCGAGCCTTGTCAGCTACGGCATTGGTAGCCATGTCTTCCGTTTTGCATGCCCAGCAGAAAAAACTGGAGGATTATGTGGAGATGAAGAAAGACGGAGGTTTTGCTCCGATTAAAGAGCGTAAAGAACCGGATCGTTTAGCTTCATTGGTGCCACCCGGAGCTTTGAGTATCGGGAACCTGGCCCAACATTGCACGGGGTGCCAGCTTTGTGTTTCTGTCTGCGAGAATCATGTCCTGCGTCCGTCTACGGATCTGATGAAACTGATGCAGCCGGAGATGGCCTTCGATAGAGGTTATTGCCGTCCGGAATGTACGAAATGCTCGGAGGTCTGTCCGACAGGGGCGATCAAGTTGATTACGAAAGAAGATAAGTCCGCTATACAGATCGGTCATGCCGTATGGGTAAAAGATCTTTGTATTGTCAATACGGACGGTATGAGTTGTGGTAATTGTGAACGCCATTGCCCGACAAAATCGATCCAGATGGTGGCGAAAGATCCGGCAGATCCGAAATCGCTGAAGATCCCGGTGATCAATACGGAAACTTGTATTGGTTGTGGTGCTTGCGAGCATCTTTGTCCGTCTCGTCCTTATAGCGCGATCTATGTGGAAGGGCATGAGATGCACAGGACTATTTGATATCTTTACGGTACCGCACAAGTGTCGCGGTGTTACTGCAGCCCGGGTTGCAGTAACACTGCATAGGCGTTGCGGTGGCACTGCATCCGCTTTGCAGTACTACCGCAACCCGCATTGCGGTAAACAATCATTGAGATATGTGTCTCTGAAAAATATATGTCTTTTGCATATAAGCTTCGTCAGACTCGATTTTTCTATGTACATTTGCGTGTTATAAAAGAATTATTGAGAAACTGTTTATGGCAAAGAAGACAACAACAACGAAGCAAAATTATACAGAACCGAGCTGGTTCGCAGCCTTGAAGACTTTTTTTACAAATGAACGGACCCGTTTCATTACAGGTTTGATTATCTCTATACTAACCATTTACGTAGGGCTTGCCTTGATTTCGTTTTTCTTTACAGGAGCCGCCGATCAAAGCAAAATAGAGAATGTTCCTTTAGGGGATTTGTTGACCAATCGAGGATCGGTAGAGAATTGGACGGGCGTACGCGGGGCGTATTTGTCTGATATGTTGATGAATCGTTGGTTCGGTATCTCTTCTTTTATGATCCTCTTTTTTTTGGGATCAGTTGGAGCGAAACTCATGAACTTAAATAAAGTATCCTTATTGAGACGTTTCTTGTTCAGTGCTTCGGCGTTGATTTGGGGATCTGTGTTTTTTGCTTTCATATTTATCAAGGGATATGAGGATACGTTTATTTATCTAGGCGGTCAACACGGATATTACATCTCGGAGATGTTTATTACCAATATCGGAATCCCCGGAACGATCTTGCTTTTATTAGGCTCATTCTTAATCATCGCTATTTTTACCAGTAAGAAGACAATTCCGTTCTTGCAGCGTATGTTCTCTTTAGGTTGGGTGAAAAATCGTTTGAAACGTGAAGGCAAAGAGGAGGAGGTAGAAGTAGGTCAGACGGAAAAAGAGAGTATCGTAATACCTCGCTCTAAGCCTGTCGTAGAGCAACCGGATGAACAACCGGAAATGGATGATTACGAAGAGTTTGACACGGAGGCTGAATTGTTGAAGGCCGAAGAGAAAGAAAATCGTAAAACAGTATCGGAATATGAGGTGGAAGAGGTCGCTGATGATGATGGTTTAGTCGTTACGATCGCAAAAGGTGACGATGATCCGATAAATGAAAAGACGGAGGAGATAAATACGCAAGAATCAGAGGATGGGGAGGATGCCGGATTCACGGTGGAAGTTGCCGCCGGTAATGATGAGACCTATGATGCCTCGGCCTTGGGTACGTATGATCCCCGTTTGGATCTTTCCCGTTATGTCTTTCCTACCTTGGACTTACTGAAAGCGTATGATAGTGGGAACATGGAGATTAATCGGGACGAATTGGCGGAAAACCAACGCCTGATCAAGCAAGCCTTGGAAGATTTCAATATAAAGATCGCCTCGATCAAGGCGACAGTGGGACCTACGGTTACGCTTTATGAGATTGTACCCGAGGCGGGTGTCCGTATTTCTAAGATCAAGAACTTGGAGGATGATATCGCCTTGAGTTTATCCGCTTTGCAGATTCGTATTATCGCTCCGATGCCCGGAAAGGGAACGATCGGTATCGAGGTGCCGAATAAGAACCCTCAGACGGTATCGATGCAATCTGTTATCGCTTCACGCCGATTCGTTGAGGGTAAGTATGAGTTGCCCGTGGCGATGGGTAAGACGATTACGAACGAGGTGTTCATGTTCGATCTTTGCAAGACACCGCACTTATTGGTAGCCGGTGCTACGGGACAAGGTAAGTCTGTCGGCCTGAATGCGATCATCACTTCCTTATTATATAAGAAGCATCCATCGGAGTTGAAATTCGTTATGGTGGACCCGAAGATGGTTGAGTTTAGTATCTATTCCAAGATAGAACGTCATTATCTGGCGAAACTTCCGAATGCGGAGAAACCGATCGTTACGGAGCCGGCCGACGCTGTCGCTACGTTGAACTCCTTGGTGATCGAGATGGAAGACCGGTACCGTTTATTGGTGAACGCGAATGTTCGTAATATAAAGGAATACAACGGGAAGTTTATCGAACGTCGCTTGAACCCGCAGAAAGGGCATCGTTTCTTGCCGTATATCGTGGCGATCGTGGATGAGTTTGCGGACTTGATCGCGGTCGCCGGACGTGAGATCGAGTTGCCTATCTCTCGTATCGCAGCGAAGGCCCGTGCGGTAGGTATCCATATGATCTTGGCTACGCAACGTCCGGATACGAAGGTAATTACGGGTACGATTAAGAGTAACTTCCCGAGTCGTATCGCCTTTAAGGTAGCTTCTATGATCGATTCACGTACGATTCTGGATGCTCCGGGCGCTAACCGTTTGATCGGACGGGGCGATATGTTGATTGTCGTAGCGGGACAAGAGCCGGTTCGTGTGCAATGCGCTTTTGTAGATACGCCCGAGGTGGAGGATATCGTGGATTATATAGGTGAGCAGGCTGGCTTCCAAACCGCTTATCTGCTTCCGGACTATGTACCGGAAGGGGGAGAGGCATCGACTTCGGGAGCTGTCGATTTATCAGATCGAGACCCCTTATTTGATGAGGCGGCTCGCTTGATCGTGATTCAGCAACAAGGTTCTACTTCTTTGATCCAGCGTAAATTCGCTATCGGTTATAATCGGGCCGGACGTTTGATGGATCAATTGGAGGCTGCCGGTATTGTTGGCCCGTTTGAGGGAAGTAAGGCCCGTCAAGTATTGGTGCAAGATGAGTATTCGTTGGAGCAAGTATTAAATGCTTTGAAATAAATATGAGAAGAGAACATAAAATAAGAGTGTGGCGGTGTATCGCGTTTGTCGGATTACTCTTGTGTTTCCTGCTGGGACTAGGAGTGGGGGCGCATGCCCAGAATGCGAATGATATCTTGGGGAAGGCGGCCGCTGCTTATGAGAATTCAAATGGGATAAGTGCTTCTTTTACGATGTTTACCCGTTCTGCCGGTCAGAATGCGGGAGAGAGTTTTGAGGGAACCATCCAGATGAAAGGTGATAAGTTTACATTAGTTACGCCGGATGCGCTTACTTGGTTTAATGGTACGACGCAATGGACTTATGTGGAACGGAACGATGAGGTGAACGTGACGAATCCTACGGGAGAGGAGTTGCAATTTACGAATCCCGCTCTTTTATTAAATAGCTATAAGAAAGGATTCACCGCGGCTTATAGAGGCGAGAGTACGGCTCCGAACGGAAAAGCCGCTTACGATGTGGAATTGACACCGAAGAAAAAAGGGGATATCGTGAGAGTAGAGTTGCAAATCGAGAAATATTCAAATTTCCCGGCTCGTATCACGGTTGCTTCTAAGAATGGCGTTAGCAGTACGATCCAGATCAGCCAATTGAAAACAGGTATAAACCAGCCGGATCGTTTTTTTGTTTTTAACGAAGGAGATTATCCGGACGTAGAGGTGATAGACCTGCGGTAATTGAAAATTGAGAATTGAGAATTAAAAATTAATACTTTTTGTTATGAGCGATTCAGTGAATGAGAAAGTACGTTGCCTTATTATAGGCTCGGGTCCAGCAGGTTATACGGCAGCAATTTATGCTTCCCGTGCGAATTTATCTCCGGTGCTTTATGAAGGAATACAGCCGGGGGGACAATTAACGACAACTACGGAGGTGGAGAATTTCCCAGGATATCCAGACGGTATAACCGGTCCTGAGTTAATGGAAGATTTAAAAAAACAAGCCGTCCGTTTTGGCGCGGATATCCGTTTCGGTATCGCTACCGCCGCTGATTTGGGTGAGGCTCCTTATAAAATAACGATCGATGGCGAGAAAGTGATCGAGACGGAGACTTTGATTATCGCTACGGGTGCTTCCGCGAAGTATCTAGGGCTTCCGGATGAACATAAGTATGCGGGTATGGGTGTATCCGCTTGCGCTACTTGCGATGGTTTCTTTTATCGTAAAAAGACGGTAGCGGTAGTAGGTGGTGGAGATACGGCGTGTGAAGAAGCGATTTACTTGGCTGGCTTGGCAAAACAAGTTTACTTGATCGTGCGTAAACCCTATTTGCGTGCTTCAAAAGTAATGCAAGAACGTGTCTTCAAGACTCCGAATATCACGGTACTTTTCGAGCATAACACCTTAGGCCTATTTGGTGAGAATGGTGTGGAGGGTGCTCATTTGGTAAAACGTATGGGAGAGCCGGATGAGGAGAAAGTGGATATCGCCATCGATGGTTTCTTCTTGGCGATTGGTCATAAACCCAATTCGGACATCTTCAAGCCATGGGTAGATACGGATGAGGTTGGTTATATCGTGACGGTTCCGGGAACTCCCCGCACGAAAGTTCCGGGTGTATTTGCCGCCGGAGATGTAGCTGATCCTCATTATCGTCAAGCTATTACCGCTGCTGGAAGTGGTTGTAAGGCAGCTATTGAGGCCGAACGTTATTTATCAGAGATCGGAAAATAGTCCTCCTGAAATAATCCTCGGTTGTAGAGACGTAGCGTGCGTGCTGCGTTTCTACACCTAATTGAAATCTTGCTTTTTTGTATTAACAATTTATATACCATGAATCTAAAATCTACTCTTCTTTTACTGTTTTGTTTGATGGTAGCGGGAATGGTCGCAGCGAAAGACCATACGAAAGTGATCGCCCATCGGGGGTATTGGAAAACGGAGGGCTCTGCCCAGAACTCTATCCGCTCTTTGGAACGTGCTAGCGAGATTGGTGCCTATGGCTCGGAATTCGACGTGCATCTTACGGCGGACAATGTGTTGGTTGTATACCACGATAATGATATCCAAGGAAGACACATCCAATCTTGTACGTACGATGAATTGAAGGACCTGCAACTAAGTAACGGAGAGAAACTCCCTACTTTGGAACAATATCTTAAACGTGCGAAGAAATTGAAGAACATCCGGTTGATATTTGAATTGAAATCTCATGATACTCCGGAACGTAACCGAGAAGCCGCAAGATTGTCTGTGGAAATGGTAAAACGTATGAAATTAGCGAAACGTACGGATTACATATCTTTTAATATGGATGCTTGTAAAGAATTTATCCGTCTATGCCCGAAATCGGAGGTTTCTTATCTGAATGGAGAATTATCTCCGATGGAACTGAAAGAACTTGGTTTTGCAGGATTAGACTACCATTATAAAGTATTGCAATCTCATCCGGATTGGGTGAAGGAGTGCAAAGTACTTGGCATGACTTCGAATGTCTGGACTGTAGATGACCCTAAATTAATGGAAGAGATGATTGATATGGGAGTCGATTTTATTACGACTGATTTACCGGAAGAGACTCAAAAAATACTACATTTGCGGGCTCAATAAGGTTTTATAAATGATGAGAAAGTTTTGTCTGTTGCTTATCCTGTCGCTGGCTTTGCCCGCTTTTTGTCTGTTACAAGCGGTAGAACCTCCCAAAAAGGAAATTCGTGCGGTTTGGTTGACTACGGTTTATGGTCTGGATTGGCCTCATAAACCGGCTACTACCGAGGCGGGACGGAAGGCTCAGCAACAGGCATTGCTTGATATATTGGACCGACTTCAAGAAGCGAATTTTAATATGGTTTTCATTCAGGCTCGTTTGAGGGGAGACGTGATTTATCGTTCGGCTATCGAGCCTGTCAGTAAGACATTCTCCGGTAAGTATGGGGTATTACCGGGATATGATCCACTCGCTTTTGTCGTTGATGAATGCCATAAGCGGGGAATGGAATGCCATGCGTGGTTCGTAACTTTCCCGTTGGGAACGGAAAAAAGCGTGAAGGAGCAAGGGAAGCTTTCCGTGGTTAAAAAGAGACCCAAACTCTGCAAACGACATAATGGGGAGTGGTATTTGGATCCCGGCGTACCGGAGACCGCTGATTATATCTTATCTTTAGTTAAGGAGATCGTGAATGGCTACGATATAGATGGCATTCATTTTGATTATATTCGCTATCCGGAAGAAGCGAAAACATTCCCGGATAAAGTGCTGTATAATAAATCCGGTAAGAAAAAGTCTCTGGCAGACTGGCGTAGGGAGAATATCAACTGGATGGTTTACCGTATTTACGATTGGGTGAAGCAAACGAAGCCTTGGGTGCAGGTGAGCAGTTCGCCACTCGGGAAATACAATCGTATTGAGCGGGTACCCAATGCGGGTTGGACCGCATATGAAAGTGTCTTCCAAGATCCGAAGAAATGGATGCAACAGGGTAAGCAAGATATGATTGTTCCGATGATGTATTACCTGCATAAGAATTTCTTTCCTTTCGTGGATAATTGGGTGGATAATTGTAACGGGCGTTTGGTCGTACCCGGTCTGGGAGCTTATCGGATGGACAAGAGCGAGGCGGACTGGGCCGTGAATGATATAACGGACCAGATCGATTATAGCCGTTATTACGGAGGAGCCGGCTGTGCGTTCTTTCGTTGTGGAAATGTCCTGTATAATGACAAGGGACTCTATAAAGAGTTGAGAGACAATTACTATAAATATCCGGCCCAATTGCCTCCGTTGACTTGGCTGAATGATTCGGTACCTGCCGCACCGGAGGGGATCAAAGTGGAACGTTTGGATGATGAGTTGCATTTAACTTGGGAGAAACCTGTTTCGGAAAAGCAGGATTTAACTTATACCGTTTATTATTCATTGACGGATTCGATCAATACGGCTTCGGCAAAATCCATATTAGCTACGACTATTTATGGCAATGAGCTTTTTCTTCCTATCGATGTGGAGTCTGAACGGGGGTACACGTTTTCAGTGACGGCTTCCACCCGTTACCGGATAGAGAGCGAACCTTCTCCGGATACCTATTATTACCTGTCTAAATTTATCAAGTAAAGGGGGGATTTTGATTTCGAGTTTTTTTGCTTATTTTGCGGCATATGACGATTTTCCCTGTTTCTTGTAATTCTTGCTTCCTTGATCTTTTATGGGGGACTGGTACACGGACGGAAAATTTTGCGGGTATCAGCTTTAATATAAGCAGGGATTGACACGTATATACGTATAAGCCCGCACGTATATATGTGTAGGCCTATGCGTATACTGGTGTGGCCCTACGCCTATATACGTGTAGCCCGATGCCTATAGTGGTGTCCGTGAAATTCTTTATCGAAGCGATAGACTGTGATCGCAGCATCAAGAAGATTGGTATGGAAGCGGTTCCAGTAGATAATGGTGCTGGTTGTCCGGTACCTCCGGCGAAAAAAAGTGAGTATACTCACGCTCATTAACATGGAAATTCATAAGAACATCTTATCTTTGCGGATGTTCCGTGAGGGCGGGCCGGAAGTGTCCGCCCTGTTTATGAAATAATTTTTCTACGGAATGCAGCGTTTGTTTAATTATTTACATCCTAATATTGTACAGTCTCCAGAAGGGAGACGTTCAAGGCACGACTGAATGAATGAGCTACAACTGATAGAGGGTTGTCGGAAGGGGGAGAGACGAGCTCAAAAAGAGCTTTATGATGCATATTCCCGAAAAATGATGGGAGTTTGCCTTCGTTATGTCAACGATAGGGAAACGGCTCGTGATTTGTTGCAGGATGGCTTCGTGAAAATCTTTACCAGTATGGAATCCTATGCAGGGAGTGGTTCATTCGAGGGGTGGATGCGGAAGATCTTTGTTAATTGTGCGTTGGAATATCTGCGAAAGTCGGATGTGTTGCGTGAAGCGACTGATCTTGACAATACGGCGGAACTGATTCAACCCGATAGTTCGGCTATCTCGGACATGTCGGCGGCTGAATTGATGAATCTAGTGAAGGAGTTGCCGGTTGGCTTCCGTACCGTATTTAATATGTTTGCGATAGAGGGATATTCTCATAAGGAGATCAGTGAGATGTTGAACATAACAGAGAGTACTTCCCGTTCTCAATATACCCGTGCCAAGCAGTTATTACAACGTAGAATTAACGCATTGTATTGAGATAAGATGAGTGAAAAGGAAAGAGATATATGGGATGACGCAATCCGGTCGAAACTAGATGGTTTCGAGGTGGATACGCTACCCGGCGACTGGGAGGCTATAGCTGATCGATTGCCAGGAAAGGCTCCGGTTCCTTTGCGTCGTACGCTTCGCTACTGGGTTGCCGCTGCCATGATCTCCTTATTGGTAGTGTCGGGGGGTATCTATTTATATGACATGGAGATGGAAGATCTACCTATAGCCCAAGAAATACAGTCTTCACGAGAGTCGATATCCGTGGATACTCTGGTTGTTCCGGGAGAGAAAATGATGGAGCGAGCACCCGTATTAGCGACTATTCCTGCTGCTACGGTCGTGAAGGCAAAAGCGGCATCTGGAGCGGTTAAAGTGGGAGCTAAGGCTAGGATGGCAGCGTTCCGGCAAAATGTAGAGAGTGCAGAGGATCGACCTATTTCTGAGTCGGAGGTAATGTCTGCTGATATACCGGCGAATGAGAAAGATGCCGTTGAACCGGAGGTTGAAAAGAATAATGATGAGATCGTTGTTCTCAAGAATGACGTACTTGTTGTGGATGCAACTCCTGTTTCTAAAAAGAGGTCGGAGAAGACCACATTCAGGAAATGGGGGTTCGGTATGGGAGGTGGAGGTCTTTCTATGGGCGCTGATAATCTGGTCCCTCAGTATGTAACGAATAGCAGCGTGCTTAAGAGTGAGAATCTGCTGAGTTTAAATGCCTTCAATGCGGAGAAGAAAGATCCTGCTAAGACGGATATTCATCATGAGACGCCGATTGGGGTGGGTATCTCAATTAGTCGTTATTTGAATAATCGTTTTTCTTTGCAGACAGGATTAACTTATTCTTACCTAAGATCGGAGTGGAATACGAATAATACATATCATATAGAGAATGACCAGCGATTGCATTTTATTGGAATTCCATTATCTTTGACTTATAAGATTGCGGAATGGAATCGTTTTATGTTTTACGCCTCTGCTGGAGGTATGACAGAAGTGAATGTCGCTGGTAAACGTAGGATGAAATTATTTTCGGATGAGGTTGAGATCGCAAGGCAAAGTGAACATATTCGAATGGAAGAATGGCTATGGTCTGTAAATGCCCGTGCTGGTGTGAGTTATCCGATTATCCGTTTCGTAAGTGCTTTCGCTGAGGTGGGAGCCAGCTATTATTTTGATAATGATAGCGAGATCGAAACGATCCATTCGGAGAAGCCATTTAACATGAGTCTTCAGTTCGGATTTCGTTTTGGTTTTTAATGACTCGATAAACTAATGTAAATACAAATACTTAAAATAGATAAACAGAAAATGAACGTTTTAAAATTAATGGGAGTGGCTGTTGTAGCGGCCTTGTTATTTACTTCTTGCTTGGGTGAAGGTAATAATAGTTTTTCGAATTCCGGTTTTGGTGTGGGGGCTGTGTCTGAAGTATCTTATAAGCCCGTTTTGAATACTGCTTTTGGCGCATTGTATTCGCCTGCGATTACGGTATTGCCAGATGTATGTTATTATGCTTCTTTCGAGGTTGATTTAAATTCGCCGGAGAATGCGAATGCGGTTACTAACGGTTATTATATGGCGACTATCTCAGGGTTGCAGGAGGTTGTAAAAGGAAGTATGGACTTTTATTCAGTAACAGATACTGCTACTTTGTTGAACGGTAAGGAGATGGTGATAACCAATATGACTTCTGGCGGTTATATTGATAAATATTTATTTTTAGGGGTCGCTTACAATGCTCGTAAGGATCAATCCAATCGCTACCGTTTGTTCTGGAATCAATCTACGCTGGAGGATACGGTGACGAAAGAAGATGGAATCTCTACTTACAGTCTTTTCTTGCGTGCGGAGAGAGCAAGTGATGGAAGTGGGTCAACAGAAACTTCTACTTCTGATTTCCAAGCGTTCAAGATTGGTGATGTGTTGGAGTCTGTCATGAAGAAAGAAGGAAATGCGGGTGCGGATAAGTTCAACCTAAAGATCAATTACCTGAGTAGCATCAATGAGAAGGATAGCACGGACTTAACATGGAAGTCTATGAGAATAGAGTGTGCTACGATCAAACCCAACGAGAAGAAATAAGAACTTTCTACTTTGCCCTTATAGAGGCTCCCAAAAGTTTTTCATAGAAACTTTTGGGAGTTTTTTTTATGTATATGGGTAAAGATCGTATCTTTGTATACTTTAAGAGGAGTATTGTGAAATGAGATACAAGAATTTAATAGTTTTTGTCTTGGTGGCGGTTATCATGAGTCTGTTTACTTCTTGCCTGAAAGACATAAATAACGTATATAATCCGGGAACGACCGCCGCTGTGGTCCGTCAACATGGAGATAGTGCGTTAATGATGGCTGATACCCGGTTCGGTTGGATCTATGCGACAAAGTTGAGTTCATACTCGGAAGGTAAATGTTTGTTGGTGAACTTTGATTACGATCCGAGCTTGCCAGAGAATACGGATGCGGAACAGAAGGGGTATTTTACAGTGACGTTGAAAGGAGAAACCGCAGTTTCTCAGCAAAATGCGGAGAAACCACTTACAGATACGCTTGCATTGTTGACAAATGAGCAACCAGTGCTTGCGGTTAATCCGAATGATTCTGTTTTGTTCGTTAAATTAGAAGACTATTTATTTCTGCCCTCTGTTTGTTGGACAACGGAAGGTCGGACCTTGAATTGGCAGTTGACTTATGACCCGGATCAAAAGGCTACTGTTGAAAATCGGAAATCCATTTATTCCTTATATTTACGGGCTGCTGCTACGACCGGTAAGCCGGAGGACAAGGCTGAAGAGGCTATTGCGGTTATCAATGCCTTTAATTTGGCGAACTTTATCAAGGATATGCGAGAACAAGGTGAACGTGATGCGGATATGTATGTTCGGATTCATTATATCGATCGAATTAATCCGAAAGATAGTACCCTGTTCGGATGGGGAGTAACAGATCCTTTACTTATAAACTAAAGAAGATGAAAAAGCGAATTTTATGCGGCTTATTTTTATCCTTGTTTTTATTAATGACCTCTTGTATGGGAGATGGAAGTAATTCCATCAATTATCATCGGGTAGGAGTGATACGTGAGAATCCTGTGCGGTGTATCTATACGGCGGATGATCAAGGGAATATCTTTATAGTCTCTTCCTCTGAGTTTGAGAACCGGACGGATTTGAAAGATGGTGACTGTTGCGTGGTTGATTTCAAGACAAATTTTAGCGAGGAATTGGGTAATGGTGTTTACAATGCTGAGATTTATAAGTATGATTCGGTCGCAGTATGGCCTTTGCATGAGACACTGACTGATACGGCGATTGTATTGGATAAGGAGCGTCTGGTTACGCTGGACTTTAAGAAAAGTATTTATTTGGAGGGACGTTTCTTCTTGCAAACCCAGCATGTAAATCATCAGGTAGATCAGAAGGATATTTTCAATTTATCCTATGACCCGGATCAGAACGTAGAAGAAGACAGTACCGGACAACGGATCTATAACCTATATCTCCGGGTAACCCAAGAGGGGGGTACCGGCGATTCCACTAAATGGATCAATACGACCGCTTTTACGATAGATAAGTTTTTGGATCAAGCCAAAGCGCTCGAGAGCAGTGAGGGACAAAATGCGATAAATTTTAAAATAAATTATGTCGAACGCTATAATGCGGATACAACCGCATGCGTTTGGGGGGCTACCGACGTATTTACGTTGCGTTTTACGAATTAAATATATACTTTTGCTATCTAAAAGTAAACAGAGATGTATAAGGAGATATTCAGGTGGGTAATCGCTATCATCTCACAGCCGGTTAAGGCGTGGGGAGTGTTGGCGAAAAAGGAGGTGAATCATGAGGAGTTCTTATCTCGATTTGTGTATCCGTTGATCGGCTTCGTTTCCGTTGCGGCTTTTTTGGGCGTATTATTTACGCGGAAGGAGTTTGATTTAGAGCTGGCCTTGAAGTCGTCTATCCGGACATTGGTGTCCTCGTTTGGTGGTTTTTACCTCGGGGCTTATCTGATGAACGAGATATGGCAAGGTCTATTTAAACGGGAGAAGGATTTGAAACTGTGGTTGCGCTTTATAGGGTATTCCTCGTCGTTGATGTTCGCTTTGAATATCGTGTTGATGTTGCTTCCTGAGTTTTTCTTCTTGCGGATATTTATCCTTTATACATTTTATATTGTTTGGGAAGGCGCTGGTCCGTATATGGGAGTCGAGGAGAAGATCCGCTTGAAGTTCGTAGGATTTACAACCGCCATAATATTACTGACTCCGGCAGTTATCGAGATTTTGTTATCGATGCTGATGCCCGGTTTGAGTTTTTGACAGAATAACACAAGATGAAAGAGAAGATTAGTAATAACATACAGATAAAGAATAAGCGGGCGACGTTCGATTACGAGTTGCTCGATACATTTACGGCCGGGATCGTACTGACCGGAACGGAGATTAAATCGATTCGTTTAGGGAAGGCGAGTTTGGTAGATACGTTTTGTATCGTGGAAAAAGGGGAACTGTGGGTGAAGAATATGTACATCGCCGAATATTTTTACGGTACGTACAATAATCACAACGCACGGCGGGATCGGAAATTACTTCTTACCAAAAAGGAATTACGGAAGATCGAGGGTGCGGTTCGCGCCAGTGGTTTTACGATTGTTCCCACTCGTTTGTTTATCAATGAGAAAGGATTGGCGAAAGTAGTTGTCGCAATCGCACGAGGTAAAAAAGAATATGATAAGCGAGACTCCATCCGGGAACGTGACGACCGACGGGAGATGGATCGGGCTTTCAAACGATAAGTCAAGATGGAAACAGGGCAAGGCGTGATCGGTAGAGTTTGGGGATGTATCCTGAAAGCTCTGCCTAAAGCAGGCAAGACGTGCTTATGGCTGCTAAAGATTATTTTGCCTATTTCTTTATTGGTTCGTATACTGCAATATTCCGGAATATTAGGTCAGATCTCGGATTGGTTAGTGCCCGTATTCTCGTTGGTAGGTCTGCCGGGGGAGACAGCCATTATTTTTATAACCAGTATATTCTCCCCATTATATGCCCCGATCGCTTTGATCACTTCGATGTCTTTAGGAGTCCGTGAAGCTACGATATTGGCATTGATGTGCCTTACTTCCCATAATCTGATGGTAGAATCCTCCGTACAGGCAAAGACCGGGTCTTCTTTCTGGGAGATGACGCTGCTCCGTTTAGTCATGAGCTTCGTGATCGCTTTTTCTTTGAATTGGGTAATGCCCCATGAAGGATGGGGACAGGTCGGGATCGCTCAAAGCGCGGCCGTATGTGATAATTGGCTGGAAGTATTCGTGCTTTGGTTTACCAGTTCGATGAAGGTGGTGATTTCTATTTTGATAATTGTTACAGCTTTAATGATCCTTCATTATATATTGGAAGAGTTTAATCTGATGAAAGGATTGTCCTCGGTCTTTTTTCCGCTGATGCGATTATTTGGCTTGCCTCAAGATGCCGCTTTTTTGTGGTTGGTGGGTAATGTGGTCGGACTGGCTTATGGCGGGGCTATTATGGTAGAGCAAATGGAGCAGAGGAAGTTGTCTTACGGTGATGGCAACTTGTTGAATCATCATTTGGCTGTGTGTCATTCCCTGTTGGAGGATACGATCATCTTTGCGGCGATAGGGGTGCCTGTTCTTTGGATGATACCTTCCCGTTTGTTTTTTGCCATTGCCGTGGTATGGATCCTCCGGGGATATAGTTATATGTACGCAAGAAAGGTAAAACATATTTATGAATAAGGAACGATTTCTGCGACTCTTGAAGGAGCGCATTTTGATCTTGGATGGTGGTATGGGTACCATGATTCAAAGTTTCAAACTAAACGAACAAGATTACCGAGGCGAACGTTTCGCCGATTTTCCGGGACAGTTGAAGGGGAACAATGATTTATTGTGTATCACCCGCCCGGATGTAATCCAGTCTATTCATCGTCAGTATTTGGATGCGGGAGCGGATATCTTCGCTACGAATACGTTTAACGCGAATGCTATTTCCATGGCAGATTATGCGATGGAGGCCTATGTACGTGAGATAAATCTGGCCGCCGGACGATTGTCGAGGGAAGTGGCGGATACCTATATGGCAGAGCATCCGGATCGTACGATCTTCGTGGCCGGATCGATCGGTCCTACCAATAAGACAGCTTCCATGAGTCCGGATGTAAGCGATCCCGCTTATCGTGCCGTCACTTATAAAGATTTGTATAATGCCTACAAGGAGCAAGTCGAGGGACTTGTTGACGGCGGGGTGGATATCATCCTTTTCGAGACTACATTCGATACGTTGAACGTGAAAGCGGGATTGGAAGCGGCCGAGGTCGTGTTGAAAGAGAAAGGAAAAGACCTACCGATCATGTTGTCTTTGACTTTGTCGGCGCAAGGCGGACGAACATTTTCCGGACAGACTTTATTGGCCTTCTTGGCTTCCATACAGCATACACATATTGTTTCGGTTGGCTTAAACTGCTCTTTCGGAGCGGCGGATATGAAGCCCTATTTACAAGAGTTGGCGAAGTATGCCCCCTATTATATCAGCGCTTATCCGAACGCCGGATTGCCGAATAGTTTTGGTACCTATGACGAGACGCCGGATAAAATGGCCCAACATGTGAAGCCTTTTGTGGAAGAGGGATTAGTGAACATTATCGGAGGCTGTTGCGGAACGACTCCGGCGCATATCTCCCGGTATCCGGAGTTGGTGAAAGGAGTTAAACCGCATATCCCGGCTCCGAAACCGGATTGCCTGTGGCTGTCGGGCTTGGAACTGCTGGAGGTGAAACCGGAGAATAATTTCGTGAACGTGGGAGAGCGTTGTAATGTGGCCGGTTCTCGGAAATTCTTACGCTTGATAAAAGAAGGCAGTTATGAGGAAGCGTTGACGATCGCTCGTAAGCAAGTGGAGGATGGCGCCCAAGTGATCGATATCAATATGGACGATGGTATGTTGGATGCCGTGAAAGAAATGAAGACATTCTTAAACTTGATCGCCTCCGAACCGGATATTGCCCGTGTACCCGTCATGATCGATTCTTCCAAATGGGAAGTGATCGAGGAAGGCTTGATGTGCGTGCAAGGAAAGAGCATCGTGAATTCCATCTCCTTGAAAGAAGGAGAGGAGGTCTTCCTTAAACATGCCGCCCGTATAAAGCGGCTGGGTGCGGCTGCGGTCGTGATGGCTTTCGACGAGAAAGGACAGGCGGATACCTATGAAAGAAAGATCGAGATTTGTGAACGGGCCTATCGCCTATTGACCGAGAAGATCGATTTCAATCCCCAAGATATTATTTTTGACCCGAACGTATTGGCGATCGCTACCGGTATGGAGGAACATAATGGCTATGGTCTGGCGTTTATCCGTGCCGTTGAATGGATCAAGAAGAACTTGCCGGGTGCGAAGGTGAGTGGTGGTGTAAGTAATTTATCTTTCTCTTTCCGAGGGAACAATCATGTACGCGAGGCTATGCATTCCGTATTTCTATATCATGCGATTGGGAAGGGGATGGATATGGGTATCGTGAATCCGTCTACCTCCGTACTTTATGAGGATATAGAGCCGGAGTTCCGTACCTTGTTGGAAGACGTGATCTTGGCACGCCGTCCGGAAGCTGCCGAGGAGTTAATTACTTATGCTCAAAATTTACATGTACAAACTTCCGGAGAAACTCCGGAGAAGCATGAGGCTTGGCGTGAGCTTTCATTGAAGGAGCGTTTGGAACATGCCTTAATCAAAGGGATCGGAGACTATTTGGAGGATGATTTACAAGAAGCCTTGCGGATTTATCCGCATGCCGTGGATATAATTGACGGCCCGTTAATGAGCGGAATGAATAAGGTCGGCGAGTTATTCGGTGCCGGAAAGATGTTTCTCCCTCAAGTCGTGAAGACCGCACGTACGATGAAAAAAGCCGTGGCTATTTTGCAACCCGCTATTGAGGCTGAAAAGAAAGCCTCCGGTTCCGCAAAGGCCGGTAAGGTGATTTTCGCTACGGTAAAAGGGGATGTACATGATATCGGCAAGAATATCGTCTCTATCGTATTGTCTTGTAATAATTATGAGGTGATTGATTTGGGGGTAATGGTTCCTGCGGATGTGATCATAAAGAAAGCGATCGAGGAGAAACCGGATCTGGTTTGCTTATCCGGCTTGATAACCCCTTCTTTAGAAGAGATGGCGCATGTCGCGGACGAGATGCAAAAAGCGGGACTTACGATTCCTATGATGGTGGGTGGTGCTACAACCTCCAAATTGCATACGGCGGTGAAGATCGCTCCGCATTACGATTATCCGGTGATCCATGTGTTGGATGCCTCACAGAATCCGTTGATCGCCGCCAAACTATTGAATCTGGATACTCGTGATGCTTATATCAGTGAGTTGGAACAAGAACAAGAAGCCTTGCGTGCCTCTTTAGGGCAGAAGAAAGAGACCTTGGTTTCTCTTTCAGAGGCTCGTCAGCATCCGATTGAAATAGATTGGACCGGGTATACACCGGTTGTTCCGGCCCGGATGGGGGTACATGTTATCCCTTATATCCCCTTGGAAGAAGTGATTCCTTATATCCACTGGACCTTCTTTTTTAGCGCATGGAAATTGAATGGGGAAAAGGATCGTGCGAAAGCCGCCGAGGCGATGCAATTGCATAAGGACGCTGTCCGGCTTTTAGACCGTTTGGTCGCAAGGAAGGTTGAGTATTGTAAAGCGATTTACGGATTTTTCCCAGCGAATAGCGAAGGGGATACGATCCGGATGGGAAATACTGTTCTTCCTTTATTACGGCAGCAAGCGAAAAAGGAGGAAAGTATCTACAAATGTCTTTCCGATTATGTATTGCCGGTTTCTGAAGGACGGACCGACTATGTGGGAGCCTTTGTGGTTACGGCAGGAGCCGGTGCGGATGAATTGAAGGATGAATTCGAGCGAGAAGGCGATACCTATAATTCAATGTTGCTGCAAACCTTGACCGATCGCCTAGCGGAAGCTACAGCCGAATATCTTCATGAGAAAGTACGTAAAGAATATTGGGGATATGCTAAAGACGAATCCTTGTCTATCCCGGATCTTTACAAGGTGAAATACCAAGGAATCCGTCCGGCTATCGGTTACCCTTCTCTACCGGATCAATTATTGAATTTCACATTGGATGGATTGCTCGATATGTCGCGAATTGGTGTTTCGTTAACCGAGAATGGTGCCATGTATCCTACAGCTTCGGTTAGTGGGATTTATATTGCCCATCCCTCTTCTCAATATTTCATGATCGGTTCTATCGATGAGGAGCAGATGAGAGATTATGCGAGCCGCCGGAATTTAACGGAGGAACAAGCCCGAAAGTTGTTGAGTAAGAATATAGGATAATTTATTAACATCACTGCAACCCGGGTTGCAGTGATGCTGCAACGCCAGTGCAGTAATACTGCAACACCTATTGCAGTAACACTGCATAGGTATTGCAGTAAAAAACAATCAATACGATCTATCTGCCATAGTAATGCTTGGCGGAAGGAACCATGATAACGTTCAATTCCGGATCAGCCATGTCTGGATCGATCGGGAACATCGGTCTCACGATATTCTTATAGGGAAGCTTCTTGAAGTCCTGATCCACACCTCCTCGTGTAAAAGCCATCACCCAATCCGCTTGTATATTGTACCATTGGGTTACAAGGTAACCTTGTTTAACCATTACGATATCCATTTCCTTCGGATCGATTCCTGAACCCTCTAGGTTTGGAGTGGGAGACGATGTGCCTACTACCACATAAACGCTTCCGGTCTTTACGATAGCGATATCCCTTTTCCGTCTCCATGATTCTGCGTTCTTGTCTTCTTCCGGGCTGACATAAACCACGGTACCCGACAATTTCACGGGACCTTCGTAGGAATTATCGACCATGGCACCTACCATGCCTTCTACGTGTCCGCCTACGCCGACCTTACGTGCCTGCTTAACCACTTCTTCTCCCGGGATGGAGCAATAAAGAACGCTCTTTCCCTTATCAGTCTGGAATTCCGGACGCTTCAAGAGTCTCGCCAAAGTCCAAGTGACCTCGCCTGAGCCGCCTCCGCCGGGATTATCTCCCATATCACTGATAAAGAAAGGCTTCTTTTTGCTTGCTACTGCCAAATCGATACATTTCTCGAGCGAATATCCCGGAGCTTCCAGCGAGAACTGCTTACGGACATCCCAGAATTTCTGGGCGAGTTTCTTCGCCCCGGCTTTAACCTGTTCCTCATCGTCACCGTAAACCATCACGGTTCCTTGGTTCCGTGGGTTGTCTCCCCAAACATAACCGATCCAGATCCCTGCGTCTATCACTCCGGGCATGGCTTCAACCTCGGGAACCAATGCGTACAGCGATTTCGCAGGCTCGACGCGGGTACTCGACCATTCGCCGGATACTAGGACAGGAACAGCAACCCATGCCTTGTATGCCGGACGTCCTTTCCCCGACTCAAGACGTTCCAACAAATTGACGACCCCTCGCCGATGCGATTCGCGAGAATCCGCATGCGGTGCTTGACGATAAGTCGTAATCAAATCGGAGTTGAGAGCTACCAACCAAGACGTATTTCCGTGAAGGTCCATCGTGGTGGTAGTCAAGACATCGTTTCCGATCAAGCTACGCACCTTCTCCATGAATTCGCCCTCGGGATCGGCTACGCCTTCCACGCTACAAGCTCCGTGGTTATAAAACCAGAAGGCGTCATATGGCATATTGGCCTTGATCATCTCCAATGTTTTTTCCACAAACGCGTCGTACGATTCTTTTGTCACGGGGCCTCTTCCACCGCCATAGCCAATCTGCGTGGGAAGCCAAGTGGCCGCCTGTCCCATTGCGGAGTCTGGGCTGAGATAGTCTGGCATTCTTACGGGGTGTCCTACGAGCGGCTGCCTATTCGGGACGAACACGCTGTTTTCTATCTGTATACCGGCAATACCGATACGCGGTTTTTTCTTCTGTCCAAAGGCCTCTCCAACGAACGATACGCCCAAAAGACAGATTCCGAGCAATAATAAATTCCTTTTCATGCTATTTCCTTTCTTTAAGATTAACAATATCTATTTTCTTTATGCAATATTCGTGAATTTATTCCATATCTGCAAATAAGACTGGTAATTTTATAGCTATATGGGTTTGTACATATACACTAAAATAAACTGCAATTGGATAATTTATTTATCCTAAAACAACGTGGGCTAAAAAGTATATGATATCTTTGCCTCCCTATGGTAAAGCTTGAATATTTAAAAAAGATACGTGTTCGTTGGATTATATTGCTGATCCTTCTTTCCTTTGTATGGATCGTGATGGGGAATCCCGGATTAGGCGAATGGTATTCCCGTTCGATTTATTCATGGGTATCGAGTATGTTATCTCGTTTCTCCTGCTTGTTCCCTTTTTCAGTAGGGGATTGTTTTATTTATGGTAGCATCGCCGGTTTATTAGGGTATCTGTCTTTTGTGATTATAAAGAAACGGAGGCTCGGGAGGGCGTTCAGGCATATCGTGGAATATTTGGCTTGGGTGTATGTCTGGTTTTATATCGCTTGGGGATTGAATTATTTCCGGGAAGATTTTTTCACTCGTACGCAAACAACTTATGTACCCTTTTCCTCGGAACGTTTCCTGTCTTTCTTGGAGGCTTACACTGATTCCTTGAATGCCTCATGGGTCCTGATAGAGACGATCGATCGTGAGGTTGTGAAAGAAACGGTGCTGGAAAGGTATCGGGAATTGCCGGCTCGTTTCGGCCTTACCACTCCCGGAACCTATCTTCATCCTAAAACGATGCTGTTTTCCCGGTTGATGAGTGGAGTTGGGGTGATGGGGTATATGGGGCCGTTTTTCACGGAGTTCAATTTGAACAGCCAGCTCTTACCCGTGCAATACCCCGCCACCTATGCCCATGAGATGGCCCATGTGCTTGGTATATCCAACGAGGCCGAGGCTAATCTATACGGTTATTTAATCTGTACGGGATCTTCTGTACCGGAAATCCGGTTCTCAGGCTACTTCTCTTTGTTGCCTTATGTGTTGAGCAATGCGTATGTGGCTTTGGATAAGGACGCTTTTGAGGCATGGAAGAAAAGATTACGCCCCGAGATCAAAGACTTGTATAACGAGAAGGTCGCCTATTGGCAATCCCTATACAACCCGTTGATCGGTGAGGCGCAAGACATGGTTTATAATCTTTTCTTGAAAAGTAATAAGATACCTGCCGGAACCGCTAATTATTCGGAGGTGATCGCCTTATTGATCGCTTTGGAAGGGAAATGATTGTTTCATACAGAGGAAACCAGCGTTTCCTTTAATGAAAATTCCATATTGCCTAATTCGAAAGAAATCACTAACTTTGCGGCAATTTTTTAGAAGCAAGATAAATACATCGCGATATGAGTAAGAAATTTACCGAATATTCTAAGTTTGACTTGTCGAACGTAAATAAAGAGGTGCTGAAGAAATGGAAGGATGGAGACATCTTCCATAAGAGTCTTGAAACGAGAGAGGGACATCCTACATTCGTATTCTACGAGGGTCCTCCATCCGCAAACGGTATGCCGGGTATTCACCATGTTATCGCCCGTTCGATTAAGGATATTTTCTGCCGCTATAAAACCATGAAGGGATTCTTGGTGAATCGTAAGGCGGGTTGGGATACACACGGTCTGCCTGTCGAGTTAGGCGTGGAGAAGGCTTTGGGCATCACGAAAGAAGATATCGGTAAGAAGATTTCTGTCGCTGAATATAATGCGGCTTGCCGTAAAGACGTGATGAAGTTCACGAAAGAGTGGGAGGATCTGACGCAGAAGATGGGTTATTGGGTGGATATGGAGAATCCGTATATCACGTATGATAACCGCTATATCGAGACCTTGTGGTATTTATTGAAAGAACTTTATAAGAAAGGTCTTTTATATAAAGGCTATACGATCCAACCGTATTCTCCCGCCGCGGGTACGGGCTTGAGCACGCACGAGTTGAACCAACCGGGTTGCTACCGTGACGTGAAGGATACGACTTGTACGGCACAGTTCCATATATTGGACCCGAAACCGGAGATGGCACAATTCGGCGATCCTTATTTCTTGGCATGGACAACGACTCCTTGGACGTTGCCTTCCAATACGGCGCTTTGCGTAGGCCCGAATATTACTTATCTGGCTGTACAGACTTATAATCCTTACACGGGTATCCCGATGACTGCTGTTATAGCGAAAGATTTATTGTCTGCTTATTTCAATCCGAAAGCAGCGGAGCTTTCTTTGTCTGATTACAAGCCGGGTGATAAGCTGGTTCCTTTCAGCGTAGTAGGTGAGTGGAAGGGTTCCGAGTTGGCCGGTATGAAGTATGAGCAATTGATCCCATGGGTAAATCCGGGTGAAGGTGCTTTCCGTGTGATCACGGGTGATTTCGTTACGACAGAGGATGGTACGGGTATCGTACATATTGCGCCAACGTTTGGTGCGGACGATAACCGTGTGGCGAAAACATTCGGGGTCCCTCCTTTGATGATGCAGGATAAGGATGGAAATATGCGCCCTATGGTGGATATGACTGGTAAGTTCTATAAGCTGGAAGACTTGGCTCCGGAGTTTGTGCAAAATTGTATGAACGCCTCTGATTATGATCCATGGCAAGGTAAATTCGTGAAGAACGCCTACGATGATACGAAGACGGATAAAGATGAGACTTTGGATATTGAGATCTGTATGATGCTGAAGGCCCAGAACCGGGTGTTCAAGATCGAGAAGCATGTCCATAATTACCCGCATTGCTGGCGTACTGATAAACCGGTATTGTATTATCCGTTGGATAGTTGGTTTATTCGTACGACCGCTTGCCGTGAGCGCATGATCGAGTTGAACAATACGATCAACTGGAAACCGCAGAGCACGGGTACGGGACGTTTCGGCAAATGGCTGGAGAACTTGCAAGACTGGAACTTGAGTCGTAGTCGTTATTGGGGTACTCCGTTACCTATCTGGCGTACGGAAGACGGTAGCGAGGAGAAGTGCATTGGTTCTGTGGTAGAGTTGTTTGGTGAGATCGAGAAATCCGTGAAGGCCGGCTTTATGGAGTCTAACCCTTACAAGGATTTCGCTCCGGGTGATTATACGAAGGAGAACTACGAGAAGATCGATTTGCACCGTCCGTATGTAGATGATATTATCTTGGTTTCCGCTTCCGGCAAGCCGATGAAGCGTGAGACGGACTTGATCGACGTATGGTTTGATTCCGGTGCTATGCCTTATGCCCAAATCCACTATCCGTTCGAGAACTTGAAGGAGTTCGATAATCGTCAGATCTATCCGGCGGACTTTATCGCTGAGGGTGTTGACCAGACACGCGGTTGGTTCTTTACCTTGCACGCTCTGGGCACCATGATCTTTGATAGTGTGGCTTACAAGGCTGTCGTGTCTAACGGTTTGGTATTGGATAAGAACGGAAACAAGATGTCCAAGCGTTTGGGTAACGCCGTAGATCCATTCTCTACGATCGAGAAATATGGTTCCGATCCGTTGCGTTGGTACATGATCACGAACGCTTCACCATGGGATAATATTAAGTTTGATATCGATGGTGTCGAGGAAGTTCGCCGTAAGTTCTTCGGTACATTATATAATACATATTCATTCTTCGCATTGTATGCGAACGTGGATGGCTTCGATTACTCCGATCCGGATGTGGAATGGAGTAAGCGTCCGGAGATCGATCGTTGGATCCTTTCTTTGTTGAACAGTTTGGTGAAGGATGTGGATGACTACTTAGAGGCTTATGAGCCGACTCGCGCTGGACGTGCTATCTCGGATTTCGTAAATGATAACTTGAGTAACTGGTATGTGCGCTTGAACCGTCGTCGTTTCTGGGGTGGTGGCATGACAGAGGATAAGTTGTCTGCTTACCAGACTTTATATACTTGCTTGGAAACAGTGGCTAAGTTGATGGCTCCGATCGCTCCGTTCTATGCCGATCAGCTATTCTTGGATTTGATCGCTGTTACGGGGCGTGAGAACGTTGAGTCTGTACATTTGTCCGATTTCCCGGTTTACGACGAGTCTAAGATCGACAAGAATCTGGAAGAGCGTATGCAAATGGCTCAGGATGTTTCTTCTATGGTATTGGCTCTTCGCCGTAAGGTGAATATCAAGGTTCGCCAGCCGTTACAGACTATAATGGTTCCGGTCGTAGACGCTCATCAACAAGAGAGTATCGAAGCCGTGAAGAACCTGATCTTGAACGAGGTGAACGTGAAGGAGCTGAAGTTTGTGGATAATACGGCAGGTATCTTGGTGAAAAAGATCAAACCGGACTTTAAGAAGTTGGGTCCGCGCTACGGAAAGATCATGAAGGCGTTGGCCGCCACGATCCAAACGATGAGCCAAGAGGATATCAACGCTTTCGAGAAAGCTGGGACGTTTACCTTGACTGTAGATGGACAGGAGGCTGTTTTAGAGCGTACGGATGTAGAGATCATCTCTGAGGATATCCCGGGTTGGTTGGTTGCTAATGAAGGTCGCTTGACAGTCGCTTTGGATATTACCGTAACCAAGGACTTGCGTAAAGAGGGTTTGGCCCGTGAATTGGTGAATCGTATCCAGAACTTGCGTAAGAGCAGCGGTTTCGATATAACGGATAAGATACATGTATTTATGCTTTCTTGCGAGGAGATGGATGAGGCGATCCATGATTATAAGGATTATATCGCTAACCAAGTATTGGCGGAATCGATCGAAATCATGGATAATGCGATTAGCGATGCCACGGAACTCGATTTCGAGGACTTTAAACTGTCCGTAAAGATTGAGAAAGCTTAAAAATGGAATAGCATTTGTTGCGGAAGAATTAGGAATGAAATATAGGAAAATCGATAATTATATTATCTTTGCATGCAAAGAAGAAATACTATGATTTTATATTCATTCTTAATTCTTTTTTTGATTGATATTTGAACAATTGTTGAACCCAAAATTTTTTTAGAATTATGGCAGAGAAGACAAGATATTCAGACGCTGAGCTCGAGGAGTTTCGCGCTATTATATTAGAGAAACTGGAAGTCGCTAAGAGGGATTATGATCTTTTGCGATCCGGGGTTACGAATTCCGATGGTAATGATGTGTCTGATACGTCTCCTACATTCAAGGTGCTGGAGGAAGGAGCTTCTACGTTATCGAAAGAAGAGGCGGGGCGTTTGGCGCAACGCCAGATGAAATTCATCCAGAATTTACAGGCCGCTTTGATCCGTATCGAGAATAAGACCTATGGTATTTGCCGGGAGACTGGTAAATTAATCCCGAAAGAAAGGTTACGTGCTGTGCCTCATGCGACTTTAAGTATTGAAGCAAAACAAGGAGGTGCAAAGTAAATGAGATATTCTAAAGGTTGGGGAGCAGTGTTAATTATAATACTGCTCCTTCTTCTTGACCAAGTACTGAAAATATGGGTTAAGACCCATATGCAGTTGCATGAGAGTATAGAGATAACTCCGTGGTTTTATCTCTATTTTACCGAGAATCCGGGTATGGCATTCGGTATAGAGGTGATAGGAAAATTATTTCTTTCCGTATTCCGTATCGTAGCAGTATTGTTTATCGGATATTATTTGTATAGGCTGATTAAAGAGAATTATAAATTCGGTTTTATTGCCTGTATATCTTTGGTTTTTGCGGGGGCGGTGGGCAATATAATTGACTCGGTGTTTTATGGTGTGATCTTTGACCATAGTTTCGGGCAACTCGCTACTTTTATGCCGGAGGGAGGTGGTTATGCCTCTTGGTTGCATGGGAAGGTGGTGGATATGTTTTATTTCCCATTGATAGAGACCGTATTCCCGGATTGGGTCCCGATCTGGGGTGGACAGGAGTTCGTTTTCTTCCGTCCGATCTTTAATTTGGCCGACTCGGCGATTTGTGTGGGAGTTTTTCTTTTGTTACTATTTTACCGGCATACCTTGTCGGTTAGCCTTTCGAAAGAGGAGAAATAAATGCGGGAAAAATTACGGATATATGGTATGGCTTTATTAGCCACGACGTTGCTGGCGGCATGTAGTAAAGTTCCGGATGGTATTCTGTCGGAGAAAAAGATGCAGAGTGTCTTAACGGATATGTTGTTGGCTGAGGCCATGGTAAATGTGGATTATAATACTTATAAATCCGATACTATGAAGCTCGCCTTGTATGAGTCGGTATTCCGTAAGCATGATATTACACAGGCGGTGTATGATAGCTCGTTGGTGTGGTATGGCCGTAACTTGGATATTTATATGGAGGTCTACAACCGGGTCTTGGCCGATCTTAATAAACGGGTCAATAATTTAGGGGATGTACAGGCGGATGCTGCGCCCGTATCTAACCGGGATTCCGTGGATATTTGGCCTCGCCGTTCTTATATGGCCTTGTTTCCTGCCTCTGTATTCAATGGGGTGACTTTCGATATACGTCCAGAAACAAATTATTCCTCGGGCAGCAGTTTTGTGTTGGGCATGCGTGTCTGGGGATTGAATAATAACATGGCTTATAAGCCGGAGGTACGTTTAAGTGCGGACCAAGGTGATACGACCTTGACGGTGAATAGTAAGATCACGAAAGATGGATATCACGAGACGATCTTAAAGACTATGCCAACTAAGAAAGTAAAGCGTATATTTGGATATATCCGTATGGATAATACGGATACGGCTTATTATAAGGTGTATATAGATAGCTTAAGCTTGATAAAATATAACTATGGTAAGGAGCTTGTCGAATTACCTAAGGATTCTATTAAGTAATTTCTTTATTTGTTTATTGTACTTATGAGAAGAGTTGCCGCTCATTGTGTTTGGTTTAAGCAGGTTTATCGTATGCATTATATCGAACTGGATGATAACGGTGCGTTTCGTGGTGTTTATCCGTTGAATGAGGAGATCGCCGGAACTGCTTTTTATGACGGAGTGCTAGTGCCGGTTCTTTCCTCGGAACCGGCGATTGGCTTTAAGCAGGTAATGGGATCTTGGCCGGCATTAACCGAAAAGATTATGCCGGGCTGTTCAGTCCATATATATCGTTTAAGCGGGATTCCTTTGGCGTCTGCGAAACTCGGCACAGACTACGGCTGTAGCGATGGCCACATTGAGAGACTCTGAGGTGTCTCTTCCCTCCGGATAGTTCGGAATATACAATTTTTCGTTTACGAGCGCCTCAATAGTGGGGCGTATTCCATTTCCTTCATTACCCATTATCAAGATACCGTTTCCTGATAAGGTTTTCTCATATAAGTTTTCTCCATCAAGGAAAGTACCGTATAAAGATATGGCTTGGGCTGATTGAGCCTGTAAGAACGTTTCCAGATCGGTGTAATGTACTTTTACGTGGGCGAGCGCACCCATCGTGGCTTGTATGGTTTTTGGACTGAAAACATCGGCGGTATCTTTGCTGCATACGATATGGGTAATACCGAACCAGTCCGCTAACCGGATGATCGTACCTAAGTTGCCCGGATCTTGGATTCCGTCTAAGGCAAGAACAAGCTCTTTTTCCGGCATTATTTCCGTTATATCCCAATTGGGGCGTTTAAAGATAGCAAGTACATCTTGAGGATTTTTCAGGAAGCTAGCTTTGCGAATATCATCTTCTTCCGCTACCAATAACTCCTTGGCCGGAATATCGCCTTGTGTAGCCATCCAAGATGGTTTGGCTATTAATAACTCACATTCAAAGGCCGGTAACATATCGGCTACCAATTTATTTCCTTCAGCTACAAAAACATTATTTTCATTCCGGAATTTCTTTAATTCCAGAGAACGGATGTATTTGACTTTGGTCTTGCTTAGCATCTTAGTTCTTTTTACAAAACAAAAGTACGGTAAATTCTTTAAATTCCAGTACATTCGCGATCATAAAAAGCTTGGAATAATGAATCGGTCCCTACGTATATGCTATTTTATCTGTATCGTATTACTACTAGCCTCTTGTAGTACGACAAAGTTCGTGCCGGATGGGGAATATTTGTTGGATAAGGTGGAGATCGTGTCGGATAACAGAGATTATAAGTCAGCGGATTTAAGATCTTATCTTAGGCAGCAACCGAACTTCAAGGTGTTCGGTTTGATGAAATGGCAGTTGTTTGTCTATGACTGGTCTGGTAAGAATGAGAAGAAATGGATCAATAAACAGTTGCGTCGGATCGGTGAGCCTCCCGTGGTGCTGGATACGACATTGGTGGAACAGTCTGCTATGGAACTAGAGCGTTTTTACATTAATAAAGGGTATATTCATGCGGATGTCTCGACGACGATCGATACGACACGCCATAAGAAAGCGGTCGTGACTTATCATATAAAGACGAACGATCCGTATAGGATACGCAATTACATGATGAAGTTTCCCGATCCGAAAATTGATAGTTTGGCACATCTGAAAGCACCTCGCCGGTCTCCCTTGGCTTCTGCGTTCCGATCTTCACAGGAAGAGTATAACCAATTAGTTAAAGAAGGAACTTTATTTGACCGGGATATATTGGACAAGGAACGAGAGCGTATTACGACTTTGCTTCGCTGGAACGGGTATTATGGTTTTAACCGGGATTATTTAGGATATATCGCAGATAGCTCTTTTAACCAAAATGTAGTGGATCTTGATATGTTTATGAAACCTTATCGAAAGGTGTTGCCCAATGGGGCGGTAGAGGATCAGCCGCATAGTCAGTATTATATTAAGGATGTAACGGTCTTAACCGATTATAATCCGATGGGCGTAGGAGAGGACGCTGGTTTCATGGCTACAGATACGATGCTCAGCGCAGGGGTGAATATCGTATATGGCCGGAACGGGAAGAGTATCCGTCCGAGCGTGCTCCGGAGGAGTACCTATATTCGTCCGGGGCAATTATTTAGTGAGAAGAATATAGAGCAGACTTATTCGGCGTTCGCTTCTCTAAGGGCTTTGAGGAACGTAAATATACGTTTTACGGAAGTAGAGGAGCGGGATACGATGAAGTTGGATTGTTACATTCTCACTTCTCCTGCGAAGATAAATACGGTGGGAGTGGACTTGGAAGGTACTAACTCGGCGGGTGATTATGGGTTTGCCTCCAGTTTGAATTATCAGCATAGGAATATCTTGCGAGGATCGGAGATGTTCTCGGCGAGGGTGAGAGGGGCTTACGAGGCATTATCCGGAAATAAGGCGAATGGTTTTGGTAATTACTGGGAGTTAGGTGCGGAAGGATCCTTGCTGTTTCCTCGTTTCTTGTTCCCGTTCCTAAGTGCGGATTTTCGTAGGCGGCTACGTGCGTCAACCGAGACGAAAATAAGTTACAACCTGCAAAAACGTCCGGAGTATACGAGGGCGATTCTATCCGGTGGCTGGAGTTATATTTGGCAAGATAGGGGGAATATGCAAGCACGTCATACCTTTAAGCTTGTGGATTTGAATTATGTGTATTTGCCGGATAAGAATATGGACTTTATCAATAGCTTGCCGGATTATATGGTCTTGTATAACTATACGAACCATTTTATCATGAGTTCGGGATATACTTATTCTTTCAGTAATTATTCTCCCCAGAATCGTTTGAGAAACACGCATTCCTTACGTGCGTCAGTCGAGATCGCAGGAAATTTGTTGAGTGCCTTTTCACATCTTGCGGGAGCGAAGAAAAATGATGACGGTTATTATGAGCTATTTGGTACGGAATATGCGCAATATGTGAAATTGGATTTCGATTTTAGTAAAGGAATCGTCCTTGACAATCGTAACAAGTTAGCTTTCCATATAGGAGTGGGAGTGGGGATGGCTTATGGTAACTCAAGCTATTTACCTTTTGAGCGTGCTTATTTCTCGGGTGGAGCGAATAGTGTCCGGGGATGGTCTGTACGGGAGTTGGGTCCGGGTAGTATGGAAGTTGATAGTACGACCTCTTTCGCTCTTCAATCGGGGGATATCCGCTTGGATTTGAACTTGGAATATCGTACGAAACTTTTTTGGAAGTTTGAATTGGCGGCTTATATAGATGCTGGAAACATATGGACCCGTAATGTCTCGGATGAACGCTATAAGGCTGGAAACTTTGATTTCTCTCGTTTTTACAGGGAGATTGCTGTTTCCTATGGTTTGGGACTTCGTTTGGACTTTGATTTCTTTCTACTACGTTTAGATACAGGATTTAAGGCTTATAACCCTCAGGAGAGAAAGTCTAGGCGTTGGGCGATAACCCATCCTAATTTTAAGGATAATTTCGCCTTACATTTTGCCGTTGGTTATCCATTCTGAACTCAATATGTAAAAAAGTGTGCTAAAAGTTTGCAAGGAAAAGAAAAATCCTTACCTTTGCACCACAAAAATAAGGATGGTCAGGTAGCTCAGCTGGATAGAGCAACAGCCTTCTAAGCTGTGGGTCCTGGGTTCGAATCCCAGCCCGATCACGAGGGGATATCTTGAAGATGTCCCCTTTTTTATTGTGTTATAGTTGATTAGATTGGTTTTCAGCCTATTACAACAGGGATAAAGGGTTTGTTTTGTCACGATATTAACCTGTATTAACGCTCAAATTGAACATTTGACACTTCTGTTTGTTACTATTGTGATACCGTTTTCAATTTTGTGATACCAAAAAACAAATCAATCATGGAATATCCAACATTAAGGTTTGTGTTCGATCGAAAGAAGGTCGCAACCAAGGAGAAAAAAGGTCTTGTGCAGATCGAGGTATGCTCTGAGAGAAAGAGAAAATGGATTGGTACGGGTGTAAAGGTATACGCCGATCAATGGGATGACAAAAGAAAGGTCACGGCTCGACCCGACTCGTTGGACTTGAATATGAAGCTGGACTTGATGATGTCTAATATCCTAGAGTACGTGAACTCATTGATACGTCGAAAGGTCCCGTTCGATTTCGAGTCATTGGACGTTTTCTTGAAAAATAGCTCGGAATCGGATTCTTTCATTGATTTTATCGTTAGGAGGACTGATGAGAGAAAAGACCGTGCGTGGAAAATCCACTCAAAGTAGTCCCCTTAATTCACAGTAATTTGACCCCTGTTAAATTTTTCCATTCTCCCTTCTGTTTATTCTTGTTTTCTTCGTATTCTTCCTGTCCGTTATGCCGGGTTCTACATTAAATTTCGTTTATAAATATTTCGTTTATAAATATAACGATTCTTTTTTACTTTTGCATTTCCGCAGCGACTCCCCGAAGAGTTCAATGCGTATGGCCTGATGCACAATTCTGTCCAGAACGGCATCGGCAATCGTCTTTTCTCCAATAACGTCATACCAGTCTTTTACCGGTACCTGTGATGTTATGATGGTAGATTTTTTACCATGCCTGTCCTCTATGATATCCATCAGATTCATCCGCCCCTGGGAATCGAAAGGTTGTATACCAAAATCATCCAGTATAAGCATATCCAACCTTTCGATTTTCTTGAGTTCTTGCAGGATTGTACCTTTTGCCTTGGCAACTTTAAGCATTCCCATAATTCTGGATGTATTGGCATATAACACTTTATATCCTTTTTGGCAAGCCTGGAAGCCAAAAGCTGTTGCCAGATAACTTTTACCTGTTCCGGCGCTTCCGGTAATAAACAGGTCTTTGCGTTCCCTGACAAAAGTCAGGTCGGCCAAACGCAGGGTAAGGTTCTTGTCCAGCCCCCTTTCCACCGAGAAGTCTATTTCTTCAATGGTGGCCTTGTATCTGAAGGAGGCCTGACGGATAGCCCTCTCTACCGCACGGTTTCTGCGGTCATCCCATTCACTTGAAACCAGCCATGAGACGAACTGGTCGGTTGTCATACTCTCTGTCCGATGTGTTTCCAAACTTGTTTTAAAGGCATAATACATACCTTTAAGGTTCATTCCTAACATCTTTTCCAATGTATCCTGATTCATTTCCATATTGCATCTGGTTGGTTTATTGATAATATTCTTTTCCTCTGATATTCTCATGGGAAGGCATCTCCGTTTCTTGCCCGGCACTGTCTTCCAACGGGAACTCATCCTGCCGGTTGTTAAGGATGCGCTCAATGATGGGGTAATTGTACAGACCGTAACTTGTAGCCCAACGACAGGCATTGGTCAGTCGGGTGTTGCCGACCCTGCGTGCGAAGCTAAGAATGCCCTGGCACGATTTATAGGCTTGCTCCGGATGTTTTTTCTCTTCCATCACCCGACGGATATATGCCTCCACGTCCGGATGGATAGCTGCCGCCTCATGTATAAATTTGTCCGGGTTCCATTCCGTGATATAGCGATGGTGTGAAGCCAGATGCTCTTCCAGGGTCGTGTACCGGCAACGGGCCCTGTTGCGGGTATGGGTGGCAATCAGCTCGTAGCCGTAATAGATGCATACCTGGCGTGAGGTATATGACAGGATGACTTTCTTGCCTATATAGCGGCAAGGCACGCTGTAGTAATGGGCATCTTCCCCCAGGCGGACATGGCCGTTTTTCATCACGGTAGCCCATTAGTGTCCACTAAAAAATCATAAGAGTACTTTGAAATCATTGAAATTCAATTTGTTGTAAAAGATTTTTAGGCGCAACGATTTGAAATTATTTTTGCAGTCAGAATCAGACTGTTATGAATAAAGACAAGTACGTTTTCGCCCAATTAGTCGGCTTTCTTGACAACTTCAAGTTCTTGCGCATCGTGAAGAAGTATGATGGCGACAAGTATGTAAAGAGTTATACTTGTTGGAATCAACTGCTTACGCTGATGTTCGGGCAGTTGTCGAATCGCGAGAGCCTGCGGGATCTCATCGTTGCGATGGGGGCCCATGCGGGAAAGCTCTACCATCTCGGCATCGGGAAGTCTGTGACCAGGAGCAATCTTAGCAAAGCCAACGAGCAGCGGGATTACCACATCTTCGAAGAGTTTGCCTTCTTCATGATAGCGGAAGCCCGCAGGCGACGAATACAGAAAATCTTCGAACTTGACGGCCATATCTACGCCTTTGCCTCAACCACCATAGACCTTTGTCTGTCGGTATTCGAGTGGGCTAAATTCCGTAAGCACAAGGGCGGAGTCAAGATGCACACGCTCTATGACGTGGAAGCGCAAGTTCCTGCATTCGTGCATATTACTCCCGCAAAAGTGCATGACACAAAAGCAATGCCCGAGATACCTTACGAAGCTGGAGCGCACTATATCTTCGACCGTGGCTACAACGATTTCGGTAATCTGTACACTATCCACCGTATCGGCGCGTTCTTTGTCGTCCGAGCGAAAACCAATGTCAGATTCAAGCCTGAGACTTGGAAACGGAGGCTTCCTCCAAATGTGGTTTCTGATGCAATCGGTTACTTCACGGTTTATAAAAGCGCGAAGGATTATCCGGAAAAGCTCCGGAAGGTAGTCTGCATCGACCCGGAGGACGGCACCAGATACATCTTTCTGACCAACAATCTGACGTCTTCTGCTGAGACAATCGCCGAGCTTTACCATAACCGATGGAGTGTGGAGCTGTTCTTCAAATGGATCAAACAGCACCTGCGCATCAAGAAGTTCTGGGGCACATCCGAGAATGCCGTTCGCATCCAAATCTATTGTGCCATAATTACTTATTGCCTCGTGGCGATAGTGCAGCATGACATGAGACTGGAGCGCAGCATCTATGAAGTCCTTCAGATACTTGGGATATCGCTGACAGACAAGACCCATCTGCGTGACCTCTTTGACAAATCGAATTTCAAAAATGTCAATGTCCTCTGTGATTCAAGTGAACCGAATTTATTTAATTTTTAACCCCGTCCATTTTTAGTGGACAGTAGTGACGGTAGCCCTGTAACGATGTCTGAGTTCAAAGCGGATGGGATTTAGTTTGCGCAGGGAATCATGTTCTATCTCCTCGAACTGTTCCCGCCGACTGTATTTGCGGCCTGTGAGCGGAGTGTTGTTATGGAGTTCCAATGCCACGCGGATAGCCGCGTTCAGTGAATCCAGGTCATAAAACTCGCGTTCCTGTATCTTGGGATAGATACTGCGGTAAATCAGTTTAACGGCACCTTCCACCAGCGCCTTGTCACGTGGCTTGTAAGCCCTGGCGGGGATTACGGTACAGCCGTAATGTTCGGCAAAAGCGGCAAAGTCTTCATTCAGGATAGCCTCGTATTTACTGCTCTTGGTAACGGCAGACTTGAGATTGTCCGGGATGATGGCGGAGGGAGCTCCCTGGTAGTATAACAGGGCGTTTTCCGAAGCACGGATCAAGTCCTCTTTTTTCTGGCTCATGACAGCTTCCACATAGGTTAACTGGCTGCAGGGAAGAATCGCGACAAAAACCTCCACAGGAATGATTTCTCCCGTATCAAGGTCGATGATGGAAAGTTTGTCGCCGGCGAAGTCTATGAACATTTTATCACCGGCTTTATGCTCAAGATGCATGATGGGACGGCTGCAGGCTATATACTGCTGAATCAGAATATAGAAGCGGGTGCGTCCGTAGCCATCCGGATGGGAAGAAAGGTACTCGCGATGCAACGCCTCGCGGGTAACACCTTTCTTCTTAAGCCGCTTGCAATACTCGGGTAACAACGACTTTAGTTCTCCCAGCCGTTCACTTTCCGTCTTTACTCTGCTCTTTTCGTGGAATAACTTTGAGAGTTCCTGGTCCGGCAGGGACAACATCTGCTCATAATCCAAACCGCTACGTTGAAATACTTGTAAGTATTTCTTGACCGTGTTGCGAGAGACGCTTAACATACTGCTGATACTTTTGGTCCCATGACCCTGGGAGTAACAGCGTAACACTTGACGAATCTTTTCCATTCCTAATTGTTTATTGGGCATAAATGACTTTTATTTGTTTTTAACAAACAAAATAGAATTATAGACCGGATAAACAAAAATCAAACTCACTTTTGGGGGATCATTTTAAAGTGAATTTAAGGGATCACTTTCGAGTGAATTTAGGGGATCACTTTAAAGTGGACGGAAGGGGGCAAATATGAGTGAATTTTCCACTCAAAAGCATCGACCTGATGCACTTCGGCTGGAACATCGGTAAAGCATTCGGCAAAAGGCGTATCCACACCGCCACATTCATTAAGAAAGTCTTTGCTCACGCTCTCCGCGACATCGAAGTCTCAACCATCGAACGCAAGATGTCGCACACCGAATCCGAGTGCAGGATAAAGTTGGATGGGAAGATAGCATAATGTCTGGTGATATTAAACAATAATGACGACCACAGCATTTATGATCGTCATTACAGATGTTATTTTCATTACATCTTCTTAATTGTATAAAGCGTTCAGCCAGTTGACAAATGCCTGACAAATAGGAGGTGTTGTAGTTAGATATTTCTTAGTTACAGCAGAGCCCATAGGTGTTCCAGGATCTTCTTGCCACGCCAACCAAGTGTGTATCTTCGCCTTTGAATGATGTATTGGTTTATACTTATTCAAACCTCTTGCCTCTATGCTATCTAAAACATTTTCAACTTCTGGCAACAACTTGTCGTCATCAGGAATTAAGAATGCCGCAAAATCCTCTAACATTCCATTATTGTTATTATTCGGCATAATCCACACTCCGATTTTTATATCATCAGAATTAATCGGCTTAAGTATCAATCCATTTGAAGGACACTCTTCTGGAATATCTGCATAAAGATTAGACTTCACCAAAATATCTCGTATTTGCTGCCATCTTGATCCAATACTCACATCAGCATCTACTACCACGCCAATAGTTTTAGTTTCGCCTGAACCTTTAAGTCTTACTGGTAATCCTTCCAATAATTTAGTTATTCCTTTGCTATCTTCGACATCGAAGGTCTTAGCAACATTAAACACCTTACAGATATTACAGATAAGATGCAAATCATCATTGCCTTCAACAAATAAAGTTTGAGTCATATTATCCATAACTATCTGATTTCAATGTTTTGAGCTGCAACTATCTTTAATTCTTCCAAATTATATTCGGTGAAAGTTATTGCACTCTGTTTGTTTTCAAGTCTTATATAGCGTCCTTCTTCGATATTAGTATCCTCCTTCAAGACATAACCGAAACTACTGATACAATCAGAGCTATGTGTTGTCGCAAATATTTGTACATTAAGTTTAATTGCCAATTTGAAAATTACAGACCACAATTGTTTCTGCACGGTATAATGCAATCCGTTATCAATCTCATCTATCAATAGGCACCCATTTTCGCAATTAACCAATGCAAGGATAATTGACAAAATGTGATTGATTCCATCACCCATACTTCTTAATGGCAATCTCTTGCTAACGCCCTTTACTTTTACTACAGGATATCGTCCAATACGGGGTGATTCCTCAAGGAACGCCAAACTTTCGATATTCGGCTCTATAATTCTCAAAGCATCAATTACATATTCCTCTTTCTCTGTCAGTGTTACATTGTCCCAGAGCCTTCCGATATATAGATTTCCAAATGTTTCAGGATTAACCCTGATTACAGATGCTATATCTGTTTTCTTAGTCCTACCTAATCTTATAGAGTCAAGGCGACGCTCTAAAGGCACTATAGCTTTGTTCTTACCTTTTCTTATAATTTCCAATGCAAGGTGTGCATCTCCAGTAGCAATATCATCCCTTGAGTCAAAAACTATAGCTTTTCGTACTATATTCCCATCTTCCTCAGTTTCTTGCTCTGTGTAATAAACATAACGCAATGACAGAACATCATCATTATCAGAGATCTCAATGATATTATCTTCTGTCACATTAGTATTTCTATTTGTGAATAAAGAAGATATTGCTTCGATATTGGGTTTAAGGTATTCTGTTGTATCCTTGCTACTATATTTAGGTAACTCCCCTCTCTCTTCTACGACATAGAATAATTCAGAATCATCAACATATACACCAATAGCCTCCAACAACGATGACTTTCCGACATTATTCTTGCCTGAAATCAAGTTAATTCGAGACAACTTAGGGATATTTAACCCTGACAAGTTTTTAAAGTTCCGAATCTTAAGAGACTGTATCATACTGTACTATATACTATTATCCATAATTTACCACAAAGATACTACTTTTATTTCACATTGTGCGCCAAATATCATTTTATTTCTCTGACTTGTGTATCTTAAAAACAGAAATTATCTGCATCATTTGGGGTGAAACAATGCAGATAATCAATAGGGTATAGAGATATAGCTTATTATGTGGCAGCCATAACGTTAAAAGAATGCGGCCCTGCCTCCTCCACCTTGTTATACCAGCGTGCCACGGCTAATCGTGCAGCATTCTTGATGGTATTTTTTGAGAATATCATACGCAGGGAATGGCACAGGCCATACGCCATCTTAATGTCGGGATATTCCCAAAATAGTACTGCCGCTCTTTGTTTCCGTCTTTCTGTCCATTTGTCGGCTGACTTAAAAAGCAAATGCCGAGAGCGTATAAGCAATTCTCTACGGGTATCACCGTTGGAATATCGGTATGGGACATGGTCTTCGTCATTGTGTTTGGCTTCCTCCATTTCCTCGTTGGCTTGCCGTATAGCATCCCGGCGATGTTTGATGCGTAATTCCCGCACGGCATCACAGGCCAATTTCCGTATGTGGAAGCGGTCCATAATGCGACTGGCTTCGGGAAATGCTGCCCGTACGATCTTGCGCATTGAATCTGAAAGATCAAGTGTCAATCCTTTAACAGCATAGCGGCTTTCTTCGTCAATTCGTTGCAGCACGGTTATGACATCCTCTGATTCAGTGCCTGCCATATCCAGTCACCGGCATGAGCCAATTGTTCCCACTTGCGATATCCGCTGAGTACTTCCTTATACTGCTTTTCAAATGCATGACGGTCTATATGATAGGATTCCTCAAGCGTACGGCAGGTCACCGGGGATGTCTCCATATGTCTCTTTTAAAAAAGCTCCAAATTCGTTGGAGTATCGGGTGCCCTTGGCAACTATATCCAGGCCGATGGGAATACTGAAGCTCTTACCTGTGCGTAAGTCAGTCACACTTACTGCTTCCATAAAACCTTTGGATTCAAAATGTACGTCTTTAATCAACTCCGGATTCATTTTTTCATCTAGACTAATATAAATCTCTTGAGAGGTTTGTTCAACCCCTGAAATAAGAAAGTAATCTAATATCTGTGCAGGCAACACGAGGCGGGCAAGCTGGTTCAAGTTTTCGTTTTCCATAATACGAAGTAAGTAACATTCCACTAATATAAAAAATAATCCCCACTAAAAATCTACTGACACCTTTATGTTTTATGGCTTACTAGAAAATGAGCAGGTTTACCAAGAAAGCGCATCCCTGTCACGGGACACGCTTTCTGCCATAATTGAAGTTCCGGCCATTTAGACCCCTTAAAGACCTGTTTACAAAAAAAGCTTGGCCATATAAACAGCCAAGCTATACATCTTTGTATAGTTATGCTAGATCAAATAATGAAAATTTGAATGATGGCACTCTATAAATGTATGGAGCATTTGTGTTTGCTTTTAAATGATAATGGAATGTATGGAGCTGAGTAATGAATTGTTTGATAAGATCTTATTGGATGCGATTTTCTCACCAAGAAAACGAATGCATTATGATTTGAGAACCGTGGCTGGGAAGGATACCTCGCAGCGGATGCTGAATGTCCTGATGCCAGAGACCGTGATACCGATACATCGACATCAAGAAACGTCAGAGACGGTAATCGTTTGTCGGGGGGGGCTGTACGTGAAGTGTTTTATGATGCGAGGGGAAATAAGATTGACGAGTTTGTTTTAGAGGCTGGTGGATCTTGTTCAGGGATACAGGTTCCTCAAGGAATGTATCATACTTGTATTTGTTTTGTTCCGGGGAGTGTTGTTTTTGAGGCGAAAGACCGAGCATATGATCCCGAGACTACAGAGGATTTTCTGCATGTCTCTTTTGATATCTTAAGATAATTAGAATTTTTCTGTGTTTGGAAATAAAGTAATCGGGAAGGTCAGTATTATAACCAACCTTCCCGATTTTGTTTTGTAAGCACTCAACAGGATAAATTTTGTTCAAGAAAACATGGGTTGGGGAAATAAAAACATTCTTCTTTGTACTTAAGAAGGATGTATATGAATATATGCGTTTAAGTAAAAAAGAAATACAAGTAATACTTCGTGCCACTAAGGAAATTTATGGTGAGGGAGTGGAGATCTATCTCTTTGGTTCTCGTATAAATGATGAGAAGAAAGGAGGGGATATTGATTTGCTTGTACGTGGTTCCTCGGAGCGAAAAGGCGTATTGGCTCGTATCAGGATGTTGGCTCGTTTGAAATACTTTTTGGGAGATCAGAAGATTGATATAATAGGTGATCACGAGGACTCACCGGTAGCAAGGGAAGCATTAATGACTGGAATACGTTTGGTATGACAAATAAAAAACAAGAATTAGAACAGCGTCAGTTTTTTTCTTCCTTCATCCCTTGTCCTTTAAATAAAAACCTCTATCTTTGCACTCGATTTTCCGCAGAGGGTAAATAAGTGGAGCTGGAGACGGAGCCCACCCCCGGGACCTAACCTGTTTAAAAGATTTTAAGACAGATGTACGTAATCGTAGAAATTAACGGACAACAGTTCAAGGCTGAGCAAGGCAAGAAATTGTTCGTTCATCACATTCAGAACGCAGAAAGCGGTGCTGTTGTGGAGTTTGACAAGGTGTTGTTAGTAGATAACAACGGTGAGGTAACAGTGGGTGTTCCTACTGTAGAGGGCGCAAAGGTAGTATGCGAGGTATTATCTCCGCTGGTAAAAGGTGACAAGGTGCTGGTATTCCACAAGAAGAGAAGAAAAGGTTACCGTAAATTGAACGGTCACCGTCAGCAGTTCACTGAGGTGAGTATTAAAGAAGTTATTGCTTAACGTTTAAAGGAGAAGAAAAGAAATGGCACATAAAAAAGGTGTGGGTAGTTCTAAGAACGGCCGTGAATCACAAAGTAAAAGATTAGGTGTTAAGCTTTTTGGTGGTGAGGTTGCTAAAGCTGGTAACATCATCGTTCGTCAAAGAGGTACGGTTCATCATCCGGGCGAGAACGTAGGTATCGGTAAGGATCATACGTTGTATGCGTTGGTAGATGGCGTTGTTACTTTCCGTAGGGGAAAAGAAAACAGATCATTCGTTTCTGTAAAAGAAGTTGTTGCTGAGGCTTAAGTTTCTGCCACCAAAGAATAAGGAAAAGGATATCCCGAAAAGGATATCCTTTTTTTATTGCCAATGATAATAAACGTTATGAAGTAAATTTTGGAACATATATAAATAAACTTGTACCTTTGCGGTCTCAAACATAAATACAAACATAAAAAACAATGGGTGGTTTTTTCGGAACTATTTCTAATGGAGACTGTATTACGGATTTATTCTATGGTACGGACTACAATTCTCATCTAGGAACCCGCAGAGGCGGTATGGCTACGTACGATAAGGAAGAAGGATTTACGCGTTCGATCCACAATCTGGAGAATTCTTATTTCCGCACCAAGTTTGAACCGGGGCTTCCTAAATTCAAAGGAAATGCCGGGGTCGGTATTATCAGCGATACGGATGCGCAGCCAATCGTTATCAACTCTCACTTAGGAAAATTCGCGATCGTGACGGTGGCGAAGATCAATAACTTGGACGAATTGGAGGATGAGTTATTGAAGGCGAATATGCATTTTTCGGAATTGAGTTCAGGAAAAACGAATCAGACGGAGTTAGTCGCTTTGCTGATTACACAAGGTAAGGACTTCGTGGAGGGCATTGAGAATGTTTACAATAAGATAAAGGGCTCTTGCTCTATGTTGCTCCTGACGGAGGATGGTATTATCGCCGCCCGTGATAAGTGGGGGCGTACGCCGATCGTAATCGGGAAGAAAGATGGAGCTTATGCGGCGACCAGCGAGTCCAGCAGTCTTCCGAACTTGGATTATGAGATCGAGAAATTTATAGGCCCGGGCGAGATCGTTCGTTTGCGTGCCGATGGTATGGAGCAGATGCGTAAACCGAATGAAGGGATGCAGATCTGCTCTTTCCTTTGGGTATATTATGGATTCCCTGTTTCTTGCTATGAGGGTAAAAATGTGGAGGATGTCCGGTTTATGAGTGGATATAAGATGGGGCAGAAGGATGACTCGGAGGTGGATTGCGCCTGTGGTATACCGGATTCCGGAGTGGGTATGGCTTTGGGATATGCGGAAGGTAAGGGGGTGCCTTATCATCGGGCTATCGCTAAGTATACACCGACGTGGCCTCGTAGTTTTACCCCGGCCAACCAAGAGATGCGTTCCTTGGTGGCTAAGATGAAATTGATACCGAACCGTGCGATGCTGGAAGGTAAACGTATCCTTTTCTGCGATGACTCGATCGTGCGTGGTACGCAGCTTCGTGATAACGTGAAGATTTTATATGATTATGGGGCGAAAGAGGTACATATGCGTATCGCTTGCCCCCCATTGATTTATAGTTGTCCGTTTATCGGTTTCACTTCTTCCAAAAGCCCTCTGGAATTGATAACTCGCCAGATTATCAAGGAACTGGAAGGGGATGAGAATAAGAATCTAGATAAATACGCTACGACAGACTCTCCGGAATATAAGAAGATGGTTGGGATTATCGCCGAGCGTTTCGGGTTGAGTTCCTTGAAGTTTAATACGCTGGAAACCTTGGTGGAGGCGATCGGCTTGCCTAAGTGTAAGGTTTGTACGCACTGCTTCGATGGTTCAAGCTGTTTTTGATGACATTTTTTGAGATAATATGAGATAGCGAAACAATTTGTTTCGCTATTTTTTTGTTATGTAACCTGCTTTACTTACTTTTATGCCTGCAATGTTTTAATGGCTAAAAAGAGTAAGTTATGACAGTTTTAGATAGATTTTTAAAGTACGTTACGTTCGATACCCAGTCGAGCGAGGAGACGGGTACGACTCCTAGTACGCCGGGACAACGTGTCTTTGCCGAGGCTTTGGTGAAAGAGCTGGAAGTGATCGGCATGGAGGAGATCTCCTTGGATGAGAATAGTTATGTAATGGCTACTCTGCCGGCTAATACGGGCGAGAAAATCCCTACGATCGGTTTTATCGCTCATTTGGATACGAGTCCGGATATGTCGGGTAAGAATGTTCAACCTCGTATTGTGACTTATCTGGGTGGGGATATTGTCTTGGATGCGGAAGAGAATGTTGTACTGTCTCAATCGATGTTCCCGGAGCTTTCCGATTATAAGGGACAGGATATTATCGTAACGAATGGTAAGACTTTATTAGGAGCCGATGATAAGGGAGGTGTAGCCGCTATCGTTGCTTCTATGCAATATTTGAAAGATCATCCGGAGATTAAGCACGGTAAGATCCGTATCGCTTTTACCCCGGATGAGGAAATCGGACAGGGTGCCGATCATTTCGACGTGAAGAAATTCGGTTGTGATTGGGGATATACGATTGACGGTGGACAAATCGGTGAGTTGGAATATGAGAATTTCAATGCCGCCGGCGCTAAGATTATCTTCAAGGGCTTGAACGTACATCCGGGATACGCCAAGGATAAGATGCAAAACGCTTCCTTGCGTGCGATCGAGTTTGCTTCTTGGTTGCCGGCCGAGCAACGTCCGGAGCATACGACTGGTTATGAGGGATTCTTCCATTTGACCGGTATGACCGGTTCGGTCGAGGAAGCTACTCTATCTTACATCATCCGTGACCATGACCGGAAGTTGTTCAAGGAGAAGAAAGAATTGCTTCATACGTTGGTGGATAAGATGAATGAAGCACATCCGGGATGTGCGCATTTGGAGCTTCGGGATCAATATTACAATATGCGCGAGGTCGTAGAGCCCCAGAAGCATATCGTTGATTTGGCGTTCGAGGCTATGACCTCTGTCGGGGTGGAACCGATCGTGAAACCGATCCGGGGAGGTACGGATGGTGCCCGCCTGTCGTTTATGGGATTACCTTGCCCGAATATTTTCGCAGGAGGCTTGAATTTCCACGGACGTTATGAGTTCTTGCCCGTTCGTTCGTTGGAGAAGAGTATGGAAACAATTATAAAAATCATAGAGCTCTCGGCTCGTAAATCTTAAATGCAATAATTACATGAAAACAACTCCGTTTACCGACGTGCATATCGCCTTGGGTGCAAAGATGCACGAATTCGCAGGTTTCAATATGCCTATCGAATATTCCGGAATTATCGACGAACACATGACTGTAGTGAATGGTGTAGGTGTGTTCGATGTTTCCCACATGGGCGAGTTTTGGGTAAAAGGCCCGAACGCCTTGGCTTTCATTCAAAGTGTAACTTCTAATGACGCTTCTGTCTTGCCGCTTGGCAAGGCTCAATATACTTGTTTCCCGAATGACAAGGGAGGTATCGTGGATGATCTTTTGGTATATCATTACGAGCCGGAGAAATATTTGCTGGTCGTAAACGCCGGTAATATCGATAAGGATTGGGAATGGTGCGTAAGCCATAATACGGTAGGTGCCGAGTTGGAAAATTCTTCCGACCGTACGGCTCAATTGGCTATCCAAGGACCGAAGGCGCAAGAGGTTCTTCAACGTCTTACTCCGGTTGACCTATCTTCTATTCCTTACTATTCATTCGTGACAGGTGAGTTTGCCGGTTACAAGAACGTGATTATCTCCAACACGGGGTATACCGGTGCGGGTGGCTTCGAGTTGTATTTCTATCCGAGTGACGCGATGACGATTTGGAATGCTATCTTCGAGGCAGGTAAGCCGGAAGGTATCAAGCCGATCGGTTTGGGAGCACGTGATACATTGCGTCTTGAGATGGGCTTCTGCTTGTATGGAAATGATTTGGATGATACGACTTCTCCGATCGAGGCAGGTTTAGGCTGGATAACGAAGTTCGCCGAGGGTAAGGAGTTTACGAATCGTGCGGAATTGGAGCGTCAGAAGAAAGAGGGCGTAACCCGTAGGTTGTGTGCTTTCGAGTTGCAGGAAAAGGGAATTCCCCGTCATGGCTATGAGATCGCTGATGCGGAAGGAAGCGTGATCGGCGTGGTTACTTCCGGTACGATGTCTCCGGTATTGAAGAAGGGGATCGGTATGGGATACGTGAAACCTGAGTTCGCAAAAGCGGGTACGGATATCTTTATCAAGGTGCGTAATAAGAACTTGAAGGCTCAAGTGGTAAAGGCTCCTTTCCGTAAATAAGAGATAAGGCTATATATAAATAGTTCGAAGGCGATGTTCCTCACGGAGCATCGCCTTCCTTATTATAGAAAAGTTGGACATGATTAATATGTTGTTCCCTGGAAAATGTTCGATTGTGAGTACGGAAGTAGGGTACCGGTCATTCTCAAGTTTCTACCGGAGAAGTTCGGGTCTACGGTAACCGTTGCGTTGTTTGTTCCGTTGGTAAGCATCAAGCTGACGGTAGCGGAGATAAACACACCCTGTACGTTCATGTTCAGATAAACATTGCCCTTGTCATCCTGCTTGGTTTGGATATTGGAGGCGTTACCTTGTACGGTGATTCCACCTAATCCGTTAGGACTGGGATACGGAGAGTTGGATGCGATCTGGACCATGGCCTGTCCGTCATTCAAAGATACGAAGTTCGTATTTGAGTTCACGTAGAATACCTGTCCGTTCATCGGTTGTATGTTGTTAGCCTCCAATACGAATGATTGATTATTGATCGCTTGTACAGCGGTGTTAAACTCTTCTTGGCCTTCTACGGCATCTTGTGCCAGACGTTCTTGTTTCTTGATTTCTCTCTCTACTTTTTGGGCTTCCCTCGTTATGGATTTTTGAGCCATTACTTGTGTCAGCCCGCACATAGCGACAGCGAGAACGACGATAAAAGATACAATTCTTTTCATACTTGATTTAGTTTTAAAACGGTTTTAAATTGTATAGATTAAACAGCGTCGTCGCGAAAAAGTTCCTGTGACTTATCCTTTTTATAGATACAATAACATTTCCACGGAGTATTTATGTTAAATAGAAATCGTACATTTGTAAATAAAGAACATAATACGATAGAATATGGATAAAGTACGTTTTGGTGTAGTCGGAACCAATTTCATAAGTGATTGGGTAATTGCCGGAGCCCGGCAGGATGAGCGTTTTGAACTGGTAGCTGTATATTCGAGAACTCAGGAAACGGCGGATGCTTTCGCCTCGAAACATAATATACCGTACACGTTTACCTCCTTGGAGGAGATGGCGAAAAGCCCGCTGATCGATGCTGTGTATATCGCCTCTCCGAACTTCCTGCATGCCTCCCAGAGTATTCTTTGCATGAGTTATGGCAAGCATGTTCTTTGCGAGAAGCCCTTCGCTTCCAATGCGAAAGAAGTACGTGCGATGATCGAGGCTTCCCGTACATATAATGTTGCGTTGATGGAGGCGATGAAGCCTACACTTACGCCGAATTTCCTTGCTGTACGAGAGAATCTGGGGCGTGTAGGTACGGTTCGTCGTTATTTCGCCTGCTATTGCCAGTATTCCTCCCGTTATGATAAGTTCAAGGAAGGAATCGTGTTGAATGCTTTCAAGCCGGAGTTGTCTAATGGGGCCATGATGGATATTGGTATCTATACGGTCTATCCGATGGTTGTCTTGTTTGGTCGTCCAAAGAAGATAGATGCCTCGGGCATAGTCCTGTCCTCGGGAGCGGACGGGCAAGGGGTCGTGAATTTCTTGTATGAGGGGATGAACGCCACGGTGCTTTATTCTAAGATCGCTAACTCCGCTTTGCCTACCGAGATACAAGGAGAGGAGGGGAACTTGACCTTAGACCGGATCAATATCATCCATAAAGTGACGTATTCCCCCCGTTTAGCTCCGGCGATGGGAAAAGGCCCAGAACCGGTTCCGGAAGACCTAAGCGTGGTCGCCGATAAGGATGAGTACTATTATGAGGTAGCGGAATTTATCAACCTCGTCTTGTCTGGCAAGCGGGAGTCAGAAATCAATAGCCTTGATAATTCTTTGATTACATTGGAGATTATCGATGAAGTACGCCGGCAGTTGGGAATTGTGTATCCGGCGGATTGATAACTGTTCGTGATTTTCCTCTTTTTCCATCGTAGTGAAAAACTTTTTCCACCGTGATGAAAAAGCTTTTTCACTACGATGGAAATCCTTTTTCATCACGGAGAAAAAAGGGTTACTTGTATTTTTATTACCTTTGTGTCCTTAATTGTTTAGGATGTACATATATAATTCAATACCCCATATAACGAACACGCTAAATCTGGGAAAGGACCTATTGGAGGTCTTATTTGAGAAAAGAAAATCATTACCGTTTCGCTATGATTATGCGTTGGATATTATCGATGAGAATAAATTGAATATCTTGATCGAGCGTGAGGTGATCCGCAGGAACGGCCCTTATATCGAGATGGATGAGCATTATCTCTCTTTCTATGAGCTGCTTCTGGAGGCGAATGAGGAGATTTCTACCTCGGTGATCGATGAGAATATCCAGTTGGTGTATCAATTGATCGATTATTATAGCAAGGAGGATAACGATTTGCGTAAGCTGGGCTATCTGCGATCGGTCAAGGCGCATTTGCGGAAGATCGGGAAGATCTTGGTACGTAACGTGGTGTCCTTGCAACGGGTGATCGATAATACGTTCAAGAACGAGCCGAGCTATAAGGTGAAGATCGCCAAACTGGAGAATCTGGACGCTAAACGAATCGAGATCAACCGCCTGATCGTGGAAGTGGAGAAGCTGCTGGATCGGGAACGGACTCCCTTTTTCGCCCAAGCCCCGGACGAGGAGCTGTTGACGATCGCCCGTGAGTTGAAGATGGAGTTATTGAGCGCCGGCCATAGCTTGATCCATTCCCAACAGGATATCATTGATTACTTGAACCAGATCCGTACGCAGGTGGGTTTTACCCGTAAGCTGCGTCGTATCAAATATCTGCGGGAGCAGTTTGAGTTACAGGAGAACACGAACGTGCGGGAGGTGGTAGACGCGGAGCGTTCCGTGGTATTGGAGGGCGTGCAGCCTACCTTATTCAAGGTTTCCATTCCTTATTTGCAAACGGACGAGGCACTGGATGTCATCTTGAAGGTGGCCGACGGCATGCGGCCGGACAAGGCGATCCACCGGCAGGAGCTGGGCGTGATCTCCGCCGAGCAGATGGAGAATCAAGAGGTGGGGGAGGCCGCTATCAATACCCGGAAGATGATGGATATGTTCAGCCGGACCGGAGGGGATTTGTTCTCTTTCGTGATGGGCTATGCATATAACCGAGAGATGGATTTCGAGGCGAAGGTTACATTATTTTGCCGTTTGCTCTCCCTCTATGAGAATGAGTTGGAGATAACAGACCGTTTTGGGCATATGGAGCATGTAGAATATGCCATTATTCAAAGAATCCAGTTGTAGAGACAGGGGCGTACCCCGTCTCTACAATTGGATAAAATAAAACAATAATAATAAGGATGATAGATAATTTACCGGTACAGACCGCACAGATTTATGATTACCTGTCGAAAGGTAATTTTCTGTGCTCGAATACAAGTGTAAAGGAGTTGAGGACACTCTTCTCGGTCGTAGAAGATAATTTTGAGCGTTTACGTGATTATTTCTCACATATCAATTTCGTGTTGGAGCAGGGGAATAATTACTTCTACTTCTCCCGCAAGGAGCCTCGGGCTACCTTGGAGCAAAAGCTCCAGCGTTTCTTCGCTTGGATCGATATCATGGACTTCTTCTGTACGTACGATACGGCCTTCGGGCCCGGTTTCACCTTCTCGCCGGCGGAGATATTGGTACGTTCCCGTATCGACATGGATCTGGAGATGAAGCTGGACGGGTTGAAAAAACATACCGGAGGCAAGGAAAAACGCAAGGATATCCTCGATACCATCTTAGACAGGATGACGAAAGAGGGCTTTATCGAGTGCGTAAGCGATATGAACGGGACGTGGAAAGTGCTCTCCTCGTGGGATTACCTCACGAAGATGATCCATAGTATTAACATAAAGAACGAAGATGAGATATCTCAATAAAATAATATTCATAAACAGCGCCGCTATCCGTTACTCGGAAGTGCAGCTGGATGGAAATATACATTTAATCGGAACGCAGGGAGTGGGGAAGAGTACGATACTCCGTGCGATCCTTTTCTTTTACAACGCCGATACGCAGCGGCTCGGAATCCCGGTCGAGAAGAAATCGTATCAGGATTATTATTTCCCTTATGCCGATTCCTCGATCATCTACGAGGTTGCGAGAGAGGATGGTTGGTTTACGGTACTTAGCTATAAGACGATGAATCGTATCTGCTACCGCTTTATCGCCTCACCGTACCGTCCAGATCTTTTTATCGACGAGGAGGGAGTGCCTTATCCGTCGGATCGTATCCGCTCGGTGCTCGATAAGAACGGTATCAAGTATAGCGGGGCGATCTCCACGTATGAGGAATACCGGAATATCCTCTACGGAAACTCGGATAATAAACGGGATTACTCCTGTTTTTCCTTGATGGAGAGCGGCTCCTACCAGAATATCATCCGTACGATCCAGAACGTCTTGCTGAATTCACGCTTGGAGGCGGATTATATCAAGCAGACGATCATCACCTCCTTGAACGAGGTGGATAGCGTGATCGACTTGAGCCGTTACCGGAGCCATCTCTCCGGTTTTGAGGCGCAACTGAATGATATCGGTGTTTTCCGTGAGCCGGGCATGGCGCGGAAGGCCGCCGGGATCTCTACCTTGTCGGACGATATCCGTAAGCGGGATTTACGGATCAACGATCTGTGCCGCCAATTGCGCGGGGCTTATCTGGAAACGGAGCGTATCTTGCCGGAGTTGTCCCGGAAGATACACGAGCAGGAGGCGGTCAAATCGGATTTCTATAAGCAAAGGGATAAGCTAGACGCTGAATCGAAGAACCGGACAGCCACGATGGAAGGCGAGTTGGCCGTGCTGAAAAACGCCTTGTCAGAGGCGGAAGCGAAACGGGTTTTCTATGCCGGAAAAGATATCCAGACGGCGATGGATCGTTGTAACAAATTGGAGATCTTACAGCAGGAACAGGAATCCTTAGTCGTGGAGAAAGATTTGCTTTCTTCCAAGAATAAAGAAGCCTCGGTCTTGCACGCCAATTTGATCGCTAATCTGAAGAACGAGTTGGCTGGCTTCGAGAATGAGAAACAGAAACAATTACTGGCGGCAGAGACCGAGATCAATGCTCGTCGGGAGGCTCGCCGGGAGTATTATCGACGGCTACGGGAGGAATCGCGCCATGCCGCCTCGGAGGAGAAAGAGCGTTTGTTGGTGGATCGGGAGAAACGTACGACGGAGGTCGCCGCCTTGAAGATGCGTATCAAGACTGCCCGGGGGCAGTCGGGAACCTCGGAGGAATTGGAGGCGGTCAAGGGGCGTCTCGGCAATTACGATGCGAACCGGAAGGACTTGGAGTTGAAGATCCGTGAGCTGAAGTACGAGTTGAACTACCAGACGAAAGAGTTCGAGACCGCCGAGAAACATTTGGATGAGGATTATCAAAAGCTAGCGGAATCCAACGAGGTGAAGATCGAGGCCCTGAGCGCTAAGCTAGCGGAACTGACGGAGTTCTTGGATAACCAGAAAGATAGCTTCTTCAACTGGCTGTCCGAGCATAAACCCGGCTGGGAGCAGACGATCGGGCAAGTGTGTGACGAGCGCCTGCTTTACGGGAAAGAGTTTACGGCGGAGGTAGGTGAGGGAGATACCTTTTATGGAATCCGCTTCATCTCCGGGATTCACCGGAATGTCAAGACCAAGGAGGATTACTTGACGGAGAAGAAGGATGCCGAGGAAAAACGAGCCGAAATCCAGCGGTTCATCGCTACGGCGCGGCAGGACTTGGAGGCGGCCAAGGAGAATCTTCGCAAGCAATATCAATCCTCCGTGAAGCCCATCAAGGAGGATATCTATCACGTGGAATATGAGTTGGAGCAACTGGCGGTTCGCAAGAAAGAAGACGAGTCTCGACTGTCGGCCTTGCGGGATCAGGCGACCCGTCTGAGGCAGGAGGAGATCCGGCGCTTGGAGGAGGAGTTGAACGCTTCCGAGGCCGCCCTTTCCTCGATCCAGCAGGAGATCGCCACGCTTCAGGGTAAGATGGACTGGGAACTCGCTTCCTTGGATGAGCAAGAGAAAGATGAGCTGGCTGCTTTGGATAAGGAACTCTCCGCCCGGAGGGAAGCTATTTCGGAGGAGATCGCACGCAAGAAAGCGGAGCTGGAAGAGCGCAAATCCGGATATGACAGGGAGCAATTGGATAGCCTGACCGCCAGCGGTGGCGATCCGAGGCGTTTGGAGGAGATCCATTCCCGCTTGGCGTATATCGGTGGGGAGATCAAGTATATCAACGAGACCAAGGCATTGATTATCGAGTATCTGAAAGATAAACGAGAGATGCTGGATAAGGTACCCGACTGGACGGCGGAGAGCCTACGTTTGCAGCAGATCATCCACGGGGAACGGGAGGAATTGAAAAAGCGTCTGGCGGACGTGAGCCGGAGCATCTTCAAGGTAGATGCCGAGTTGAAGGAACTGAAGGAGACCCACCGTAAAGCCTTGGAGAACAGGGAGGAATATCACCGCTCTACCCTGTTGGACTGGTTTACCTCTAGGGAATCCGTCTTCTCTTCCATGAACCGTACCGATACGGATGGCGATTGCCGTTCCTTGGTACGGGAGATCACGATCCGCGTCAGCGAGCAATCCCAGAAACTTTCCGAGCTGCGCAAGGAGATAACTGCCTACACCGGCAATTTCTCCGAGGATAATGTGTTCGCCTTCAAGACGAGCTTCTCGGATGATAAAGAGTATATGGATTTCGCTTGCGACTTGAAGGAGTTTATCGACGAGAATAAGGTCTCGGAATACCAATTGCGTATCAATACCCGCAACTCCGATATCTTCCGGCAGATTACGGCGGACACGAAAAGTATGGTCTCTCAGGAAGGTAATATCCGTGGCGTGGTGGATCAGATCAACGCCGATTTCAAGAAGAGGAACTTCGTGGGAATTATCCAGTGCGTCGAGATGCGTATTGATCCGAGCCAGAACAAGATCGTCAATCTGTTGAAGGAGATCAAGCGGTTCAACGAGGAATATAGCTGGGATTTGGGGCAGAACCTGTTCGCTTCCTCGGCTGACGATACGGCTACCCGGGAGAAGGCGACGACGTTGCTACGTGAGTTGATCAAGTCGATGGACGCTTATTCCGGCAGCTTGATCCGTCTGGCGGATTTCTTCGACCTTAAATTCCGGGTGATTGAGAACCGGAATGATACGGGCTTCGTGGAACGCCTTACGAACGTTGGCTCCGAGGGTACGGATATCTTGGTCAAATCCATGGTAAATATCATGTTGCTGAATGTGTTCAAGCGCAACGCCTCTGCGGTGTTCTCCGATTTCAGGCTACATTGCATGATGGATGAGATCGGGAAGCTACACCCGAATAACGTGGCGGGTATCTTGAAATTCGCCAACGACCGGGATATTCTCCTGATCAATGGCTCTCCGACTGAGCAGGATGCCCTGTCCTATAAGCACATCTATAAACTGGAGAAGGACGGCGATAGCTTCACCCGGATCCGGAGGGTGATCACGCAGTTCGATTAATGCCACCCGTAGGAAAACCTCGGTTCCCTACTATGGGAAAGCCCCGATTCCCACTCATGGGAAGCGAGACTTTCCCATAGTAGGGAACAACGCTGTTCCCATACCCCTTACTAATGAATGTTAAAGTCCGGCGATCTCATCCAGCCAAAGCGTAGCCATCGCATCGCTCGGCATTCGCCAGTCTCCGCGGGGGGAGAGGCTGATGGAGCCCACTTTTGGGCCGTCCGGCAAGCAACTGCGCTTGAACTGTTGCTGGAAGAAGCGGCGGAAGAAAGTATGGAGCCATTTCTTGAGGGTGGCATCGTCGTAGGTTTCCCCGAATGCCCGCTTCGCCAAGAAATAAATCTTCGCGGGTGAGGCCCCGAAGCGTAAGAAGTGATAGAGGAAGAAATCGTGCAGCTCGTACGGACCTACCAAATCCTCCGTCTTCTGCTTGATATTCCCATGCTCGTCGGCGGGAATCAATTCCGGGCTGATCGGAGTGTCTACTATATCTAATAACGTGGCGCGGGAAGCCTCGTCTACCTTGTTGTTGGCAACCCATTCCACTAAATATTTAACCAATGTCTTGGGAATACTACCGTTGACGCCGTACATAGACATATGGTCGCCATTGTAAGTAGCCCAGCCCAAGGCAAGCTCCGAGAGATCCCCCGTACCGATCACAAGGCCGTTCTCTTGGTTTGCTACGTCCATAAGAAGTTGGGTACGCTCACGGGCTTGGCTGTTCTCGTACGTCACGTCATGTACATGGATGTCGTGATCGATATCCTTGAAGTGTTGGATGCAAGCCTCCTTGATGGAGATCTCCCGGAGGGTCACGCCAAGGGAGCGTATCAAGTCGCAGGCATTGGTATAGGTACGATCCGTCGTTCCGAAGCCGGGCATGGTGATGCCGATGATCTTATCCCGTGGGATCTTCAAGGCATCGAAGGTCATGACGGTGACCAGTAGGGCCAAGGTGGAATCCAGTCCCCCGGAGATGCCTACGACGGCGGTTTGGGCGTGGGCATGGAGGATACGCTTGGCGAGTCCCGCTACCTGTATATGGAATATTTCCTCGCAACGTTCTTTCAGCGCGTCGCCGGAGGGGGTAAAGGGATGCGGGTCGATTGCCCGGGTCAAATCCAGTGTCCGGTTGGGAAGGCTGAATGAGACTACGGTGCCGTTATCCATGTTATGGTTGAGATAACCCTGCATGAAACTGGTGTTGATCCGTCGGTCGTTCTGTAAGTTCTGGATATCGATCTCGCTGATAACGAGTTGCTCCTCCATGGAGAAACGCTCGGATTCCTTCAGCAACGTGCCGTTCTCCGCTATGATACCGTTTCCTGCGAATACGAGGTCGGTACTGGATTCCCCGAAACCGGCGGATGCGTAGACGTATCCGGCGATACAACGTGCGGATTGCTGGCAGATCAAGGATCGTAAGTAAGCATGCTTACCGATCAACTCGTTGCTGGCGGATAGATTGAATATCAAGTTCGCCCCCTGCATGGCTAGCTCGGAGCTGGGAGGGATGGGAACCCAAAGATCCTCGCAGATCTCGATACCCACACGTACCTCATCATACTCGAAGATCAGGTAGCAATCCAGCGGCACTTCCCGGTTACCGATCGTGATCATGGATTGCTGTAGGTGTGAAGAGGCCGTGAACCAACGCTCTTCTTGGAACTCCTTGTAGCTGGGCAGGTAGCTCTTGGGTACTACCCCTAGTATTTCGCCCCGTTGGAAAGCGACGGCGGCGTTTATCAGTTGGCTTCCGCTGACAAGCGGGCAACCTACGATCGTTAGTAAATCCAGATCGGCGGTGTTGTTCACTAAATCCAGCAAGGCTTTCTCGGCGTTTCTGAGTAAGGTCTCTTGCGAGAACAAATCCATGCAAGTATAAGACGTAACCGATAATTCGGGGAAGGCGATGATCTGGACCTCTTTTTGGGACGCTTGGCGCATCAATCCCTCAATCTGTTGAATATTATAAAAGCAGTCAGCCACTTTAACCTGTGGTACGGCTGCTGCTACTTTGACGAATCCGTAATTCATATTTGTTATTGTTTATCTGATAGATGTTCTTAATTTATCGGGGTTTTGACGACAGTCGAAGATCGCGGAGATATAGATGATATCATCTTCTATAAAATAGATGATTTTGTAATGTTCATGAACAAGAGACCGAAAGCCTTGCGGCTCCGAGGATAAAGCTTGCTCATAAAAACCGAGAAGAGGATTGTCAGCTAACAAATCGGCGTAATGTTTCAGGTCCTTGACTTTCTTGTGGGCCATGTTGATAGAAATCTCCTTCTTATAATACTTCGTAATTTCTTTCAAATCTTCTTTGGCCTTGGCTGTCCAATATGGATTTTTCTGTTTCAGAACCATGTCTCTATCTCTTTATCTAGATCCTCACTTGATGTAACTCTACCTTCTCGGGCATCTTCTACCGATTTCCGTACCGCTGCTATCATCTCCTCTTGCGAGTGGATTACGCAAGGGCGGGGTGTCCTTCTCTTGGAAAAGATCTTTTTGGCAGCCCGTTCCAGTTCCTCCGATATCTCCATGTCATCGATTTTGTTAAGGTATCTCTCCACGAAGCTTTCTCTCCATTGTTGTAACTCTATTGTCGTCATATCAATTTCCCTCCTATATATTTATGCCCCAAAGGTATGTATTTTGTATGGGATAAAAAAGAAGGAGAGGTATACTTCGCAGCATCCTCTCCTTGTTAACACAAAACAATCAACAAAAAACTACTGTCTGAATAAGACTATCTGATGAATAAAAGCTCACGATATTTCGGCAAGGTCCATATCTGGTCATCGACAACCAGTTCCAACTTGTCGATATGGTAACGGATGGCTTCCATCATCGGGACGATCCGGTCGTGGTAAGCGATCGCCTTCTCCCGCTCGCTCTCTATCTTGTTGGCTATCTTGCGGGCGTTGACCATCTCGTCCACTTTTTCCTTGATGAAGATCGTGCGGTTCGCTATATCCTCGATGATCTCCATGTTCTTGGAGGATAGATGGGCGGCTTTATCTGCGGGGAATAATTCACGCATCTTATATACGTTGTCGATCAAGGAAGACTGGTATTTGATGGCCATCGGGATGATATGGTTCATAGTTAGGTCGCCTAATACACGTGCCTCGATCTGGATCTTCTTCGTGTACATCTCCCATTTGACCTCGTTGCGGGCTTCCAGCTCCTTGCGGGTCATGACTCCTGTGGATTCGAACATGCGGACACTGCTATCTTTCAGATAAGCGTCGAAGATCAAAGGCACGCTGGTCTCGCAATCCAAGCCCCGGCGTGCGGCCTCGGCCTTCCATTCCTCGCTGTAGCCATTGCCGTCGAAATGGATCGCCTTGCATTCCTTGATATCCTTGCGGATTACCTCGATGATAGCGGCGAACTTATCCTTTCCGGTGGCTATCTTAGCGTCTACCTCGGCCTTGAACTGCCTCAACTGATCCGCTACGGTAGCGTTCAATACCAGCATGGCGGCGGCGCAGTTCGCGGAGGAACCTACGGCACGGAACTCGAAACGATTACCGGTGAAGGCGAAAGGGGAGGTACGGTTACGATCCGTGTTATCGATCAATAACTCGGGGATACGGGCGATATCGAGTTTCATGCCTTGCTTTCCCGCTAGGTTGAAATCTTCCGTATCGCTGTTCTCCAGATGCTCCAATACCTTGGATAATTGTGCTCCTAAGAAGCTGGAGATGATTGCTGGAGGAGCCTCGTTCGCTCCCAAGCGATGTGCGTTGGTTGCGCTGGAGATGCTGGCCTTCAACAATGCGTTATGGGTGTACACGGCTTTCAGTACGTTGACCACGAAGGTCACGAAGCGCAGGTTGTCTTCTGGCGTCTTACCCGGTCCCATCAAAAGGATTCCGGTATCGGTTCCCAGCGACCAGTTATTGTGCTTGCCGGAACCGTTCACGCCTTTGAACGGTTTCTCGTGCAACAGGACACGGAACCCATGTTTGCGGGAGATCTTGCGCATTAGGGCCATGATCAGTAAGTTATGGTCATTGGCGAGGTTGCATTCCTCGAAGATGGGAGCTAGCTCGAATTGGTTCGGGGCGACCTCGTTATGGCGGGTCTTTACGGGAATGCCAAGTTTCAATGCCTCTACCTCGAGGTCTTTCATGAATTCCATGACACGGGTGGGGATGGCGCCGAAGTAATGATCCTCCAACTGCTGGTTCTTGGAGCTTTCATGTCCCATCAAGGTTCGGCCGGTCATCAACAGATCGGGACGTGCGGCGTACAGGCCCTCGTCTACTAGGAAGTATTCCTGTTCCCAACCTAGGTAGGCGTATACTTTCTTCACGTCCGGGTTGAAGTAGTGGCAGACATCGACCGCCGCCTTGTTCACGGCTTCCAAGGCTTTCAGCAGGGGGGCTTTGTAGTCGAGGGATTCGCCCGTGTAAGCGATGAAGATCGTTGGGATGCATAGGGTGTCGCCTACGATAAAAGCGGGGGAGGAAGGGTCCCAAGCCGAGTAGCCACGGGCCTCGAACGTATTGCGGATACCGCCGTTCGGGAAACTGGAGGCGTCCGGCTCTTGCTGGATCAGTAGTTTGCCCTCGAATTCCTCAAGTACGCCGCCTTTGCCATCGTGCTCGATGAAAGCGTCGTGCTTCTCGGCGGTACCTTCCGTCAAGGGATGGAACCAGTGGGTGTAGTGGGTAGCGCCTTTTTCCATCGCCCATTTCTTCATGCCGGAGGCCACGGCATTCGCTGTCTCACGGTCTAACGGGCTACCGTTATCGATGGAGTCCACCAGTCTCTCGTACGCTTTCTCGGGAAGATATTTAAACATCTTCTCACGGTTGAATACCAACTCTCCGTAATACTCGGAAGGTCTCTCGGCGGGAGTGGCTAGCTCGGTAGCTTTCTTCTCGAACGCCGATTCTACGACTCTAAATCTTAACTTTGACATAATACCTAATGATTATTGTTGTTTATAGTAAATGACTTATCTTAGCCACTTCCTCAGCCTAGCCATGGCCTCTAGGGTATCATCCCTATCGCCGAAAGCGGTGAGGCGTAGATAACCTTCCCCGCTTGGTCCGAATCCCACTCCGGGGGTTCCGACTATCTTGACTTCATAAAGCAGTTTGTCAAAGAATTTCCATGAGGAGAGGCCGTCTGGGGTCTTTAGCCAGAGGTATGGGGCGTTATCGCCTCCGTACACCGTGAGACCACAGTTTTGCAGACCCTCTTTCATGATCTTTGCGTTGGTCATATAATAATTGATAGTAGCTGTTATTTGCTGTTTGCCGGCGGTGGAATAAACCGCCTCCGCACCCCGTTGGGTTATGTAGCTGGTTCCGTTGAATTTCGTGCATTGGCGACGGTTCCATAATTTGTTCAACTGTACCCGTTGCCCGTCTAGCGTGAAGGCGTTCAACTCCTTCGGTACGACCGTGTATCCGCAACGTATTCCCGTGAACCCTGCGGTTTTAGAGAAGCTCCGGAATTCGATGGCTACCTTCTTCGCACCCTTGATCTCGTAGATAGAGTGAGGGATATTCGGGTCCTGTATATAAGCCTCGTAAGCCGAATCGTACATGATAAGCACGTCGTTGGCAAGAGCATAGTTTACCCATTTCTTCAATTCGTCCTTAGTCAAGGTCGTTCCGGTCGGGTTATTGGGATAGCAGAGATAAAGGATGTCCACCCTGCGACTGGGCAGATCCGGTATGAAGTTGTTTTCCTCCGTGCAAGGGATGTATACGACATCGCTCCATTTCCCGTTTTCCAATACTCCGGTACGTCCGCTCATTACGTTTGAGTCGATGTAGACCGGATATACGGGGTCTGTTACCCCGATACTATTGTCGTGGCGGAGCATGTCGCCTATATTTCCACAATCGCTTTTCGCTCCGTCGCTGATGAATACCTCGCTCGGTTCGATAAAGACTCCCCGGCTGGCATAATCGTTCTTGATGATAGCGTCGATTAGGAAATGATATCCCTGCTCGGGGCCATATCCGTGGAATGTATCCTTGCTCGCCATTTCTTCCACGGCTTTATGCATCGCCTCGATAACGGCGGGGGCAAGTGGTTGCGTAACGTCACCAATGCCCATTCGAATGATCTTATCCTTGGGATGGGTAACCTTGAAGCTGTTTACCTTTTTCGCGATGTCGGAGAAAAGGTAATTGTTCTGTAGTTTCAGGAAATGTTCATTAATTAGTGCCATACTCAGTTCTTTTGTTTTTATGTTGTTGTTTTCGTTGTTTTGTCTCGTTCCCCGTGTCAGACTTTGATGAATCCCTCGAATACGTTGACCGCTCCGCCGGTCATAAAGACCTTACCGCTTCGCTCGTTCCACTCGATGGTTAAAGGGCCCCCATCCATGATGACCTTTGTTTTTCGCTTTGTCTTCCCACGTACGACCCCGGCCACGGCGGTGGCGCAAGCTCCGGTTCCGCAGGCTTGGGTGATGCCGGAACCTCGTTCCCACACTCTCATCCGTACCTCGTCCGGTTTTAGCACCTGCACGAACTCCACGTTTGTCCGGTCCGGAAAAAGCGGGAGGCATTCCAATAACGGGCCTACGCTTGCCAGACCGACCTGGTCTATCTCGTCCACGAAGATAACCAAGTGAGGATTTCCCATAGAGATGACGGTGCCGGTGTAAATTTCTCCTCCAGCCTCAACCTCCAAGGCCATCTCGCCTACGGCAGGCATTCCCATATCTACCGTGACCTCGGTGACCTCTTCACGCTCTATTTTCAATTGTAGCTCTTTGATACCAGATAAGGTCTCTAAGGTAACCTTGTTCTTTTGCGTTAGGCCGGCCTCATAGACATATTTGCCAATACATCTGGATGCGTTTCCGCACATCATCGCCTCGGAGCCGTCCGCATTATAGATATGCATGCTGAAATCCGCAATGTCTGAAGAACCTATCAAGACCAAACCATCAGATCCTATGCCTGTGTGCGGCTTGCTCCATGCGATAGATAATTCCTCGGGGTTGTCTATCGGATAGACCATCGTGTTTACATAGATGTAATCATTTCCGGCACCGTGCATCTTTGTGAATCTGATTGATCTTGTCATTTTAATGATATTATTCTTTATATTATTTCTTTTTGTTTTATTGTAATGCAAATATATAACGTTTTGATAAGTATATGACAGGTGAGAGGCTCGAATGTTTTATAAATATGAGGTTTGTAATAGATTGAAGTTATAATATATGCTTTTAGTTGTAAATGATAATTAGAAGTGTGTATGTTGGTTTTATATCGTAATATATGCTTTGTGAATATGGGTTGCTATAACTGTAAGTAAAAAAGCTATATATCTATCTATTTGCTTAAAATAAGTCTGTTTGTCTGACGAGCCTCTTTTTTAAGAAGCCTCAACTAGGGATAGATAATGGGTGAAAATACGTATTTAACCACTGATTTCTACGTAAAAGGTCATGTTTTGTCACACGAAAGGTCGCGTTGGGCGACGCAAGTAGTGGCGTTAGCCAACGCGATAGGTCGCATAAGGCGATACATATAGTCGCGTCGGGCGATACAACCGTATGAAATGCCTCTTTTATCCGTATAAAAAATATGTTTTGACCCGTATAAATGTGAACTAGCATGAATTATTTTTCTAGAACAAAAGGTCGTATTTGGCTAATATATTACTAAACAATCATTTGCTAATATTTTTTCTCATATTTAGGGACGAGAAGTACATCAGGCCAGAAAAATCAAATCTCCGGGAGTTTGGTTTACAAATTGACAAAAAGAAAGGAGCTACTCGGTTTTGTTTCCGGATAGCTCCTTTTATCAGATTAACTAATTATCTAGATAATTTATTTTACGAACTTAACAGTTGTCTTATGAGCAGATCTCAAGAGCTTAGACTGATCGATTGAGATCATATAAATACCGTTCGGCATATTCGGAGTGCTGATGTATTGCTCATCGCTAGTGATGATACCCGTAGAAACAACTTTACCTACCATATTAACGATTACATAATTACCCTTACCATTCTTTACATGAAGACCGCCAGCGGTTGTAGAAACCTTAACCTCTTCGACATCATTCTCGATAGTCTCGTTGTCTGTGATGATACCCATAGCATTAGATTTGATATACATTGTTCCTACAGGAGCTGTATAATCTGCTGGTGTAAAATCAACTGTGATAGTTTGATTTTTTAATGGCATAGTTACATCTATATTCATACTTGCTTTCAATGCTTTTGCTTCATCATCGTATGAACTCATTTTAATAGTTGCTTTAGCTGCTTGTGTACCTACCATAGATGGAACAACTTCCATTGCAAATGTAGTAATACCTTTACTATCTGCTTCAGACTCAAATTCAGTTGTACTCATGTTGAAAGAAGTAGAACTTCCTGAAATTAAATCAGTAAAAACTCCATTCAATATAGAAGATGCTAAATGTTGAGGATTAATTTCTTGGTTACCTTGTATAGTTGTCATACTAGCGTCTTCCCAACTCCAAGTAGCATCTAATGTCTTTTTCTCATACGTTGTGTAACGTGTTTGGATCTTCTTGCTATTTACAACATTGACATTTTGTACTAGTTTTTTGTATTTATCTACGTTGACAGTTCCGGAAACGTATGAGGTTAAGATTGTAGAGTCAGGAGTTATAGTACCTGCTACTGTTGCCTGTGGATTTAAATATACTACTGCATCCCCCATAGGCAATATTCCATTTGTTATGATACCCTTCAAAGATGCGTTGATTGTTGGTTTTTGACTCTGCATTTTAGTCATATCAATGGATATCTGGAAGTTTGGAAGTTTGCTTATCGCTGTTATTCCACGTAAGCTTTCTCCAATTTTAATATCATAATTATAAACAGCATTGGAACCTGTTTCTGTCATGGAAACAAGAGTGCCACTCTTTATATTAGTCATACCTAATGATGTCAATAGTGCTTCAAGATCTCCAAGATCAAGATTGGCCGTGAAGGAACTAAACGGAAGTAACCCTTTCTTTTCTCCTACAGAAAAATTCACACCGCAAGAGATAAAACCATCTAAAGCACTAGCTGTAACTTTCAAAGGTACGCTGATTTCGATAGTTTGCCCATTTGCGGTTGTCATCGTATAATCTTTGTAATCCGCAAATTTTAATTTGATATTGGCTAACATTGGCTTTACTGTAGCTGGTATGCCATTGATATCTACCTCACTTAAATTAATATTCATACTATCTGGCTGAATACTAATCGGTGTTGATGTAGCTGCACGTAACATGCCTTGTGTACCAAAAAGCGGAGAGTTTAGTACGGTTTCAATGTTGGGATTTGTTAATCCCATGAAATCTATACCACTGATTTGTTTTACTTGATCAAATATCGCCGGTACCGCAGCTTTTACAAAAGCCACCTTTTCTTGGTCTGATATTTGTTTTTGTTGTTGTGCCATCACTGGGGTGGTAGCCATGAATGTAGCGGCTGCCAAACTAATGCATGTAAAGATTTTCTTCATATAAATTTGTTTTAAAGTGTTTTATGACTCTAGTTGGCAAAGTTATTATAAAAATTAAATGCACCAGCGTTTATTATTCATAAAAGTTGGTGCATTTTGCTACTAAAGAAAAGAAATATTCGTCAATAAGCGGATTCATGTACGTCTTTTATGGCCCTGCCACTTGGCTCGTTCATGTTTTTGAAAGCCGAGTCCCAAGCTAAAGCCTCTGCGGTAGAACACGCTACGCTAGGAATGGAAGGCACGCTTCTCGCTGCGCTTTCGCTGGGGAAATGCTCTTCAAAGATGGAGCGGTAATAATACTCTTCCTTGTTTTGGGGTGGATTGATCGGGAATCGTTTGGCGGCATTCGCCATCTCTTCATCAGTGACCGACTCGGAGGTTATTTTCTTTAATGTATCGATCCAGCCATAGCCTACCCCATCCGAGAATTGCTCTTTTTGCCGCCAAGCGATCTCCTTGGGCAAGCTGTCGGAAAATGCTTCTCGAAGTATCTTCTTCTCGATGGTCGTACCCGGGCACATCTTTGCCGCCGGATTCAGACGCATGGCCACATCAAGAAACTCTTTATCCAAGAACGGCACTCGTCCTTCTACGCCCCATGCGCAAAGGCTTTTGTTCGCGCGCAAGCAATCATATAAATACAGTTTGCTTAATTTACGCAGGGTCTCTTCATGGAAAGCCTGTGCGTTCGGGGCCTTATGGAAATATAAATATCCCCCGAATACCTCGTCCGCACCCTCGCCGCTTAGTACCATCTTGATACCCATGCTCCGGATCACACGGGCCAATAAATACATGGGGGTAGAGGCTCGGACGGTAGTGACATCATAGGTCTCGATATGATAAATGACATCTCGTAAAGCGTCCAATCCTTCTTGTATCGTATAATGGATCTCATGATGAACCGTACCGATCGCATCCGCTACTTTACGGGCGGCGAGCAAGTCCGGGGCATCTTTCAATCCGATGGCGAACGAGTGGAGTTGAGGCCACCATGCGTCAGCTTTCCCATTGGTCTCGATGCGTTTCGCCGCGTATTTCTTGGCGATAGCGGAGGTGATGGAGGAATCCAGACCTCCGGATAGAAGGACGCCATGAGGGACATCGCTCATCAGTTGGCGTTTGACGGCGGCTTCCAGCGCATCGTGAAGTTGTTGTACGTCGGTAGGATTATCTTTCACGTTGGCGTAATCCATCCAGTCACGGGTGTACCATCTCGTGAGTTTACGGTCTTCGCTATAGAAATAATGACCGGGGAGGAACGGCTCGTAATGAGTGGCGAAGCCTTCAAGTCCTTTTAACTCAGAAGATACCATCAAGTGTCCCTCGTCATCGTATCCGATGTAGAGCGGGATCACACCGATCGGGTCACGGGCGATCAAGTAAACCTCTTTCTCCTCGTCATAGAGAGCGAAGGCGAAAATTCCGTTGAGATCCTCGATGAAATCAATCCCTTTCTTCTTGTATAAGGCGAGGATCACCTCGCAATCGGAGCCGGTTTGGAACTCGTAATCGCCTTTTAACCGTTCTCGTAATTCCTGATGGTTGTAGATTTCTCCGTTGACGCAGAGGATGAGTTTCCCGTCGGGGCTGACCAAAGGCTGCCCTCCGGAGGCAGGGTCTACGATGGAAAGGCGTTCATGGGCTAAGATAGCGGTTTTGCCTTGGTAGATACCACTCCAGTCCGGCCCCCGGTGACGGATTCGTTTACTCATTAATAACGCTTGTTTACGCAGGGCTTGCGCTCCGTCGTGTATATTGAATATCGCTGTTATACCACACATGATCATTAAAAATTGAAAGTTGAAAATTAGTTGGTTTGTAAGAAACGGTCGATGGATCGGGCGACATTACGGCCGGAGGCCATCGCTTTTACGACTAGGCTCGCTCCGCTGACAGCGTCTCCGCAGGCGAATAGGTTGCTGTTGGCGGTATATCCGGCGTTGTCTACGGCGATGTTATTGCGGTTGTCGGTAGCCAATCGCAGTTCTTTGATCAATCCTTCTTGCTCCGGATGCAGGAAGCCCATGGCGAGGAAAACCAGATCGGCCTCGATGATCTCTTTCTTGCCGGTCAGCCTCATCTGCGGACGGCCTCCGTCTGGGGAGGGAACCCATTCGACTTCTTCTACCTCAACCCCTATCAGATTGTTTTTCTCTCCGATAAAACGGTTAGAGGCTAGATTCCACCGGCGGATACAACCTTCCTCATGGCTGCTGCTGGTTTTCAGTACTTGGGGATACATGGGCCAAGGTGTCGCCGGATTCTGTCCGACGGGTGGCTGGGGCATGATCTCGATCTGGGTGACACAGGCCGCCCCATGACGGTTCGCTGTCCCTACGCAATCGCTACCCGTATCTCCTCCGCCAATCACTAAGACTTTCTTGCCTTTGCAATTGATCTGGCTTTTGGGCGGGATCGGGATGCCTTCTAAGATCCGGTTCTGCTGGCTTAATAACTCCAAGGCGAAATGTACGCCTCTTAAATGACGTCCCTCGATAGATAGATCCCGGGGAACCTCGGCGCCGATCGCTACGCAAACAGCGTCGAAATCTTTCACTACATCTTTCGCTAATATCTCTTTGCCGACCATCGTGTTTACACGGAAAAGAATCCCTTCTTGCTCCATGATGCGGATACGGCGATCGATAATGTGCTTGCCTAGCTTGAAATTGGGGATGCCGAAGCGTAGCAAGCCGCCCGGTAACTCATCTTTCTCGAATACGGTGACTTCATATCCTTTTCGGTTCAATTGGTTCGCAACGGTCAATCCGGCGGGACCGCTACCGATCACGGCTACCTTTTTCCCGTTGCGTACCGGTTGGATTGGCTGTACGTATCCTTCCCGGAAAGCGGCTTCCACGATAGCCGCCTCATTCTCACGGATCGTGACAGGTTCGTCACAACTAAGTTTCAGTACGCAGCTTTTCTCGCAGAGGGCGGGGCAGACACGTCCCGTGAACTCCGGGAAGTCGTCGGTCTGCTCCAATACGTGATATGCCTCTTTGTAATGGCCTTTGTATAACAAATCTTGCCATTCGGGTTGCTTGTTACCCAGCGGGCAGGCCCAGTGGCAGAAGGGTACGCCACAATCCATGCAGCGGGAGGCCTGCGTACGGCGATCGCTGCTGTTCAAGGTCTGTTCTACCTCGCTGAAATCATCTATACGTTCGTGGACGGGACGATAGCCCGCCTCTTGTCTATGTATCGTTAGAAATGCTTTTGGGTTTCCCATAGTTCTCTTGTTTTTGTGTAAATATTTAGTAGTCTTTCTGCATCTCCGCGATCTTGCGTTGGAGCTTGCGCATCTGTTCCTCTTGGAGTACTTTCTTGTATTCGATCGGGACGATCTGGATGAACTCATCCACGTACTTGTTCCAGTTATCGAGCATTAATCCGGCTAGATGGCTGCCGGTATGATGATAATGCTTGCGGATCAATTCATGAAGTTCCTTCCGTGAGGTGCTATCTTCGATCAAGGAAAGCTCTACCATTTCCATGTTGCAATAGTAATCGAAATCACCGTTCTTGTTCCATACGTAAGCGACACCGCCACTCATTCCGGCGGCGAAGTTCCGGCCTGTATTGCCTAAGACGACAACCCGGCCTCCGGTCATGTACTCGCAACAATGGTCGCCTACACCTTCCACGACGGCGATCGCCCCGGAGTTTCGCACGCAGAAACGTTCCCCGACCCGGCCGTTGATATAAACCTCACCGCTGGTAGCCCCATATAATAAGGTATTACCGGCTATCGTATTGTCTTCCGCTATAAAGGTGGAGCGTACCGGAGGCATTAAACTGATGTGTCCGCCACTCAATCCTTTTCCGAGATAGTCGTTCGCCTCGCCTTCCAACCGGAAATGTACGCCGTGGGCCAGAAAGGCTCCGAAGCTCTGGCCCGCCGCCCCCTTGAACTTGATATGCAGGGTGTTCTCCGGTAACCCGATGTTCCCATACCGCTTGGCGATCTCGCCGGAAAGCATGGCTCCTACGGAACGATCGGTGTTGGCTATCGCGTAATCCAACGATACTTCCTGTCCGGATTCGATGGCGGCCTTCGCGTGACGGATTATATCCACATCTTTCACGTTGTCGATCGCATGGAGTTGACGGGTGACATGATGGATGGCCTGCGTGGCGGCTTGTTCCGGTAGATGGATCAAGCGGCTGAGATCCAATAGATCATGTTTCTCGATATGATCGGAAGGTTTACGCATGAGTAAGTCCGTACGGCCAATGATATCGTCTAGTTTCGTATAGCCTAGCTCTGCCAGATATTCCCGAACTTCACGGGCGAGGAAGGTGAAGAAATTCACCAAATATTCGTGTCGGCCATGAAAGCGTTTACGTAATTCCTCATCTTGGGTAGCGACACCTACCGGACACGTGTTCATATGGCATTTACGCATCATCACACAGCCTAAGACGATCAAGGCGGAGGTGGCGAATCCAAACTCCTCGGCACCCAGCATCGCCATCAATACGATATCCCGTCCGGTTTTCAACTGTCCGTCTGTTTGCAAACGGACTTGTCCCCGGAGGCCGTTCATCACGAGCGTCTGTTGAGTCTCGGATAGTCCTAGCTCGGGTGGGATTCCGGCGTAACGGATAGAGCTTATCGGGGAAGCCCCCGTTCCTCCTTCCGCCCCGGAGATCACGATCCGGTCCGCTTTTGCCTTGGCTACACCGGCGGCGATGGTTCCCACGCCACTCTCGGATACGAGTTTCACACTGATCTCGGCTTGAGGGTTCACGTTCTTCAGATCGAAGATCAATTGCGCCAAGTCCTCGATCGAGTAAATATCGTGGTGAGGTGGGGGAGAGATCAGAGAGATACCCGGGATCGAGTGACGGGTTCTCGCTATGATATCGTTCACCTTATAGCCGGGAAGCTGTCCTCCTTCGCCCGGTTTCGCTCCTTGGGCGACCTTGATCTGGATCTCGTCGGCGTTTACCAGATATTCCGTGGTCACGCCGAAGCGTCCGGAGGCTACTTGCTTGATGGCGGAGCGGAGCGATAACCCGTCCTCACGGGAGATGAAACGGGCCGAGTCCTCACCACCCTCGCCCGTGTTACTGCGTCCGTGTATCTTGTTCATGGCTATAGCTATCGTCTCGTGCGCTTCCCGACTGATAGAACCGAAGCTCATCGCTCCCGTGACAAAGCGACGCATGATCGCTTCTTCCGGCTCTACCTGCTCCAAGGGGATCGGGGTGCGTCGCTTGAATGTCAGGAAGTCACGCAAGAAGATCGGGCTTTCCTTCTCATCGACCGTATGGGAATATTCCTTGAATTTCTTGTAGCTCCCCAAGCGGGTAGCCAGTTGAAGCATGGAAATGGTGTCCGGGTTCCAAGCGTGCTTCTCGCCATCCTTGCGGAAGGAATAAATGCCTTTATGTTCCAATAAGGAATCCGTGGGTTGGGAGAATGTGTCGTTATGCATGGCGATCGCGTCTGCCGCTATCTCTTCCAAGCGGATACCACCGATGTTGCTGGTGGTTCCCCCGAAGTAAGTATCTGCCAGATCCCGGCTTAGGCCGATCGCCTCGAAAAGCTTTGCTCCCCGGTAACTGCGGATCGTGCTGATCCCCATCTTGCTCATAACCTTGAATAAACCCTTGCAAATGGCTTTTACGTAATTCTTCTCGGCAGTCTCGTAATTCAATTGTATCTCTTGCCTGTCTACTAGATCATCCAAGATAGCGAAAGCCATATAAGGGTTGATGGCACTGGCTCCGTAGCCTAGTAAGAGGGCGGCGTGCATTACCTCACGCATCTCGCCGGTTTCCACTACCAGCGCTGTTTGCACCCTTTTCTGCACGGAGATCAGATGGTGATGCACGGCGCTTACCGCTAACAGAGAGGGGATCACCGCTTTTTTCTCATCTACGTTCCTGTCGCTTAAAATGATGTAGTTAACGCCGTCGGTGACGGATTGCTCCGCTTGTTTACATAATTCGTCCAAGGCAGCTTTCAGTCCTGCGCATCCTTTCTCTGCGTCAAACAAAGTGGGGAGCTTAACACTTTTAAAGCCCTTATACCGGATGTTACACAGGAGATCCAGTTGTGTATTGGTCAAGATCGGATGGTTCAGCCGAACCATTTTACAGTGGCTCTCGGTTGGAACTAAGATATTGCTTCCCACGGCCCCGATATACTCGGTCAGGCTCATGACGAGTTCCTCGCGGATCGGGTCGATCGGCGGGTTGGTTACTTGGGCGAATTGTTGGCGGAAATAATTATAGAGGATTTGCGGACGGGCGGATAATATGGCCAGTGGCGTATCGTTGCCCATGGAGCCGACCGGTTCCGCCCCTCCCGTGCACATCGGTACGATGATACGTTCGATATCCTCACGGCTGTATCCGAACGTACACAGTAGCTTGTCGTATTTCTCTACCTTATGAGGAATCTTACGGCCGGATTTCAACTCGTCCAATTCCACCCGGTTTTTCTCCAGCCAAGTACGGTAGGGCTGGGCGTTCGCCAGTTGTTCCTTCAGCTCGCTATCGTAATAAATCTCGCCTTTCTTAGTATCGATGAGTAAGATCTTTCCGGGTTGCAGACGGCCTTTTTCCTTGATCTCGTTAGGCTCGAAATCCATGACGCCGACTTCGGAGGCCACGACCATCATGTCATGTTTCGTGATCAGGTAACGGGCGGGGCGGAGACCGTTACGGTCTAGCATGCCTCCAGCGTAGCGTCCGTCGCTAAAGAGCAGGGCGGCAGGCCCGTCCCACGGTTCCATCAAGATGGAGTGATATTCGTAGAAAGCCTTTAGATCTTCGGAGATCGGGTTCTTCTCGTTGAAACTCTCCGGTACCAGCATCGCCATGGCATGCGGCAGGCTCATCCCGGAGGCCACGAAGAATTCCAATACGTTATCCAGTGAGGCACTGTCACTCATGCCCGGCTGGATGATCGGGCGTATATCGTTGATATCCGGGATTCTGGGGGAGGAGAGTACGCTCTCCCGGGCCTCCATCCATCCCCGGTTGCCCCGTATCGTGTTTATTTCCCCGTTATGTGCCAGTAGGCGGAAAGGTTGCGCCAGACTCCAAGTGGGGAAGGTGTTGGTGCTGAAACGTGAGTGTACCAAGGCCAGTCCGCTAGTGAAATAAGGTTGCGTCAGGTCCGGAAAGTAATGGCGTAGCTGCATGGATTCCAGCATGCCTTTGTAAACGATGTTTTTGGTGGAAAGAGACGCTATATAGAAATCATCCTTGGCCGGAAGGTCGGTGGCCGATACCCTTTTCTCGACCCGCTTACGTATGAGGTATAGCTTTAGTTCCAGCTCTTGCTGATCGTTGCAGCCGATGATGAATATCTGCTTGATATCTGGTTCGGTCGCTTGTGCGTCCTTTCCCAAGATTTCCGTATGAACGGGAACTTTGCGTAAGTGCATCAAGGTTAATCCCTCTTTCTCGATCTCCTCGATGAGGATACTGAGGATGCTTGCTTGCTGTTCCTCGTCTTTGGGGAGAAAGATTAGTCCGGTGCCATATTTGCCTTTCTCTGGAACCGGAATTCCTTGCAGGAGGATGAACTCATGCGGGATCTGTAATAAGATTCCCGCTCCGTCACCCGTTTTGTTATCGGCTCCCTCAGCGCCTCGATGCCTCATGTTCTCTAGTACCTTAAGGGCTGATTCGATGATGTCGTGCGATTTCTCGCCGTGGATATTTACTAACATTCCTACTCCACAAGCGTCATGTTCATAAGACGGGTCGTATAATCCTTGTCTGCTATTAAAATGATTTCTGTTTGTTTTCATTTGTTGACCTTATGTTTGCGTATAAATGATTATTGCGTCAATTTGTTTCGCAAATATAGGTATTAATGGCATAATGTGATTGCTTGCAGGAGCGAAAGAACGGAGAAAAGATAAGAATATCTTATCTAATGTTTCTATTTGTAAGTATTTATTGGGTTTGTTCTTTTTATTTGAAAGATATTTGGTTGGTTAGTTTTCTAAATGAAAGACAAACTAAAAAAAGAAGCACCGTCACGTTTTGCGACAGTGCTTCTTTTTTTCCGGAAGCGCTGTCACGGATTGTGATGTCGCTTCCTATCTGTTTTATCTATCGGGATATTCTCGGATGAAATAGCGGGATAGGAATTTCCAATTATCTTGTATGATCGCCTTGCCACGTTCCGGGCTGGTAAGGCTTTTCGTTTGTGCGTCGGTCAACATGCCTCGGTCTACCAGCTCTTTCAGGAAGTAAACGCTGCAATGTTTCACGATGAAGAAAGAGAGCGCTTGTTTGGCGGCACGGTTGGAGTCGTAGAAGGGATTGTTCTCATCCTTGATCAGCTCCACGTCTCGGGTAATGACTTGGGCGCCTTCCTCGGGCGTGGCGTAGATCGCCAGCTTCTTGCCTTGCCAGTCCTCGGGAAGATGGAAGTTCTCGGCGGGGATAAGGCCGGAAGTCTCCGTGATAAATGTTTGTGCATCTTCGGTCTTGTCGAAATAGAGAAGCAGTTTGTCACCTGCGGCTTTGCGGAAAGTCTCGTATTGTTGGCGGTTTTCCTCCAGCATATCGTCGGGCAGGGTAGCTACAGACTCGTCGGCGGTGTTCTGAAATACCGCATGGTCGGGATGCTCGGCGGGCAATATCTTTGCCAGCCATTGCGGGGAGGTCAGACCTAGCAAGGAGGTCTTGCTGGTGTAGGCCATCATGCCGTGGCTGTTGACGAGCAGGTTGTTAAGCTGCTCTTGGTTGAGGTCGGGCTGCTCCTTCCAGCGGTCGTGGGCGAAGTCGCTCAGTTCCCGGGCCGACTCGGGCAGGATATAGGATTCGTAATGGAACCATTGCAATAGACGGTCGTAATCCTCTTGTCGCTCGTAGCGGGTATCAAGGGCGAAAAGCTTGGCCATGCGGGTATTCTCCGGCGCCGTGGTCCACTCTTTGCAGAACAGGTCGTAGATAAGCATGCCGGTGGATTCGTTGGCAGGGTTGTCCGGACTGACGAAAGTGCCTTTACGATAGCCGTGATACTGCTGGGTATAATGCCAAAGGAGGAAGCGCACGTCCTCAAGGTTCACCTCATCGTCGTAATAATGATCGTCCGGAGTGTAGAAGGGGAGGTATTTGCCGTATAGCTCCTTATGGGTAAGGATGAAGGCACGCCAAATCCCCATGCCGGAGATCACGTCCTCGAAGTAGGCGGCCATGCGGATACAGATCTGCTTTGTTTCCTCGCCCTCGAAGGAGTTTACCAACTCGGTCTTCTCCATGATATCGTAGATACGGTTCGCTATTCCCGTGTAATAGGAATCCACGGGAGTGCTTTGTTTATAGGGATGCAACTGCAACCAATCTTTCGGGAAAATTTTTATGTTCTTCATGTTATTTGATGTCTTTATGTATTCAGGAGTGCAAATGTAGTAAAAATATGTTAGCTATGTCAAACGATAAGGAAAAGTTGAGGTCCTAAAAATGTGACATTTGTTGTCTTTATTGTTATCGGATCTAAACATCTTTGAAATACCGCCCCCGTACTTTTGCGTCGAAATCAAAGATGAAATAATAAATAGTAAGATAATGGGAAAGAGTTTAAGGGGCAAAAGATTGAAAAGGTTAGGGCTTTTCTGGATGGGAGTTTTCCTGTCATTCTCTCTATGGGCACAAACAGGGGTTATCTGCGGGACGGTTACGGACGCAAAGATGAAAGAACCGTTGATCGGCGCCTCGGTCGTGATCGAGGGGACTACGGTTGGCGCTATCACGGATATAGACGGTAATTTCCGTATCGAGAACGTGAGACCAGGTACTTATACGGTAGCCGCCTCTTACGTGTCGTACCAAACGCAAACGGTAAAGGATGTTCCGGTAGTCGCACGTCAAGAGGCGGTGTTGAATATCGAGCTTTCCGACGCTAACCTCCAATTACAGAATGTGGTCGTAGTGGCCCAACGGAAATTGGGAACCGAGATGGCCGTATTAAATACCGTACGCAAGAGCCTTCCGGTCGTGAATGGTATCTCCGCCCAGCAAATCAGTAAAACACAGGATAGCGATGCCGCCGAGGTGCTTCGCCGCATCCCGGGAATCACCATCGTGGACGATCGTTTTATCGTGGTCCGGGGTCTGGCGCAACGTTATAATAATGTATGGCTGAACAATGCCACGACCCCTTCCAGCGAGACGGACAGCCGTGCCTTCTCGTTCGATGTGCTTCCCTCTTCCTTGATCGATAACATGATGATCTACAAGAGCCCTTCGGCCGAGCTTCCGGCGGATTTCTCCGGCGGTTTCGTGCGGGTGATGACCAAGAATATCCCGGACGGGAACACCTTCAACGTATCCTACCAAATGGGCTTCAACACGAACGCCACCTTCCGTAACTTCCAGCTGACGGACGGCACGGCAAAGGATTACCTTGGATTCGGAGCGGGCGTGAGAAACCTGCCTTCCTCTTTCCCCGCTCACCTAGGAGAACACTCCACGGATGAGGCGGCTGCCTTTACCCGCCAAATCAACCAACGTTGGGGGATCAACAAGTTCACCGCCATCCCCGATCAGAAGATATCCCTTACCTCGCACCGCTCTTATGATGTGGGCGGCTGGAAGATCGGAAATATCACGAACTTGAACTGGAGTACCGAGTACGATTACTCGGAGACGGTGAATAACAACTACATCGCCTACGACGTGAAGAACGACGTATCCCGTCCCCGCTTTGAGTACAACGATATCCGCTATAAGAATACCTCCAAGCTAGGGGCCCTCTTTAACTGGTCATTCCAACGGGATGGCAGCAAATATGAGCTTCGCAACTTCTTCAGCCAGCGTGGCGTTTCCGCTCTGACACAAAGGGAAGGAATGAACTATTATTCCGACAAGGATATCCGTAAATGGGAATCCCTCTATACCGGGCGTACCACTTACTCTGGGCAGATCAGCGGTGTGCATACCTTGCGAGAGAATGTCAACAAGGTGGATTGGACGGCGGGCTATGCCTTTGCCTCCTACCGTGAGCCGGATCGTAAGATCGTGAACTCCATCCTTGACGAGAACCGTACGGAACAGCCGAACTACTATGTCTCTGACCCGATGCGTTATTACCAAGAATTGAAGGATCATAGCGCCTCTATAGTCGCCAACTACGAACATAAATTCACCGTATCCGATAGGTTCGCTCCTGTTCTCAATGGAGGTGTCTACGGTGAATATAAGAGCCGTACCTTCGCTGCCCGTCGCTTTGGCTACAACCTGTTGGGTAGCGGCTACGACCGGTATGCGGACTGGGATTATACGGAGTTGTTCGGCGACGAAAATATCTCGGCGGATAAGATATGGATGCGTGAGACAACTACGAACAGTGACTCTTATACTTCCGAGAACATGTTGGGAGCCGCCTATGTCTCCGCTAAACTGAATTATGGGGAGGTGTTGAACGCTAATATCGGTGTTCGTATGGAATACTACCAATTGAAGATGGACGGATATAGCTCGGACGGTACGACCCCGGTACACTTGGATAATAAGACGACGGATTTTTTCCCTTCAGTTAATGTTGCCTACAACCTCTCACAAAAACATTTGGTCCGCGCCGCTTACGGTCGCTCGGTCAACCGTCCGGAGTTCCGAGAGGTAGTGCCTTATGTGTACTTCAACTTCGAGCGAGACGCAAACATCGTGGGAAATACGGAGCTGAAGAATGCCTATGCTGACAATATCGATCTTCGTTATGAGTTCTATCCAGCCGCGGGCGAAATGATCACGATCGGCGGTTTCTACAAGCACTTCAAGGATCCTATCGAGGAGACGTACAACGAGGCTGGTTCCGGCCTGCAATATACCTATCATAACGCGAAGAACGCCGAGACCTTCGGCGTAGAGTTGGACGTTAAAAAGAACCTCGACTTTATAGGGCTGCGAGGCTTGAGCTTTGTGTGCAACGCCGCGTATATCTATAGCCGTGTCCGTTTTGAGGAAGGGGCACCGGAGCGGGATCGCCCTTTGGCAGGGCAATCTCCCTACTTGGTTAATGCCGGCTTTTTCTACCAGTACGATGACAAGGGGATTTCCGCCTCCCTGCTCTATAACCGGATCGGGAAGCGTATTGAGTCGGTCGGTGTCCCGATGCAGAACCAGAACGAGGATATCCCTGATATATATGAGATGCCCCGCAACTCGTTGGACCTTACTTTCTCGAAGAAGATTAGCAAGATTGTCGAGATCAAGGCGGGAATTCAGGATATGTTGAACTCCAAGGTCGAGTACAAGCAGTTCGTGAAACTGACGGACAACAAGGGCGGCAAGAGTGAGCGTGAACAACTGATCCGCAGCTATCGCCCGGGAGTGGATATCAATATCGGTGTTTCTCTTAAGTTTTGATGTTTAATTGAATATATATCTATTACAAACAAAATGTTTTTATTATGAACAGATTTCTCTTAAAAGGTTTGGCCTCTGTGTTAACGATGGCCGTTATGTTTGGGACTGTATCGTGTAGTGATGACGATGATAAACCTGATGGCTCCGTAGCTGTATCGGCTGTGGCAGTCAGTCCTACTACCGTTACTATCAAGGTGGGCGAATCCACTACCTTGTCTGCGGCTATTACTCCAAGTGATGCTACGGATAAAACGGTTACATGGAGTACTTCCGATGAAAAGGTCGCGACGGTCAATGCCGGTAAGGTAACAGCTGTGGCCGAAGGTTCCGCTACGATTACTGTAACTACGAAGGATGGCGGTAAAACGGCTACTTGTACCGTGACTGTCTCTAATGATGCTTCGTCTTCCAAGGAGGTGATATTGGAAGGAAATATCACGACTGATTTTACGATCAACGCTGCCGACAAGAACTTCATGAAAGGCTTCGTATACGTGAAATCAGGCGCTACATTGACTATTGAGGCTGGTTCTGTTATCAAAGGTGTGTCCGTTAGTCCGGGCGAGAAAGCCGCTTCCTTGATTATCGAGCCGGGCGCAAAGATCATCGCCGAAGGTACTGTTGACAAACCGATCGTCTTTACATCCGATAAAGAGCCGGGTAAACGTTTGACAGGTGACTGGGGCGGTCTGATTATTTGTGGTAACGCTCGTGTGAATCGTACCAATCAACCAACTATCGAAGGAGGACCTGGTACATTATATGGAAATACGACCTCCGATGAGTTTAATACGGAAAGTTCCGGTAAATTGAAATACGTTCGTATCGAGTTCGCCGGTTATCCTTTGGAGCCAGACAAGGAAATCAATGGCTTAACCTTCGGCGGCGTTGGTAGCGGCACGGAAGTCGAGTTCATTCAGGTTTCATATTCGAACGATGATTCTTACGAATGGTTCGGTGGAACGGTAAATGCCAAACACTTGATCGCTTACAAAGGCTGGGATGATGATTTCGATACAGACTTCGGTTATACGGGTAAACTGCAATTCTTGTTGAGCGTACGTGATAAGAATATCGCTGATACTTCAGACTCCAACGGTTTTGAATCTGATAACGACGGTGACGGTTCTTCCAACACTCCGCTTACCAAGCCGGTCTTCTCCAACGTAACCTTGATAGGTCCTTTCTATGGCAAGGTATCCGATAAGACACAGGCTGAGGTGGAAGCCAAGACAGCCGACGCTGCTAACGGTGCCAAGGGTGGTAAATTCCAGGCAGCCATGCACCTGCGTCGTAACACCAGCTTGAATGTTTACAACTCCGTATTCACCGGCTGGCCTTACGGACTTCGTGCTACTGATAAGAAAGGTACGGCAAACGATGGCATTGCCATCAAGAATGTGATCTTTGCTGGTATGTGGAAAAACTTCTATGAGGATGATAAGGTAAGTGAGAACTTCTTCAATCTAGCCGGTAGCAACAGGACTCTGGCAACGACCAACGAGATTATCTCTAAAGATGGTGATTACTCTTCTGTCGTAGCTTCAGCTGTGCAAGGCGCTGAATTTGTCGATGAAGTATTGAACAACAGCTTCTTCGAGAAAGTAACTTACAAAGGTGCTTTCGACGGAAAGAATGACTGGACTGCTGGTTGGGCTAATTGGGATCCTCAAAATACCGAATATTAATCAAGCTTGGCATTGAATAGGTTGTGAATTTGTTTAAGGCACTGAGGCATCCGGAAAGATCCCTCGGTGTCTTTTTATGTATAATTTAGATAAGAATGTATCATGAATAAAAAGCTATTGTTACTTTCCGCTTTTCTGGCGGGAGCCTCCTTGACCGTGCAGGCGCAAGACTTGGTATTGAGCGAGGGGCAGTACTATACCGATGAGACACAAACCACCCCGTATACGGGCCGCTATACGGAATTCTATGAGGATGGCATGCTCAAGATGGAGCTGTACCTGAAGGACGGCCGCCCCGAGGGAACCTATGTGATCTATTATCCGGATGGCAAGATCGCCGAGGTGCGTTCCTACTATCACGGGATCTTCCATGGTGAATGGCGAACGTATAGCGATAACGGTCAGCTGATCGGCCTGGCTTCTTATAAGGAAGGGCAAAAGGACGGCCCTTGGCGTATCTGGAGCGATAAGGGAAATTTGTTGCATGAGATGTTCTATACGGAAGGGAAGAAATCTGGTGTCTGGCGTAGCTGGGATGAGGAGGGGAATCTACTTTCCGAGGAGAATCAATAGGAATAATTGCCGTTTACATACCGTTGTAATGCCATTTACCTCTAATGGTAAATGTTTTTTCCTCTAGAGGTAAATGTCGTTACATCAGCATGTAAACAGTTTTACCTCTAGGTGAAAATACTTTTACTTCTTGATGAAAATATTGGTAAATGTAATTGAATGGAAATCAGCATGCTTACTACTCTTCCTCTTCTCCAAAGTCGAACTCGAAATCGAATCCGTCATCCATGAATTCCGGCTCAGTGAATTGCTCCAGTTCACGGCGGTCTTTCTTGGTAGGACGTCCGAGACCTTTCGCACGATTTACAAAACCGGAGATACGATTCATCTCTAGAATCTCATACTGATCCGGGGGTGTCACGTTCTCCATATAATTCGGGACGAGCTTTGCGCCTATACGATTTTCGATCAATCTGATTACCTTAAAAGAGAAAGTGATCGGCGGTTTACGCACTTGTATCACATCGCCAACCTTGATCATGCGGGAAGGTTTGATCGTTACTCCACTTATCATGATACGTCCTTTCTTGCAAGCTTCTGCAGCTATCGTGCGGGTCTTGAAGATACGGGTCGCCCACATCCATTTATCGATACGTACCTCGTTCATGTCTGTATTCTCTGTCTCTTTTTATTTATTATTAAATTGATTCATAGTGATTTGAATACCGGTGAGGCAGAAGCTTTTGATGATCTCTGTCGCACGATCCAATATCTTTGGCATCAATTGCAATTCCTCCGGGGGAAATTTCCCTAGCACGTAATTGATCTGTCCACCCCGTGGGAAATCGCTGCCTATGCCGAAACGAAGGCGGGAATATTCCTGCGTATTCAATAACTGGGCGATATTCTTCAATCCGTTATGCCCGGCGTCGCTACCCTTGGGTTTCAGACGTAAGGTTCCGAATGGCAATGCCAGATCATCTACGACAATCAATAGATTTTCCACGGGAACCTTCTCTTTCTGCAACCAGTACCGAACGGCGTTGCCGCTGAGGTTCATAAAGGTATTCGGTTTTAGTACGATCAAGTCACAGTTTTTCACCCGTATGCGTGCGATTGCTCCGTATCGCTCCTCTGTGAAATTGCCTCCTACGCTCTCTACCAAATGGTTGACAACCCGAAAACCTATATTATGGCGGGTTCCCCAATATTCGGAACCAATATTACCAAGTCCTGTTATCAAGTATTTCATTATCCTCGAATCTATAAAAGAAAGGGGAAGAACATTCTATGAATATTCTCCCCTTTATGTATGTAGTAATGCTTTTACCTCTGATTATCCTTTAGCCTGAGCACCACGAGCGGCACGAGTCAATTGAACGGCGCAAACAACAGCGTTCTTAGCGTTCATCAATTCAAGACCTTCGAAGTGCAAAGCACCTACCTGCATAGTCTTACCTAAACCAAGGTGATCTACATTGATTGTCAACTTTTCAGGGATTTGATCGTATACTGCTTTCACTTTCAGTTTTCTCATTTGAAGAGACAACTTACCACCAGCTTTAACACCTTCTGCGTGACCTTCCAAAACAACAGGAACTTCCATTACTACGGCTTTGTCCTTAGATACTTCCAAGAAGTCCATGTGAAGGATTTCGTCAGTTACAGGTTGGAACTGTATGTCCTTAACGATTGCCATCGTCTTGTTACCGTCAATGCTTAACTCAACAACGAAAATCTCCGGAGTGTAAACCAACTTACGAACGGCTTCTTTTGTAACCGTGAAGTGAGTTACTTTTTCGCCACCGTATAATACAGCGGGAATTTCATTGTTCTTACGCATTGCCTTCAAGGCTCTTTTCTGATCAGCGGAACGAGCGACGATCTCTCTTCCTTTTCCTTCTAACTCAAATGTCTTCATTTTCTTTAATTTTTGTGTTACTCAAAATTAGTTGTTCTGCTTCCTAATTTCCCATCACACGGTACGGGGCTAAAAAGCGGTGCAAAGATACGATTTTTGTTTGATATGACAAATATTTTGTATGTTATTTGCCGGATTATCGATCTAGCTTCACTAATTTCGTGGTTCGCATGATCCAACGGACAAGGCCGTGGGGGAGGAGCACTACGAGGGGTGTGCATATTTTGTTGAAGAGACCCGGTAATAGGGAAGCCCGGTGGTGAAACAAGGCATTAATCCCTTTTTTAGCCAGTTTTTCCGGACGCATCATGATACCTAGACGGATCGCTAAGGTCTTTAAATTGTCGCTTAGGTTATATAAATTCGTGGCGACGGCGCCGGGACAAAGTACGGTTACGCTTACTCCATAATCCAGTAACTCTGAACGCAAGCCCCGGGAGAAACTTTTCAAGTATCGTTTGGTGGAAGCGTACAGCGTAATTCCCGGATAAGGTAGCCAACAAGATAGGGATGACATATTGAGGATATATCCATGACGCCGTTTCTTCATCTCCTGACCGAAATAATAACAAAGTTGGGTAGGAGTGGTCACGTGGAGGTAGAGCATTTTCTCGACGATGTTGGCCTTAGCTTGTAAGGTCTCGCAGAAATAAAACATACCGGCGTTATTGACCAATACCTCTACAGGGATGTTTTTCTCTTGGCAAGCATCATACAGTTCCTTGGCCGCCCCCGGGATCGCAAGGTCACGATAAAGCGGCAAAACTTCTATACCATATTTCTCGGAGAGAAACTCGCCTTTCTCCCGGATCGCCTGCTCCTCATTGCTGACGATCACTAACTGATAGCCTCGTGAGGCTAGCTCCTCGGCATAGGCGAGACCTATTCCGGAGCTGGCCCCCGTGACTAAAGCCCATTTCTTTTCCATTATTTATATTCAAGCCTTTTGATTTCACGTACGATACATTCCGGAAGACCTTTCACGTTCTTATGACAGACCATATCCTCGCTATACATACGGGCGATACAATAGTTGCTATGCCCACAATCGCAACGGGCGTGCTCGTCTTCTTTCATACGGTTGACGAAGCCCGGCTCGTTCACCAAAGCGCGTGCCATGGCCACAAACTCGAATCCGTCGTTCAGTACCTCCTCGATCTTGTCTCTGGAGACCAATCCTCCTACGTAAATAAGAGGTAAATGTAAGGCTTTGCGGAATTTCAACGCATCTTCAAGGAAGTAAGCCTCCTTAAACGGTTCCGAGGGAATCATATATTTACCCATCATGCGGATTCCAATCGGTAGATAGCCCCTAGGCATATAATACGCCATCGTACGGATCGGCATTTCTCCCCGCATTACATACATGGGGGCACGGCTCACGAATCCACCGCTTAGTACTAAGGCATGCGCTCCGCATTGGTCTTGGAGTGTACGGGCTACTTCTAGGCATTCGTCTATTTCAAGTCCTCCCTTGAACCCGTCCCGCATATTGGTCTTTACGGTTACGGCCATGTCGGAACCTGCTGCTTTCATCACCTCTTCCATACACATTCTCATGAAGCGCATACGGTTCTCAAGGCTTCCTCCATATTCGTCTTTCCGGTGGTTGGTGTACGGGGAAAGGAATTGGCTGATCAGATAACCATGCCCGGCATGGATCTCGACAGCGTCCATACCTGCCTCACGTGCCAATCGTACGGCTTCACCATAGGCACGAGCCATGGAAGCGATCTCGGATTGTTTCATACCTCGTACGATCGTGGGAGAGTAGAGGTTGAAACCGCTGGATGCTGAGATAGGCGTGCATCCGCAAATCCGCTTATGCGACATATTACCGCAATGGCCTAACTGGATGGAAGCGGCGGCTCCCTCTTTATGGATAGCGTCGGTGAGCTTGCGGAGGCCGGGAATAATATCCGGACGCATCCACAGCTGACGCTCGAACGACAAGCCGCTTTGCGTCACGGCGGCATAAGCTATGTTCGTCATGCCGATCCCTCCGGCGGCTACGGATGTATGATAGTTGAATAACTGCTCCGAGGGAGCGTTTCCCAGGCACATACTCTCGAATGCGGCGGCCCGGATCGTGCGGTTCCTAAGTGTTAGCGGACCGATCTTACCGGGTGTAAACAGGATTGATTTGTCCATATCAATAGATTAATATAGTTGTTCCGAAAAATTAAGTTAGATAGTTTTCTCTATATTCCAGACGAAGGCCCGAAGCCCTTGTGCTTCCGTTTCCTTGTCTAAGTTGTGTAGGATTTCCAGAAAATGATCGACCTTCTCGTCTTCTACCATCGTAAGGATGGCTGAATTCAAGGTAGGCCAAGCGTGATTGCCGTAATGTGGCTCGCCTGTTTTACTTCCCCGTCCTTGCACGACATCCCAATAGGTAAAACCTTTAAGGTTATTACGGTCCATGATATTGACGATGGTCTCGTAATACGCTTGATTGAAAGATATAAATATCGCTTTCATATAGTTGTTTTTTTATGAGATCGCATACCCGTAGGGAGGCTTTTCTTACGATGGGCATTCAAGCCTGCTTATAATGGGCATCGTAAGCACCTTACAATGGGCATTGTTACGACTTAACAATGCCCATCGAGGTTTGCTTGGCCTCGGCTTCCCTATGGTACGTAAAGATAATTAATTATTTCGTAATGCCTTTCTTATTTTGCGGCGTCTTCGTTTTATGCCGTTGGCGGCGAATACGGCATAGACCGTCGGAACAATAATCAAGGTAATCAAGGTGGATACGGAAAGACCCCAAGCCACGGTCATACCCATCGAGCGCCACATCTCGGAGCCCTCGCCGGTTCCCACCGCCATCGGGATCATACCCAATACGGTCGTCAACGTTGTCATCAATACCGGACGGAGACGGGATTTACCGGCAGTCACTACCGACGTGATAATACCCATGCCACGTTCCCGGCATAAGATCGTATAGTCGATCAGCACGATACCGTTCTTAACCACGATACCCATCAACATGATTACGCCGATCAAGGCCATAACTCCTAAAGGTGTCTGCGTAACTGCCAATCCCAATACGATACCCGTAAAGGCGAACGGGATAGAGAACATGATCACGAACGGGTCCACCAACGACTCGAACTGGGCAGCCATCACAATGAATACTAGGATGATAATCAATACCATCAAGATACCCAAATCGGTAAATGTATCCTGCTGATCTTCGAATGTTCCACCCAACTGCCAACTTACGTCGGATGGGATATCCATTTGTTTCAACTCGTTCCGGGCGGCGGCAACCAAGTCGCTCAATGCCGCTCCCTTACCCGCTACGGCAGATACAGTGATCACACGCTCACGGTCTTTACGCTCGATGGTCGGGGGAGTCATACGTTCCACTACCTTGCCTAAATCACGGATGCGGATGCCTTTGCCCTCATTGTTATAGATCAAGATATTCTCAAGATCCTCTACGGACTCTCGGAACTCGGGGGCGTAGCGTACCTTGATATCATACTCATCTCCATCCTCACGATATTTTGAAGCGGTGGAACCATTTATACGGTTCCGGAGATACATGGAGGCGGTTGTTACGTTTAGCCCGTTGATAGCCAGTTTCTCCCGGTCGAAGTCGATTTGGTATTCTGGGATATAATCCTCACGGCTGATATTTGCTTGCGAACATCCTTTTACATTTCTCATACGACGGGCGATCTCATTCGCCACGGCATCCGTCTGGGCGAAATCAAAGCCATAGATCTCGATGTTAACCGAGGTTTCTCCACCCATAGAACCTTCCTGCCCTCCGGCGAGTACCTCGAATTTCTTGATCTCGCTGTATTGGGCTAAGTCCTGTCGCATCAACTCGCAAATCTCGGTAAGACCTCTCTCACGGTCGCCCACGCTAGTCAGATTTATATTGAACTCGATAATATGCGTACCGTTATTGCTTAGCTGGGCGAAGGTGTTATCCGTATCCGCCGTACCTTCAGTGAAGTTACTGATCTGGATCTCCGGATATTTCTCACGGAACTTCTTATCGATGTCGAGAGCTAACTCACGGGTAATATCCTGTCGTGTACCGATTGGCAACTCAATCGTTATACCGATGCGTGCGTTATCTTGCGTCGGGAAAAATTCCGTCTTGATGACTGTGATCAGCATCATACTTCCGATGAAGATTAGCGTAGCGCCTACGATCACTGTTTTTCGGTGGCGTACGGCCCAGTTCAAGAAGCGTCCGTAACCCCGATCCAAAGCGTTCAAGCCCTTTTCGATAGGTGTGAAGAACATCCGGTACAATTTACCCTTCTCCGGTTGTAGGCGTAATAATTGCGAGCAAAGCATCGGGGTCAATGTTAAGGCGCCTACCGTAGAAACGATCATGATAATACTAACGATCCATCCCAACTGCTTAAATAAGATACCCGCCATACCCGTAACCATAGTCAACGGCAAGAACACCGCCAACATCGTAAGGGTGGAGGCGATAACCGAGATAGCCACCTCGTTCGTGGCGTGTATGGCAGCCTGTTTTGGCTGGCTACCCCGTTCGATATGAGTAGTTACGTTCTCCAATACCACGATAGCGTCATCCACCACCATGCCGATAGCGATAGAAAGTGAGCTCAACGAGATTATATTTAACGTATTACCCGAGGCCAGCAAATAAGCGAAAGAAGCGATCAGGGAGATCGGGATGGTCAAGATAATGATAAACGTAGCCCTCCAACGTCCCAAGAACACGAATACCACCAACATAACGATGATAAAGGTGATCATGATCGTCTCTTTCAAGCTGTCGATCGTATTCAAGATATTCGTGGAAGTATCCATGATTATATCCAGTTTCACGTCGGATGGCAAACTGGCCTGTATCTCCGGAAGTTTCTGGTGTACCTTCTTGGCGATGTTTACCGAGTTTGCTCCGGACTGTTTCTGGATGACGATCATACCACCTTTCGTACCGTTGTTGAACGTCTCTTGCGCACGTTCCTCGATACTGTCCTCTACACGGGCCACGTCGCGCAGATATACGTTCTTTCCGTTTTGGCTACCGATTACTAGATCCAGCATTTGCTTAGCGTCCGTGAATTCTCCTTGAACACGCAAGGAGTAGGTATTGGAGCCGATATCTACGCTACCTCCCGGTGTGTTCCGGTTCTCTTGTGCGATGATGTTAGAGATTCCTTCGATGGTCTGCCCATAAGCCTCCAGCTTGTATGGGTCGCAATACACTTGCAACTCACGGATCGGCGTTCCGGAGATAGACACGGCACCCACGCCGCTGATACGTGCCAATGGGTTGGATACCTTATCGTCCAAGATCTTGTAAAGAGCGTTCGTGCTCTCCTCCGCGGTCACGGAAAGGATCAAGATGGGGATATCGTCTGTACCGAACTTGAAGATGATCGGATTCTCTACGTCATCGGGTAGGGAAGACTCCACCATGTCCAGTTTGTCGCGGACATCGTTCGTGGCGACATCGATATCGATGCCATAATTAAATTCCAACGTTACTATCGATATATTCTCACGGGATTGCGACGTGATATGCTTCAAGTCGCTTACGCTATTCAACACGTTTTCCAAGGGCTTCGAAACATTCATCTCAATATCCGAAGCACTGGCGCCGGGATAGGCCGTCATTACCATGATGGTGTTCGTTTCTATCTCCGGAAGCAAGTCTACTGATAACCTGCTTAAGGAAAAAAGTCCGAAGATCACGATCGCCACAAATACAAGGGCGGTCGATACGGGCTTTCTTACCGCTGTTCCATATAAACTCATAGTCCGTTATTCGTTTTCGATTTCAACTTCCATACCGTTCGTCAAGCGGCTTTGCCCTGTGATAACCACTTGGTCGCCATCCTCCACTCCGGATATGATCTCATATTTATCACCCATACGGCGTCCTAGCTCCACCTTCTGGTAGGAGACCTTGCCGTCTTTGCATACATATATATACCGGTCGCCGGCGCCTGATTGTTTTACGATAGAGCGATCCGGAGCCACCACGTGATCCATATGGCCGAAACTCATCGTCACCCGGGCGAACATACCCGGTCGTACTCGCTCATCCGAGTTGGCGATCTTGATCTCCACGGGGAACGTGCGGGTAGCGGGATCGATCGTTGGGTAAACCAAGTTGACTTTACCCTTGAAAACCTCGTCTCCGTACACATCTAGCCAGATATCTGCCTCATGGCCTTTCTTCACTTTCGTGAAAAGACTCTCGGAGACATTCACCATTAATTTGACCGGACGTATTCCCTCTACCGTATAGATGGGGGTTCCACCGCTGTACATATCGCCGCTATCGTAGTTGCGGGCGGTTACGACTCCGCTGATCGGGCTTAGTAATTGGGTATTCTCTACCAAGTTCTTATACGTCTCACGAGCCACTTCCAAGGAAGTCTTTTGGGCATCCCAAGCGGATTTGGAAGCACCCCCTACCTTATACAATTCGTCAATACGTTTAAACTCGATCTCTTGGTTATCCAATTGTATCTTTGCCTGTTTCAAGCTGGTAGCGTCCATCTTTGCCAATAACTGTCCGGCTTGTACATGATCGCCTACCTCGGCGAAGATTTTCTCGATACGGAACGGGGTTTGAGGAGCGATATTATTTTTGATATTCGCTTCCACCGTAGCGGTAAATTCACTGAGTTGCTCTACGTCTTGAACAGAGACCGTCTCCACCTTTACCTTTACTTTCTCATTCTGTATTTCTGTGGCTTCCTCACTCTTGTTACCCGAGCAAGACATCAGGAGGGTCAATGTAACTACCGGTATTACTTTTAGCATTTGACTTGTTTTCATATGATTGTTCTTAATTATTATCTATTAAATTTTCAATTTATCTGTCCGTTACCTAATACTTTCTCCAGATCCGCCTTCGCTACCATATAGTCGTAGATAGATTGGTTGAAGTTCAACCGGGCCTGCGTCAAGGCAAGTTCGGCATCGTTCATCTCCAACCATGTGCCGGCGCCGGTGTCGTACCGTTTTTGTGAGATCATATATCCCCGTTCCGCTTGCTCGACTCCCTTTTGGGCGGCGTCGAACTTCTTGATACAGGTATTCATATTATCAATGTACTGCTTCACGGCCAACTGTAGATTACGCTTGGTATCGTCCCGTTGCAGGTTCAATTGGTCGATGGAGACTTTTGTCTGCTTTACTTTATAAAATTTACTGCCTCCAGAGAAGATCGGAATCGATAACGTGATACCGATCATTGAATAGGGGTTCCATCTGTAATTCTTGAACTTGAAGTCATTATTCATAGCACTCCATTGATATAAGCCGGTCAGTGACAAGGTTGGCAGATAATCGAATTTCTGCATGACCAGCGTCTTTTTTAGCTGTTCCGCTTGAAGGTCTAATTGTTTCAAGTCCGTATTCTCGGATAAGGTCGTGTCTGTGGATAGATAGTCGGCAAAGAGGCTGGACTTGAAATCCGTCAGTTGCCCGTCGCAATCGATATTTAAATCCAGATCCATACCTAATAACGCTTTTAACTGCCATTTGGCCAAAGTAAGGGAGTTCTCTGCCTGCAACAGATTAGGCTCCGTATTTTTTACTGCCACATCGGCACGTATCAGGTCATATTCAGCTACGGTTCCCTGTTCGTACTTTCGCTTGATGTCCAGATAATTCTCCATGGCATTGTCGTAGCTTTGCTTGAATACCCGGTAAGAGTCGCTTGCCAGAAGGACAGCGTAAAAGCTCTTTTTCACTTGGTTCACCATCGCTATTTTAGAAGAGCGGGCTTGCTCCACCGCCAATTCCACGTCTAGGGCTGAAATACTCAAGCTTTTCCATAAAGAGGCGTTCACCAGTGGCATGGAAGCGTTGAAGCCCAAACTCCAATTATTGCTACGTCCTACCTCGAAGCCTTTGTCCATACTTGACATGTCCGTGTCTTCGGGTAAGCTGCCGCCTCCCATGTCACCCATGTCGAAGTCCATATACATCACCTGTTTCTTCAAGGTACGGTTGTAGTCCCCCGCAAAACTGATCTGCGGAAATAGAGAAGCATACGATCCTTTACGTGCGTACTTTTTCTTCTGTATTTCTTTATCGGCAACTTTTACGGTCGGGTTCTCGCTCAAAGCGATCTCTAGCACTTTCCCAAGATCCAGTTTCAGGGTGTCTTGAGCCAGAACCGGTCTCGCCGCCAGAAAAGGCAATACCATAAATGTGACCAGCATCATTTTTCTACTCTTCAATAATCGTTTCATTTAGGATAGATTTTGTCTGTGATTAAACTCATTCAGTGTTTGCTATAAATCATAGGATTGTTTGAGGTTGAACCGGTCTAGGATCGCTCTTCCCTTCTCGGTGCTGATTCCTTTCAGGAATGTGAGGAGGATCGTGTTGTATACCTCGGTGATGGAATGCTTGCAGAAGACATTGGAAGGCCGCAACATCTTCGTCTGCTCTTTCACCAGCAAGGCCATGATCTCGAAGTTGATCCCTTGTTGGAACACGCCCTCTTTAACACCCCGCGCAAATAAGTCCATACACCTCTTGCCCATTCTCGCTTTATTCATCTCTATTTTTTGTTGGGCTTTCGGATATTTCTTCAAGTCTTCGTAAAACTTCTCGTTGAACCATCTCGGGTTTTTCATCATCTCTTCATAAAAGAGCAGGATTACTTCCAAGGCATTGAAAGGTTCTTTTTCCAGTCCCGTCAGATATTGTCCGAGCGATTCGGAATTGTGATCGATCCCCTCGATCAGTAAAGTCTCCTTATCCTCGAACGACTCATAAAGTGTGCGCTTGGAGATACCAGCCGCTTTCGCTACATCATCCATACTCACACTCTTGATGCCATATTGAGAAAAAAGATCGAACGCCGTATTAATAATCTGTTTCTTCATCATATTTGTTTTTGTTACGTCAAAAGTAGCTGGGACAATCCCCATATGCAAGTAAAAAGCGATGATTCGTCCGTTAGAATCGACCAATGACCGGATATTCCCATTGAATCTGTTCGCAAAGGTCTGATATATTTAGAAAACCGGAAAGGTTTATACTGTTACGGTATTGGTATGGAATGAAACAGGGTGTTGTTGAAAATTCTTACTGTTCCTTCTATTTTGGATGAAAATTGGTTAAAAACGAAATAATGGGTGGTCTTTGGCTTTTTATTTCTATCTTTGTCCGAGGTGATAATAATAATCTATAGATTAGATATGAAAAATTTACCTTTAATTGAAGTCACTGAGTTAATCAAGGGGATTGAATCCAGTGACAGCTTTCAAGATGATTTATCGATAGCGGATCTGAACGGAGATTTGATTAATTACGAGGAAAAAAGGCTGGAGCATTCCACCCCGATGCGTTTAAATGCCTTGTTGATGATCTTGGTACAGGAAGGTACCGCCGATATTTCGGTAGACTATATTCCATATAAGATAGAGAAGAATACGTTTATAACCTTGATGCCGACTCATATCGTACAGGTATCGAAAGTGAGCAAAGATTTAAGAGGGCGTTTGTTGATCGTGTCCAGATCTTTTCTGGATGGATATACTGCCCCGGCAGGGAAAAAAAACTCCATGGTGCATTATATGCAGATCCGTAAGAATCCATGTGCTGCGATGAGTGCCGAGGAGACAGAGCATATATCCGGTCAATTCTCCATCTTACGGGAAAAGATGAAGTTGCGTACCCATTTTTTTCAGAAGGAGGCTCTTCAGAACGCCTTGATCGGTTTCTTTATCGAGTTGGCTAATATCTTTATGGGTAAGAAGGAACTTATGACAGCACCTACGCTCTCCCGTAAGGAGGAGCTTTTCGAGCAGTTCCTGCAATTGCTTTTCGAGCATTGCAAGGAGCAGCACGTCGTTACGTTCTATGCCGAGAAATTATTTATTACCCCGCAGTATCTTTCGCTTATCTTAAAGGAGCTAACGGGTAGATCGGCGAATAAATGGATTGATGACGCCTTGATTGTCGAAGCTAAGATGCTATTGAAGACTCCGCAAGCCACGGTTCAGCAGGTAGCGGATATACTCCACTTCTCCGATCAATCCACTTTTGGCAAGTTTTTCAAGAAGCATATGGGAATATCACCCATGGAATACCGGAAATCATAATCCGGTATTTTCTATATGTTTGTGGAACTTATACCAGTTGATCAACTCACAGGCCCCGTAGAAAATGCTGGCTACGCCGAAGATTACGAATGTATTTGTCGCCGCCCCGAACGGGTAGGCTAGAATCATTACTCCGGTTATCAGGATCAAAGTCGGCATCAGGTAGAACCCAAACGGTACATTGCTCCATTTCCTTGCGGATATCAATGAAACCAATTGCTGTACGCCGGCAATAACCAATAAGGCGCCAAGTACGTACATTAATATATTCACGAAGAACTCGGGCATGATCACCAACCACGCTCCGAACAGTACGCTTCCCGTTGCCTCGATAGGAAACATCGGTTTCTCCCCGTTCTCATTTTTCGGTCGGGTGAAATAGCTGAGGATAGCGAATAATCCCGGTAAAATGAATAGTATGCCGATCGTAATAACCAGATAAGTTATGGCTACTTCCGGCCATAATACCAAAACAAACCCTAATACCATCGCGAATGCGCTACGTAAAACTGCGCCATTAATAGATCTCATATGTTTTTATTTTAGATTTCATTTATAATTTATGACAAAGGTATATATTCTTTTCGACTTTTTTTACCTTTGTACGCCATAAAGCTGTATCAGGAAAAACATCGAAATATATCCCTCTTGCATGCATGCTTCGCATAAAAAGACAAACTTGAATCATCTAACGAATAATAATACTAAAACAAAAAATGAAGCGTATAGTTTTTTTGGATTACGTGCGTGTGTTTGCGTGCTTCCTTGTCATGGTTGTCCACGCCAGTGAAAACTTTTATGGAGCTGAGGGCTCTACGGATATGGTGGGACCGCAATCTTATCTGGCCAATGAGGCAGATCGGTTATGGGTAGCCGTATACGATGGTTTCTCACGCATGGCGGTGCCACTGTTTATAATTGTCTCCGCCTTTCTTCTTGCGCCCATGAAGGCAGGGCTGACCTCTTGGCAATTCTATCGTCAGCGTTGTATCCGCATCTTACCTCCGTTTTTCATATTTATGATATTATACAGCACTTTACCTATGCTGTGGGGGCAGATAGATGCCGAGACATCATTGAAAGATATATCGAGAATATTCTTGAACTTTCCTTCACTGGCCGGACATTTGTGGTTCATGTACCCTTTGATCAGCCTCTATTTATTTATACCCGTAATATCGCCATGGTTGAATAAAGCCACGGCGAAAGAAGAGCTTTTTTTCATCGGCTTGTTTCTGTTGTCGACCTGTATGCCCTATCTCAATCGTTGCTTCGGCGAGGTGTGGGGGCAATGTTTTTGGAATGAATACCATATACTCTGGTACTTCTCCGGTTATTTAGGATACCTCGTACTGGCACATTATATACATGTCCATCTTACATGGAACCATTCTAAACGTTTGGTCATCGGAATTGCCTCGATGCTCGTCGGTGCCTTGCTGACGATCTATTCTTTCTATGTCCAAGCGGTACCCGGAGTAATCCTTGTCACACCCAAGATAGAGATCGGGTGGGCTTTCTGTACAATCAATTGTGTGCTTCTTACGGCGGGTACGTTCCTCGCTTTTACTTGCATAGGCGATTCGAAATCTCCACGACTTATAACAGAGATGTCTAGACTCAGCTACGGTATGTATCTTATGCATATATTTTGGCTCGGATTGTGGGTAACTGTGTTCAAGCACGATTTAGTGTTGCCTACTGTCGCCGCCATACCCTGCATTGCGGTAAGTACATTTATCAGCTGTTATGTGACGACAAAGATTATCTCATTAATACCGGGCAGTAAATGGATTATAGGATGAGTATAGGATAGCTCTGTCATTTGGTGCGGTTACTTTGTAAACAAGATGATAAGATTACCTGTTATTTGGAAAAAATCGTATATTTACGATATTCAAATAAATCCCGGGTAATAATGATGACGAGAACAGTTTTTATACTTTTGATATCGAGCCTTTGTACGCTAAGTTATTGTACGCCGAGGACCGAGCCTGCTCAAACCGAGGTCTTAACTCCTGTGGATTCTATATCGAAGGATTCCACCGTGATTGTGGAGACTTTGCCTTCCCGTATCGAAATAGAGAAAGAGTTGCTTTACGATAAGCATACTTTAGAAGATACTTATCCCTATAAAGATACGACACGGGAGTTCCAATGGGAGAAAATGAAAGAAAGATTATCCTTATTGGAGTCGATCCAAAAGGAGCCGTCTCAATGGGCGATATTGCAGAACTATAAAAACAGGAATGGAGAGGCTCCTCTTGTGAAAGTCTTCAAGAGAGATGCCTATAAAAGGGTTTCCGATACGCTTGGTGTAGAACGTTATCAATCTGTCCCGCTTTATTTGATGACTGATACCGTGACTCCCGAAATCTATGGACGTGACGGTAGCCTAGTCCGTATCAAGGCGATGGGTAAGGATTCTAAATTCGCTCGTATACAAACCGTGTACGATGGGGAGGAGTGGTATGCTCCGAGGAAATATATCAAGCAAATAGGGGATACGGTAGTCTTCGATAAGGCGATCTTCGTGGATCGTCACAACCAGAATATCGCGACCTTGGAGCACGTCGGCTCGAAATGGTTGGTTCGTAGTATGAACCCTGCGACTACCGGACAGTATCATCCTCCTTATGCGCAGGAAACCCCGTTGGGAATGTATGTTCTCCAAGAAAAAAAGTCTCGCATGATCTATTTGGTAGACGGTTCCAAGGAGACAGGCGGATTCGCTCCTTATGCCAATCGTTTTACGAATGGGGCGTATATCCATGGCGTACCGGTCAACGCTCCTCGTAAATCATTGATCGAATATAGTCCTTCGTTGGGAACGATACCCCGGTCTCATATGTGTGTGAGAAACGCGACTTCGCATGCGCGATTTGTTTATGATTGGGCACCTGTTAATGAGACGATTGTTTTTGTATTAGAATAAAAATCATAACTTCGCGGCGTTATTGTTTTTTAATATGCGAAGGATTTTCTTGTATTTGTTTTTTATTGTCTTGTCTGTAGGTTCAATTTCAACCGGTGGAGTTTTGCGTGCCCTATCTCCGGAAACGGGATCAACGCCTGTGGCGGTTATGGGGCGCCAATTATATGAGGAGATGCGGTTGGAGCAATGGGTTTGTTTCGATGCGTTTATGCAGGGGCTTAGAGGTTCTGGGAAGATCGAGCGGAAAAATAAGGATATCCTTACATTGATCGATTTCTCTAAACCTTCTACGGCGGAACGTATGGTTGTATTGGATATACGGCAAAAGAGAATACTTTACACCTCTTTGGTTTCTCACGGTAAGAATAGCGGAGGGATTTATGCGACCTCTTTCTCGAACGAGAGCGGTTCCCACAAAAGCTCTTTAGGATTTTATCTGACGGAAAATACGTACCAAGGTCGGAATGGCTATTCGCTTATCCTGAATGGATTGGAAAAAGGAATAAATGATTTGGCTAAGCAAAGGGCGATTGTAATTCATGGCGCCTCTTATTCCGATCCTTCGGTGGCCGCTTCCTCGGGTCGGTTAGGACGTAGCTTGGGTTGCCCCGCATTGCCTGTATCTGTCAGTAAGCCAATTATTAATACGATAAAGAATGGAACCCTTTTATTCATTTACGCCAACGACAAGAGCTATCTGACGCAAAGCTCCATTCTATCCGCTCAACAAGAAAATGATATTTTTAAAGAAAAAAGTTACCGAAAAGTTTTGTAGTTTAAAATAAAGGCGTACCTTTGCACCGCAATCAGAGATAAACACTATGAATTGCAAAACGGGGTGTAGCGCAGTCCGGTTAGCGCACCTGCTTTGGGAGCAGGGGGTCCCAAGTTCGAATCTTGGTACCCCGACTTGGTAAAAGGGAAACAGTTGATTTTCGACTGTTTCCCTTTTTTTTGTCTTGTTCTTAGATCTAAAGGATAGTCAACGATTGTAATCAAAACAATTGTTCGTATCTTCAAGTAAAAAACATTCTTCTTACTATATACAAATATAATTACTATCTCATCTATTTCCTGATTATCGCCGTGGAATATATAGACCACGGCGTGATCTGTATATTCCACGCCTTGATCTGTACAGACCACGTCGTGGTTTGTAGAATTATACAGTATGCGTATAAGAATTCATAGGTTATCGGGAAAGAATTCATATAGGAGTAGAGTGCTTTTTGCTTAGGGAGAAGAGGAGACGCTCTTACGTATCAAAGTGGGAATACTGTCAAACAATTAGACAGCATTGTCAAAATATTGGACAGTTCTAAAAGAATGGCTTTTTGTTATCTGATTGTTGTTTAGTTGTTTATGTGTTTTGGCACGTTCTTTGCTATTATTTAGGTAGAAAATAATAGAGCAATGAAACAAATATTACTTACAACAGTTCTTTCTCTCAGTTTCGCTACCGCAACGGTGGCCCAAGAGAAACTTTGGACTTTGGATGAATGTATGCGCTATGCCGTGGAAAACAGCCCGTCGGTTAAAAAGCAAGTTTATACATCAGATACGTATAAGGCGGAACGGAATGCCGCCATAGCTTCTTTTTTCCCTGCGGCATCGGCTAAGGTCGGAGCGCAATATAGTTTTGGCCGTTCGATTGACCCGGCGACCAATACCTATGAGAATACTTCTACGTTTAATAATAACTATGGCCTCGATGCTTCTATTCCTATTTTTACGGGCGGACAGCTGATCAATCAATGGTTGATGGCAAAATCCAATCGCCGTATGGGGGTTAATGACATCCAGAAAGCGAAAGATGATTTAGCGATGAAAACCATGCAGGCTTATATGGATGTGGTGTATTATAAAGGAACGATTCGTATGGCGGCCGAGAAATTGGAGGAGAGTAACCGTACCTTATATAAGACTCGCCGGCAAGAAGAGCTGGGTTTGAAAGGGAAAGCGGATGTTGCTCAATTCGAGGCTCAAGTAGCGGCCGATGATTATACATTGACCCACCAGCAGAATCTTTTCAATACGGCCTTGCTTACCTTGAGGGAATGTATGAATTATCCCTCTGATTTAGAACTGGAGGTGGATACTTTATTACCGGATATCAATTATGTCCCGGAAGTAGAGAACGTGGCGGAGATTTTCGCCTATGCGTCCGGGAATAACCCTACCGCCTTGCAAGCCGAGTATCAATTAACGCAAAGTAAATACCAATATCGTATTTATAAAGGAAAGTTGTTGCCGAGTATTTATTTGAATGCCGGAATCTCTACGAGTTATTTCGAGAATCTGAAGTCTGATAATGCCCCGGAAGGTTTCAAGGATCAGTTTAAGAATAACCGTGGTGAATATGTCTCTTTTAGCCTTAGCTTTCCCTTGTTTGATGGTTTGAGCAGACTAACGAACGCTCGTCGTTACCGTAACAATATGCGGATCGCTCGGGAGACAAGAACAGAGGTCTTTCGCCAGTTGCAGACAGCGGTAGAGCAATCTGTCTTGGATCGTGAGGGATACGCTAAAGAGGCCATACAGATGGATAAGAAGGTGAGATCGGATGAGTTGGCTTATCGTGTTACCCTACGGAAGTACGAGGAAGGCCTGATGAGCACGCTGGATGTACAGACAAGCGCAAATACACTGTTGGAGTCCAAGGCTAATCTGCTTCAAAAGCGATTGATGTACTTATTGAAAAGCAAGCTGGTGGATTATTATAAGGGCAAGCCTCTTATCAATGAATAAGAATTGAGAACATAGAATTTAGATGATAATAAAAAATATAGAATACGATGGATATACAATTAGAGAAAAAGAAAGGTCTTCAGAAGAAGCATATTCCTTATGTAGCGGGTGGCGTGTTGTTCGTTATCTTGTTGGGATGGATTATCTTTGGTGATCATGCTTCTACGTTGAAAGTGGATGCGAGAGGAATTAGCATTGGTAATGTGACCCGTGAGCAATTCAACGACTTCTTTCGTATGGATGGTCAGGTGCAACCTATCACGGTCGTGCAGCTTAGCCCCGAGGAGGGAGGTATCGTGCAGGAGAAAGTCGTGGAAGAAGGCGCCCAGGTGAAGAAAGGCGATATTATTGTTCGTCTGAGCAACTCAAATCTGGATTTGCAGATATTGAACGCTGAGGCTGAGTTGGCGGAGAAGCAGAACTTCCTTCGTAATACGCAGGTTACCATGGAGCAGGATAAGCTGACCAATCAGATGGAGAAACTTCAATACGATATGGACATGAACCGGGCCCGCCGTTCGTTTAATCAACAAGAACAGTTATATAAAGAGAACTTGATCGCCAAGGAGGATTATCTGAAAGCGAAGGAGGACTTCGAGTTGGCCTCTCAAAAGCACGCCTTGATTACCGAGCGCTTGCGCCAAGACTCTATCTCCCGCACGATCCAGATGGATGAGATGGAGGCCAGTTTAGCGAACATGCGGAAGAATATCCTGTTGATACGCGAGCGTAAGGAAAACCTGAATGTCCGTTCCCAGATCGACGGTGAGTTGGGACTGTTGGATGTCGTATTGGGGCAAAGTATCAATCCGGGACAAAAGATCGGTCAGATTAACGACCTTTCCGATTATAAGATCGAGGCCATGATCGACGAGCATTATATAGATCGTGTGAAACCGGGCCTAAGCGCCGCTTTCGAGCGTCAAGGTTCTTCTTTCGATTTAACGGTACGCAAGGTCTATCCCGAGGTTCGTGATGGTAAGTTCCGTACGGATTTCGTTTTCACGGGCGAGCGTCCGGATAATATCCGTAGCGGACAGACCTACTATATCAACTTGGAGCTGGGGCAACCTACCGAGAGTATCATTATCCCGAAGGGAACTTTCTTCCAGAGTACGGGTGGAAGTTGGATATTTGTTCTTGATCCGGATGGAAAGAAAGCTTACAGGCGTTCTATCAAGATCGGTCGTCAGAACCCGCAATATTATGAGGTTCTTGAAGGTCTGGAAGCCGGTGAGAAGGTGATTGTGTCCAGTTATGAGAGTTATAAGGATAATGAAGTGCTGGTGCTGGAATAAAATCGATATAATATGAAAAACATACTAATCGCCATTCGTTCCATTTTTAAGAAAGGGCGGCATAACGTGATGAAAATCGTATCGTTGGGAATCGGTTTAGCGGTAGGTTTGGTATTGATCGCTAAAGTCTATTTCGAACAATCGTATGATGATTTTTATCCGGATAGAGACCGGGTCTATCAAGTATGGGCGAAATACCAGCAAAATGGAGGGGAGTTGAAGGATTATCCGCAAACAAGCGGTGGCATTGTCCCGACCATGCAACAACAGATACCTGAGATCGAGACCGTCACCCGATACACGAGTTTTGGAGACTGGACCTTTACGATGACCGACACCAAGATGAAATACTCCGGTCGTTGTATCATAGCGGATAGTTGTTTCTTTGATATTCTTCCTCGTCCTATGCTGATCGGAAATGCGAAAGAGGTTCTTTCCACCCCGATGTACGTGTTGGTATCAAGTCGTATAGCGAAAAATATCGGGGGCGATGTTATCGGGAAAAACTTCACGGTAGACAGTTCGCCGGGACGTACTATGACTATTGGTGGCGTTTTTGAGGAAGTTCCGGAAAATTCTCATTCCCGTTACGATGTGATTGTTTCTATGGCTTCGGCGGGTCGGTTCATGTGGGAGGGTTCGCCTACTAATATGTTGGGAAATGATCGTTACATAAGCTACGTGAAATTACACAAGGGGGTGAATCCTTTAGCTTTGGAGGAACAGGTGCATACGTTCGTGAATTCTTATTTCCCTCCGGAGGAACAGCAAAAGACAGGGTTTAACATTGGTTTCTCGTTTCATGAGCTGGATGGCTTACACAAGGAGTTGCCGCAAGTCAAGCGAATGACATGGATACTTTCCTTACTGGCCTTCGCTTTGATCTTTACGGCGGTGATGAACTATGTCTTGATCGTGATCTCTTCTATCGTAAATCGTTCGAAGGAGGTGGCTGTCCATAAATGTTATGGAGCGAGTGAGAATAATATTCATGGTATGATGTTTGGTGAGGCGTTGGTGCATATAGTGCTTTCACTGATCTTGGCCTTATTGCTGATCCTTGCATTTAGAGGTACGGTGGAGGAGTTGCTGGCGACTTCGTTAGATTCCTTGCTCTTGTCCAATGGCAGCTTGTTCTTATTGGGAATATGTGTCTTGGTGTTTTTCGTATCCGGTTTTATGCCGGGATCATTATACGCCCGGGTCCCGGTGGCCTCCGCTTTCCGTAATTACCGGGAGAATAAGCGTATCTGGAAGAAAGTCTTGTTGCTTGTCCAGTTTGTAGCTACGGGTTTTTTGGTGACGATGCTTGTTTTCGTTGCCCGTCAATATACGTTTATGGTGAACGACCGTCCGGGATATGCCTATGAGGACCTTGCCTACTGTAGATTAGCCGGAGTGGACTCTACCTCCCGTGCCAAGATTCTGGATGAGGTGATGCGGCTTCCGGGAGTCGTTGCGGCTACCACCGTTTATCAATTGCCTTTCGAGCATGCTTCCGGTAATAATATTCTTTTACCGGGTGAGGAGCGAGAGCTTTTTAATATCGCCGATCTGTATGAGGTAGGTAACGGATATTTGGACATGATGGAGATTCCCGTGATCCAAGGCCGCTCGTTCACGGAGAACGTAAGCAATTCGAGAGAGGTCATGGTAGACCGTCGTTTCGTGGAGAAGATGAAATTGGTGGCTGGTTGGACGGATGACGTGATAGGGAAGTCTATCTGTATTACCGAGCATAGCAGGAACGGAGAGCCATTTACGATTTGCGGTGTGTATGAGAATATCCGTTTGGGAGGAATCTCGAGCCAGGATATGCGTCCTTCCGTGTTATTCTATACTCATGAGCCCATGTACACCTTGCAGGTAAAGTTCCATGAGCTGGCCAATGATCATATGGCTCGTTTACAGCAGAAGATATCCGAGACATTTCCGGATCGTGACTTGAACGCTATCTCTTTCCGTTCCGAGATCATGGATTTATATAAGGACTCCCGTCAATTCCGAGATTCCGTGATGATCGGAGGTTTGGTCACGCTTCTTGTTACGTTGATCGGGCTTATTGGCTATACGAATGATGAGGTGAGCCGCCGTCGTAAGGAGATCGCTGTCCGCCGGGTGAATGGGGCTACCTTATGGAATATATTGAGGTTGTTCATAAAGGATATCGGGTATATCTGTATCTATGCGGTCGTATTAGGCGGTGGCATAGCATACTTTGTCTTGCAAAAGTGGCAAGAGCAATTCACGGAAAAAGTTCCTTTGTCATGGTACATATTCTTGGGTTGTGGCGTATGTGTCTTATTGATTATATATTCCGTGGTCTGTCTGGATGCCCGCAAGACGGCTAATGATAATCCGGTGAACTGCTTGAAATCTGAGTGATTGAAAATAGATAATAGAAAATTGATAATTTATAATTCATGAATAATTTATTGAACTTTAAGTCCTTCTTTAAGTTTCTCGGAAGGAATAAGGCTTATACGCTGATAGACGTGTTTGGTTTGTCCGTATCGTTGATGTTTGTGTTATTGATAGCGGTCTATACGGTACAGGAGATGTCGACTGATAAATTCCATACCAAGGCGGATCGTATCTATCTGGTCGGGAATGAGAATTGGATGGCTACCGGAGCCGCCATTCCTTATAAGATCAAGGAACGCTATCCGGAGGTAGAGAAAGTTTGTCCGGTAGTGGCGGGTAATTTTGGCGGCATCGTTACCGTTTCCGGTGATCGGAAACTGAAGGCAAACGTGATGTTCGCAGACTCTACGTTCTTCGATTTCTTTGATTTCCGGTTGCTACAAGGCACTCGTGAGCAAGCGTTGGCCGCCGGGAACTATGCGGTGGTCTCCTCTTCGTTCGCCCGTAAGATGTTCGGAACGGATGATCCGATGGGACGGCAGTTGGTGGTGGGCGATACCATATCGGCTACTATAAACGGGGTGGTGGAGGATTTACTTCATTCCTCTATTCCCGAAGCCGATGTGATCGTGCGTTGGGAGCAGGTCCGGTATTTGAACTGGTCGTTGGCTCCGGATCAATTGGGGAATGCCGGAAGTACATCGGCTTTTGTCTTGGTGCGTGAGGGTAGTGATTTCCCTTCTCGTGCGGAGGATATGGCCAATTGGTTCAAGTCGTTTTATTGGCCGTATCAATATGGGACGGCAAAAGAGGTACGCATATTGCCACTTAGTGAGCAGTATTTTGCGAAAGCCGCTTCTTACTCTTCTTTGCGAAAGGGAGATTGGCGTTTCGTGATCGTGCTAATGTCCGTAGGTCTTCTTATCTTGATTTTTGCGGTTATCAATTATATTAACTTGACGGTTGCCCAAGCAGGTTTCAGGGCGAAGGAGATGGCTACCCGGCGCCTTTTGGGATCTTCACGGGGTGAGTTATTCATGCGTTTGATGCTGGAGTCCACTTTACTTACGTTTATTTCTTTGATTATCGGGGTTCTCCTTGCGCTGGCGGTCGTGCCGTTTGTCAATGATTTATTGCAGACACGTGTCGATATGAATGTATTGGGTAGAGCTGTCTGGCTATTGGCTCTGGTTTCATTAACGGTTGTCGTGGGAGTTTTATCCGGCTTGCTGCCCGCTATCATTATTTCTTCTTCTAAACCGATCGAGGTGGTAAGGGGTACGTTCCGGGCTAAGACGAAAATGGTATTCAGCAAGTTCTTTATCGTATTCCAGAATGTGATCACGATCACGATGATCGCAGCCTCTATCGTGATGGTTAGCCAGATTGTTCATATGATCAACGCTCCTGTGGGATATAATACGAAGAATTTGTTGGCCATGAACTCGGTAGACGGAAGGCTGTTGTCTGCTTTTGTCGGTGAGCTGAAAGGCTTGTCGTGCGTAGATAGGGTCGGGAAGACTCAAGGATTGCCTTTATTCGGTAGTAATAACTGGACTTCTACTTATCAGGGGCAAAATATATCTTTCCAGCAATTCGTTATGGATAAGGATTGTTACGATATGCTGGGATTGGAGATTTTGCGTGATAACCATTTAACGACAGAGGGCTGGTTCCTAAACGAGCAAGCGATGCGTGAGATGAACTTATCGGAGGATGCGACCTCTTTTATGTTGGATAGGCACGAAAGGCCGATAGCGATAGCGGGTATCGTCCGGGATTTCTATTGCTTTGGAAATGTGACGACAGGGATGAACCCCGTCATGTTCCGTTTCTTGAAAGATAATGAAGATCCTTGGATGATCTTGATCGAGACACAAGGTGATCCTTTCGCCGCAAAGGAGGCTATCGGTAAAGTGTATGAGAAAGTGACCGGACTTGAGTTTGAGGCTTTCTTCATGGATGAGCGTTTACAAAAATCATTCGACTCGCAAATCCGTTTGGCAAAGATCGTAATCATATTCTCAGTAATTGCTATCCTTATTTCTTTGCTAGGCTTATTGGCAATGTCCACTTATTTTATCCAACAGCGTTCGCAGGAGGTATCCGTACGAAAGGTATTTGGTTCCAGCAATCGGGAGATATTGGTTAAGCTCGTATTCACGTTCTTGAACTATGTGCTGATCGCTTTCGTGATTGCCGTACCGATTATTATATATTTCATGCGGGATTGGCTGTCCGATTATTCATACCGTATCAGTTTAAGTCCGCTGATATTTATCGCCGCCGGTTTATTCTGCCTCGTGATCTCGTTTGTCTCTGTCTTTTTTCAGAGCTACCGGGCTGCCACGTCGAATCCGGTGGATAGCTTTAGGCAGAGGTTTTGATTGTTAAGCATATCATAAAAGGTAATAACACTTGTTTAAAAATAAGGCCTTTATTCCATAAGATCTATGTTTATTTTAGGATAATCTATTTATGAACAAGTGGCTTTAAGGAATGTTTAGGAATGGTTTATAATGATATACGAGATGCAGAACCGTTAGATCTGGGAAGCAAATGCTACGATTTGATCTCTTTGGACGATGAATAAGGTCTGGTTTCTATCGTAAATTAAAAACATTTAATAACTTCCTTTTTATCGGGCTTATTACCTTAAAGGCGTTATCTTTGCCCATGAATAAATAACAGTTTTGGGAGTACGAACTAAAAATAATTTGATTATGTTCTCTGGTATTGTAGAAGAAGCGGCTCAGGTAGTAGCCCTCCAATCCGATAAAGGAAACCTTCATCTGACGATGAAGTGCTCATTCGTGAATGAACTGAAAATAGATCAGAGCGTGGCTCACAACGGCGTTTGCCTTACGGTGGTAAGCATGACGGAAGATACGTATACGGTTACCGCTATCAAGGAGACCTTGGAACGTTCGAACCTCGGGAACCTGAAAGTGGGTGATAAGGTGAACTTGGAGCGTAGCATGTTGATGAACGGCCGTTTGGACGGGCATATCGTACAGGGACACGTGGATCAGACCGCTGTTTGCGCAGAGGTGAAGGAGGTGGACGGCAGCTGGTACTATACGTTCGAGTATGCTTTTGACAAGGAGATGGCTCGGCAGGGGTATATGACCGTGGAGAAAGGTTCCGTTTGCGTGAACGGTGTCAGCCTGACGGTATGCAACTCCCTGCAAAACAGCTTCCAAGTCGCTATCATCCCTTATACACACGATAACACGAACTTTTGCCAGATTGAGAAAGGTACGGTCGTAAACTTAGAGTTCGATATTGTCGGGAAATATATCAGCAAGATGATGCAGTTTAAATAAGGTTCGAAGAATTTCCTATCCATAAAGGCTTTAGCGGTATCTGATGATCTCGGCTAGAGCCTTTTTTATTTACAAACAATCTAATTCCGTGCGTGTACGATAAAAAAACGTTTTAAGTGAATTTTTACTAACCAAAACTATTCTTGGTATGTTTATTGTTATATTATATGAGAAAAATAGACTAAAATATATCAGATTATGGCCTATATCGATTATTACGAGATTTTGGGGGTGAATAAGGACGCTTCTCAGGATGATATTAAGAAAGCCTATAAAAAGTTGGCTCGGAAATATCACCCTGATTTGAATCCGAACGATTCCGACGCCCATCGTAAGTTTCAGGAGATTAATGAAGCGAACGAGGTGCTTGGCGATCCGGAAAAGCGTAAGAAATACGACCAGTACGGGGAGAATTGGAAACATGTGGATGAGTTCGAGGCTCAACGGAAGCAGTACGGTCAGCAGGGGGGCGGCTTTGGTGGCGGTTTCTCAGATTTCTTTGAGTCTATGTTCGGTTCCCGCCGGGGTGGTGGCAATCATTCTAATCATGAGTTTCGTGGACAGGATTACACGGCCGAATTGCACTTGTCCTTGATGGATGCAGCCAAGACACATAAGCAGGTGATTACCGTGAACGGCAATAACTTGCGTATCACGGTTCCCGCTGGCGTAGCCAATGGGCAAACCATTAAGCTGAAAGGCCAAGGCGGGGCGGGGATGAATGGAGGTCCTGCCGGGGATTTGTACATTACGTTCATTATCTCAGACGACAGCCGTTTCAAACGGGTGGGAGATGATCTATACCTGACCGTTCCCTTGAGCCTCTATACGGCGGTTTTGGGTGGCGAGCAGATTATCGATACCTTGGATAGCAAGGTGAAACTGAAAGTAAAACCGGGTACGCAAAACAACACGAAGGTCCGGTTGAAAGGTAAGGGATTCCCTGTTTACAAGAAGGAGAGACAGTTTGGTGATTTGATCGTCACGTACTTGATCGAGGTGCCGACCGACTTGACGGAGAAACAGAAGGAGTTGTTCAGGGAAATACAAAGTCTAAATTAAAAACAGGTATATTATGCAAACGGATTTAGTTATTGTCAGTGAATACTGCCAGAAATGCCATATAGACCCTTCGTTCATCATCTTGCTGGAAGAGGGAGGTTTGATTGACATTAATATTACGGATGGAGAGAGGTATCTCTTCTCTTCCCAACTTCCTGATCTAGAACAATACACACGTATGTATTACGACTTGTCTATTAACATCGAGGGAATCGAGGCCATTCATCATATGCTGGACCGGATGCGGAATTTGCAGGCGGAAATACAATCTTTGAGAAATCGTCTGCATTTATATGAACCATTCGATTTTGATGCGGTCGGAAATTTCTAGTGTCAAATTGCTGTTAAACAAGGCTTCACTGCTGGATAGCGAAGGGTATATGCAAACAAATTGGAAATATTTCTTGAAAAAGTTTGGAAGTCTGGAGTATAATATATACCTTTGCACTCGCAATCAGGAAATGATAGCGACTATATCGCGGAGTGGAGCAGTGGTAGCTCGTTGGGCTCATAACCCAAAGGTCGTAAGTTCGAGTCTTGCCTCCGCAACAAAAGAAAGCCCTTTGGTTATTGACCTGGGGCTTTTTCTCTATTCAATCAAGTGATCGGGCGATGCGACCCCAACGGAAACGAATAATAAGCTATGCTTATTTCTTCCGTAAGGGCCCTTTGCTCTTCCAGAATCCCAATTTATAATAAATATAGGTGATTGTAAGCCCGATGCAAAGGCTGGAGCCGATGGCCCACCATATACCGCTTCGTCCCCAGATAGAGCTAAACCAATAGGCGAGGGGAATGCGTATCAGCCAAAGACAAGTGATGCTTACTGCCATCGGGAACAGGGTATCGCCAGCTCCCCGTAATGCCCCATTGAAGACGTTCAAGCCACCGTGTATGACAAAGAATCCTCCCATGATCAATAAATATTCCTTGCCAATCCGGATCACTTCCGGGTCCTTGGTGAAAGCCAGCATCATCTTGTCCCCGAAGAAATAGATGGCCGTGAAGGTCGCTAGACCCAGCAGTAGGTTGACAAGCATGGCGAATCGTACCCCGTCACGTACCCGGTCCAAGTGTTCGGCTCCGATGTTTTGCCCGCAGAAAGCAGCTAGTGCACCGGAGAGAGTCAATACCGCTTGGATGATGATCGTGTCGATCTTGCCTGCCGCCCCGTAAGCAGTGAGCGTGTCCGTGCCGAAACTGTTCACGATCCCCAGCAAGGCTATCAATCCGAGCGATATGGCGCATTGCTGTACGCTGGTGGGAAGCCCGATGCGGAGTCCTTCCTTGAACAATCCCATATCGAACAATAAATCCTGTTTCTTGATAGAGAGTAGGGGGTGGGTGTTGTTCACGTAGCCTAGGGCCATGCACATGCCGCTCCCTTGGGCGATTATCGTAGCCCGTGCCGCTCCCTCAATTCCCCATTTGAAAACGACAATGAAGAGTAAATCCAAAGCGATATTCAAAATCGTGGTAAGCAGGATAAACAGCATAGGACGCACGGACTCCCCGACACCCCGTAATATGGAGATGATGCTATTGAAAGTGACGAACAGGAACGTACCCCCTACATAGATCCTGAAATAAGCGACCGACTGTGGGATCACGTCCTCTGGCGTATTCGTCAACCTGAACATCGGCTTGGCGAAAATAATTCCCGCTATGGACAGCAATACTCCAGCGACCAACATGAAGATAAAGAAAGAGGAGAAGGTCTTCTGTACCTTATCGAACTCCTTCGCCCCGAAAAATTGCGAGATCACCACCGATGTACCGCTTCCGATACCGATTATCAGTGAGATAATAAAGTAATAGATGAAGAAAGAAGCCGATACCGCCGCCAACGCCTCTTTCCCTAGAAACTGCCCGACAATGACGCTGTCGGTCACGTTATAGAGCTGTTGCAGCAGATTACCGATCAGCAAAGGGAATGCGAAACGCAGGATCACCTTCCATACCGCTCCTCTCGTCAAATCCCTATTTCCCGTCTTGATTTTCAATTTTCAACTCTCGATTTTCAGACCCCTATAGGTCCTTCAACAGGATATTATTGTTTGCCTTTATCATGTCCTCACGTGTCTTTAGTAGGGCTTTCCATTCCTTGCAGAAAAGCTGGCTCGTGTCAATCTTGAAGTTCTCAGAACCATACTCGTCCATGCGAGTCAGCAGGTAACTGACTGTGATCTTATTGACATCGATCGCCGGCTGATAATATGCCACACGGTCATCATTCCCGTAATTCACCTCAATGATGATATTTAGCTCTGTAAGCAGGTATAAAATCTGCGTCGTTATGCGGATAGGAATGCGGTAAGCGTTGGATAGCTCGTCTGCCGTATAGGGGGGGGGGCCTTTCACGAACCGTTTGATGATTAGCGAGGCGATCAGCAAGGTAAGGAAATCCTTGTAACGGCGACTGATATTCTTGCTGTCCCTCTCAAAGCTGAATTTCTTCACATTTTGGGAGGCGTACGACAGCTCTGCGCCAAACAAGCAAATCAACCAAGAAAGTTGCAACCAAAGCAACAACAAAGGCAATGCGGCGAAACTACCGTAAATAGCGTTGTACTTGCTCACCCAAATCTGCCCGCTGATATAAATGAATTGGAACAACTGAAAGGCGCAACCGGCGATAAAGCCTGCCACCAACCCGTTCATGAACCTTACCTTCGTATTCGGTAGGGAGACGTACAGTCCTGTGAAAGCAAATGTTGTGATAATATAAGGCGCTATATGTAAGAATAGTTCCATGAGTGGCGTGAAAAACAAGTATTGTCCCAAGAACGAGTTCTGCAAGGTAGACATGAAGATGGATAAACCGCTGGATGCCGTCATTAGCACTGGCAACACGAGGAATAAGGCGAGATAGTCGGATATCTTCCGGTACCACGGTCGGGATTTCTGGATCTGCCAGATATCGTTAAACGTATCCTCTACGGACGAGATCAAGTTGATCACCGTATAAAACAATAAAATCAAACCAACCCCGATGATCACTCCCCCTTGCGTTTGCGCCAGATAGCTTTCCACGAATTCGAACGCCTTGTTCAGTTCCATCTCGTGTCCGGGGAAATAATCGAACAACTCCTGCCGTACTGTCCCTTGAAAACCGAAGCCCTTCGCTATACCTAATAATACGGCCAACAAAGGTACGATAGATAACAATGTGCTGTAGGTGAGTGCCGATGCTTTGGTTTGTAGGTTCTCGCTTTGGAAACCCCGCACGGCGAGTATGATCGTTTTGATGATATTGATATAAATCTCCTTCAACCCACTCACTTCATTCTCGGTAATCCGCCAAATGTCGTAAGTGACGAAACGGATGGTTCGTGCTAATAATGCGCTGATCCGTTCTCCAATAGGCTTCTTTTCTTCCCGTGGCTTGTTTTTAGGCATATTGGCACATGATTTTAATTGGCAAATAAAAAAAGCAGTCTACCTATAAGCCGGGTCCTGTACCTCTTTGGAAAGAGGTGTCTGCCATTTATCTTGTCTTACCGTTGCCGGTAAGCTTTAGCGGTCTACCCCTCGGCATCGGACGAGCCATCCTACATGCGCCGGTATACATGACCTTACAACCCATAAGACGTACGGCATCCCGTATCGCTACGGGATCCGGTGAGCTCTTACCTCACCTTTTCACCCTTACCGGACGAGGCCGGCGGTTATTCTCTGTTACGTTACTCTACCCTCACGGACAGCTTCTCGTTAAGAAGTATGGTGCTCTATGTTGCCCGGACTTTCCTCACACCCGAAAGTGAGCGACAGACCGGCAGACTGCGATAGGGCAAAGATAGGTATTTTAGTTGACAGTTGACGATCGGTGGTTGACAATTATTTTGAAGACGCAAAGGAAAGATAGGATAACATTTTCTTTTTCAGCCTTAAACATATTCTGCTCCCAAGGTGTTTTTTTATACGAATAGAAATTGTAGATTGTCGGCAACCGACTGTCAGTTGTCATGTGTCAACTGTCAATTCGTCTGCTGTTTAATTGTTAAAAAGGTACTTTGCAATACACAGTACTGTTAAGTGCGGTTAAGCCCTTGTAAGTCCTAGTTAAAAGTGATAAAAAATACGATGGAAATGGAATATCCGCACAATTTTTGAGTTTTCTTTGCCGTAAAGAAACTGTTAAATTTAAGTGTTTAATTAAATAAGAAAAGTATGAAAAATATCTGGAAGAATGTGCTTGGTGTAGCTCTAATAGCAGCCATTAGTTCTGGTGCCGCAATCGGAACGAGTACTTACCTGATGAATAAGAATCAACGTCCGGCGGATTTGGTATCCGGAGTTGAGAATACCTTCAAGCAACCGTACCGATTGACAAATTATGGAACCGTAGCTGCCGAGAATATCGATTTCACTACGGCTGCCGAGAGCGCCATCCACGGGGTTGTCCATATCAAGGCCACGACTAACGCCCAAGCCTCTAACGGGAACGGTGGTCAGCAATACATGGATCCGTTCGAGTATTTTTTCGGCTTCGGTGGTCGTGGAGGGTTCCAACGTCCGCAGCAGCAGCAGCCTCGTGTGGGTGCCGGATCGGGTGTCATTATCTCTACAGACGGTTATATCATCACGAATAACCACGTGATTGACGGAGCTGACGAACTGGAGGTTACATTGAACGATAACCGGAAATTCCCTGCAAAGATTATAGGGGCCGATCCGACAACAGATATCGCTTTGCTCAAGATCGAGGCAACCGACTTGCCTACGATCCCCTTTGGTGATTCTGAGAAATTGAAAGTAGGTGAGTGGGTGTTGGCGGTAGGTAACCCGTTTAACTTGACCTCTACTGTTACCGCAGGTATTGTGAGCGCTAAGAGTCGTGGTAACATCGGTGCCGGTGGTAAGGATCGTAGCAAGATAGAGTCCTTTATACAGACAGACGCTGCTGTGAACCCAGGAAACAGTGGTGGTGCGTTGGTGAATACGAAAGGAGAGTTGGTCGGTATTAATACTGCTATCTACTCCGAGACCGGCAACTTCGCTGGATACTCTTTCGCTGTACCTATCAGCATCGCCGGTAAGGTAGCTAACGACCTGAAACAATTTGGAACCGTGCAGCGTGCCGTATTAGGTGTATTGATACAAGACCCGCAGTACGTGCCCGATGCAGAGAAAGAAAAAGTGAAAGTATTCGAGGGCGCTTACGTAGGTGGTTTCGCCGAGCGTAGCTCCGCTAAGGAAGCAGGAATCGAGAAGGGCGACGTGATCGTAGCTGTGAACGGAGTGAAGATCAAATCGTCTAGCGCTTTGCAAGAGCAGATCAGTAAATACCGTCCGGGTGATAAGGTAGAGTTGACGATCAACCGTAATGGTAGCATGAAGAAATTCACGGTTGAACTTCGTAATGCACAGGGTAGCACCAAGGTCGTGAAAGGAGGCGATAGCGCAGAGGTTATGGGCGCAGCGTTCAAGGTATTGAACGACGAGCAGAAACGTAAGTTGGGTGTTAGTTATGGTATCGAGGTCACCGGTCTGACCAGCGGCAAGCTGAAAGACGCTGGTATAAAGAAAGGTTTCATTATTATGATTGTAAACAACCAGAAGATCTCTGCTCCGGAAGACTTGGAAAAGATTGTGGAAAGCATACTTCTAGGACGTACGGAAGATCAAGGCCTCTTCATTAAAGGCTTCTATCCGAACGGACGCACGAAGTACTATGCGATAGATCTTGCCGAATAAGATAAACGAGGATTATAGTTTTATAGGTGTAAAAGATTGTTAAAGGTTTTTAATTGGCTGGATGTGGGGTGCATCCAGCCAATTCTTTCAATAAAAATGGTTATCTTTGCACCCCGTATTCTCAATTAAACAAATTGAATGAGACAATTAAAGATCACAAAGTCCATTACCAACCGCGAAAGTGCTTCGTTGGATAAATATCTTCAAGAGATTGGTCGAGAAGATCTTATCACGGTAGAAGAGGAAGTGGAATTGGCACAGGCTATCAAAAGAGGAGATCGTAGAGCGTTAGAGAAATTGACCCGTGCGAATCTCCGTTTCGTTGTTTCTGTAGCTAAGCAATATCAGAATCAAGGTTTGAGTTTGCCCGACCTTATTAATGAGGGTAACTTGGGTTTGATCAAGGCTGCTGAGAAATTCGATGAGACGAGAGGTTTTAAGTTCATTTCTTATGCTGTATGGTGGATTCGCCAATCTATTCTGCAAGCTTTGGCAGAGCAGTCAAGAATCGTGCGTCTTCCGTTGAACCAAGTAGGCTCGCTGAACAAGATCAGCAAGGCTTTCTCTAAGTTCGAGCAGGAAAACGAGCGTAAACCATCTCCAGAGGAACTTGCCGATGAATTGGATATCCCGGTGGATAAGATTTCCGATACCTTGAAGGTGTCCGGACGTCATATTTCCGTGGATGCCCCGTTTGTGGAAGGCGAAGACAATAGTCTTTTGGATGTGCTTGTGAACGATGACGCTCCTATTGCGGATCGGTCATTAATGAACGAGTCATTGGCTAAGGAAATTGATCGAGCGCTTGCTACACTGACCGAAAGAGAATGTGAGATTATCAAGATGTTTTTCGGTATTGGCTGTCAGGAAATGACATTGGAAGAGATTGGCGATAAATTTGGTCTCACTAGAGAGCGTGTTCGCCAGATCAAGGAAAAAGCAATCAGAAGATTAAGACAAGGAACTCGTAGCAAGCTCCTCAAATCGTATTTAGGCTAATTTAAGAAATTATTGAATTGGCGAAGGCTCCGGTCCGAAAAGGATTGGGAGCCTTTATTTTTTTCTTAACTTTGCCACTGGAATATAATACCATAAAAACTATATAAATGACTACAAGACGTAATTTCTTGAAAACAGGATCTATTTCCTTGGCCGGCCTGTTGGTTGGCGAGAAGGTATACTCCTCCGTGAGTACGCCCGACAATAAAAAGAGTTTTAGCACGATCGCCTCTAAGGTGACAGGCGATTACGTTAGCAAGCGCCCAGTTCCTGGGGCACGTAAATTTACCTCCAAGGCGGTAGAGGAATTGCTAAAGGTTTCCAAGGCCCGTATCAAGGACCCGAAGCTGGCTTGGATGTTCGAGAACTGTTATCCGAATACCTTGGACACGACTTGTGAGTTCAAGATGGTAGACGGCAAGCCGGATACGTTCGTGATCACCGGAGATATCCATGCCATGTGGTTGCGTGACTCCTCGGCGCAGGTTTACCCCTTCGTCACCTTGGCGAAGAAGGATAAGGACTTGCAGCAAATGCTAGTCGGTGCTATCAATCGCCAGACTGCTTGCATACTGATCGATCCCTACGCTAACGGTTTCAACGAAGGCCCTACCGGGAGCGAGTGGGAGAGCGACCGCACGGAGATGAAGAAAGAGCTTCACGAGCGTAAATGGGAGATTGACTCGCTTTGTTACCCGATCCGCTTGGCGTACCATTACTGGAAGGAAGTAGGCGATACCTCCGTATTCGACAGCAAATGGGAGCAGGCGATGGGGGCTGTTTACCGTACCTTCCGTGAGCAACAGCGCAAGGACAACCTTGGGCCGTACCGTTTCTCTCGGGTGACGGATCGCCAAGGCGATACTCTCTTGAATGAGGGTTGGGGTAGCCCGGTGAACCCGGTGGGTCTGATCGTTTCCTCTTTCCGTCCTTCTGACGACGCTACTCTGTTCGGCTTCTTGGTTCCATCGAATTTGTTCGCTATCACCTCACTTCGTCAGGTGGCTGAGGTTCTTCGTGCTGTAAGAAATAATACAGACTTGGCTAGTTGTTGCGAGGCGTTGGCCAACGAGGTAGAAGAAGCCGTGAAGAAATATGCCATCGTGGAGCACCCGGAATTTGGTAAGGTATACGCCTTCGAGGTGGATGGTTACGGCAGCCGTGTTTTCATGGACGATGCTAATGTTCCAAGCTTGCTAGCCCTGCCGTTCCTGGGGTGCGTGGACGTGGACGACCCGATTTATCAGAATACCCGTCGCTTGGTGTTGAGCTCTTCCAATCCTTACTTCTTTAAAGGAAAGGCTGGTGAGGGTATTGGCGGTCCGCATATCGGCTTCAACTATATTTGGCCGATGAGCTTGATCATGCGTGCCACGACTTCCAACGATGAGGAGGAGATCCGGTATTGCATCGAGACGCTTCGTGATACGGACGGAGGCACGGGTTTCATGCACGAGTCTTTCCATAAGGACAATCCTTCTGATTACACCCGCTCGTGGTTCGCTTGGGCGAATACCCTGTTTGGCGAGCTGATCGTGAAACTGCAATCCGAAGGCAAGCTGAAAGACCTCCTCGGCTAATATCACCAAGGTTAATATCACCACTTGTAGAGACGAGGCATGCCCGTCTCTACAAGTCTGTAGCTGAGTGTATTTAGGCAAAATCAATCAAGACAACATAAATCTATGCGGAATACATGAAAACAAATCAACTATTCATTCTGACAGGTCTGGCGGTGATAGCCTCCACCTCCTGTAGCCAAAAAGAGAATACGTCTGGGCAGCCCGCCAAGCCCATGAACATCCTTTACATTATGACGGACGATCACTCCTTCCAAACCATCAGCGCCTACGACAAGCGATACATCCAAACCCCCAACATCGACCGCATCGCAAAGGAGGGCGTACGTTTCACCAATAGCTTCGTAGCCAACTCCATCAGTGGCCCCAGCCGTGCCTGCATGCTGACCGGCAAGCACAGCCACAAGAACGGCTTCATCGATAATGCCCATACCTTCGACGGCTCGCAGCAGACCTTCCCGAAGCTATTGCGTAAAGCTGGTTACCAAACCGCCATGATCGGCAAATGGCACCTCACCTCCGATCCTACCGGTTTCGATTACTGGAACATCCTCGTAGGCCAAGGCGATTACTATAACCCCATCTTCATCGATAACGGCGAGAAGCGTCAGATCGAAGGGTACGCCACGAACATCACGACCGATCTGGCTCTTGATTGGCTGGACAATAAACGAGACAAGAGCAAGCCATTCTGCCTCCTGCTGCACCATAAGGCCCCGCACCGTACTTGGATGCCCGATACCTGCGACCTGCGTCTTTACGACGATGTGACCTTTCCGCTGCCCGAGAATTTCTACGATGATTACGCCGGCCGCATCGCTGCCTCGGAGCAGGAGATGAGCATCATCAAGGATATGGATATCGTATACGACTTGAAAATGGCCGATAAGGAGAACAAGATCCATTCTTCCAACGCCGATCTGGAGAAGTATGGCCGTGAGCTTTATAATCGCATGAATCCGGATCAGAAAGCCGCTTGGGACGCCTATTACGATCCGATCATCCAAGACTTCAAGGCGAAGAAACGCACGGGTAAGGAGCTGGCCGAGTGGAAATACCAGCGTTATATGCACGATTACCTTCGGGTGATCCATTCCGTGGATCGGAACATCGGTATCGTGCTTGATTATCTGGAGAAGAACGATTTGCTGGATAACACGTTGATCGTCTACACCTCCGACCAAGGCTTCTACATGGGCGAGCATGGCTGGTTCGACAAGCGCTTCATGTATGAGGAATCCTTCCGCACCCCGTTGCTGATGCGTTTGCCGGGTGGCAAGAAGGGCGATATCCCGCAGCTCGTGCAGAATATTGATTACGCCCCCACTTTTTTGGAACTGGCCGGAGCCCCCATTCCAGCCGACATCCAAGGCGAGTCCTTGTTTCCCTTGCTGAAAGGCGAGCGGCTGGAGAACTGGCGTAACTCCCTTTACTATCATTACTATGAGTATCCCGCCGAGCATTCCGTGAAGCGTCATTACGGCGTACGTGACGATCGTTATAAATTGATCCATTTCTACAACGACATCGACGTATGGGAGCTTTACGACCTCCAAGAAGATCCCCACGAGATGAATAACCTTTACGGTAAGCCCAGTTACGAGGCAGTGACGAAACGCATGCGAGACGAGCTTTATAAGCTGCAAAAACAATATGACGACTCTGTGGGAATACGCTTCAATGTGTCGGACTGATGAGAGCGGAGATTCGTGTTCTGTTATCAGATTTTTTAATTAGTTGTGGATTAAGGTACATAAAGGACTTGGAGCTTAGTGGGTGAGAAGCTGAGTCTTTGTGCTCTTTGATTTAAGTCATTGGCTCGAAGGAATTAAGTCTATCGTATGGCTCTTCTTTGCTTATGCGTGTATCGAATTAAAAAATGACTATAGGCAGGTTTCAAGTTTTAAGGTTTCATGAAACCTTTTTCTTCACACACACGATGCGCACATTATATAGGTTTCAAATGAATCCCTTTATGCTTGTTATGCGGGATGGATAGCCTCGAAGAACTTGCGTAGCCACGACATGATGTCTTTACCCGAGGCGGACGGAGCGATCATGAGGAACTGTATTAATATGTACTTGTGCGTGTGGGGGGAAAAGGGGATCGTGAAACCTTGAAAAATAATGCCGGAAAAGTTTGGAGTTTATGTTTTATAGCATTACTTTTGCACCCGCATTCGAGAGAGAACGGCGCTTCAGGAATGATGGAAACGTGGAGGTATCCTTGGGTAGGGGATGAGGTTGGCTGGGCCAAGCGATAATTTCCAACCGCCCGGAGATCGGCTTGAGAAAAAACTTGAAAATTTTTCACCGAAAAATTTGGAGGTTAAGAAAAAGTCCTTACCTTTGCGGCCGCAATCGAGAAACGATAGCGAGAGAGAGTTCTTTGAGAGACTTACATAATTCAACAAGTAGTACAAGTATTAGGAAAAGGAATTTTTCCGGATCGATACCGTCAAAGAAGTATGACTTTGGACTACGATATACGGATTCCGGGGCGAGGATAAAAGAAACAATT
>NZ_SRYM01000059.1 GCF_004793765.1 Parabacteroides distasonis | reverse complement strand
ACCCGCGACCCTAACCTTGGCAAGGTTATGCTCTACCAACTGAGCTACTTCCGCATTGTTTGTTTCTCTTTTGCGAGTGCAAAGGTAGTACAAATATTTATACTACCAAACATTTTCGGTAAAAATTTTAATTGTGGATGTAAATTTTATTACCGTTTGTATTGACAACATATCGTTTGAGGGCTTGTTTTTCCTCTGCGCAAGGCCCTTCCACCGGATTACCGATGCCGTTTAAAAGCTCAAATTTACTACCGCATTTCGGGCAAATAGCATATACTGCGGATTCGTCCACTTCTACGATGATATTAGCGGATGCCTCATGAGGACAAGCGGCATCGAACGCAAAGAATGCTCCGGTTCCGTTACTGGACAATCCATGATAAACCAATACACCTCCAAAACCTGTTTGCTCACGATCTTGATCTATATTTGCTTGCGTGTAGATCTTGTATGCTTGTATTGCATTTAACGCCTTATCTTGATAAGTGAGGTCTAATTCTAGACTAACGATACGATAGGGAATACGAGTCTCTATCGTATCTGCGCAAGATAATAGCGTAAACAAGATCAAAAGAGGAAATATCCGTCTTATCTTATCCATGGATCAATTTCTTTTCAGCTTCATTCTGCCGTTCGAAAGAGAAAGAACCTATCACGCTACGCATCATGGTGGCGATTGGTTCGTTACATAGATTACCGATACTGCCTTCGTGTGTATGGTTAACGCTCTTCGAAGGAACGAATTTACCGGCCTCGATATCCAAACCTACTTGCTTATAAGCGTCACGGAAAGGCATTCCGGCCAAAACACGGCGGTTCACTTCCTCTACGCTAAACAATAGGGAATATTTGTCATCGTCTAATATATGCTCGTTCACTTTTACCTTACGCATCATATGAGTTACCATGCGTAAGCAATCCTTCAGCTCGTCAAAAGCAGGAAGAAAGACTTCCTTGATGATCTGGAGATCCCGGAAGTAACCGGAAGGAAGATTGTTGCTTATCAAGATGATTTGTTGAGGCAGGCCTTGGAGCTTATTGCATTTGGCGCGTGTCAACTCGAATACATCCGGATTCTTCTTATGCGGCATGATACTGGAGCCAGTCGTGAACTGATCCGGCAGTTTGATGAAGCCAAAGTTCTGGCTATTGAACATACAAGCGTCGAACGCCAACTTGGAGAGCGTAGCGGCGATACCTGCCATAGCGAAAGCCACGGTGCGTTCCATCTTGCCACGTCCCATCTGGGCGTATACCACATTGTAGTCCAGCGAGTCGAAACCTAATAAATCCGTAGTCATCTGGCGGTTTAGCGGGAAGGATGAACCATATCCGGCGGCGGAACCCAGCGGGTTGCGGTTGCAAATACGGTATGCGGCTTGCATAAGTTGCAAATCATCTACCAAGCTCTCCGCATAAGCGCCGAACCAAAGTCCGAACGAAGAGGGCATAGCTACCTGTAGATGCGTATATCCGGGAAGCAGTACATCCTTGTAGCGGTTACTCTGGGAGATCAAAACGTCGAACAAGCCGGAAACCAACTCAACCAATTCTTGTATTTGCGAACGGGTGAAAAGTTTCAGATCCAATAGAACCTGATCATTGCGGGAACGCCCGCTATGGATCTTCTTGCCCATATCGCCCAAACGACGTGTAAGCATTAATTCCACCTGCGAGTGCACATCCTCGATGCCTTCCTCGATGATGAATTCTCCACGATCCGCTACGGCGTATATATTCCGTAATTCTGCTAATAAGACGTTTAGTTCCTCTTTGGTCAACAAACCGATACTTTCCAGCATCGTGATATGCGCCATAGAGCCTAATACGTCATATTTAGCGAGGTAAAGATCCATCTCACGGTCCTTACCTACCGTGAAAATATCTACTTCATGATCTACTTGTACATTTTTTTCCCAAAGTTTCTGAGCCATAATGAAAAAGGAATTAATAAGGCAAGGAGGCGATAACGGTCGAGATTTTATCCACAGCCTCTTGCAAAGGTTTCGATACCATTGGTTTCAAGAACGGATTCAGATCGGCACGAACCGTGATTTTTAACCGTGTGTCGTCCTCGGCCACCTGTTTCAATTGTATCCATAAGAAAAGGGGAACAGGAGAGTTGGTCGTCGTGAACTTGATTAATTTATTCGGCTCTCTTTCTACGATCTGGAAGGTAATTTTTCCAACGGGATCGACAGCGAAACTACAGGTATCGCTGTCGAATTCAAATTTTTTTATTTTATCTTGCGGGATGCGATCCTTGATACGTTCCAAATTGGAAAGATCGGACAACATCGTGAAGATACGTTCATCATTGTGTGGGATCTGTTTGACCTCACTCACAAATTCTTCAGTCATTGAGTGTCTTTTTGTTTATTACTTATTTTGGGTCCCAGTTAGCCGGATCTTTACGCCATTCCTGGAGAACCGCAATCTCAGACTCGTCGATATAATGCGTACGGACAGCTTCTTCTAAGACAGCGTCGTAGTTACTCAATGTAGTCAATGTCACTTTAGCGTCCTTGAAAGCGGCTTCCGCTACCGGAAATCCATAAGTAAAGATAGCTACCATACCCGCTACATCGCAACCAAAGTTACGTACGGCCTGTACGGCTTTCAAACTGCTACCTCCGGTAGACACCAAATCCTCAATGATCACTACTTTGGAACCCGGTTTCAATTCTCCCTCGATAAGGTTTTCCAATCCGTGATCTTTTGGTGTAGAACGGATGTATACGAATGGCAATCCTAATAAATCGGCAACTAAAGCACCTTGAGCGATCGCACCTGTGGCAACACCGGCAATGGCATCTACGTTCTCGAATTTTTCACTAATCACACGAGCCAACTCCAATTTAATGAAGCTACGAACGACCGGGTAAGAAAGAGTCTTTCGATTGTCATTGTAGATCGGAGATTTCCAGCCGGATGCCCAAGTAAACGGATTGGCCGGTTGCAATTTTACGGCTTTAATCTTTAATAATTTTTCTGCTACTAAACTTTCCAGTGTTTTCATACAATCCTAATATTTATATCGGTCTGCAAAAATAGGTAAACTGAATGACATTACCTTGAATATCGAGCGTTAATTTTTTATTAATATTTATGCGATAGACAGGGCTAAGATGCTGATGCGTATGCCCGGAATCCCGGATAAAGCCTTTGCGCAAGCGGAAATCGTGGCTCCGGTGGTGATTACGTCATCTATGAGTAGGATATGTTTGTTTTTTAAGCTTTCCGGATAGATGACATTAAAAATGGAACATACATTTAGCCAGCGGTCATAAATGGCCTTATGGGTTTGGGTGTTTGTATGGGTGGTGCGGGCCAGACTTTGCGTATCGATAGGGATATCCCAGACGGAACGGATGCCGGAGGCGATCCATTCGGATTGGTTGTAGCCTCTTTGCCGTTTTTTGCGGGGATGCAGGGGAACGGGGATGAGGAGGTCTACGGTACATATCGGGCTGTGATCCGCTTGCAGCTCTCTCGCTATCTGCCGTCCGAGCAGATAGCCCAGCTCTTTATTATCATGGTATTTGAGCGAGTGTATCAGGCTTTGTACTTTTCCGCCTTTCTCGTATCGTAGATAAGCGGTGGCGTATTCGATCCGGTTCTTTCCGATAAAAAGTTGCTCGATGGGGTTGTTCGCCTGTTGATGATATCCCGTGTGCGGCAGGTCACATAGGCATTTCAGGCAAATTTGTTCTTCTCCCTCGACGAGTGGTCGTTTACATATTTTACATAAGTTTGGGAAAAACAGGTTGAGCAGATTATTCCATATCGTCGGCATAATCCTCGCAGTCTGTTCCTTTGAATAATTGGCTGAGGCAATCCAGCGTGATCCGGCTTTCGAAACCTCGTCCGGCGGCGAAACGGAGTAACTTGTTGAATGTGTCCCGCTCGTTTTTACCTTTGGTCGATTTTTTTTTGCTTTTTAGTAAATCTAGCAAGATAGTGCGGTATTCTCCCTCGTCGATGGCGGCGAGCGATTCTTCCCGGATCGGGGAGGGGATGTTTTTCTTATAAAGTTCGTAGCCTATTTTTACCCGTCCCCATTTATTGAACCGTAGCTTATCGTTCACGAAGAAACGGGTGTAACGGGATTCGTCGATAAACCGTTCTTTCTGTAATCGGGCGATGATGCGTTCGGAAGCCTCGGGTGGAAGTCCGGCGGCATCGATCTTTTTCTGTACGTCTTGTATGCACCGCTCGGCGGCGGAGCAATAGGCGGCTGCCCGGTGCAACATCTCGGGTTCGGTTATCTCTTTCATATTTTTGCTTTTACGATACGGTCTTTTCCGTATAGATCTTGTATTAGTTCGACTTCGGTGTAATTCTCTTGACGCAGCATCGCTACGGTCTCTTTTCCGCAAAGGGCGTTGATTTCGAAGTAGAGATGCCCGCCTTCCATCAAATGCCTTTGTCCGAAGCGGGCGATGGCCCGGTAAAAGAGAAGCGGATCGTCATCGGGAACGAACAAGGCCATGTGAGGCTCGTTCTCCAAAACGTTCGCTTCCATGGTCGCTTTCTCCTTATCCATTATATAAGGAGGGTTACTGACGATGCAGTTGAAGTTGCCTATAAAAGAAGCTGTGGTTTCCTCCGTATGGGATTTTGGTTTCATGTACGTGAAACTTTTGTTTTCCTTATGTGAAACTTTTGTTTCTTCTACGTGAAACTTTAGTTTCCCTTGCATGAAACTGGGATTACCTTCGGAAAGGATATCCAATTCGAGGAAAGATACGGAAACTTGATTCAGTCGGGCGTTCTCCTCGGCTACGGTAAGTGCCTCGGGGGATATATCTACCGCCGCTACCTCGGCCCTCGGAAGATGTTTCGCCAAGGAGATAGCGATACAGCCGCTTCCCGTACCAATATCTAATATACGAGGGGCTTGGCTTCGGTAATCCGTGATGATCCGTTCTACCAACTCGGCGGTTTCCGGGCGGGGAATCAATACGTCCGGCGTCACCTTAAATTCCATCCCGTAAAAATCCGCTATGCCTAATAAGTATTGTATGGGCTTGTATAAACGAAGTCCTTCTACAATCTCCTTGATTTTAAATTTCTCCGTATCAGATAATTCTTTATCTTTGCCTAGCAAGAGTTGATAGGTAGAAAGACCGCAAACACGTTCCATGATGAGCCGGACGAGCGCTTGGGTTTCGCCGGGAGGATAAATATCTTTGAGGGAATTTCGGATGTAGGCGACGGTCTCAGTCATATCTTTCTCTTGTTTTATCGCGAAAGTAGTGTAAAAACCGTTTATATGCAAAGATTATGGTAGAGGTTGAAGAGAAATACATGGCTCGCTGTATCGAGCTGGCTAAAGGAGGGAGGGGAAATGTCAGTCCGAATCCGATGGTTGGTGCGGTGGTTGTACATGAGGGCCGTATTATCGGTGAGGGATTTCACAGGAAATGTGGGGAGGCGCATGCCGAGGTGAATGCTATCGTTTCCGTGAAAGACGAGTCTTTGTTGAAAGGCAGTACGATTTATGTGAGTCTGGAGCCTTGCTCTCATTATGGGAAGACGCCTCCTTGCGCCGAGTTGATCATCCGGAAAGGGATTCCACGGGTGGTGGTCGGTTGCTTGGATCCTTTTCCCGAGGTGTCGGGGCGAGGCGTGCGTATGTTACGTGAAGCTGGTATCGAGGTTGTCACAGGTGTGATGGAAGAAGAAGCCCGTGCGTTGAACAAGGCGTTTATGACGCTCCAACTGAAAAGCCGTCCTTATATTATCTTGAAATGGGCGCAGAGTGAGGATGGTTTTATAGACCGTTTACGTACGGACATGTCGGAGCCGGTCACGGTTTTGTCTTCTCCGGAGACTTCCCGCTTGGTACATAAACTTCGTTCGGAGGTGGCGGCTATCATGGTCGGTACACGGACTGCTTTATTGGACAATCCTTCATTGAACGTGCGCCATTGGTCCGGTAATTCTCCGGTTAGGGTCGTATTGGATCGCCGGCTTGTTATTCCCGATTCTTATCGGTTACTGGATGGTTCCTTACGTACATTAATATTTACGGAGAGGGAACTGGAAAACCGGGAGAATGTGGAGTATATCCGGATTGATTTCGACGGTCCGGTGATCCGGCAAGTACTAGATCATCTTGCTGCCCGGAAGTTGGATTCCTTATTGGTGGAAGGTGGGGTCCAGTTGATTAATTCTTTCGTGGAAGCGGATGTATGGGACGAGGCGAGGGTGGAAACGGCTCCGATTCGCCTGTATCAAGGGGTGCATGCGCCGATGCTTGGAAAGGAGGCTGTTAGCGGCATCTCCAGACGTTCTGTTATGAGCATTAAAAATCATAACTATGAAATTTTAAATCATAACGATGAATTTTAAGGCTCATATAATCAACTAAAATATTATAAATATTAGCAGGTATTAGGGTGAAAGCAAAAAATGTTTCTACTTTTGTGCCTTTATATGCGACAAACTTATGTTTTTGATGAAAAATAAATTAGTACTATTTATAACAGGTTGTTTTGCATTAGTGTTGTCTTCTTGTTTGAAATCAGAAGATATCGCTGATATAGAATGGGTTAAGAATTGCCAAATATCCTCTTTTAAACTAAGTAGTGATTCTATTTCGGGGTTGGATACCGTGAAGTTTACGATCGACCAGTTGACGGGGCGGATTTTTAACATCGATTCTCTGCCTTTTGGTACGAAGATCGAGAAAGTTGTTTGTACAATTACAGCAGCCAGTAGCTATGCGCTTAGTGGTATAGAGGTAAGCCCGTATGCTTATCCTGACTCTACTTATTATTTAAACAATTTATCGGACTCCATTAATTTCTCTGCTCCGGTAAAGTTCGTGGTTCATGCGTATGACCAAGTCACGACCAAAGTCTATATGGCACAGGTGAATATCCATCAAGTGGTTCCTGACTCTATGGTTTGGAGTATGTATGCGAATCCTATGATTGGCATTACCGTGAAGGAACAGAAGGTGGTAACCTACGATTATAATGGATCGGAGAATTACTTTATGTATGTGAAACCCGCCGAGTCTGGTAAACCTTACCAATTATATTACGCTCCGGTAAGCGCACCTAAGGGCTGGCAGTCATTATCTTTGACCAGTCTGCCTTCCGATGGGCTTTTGATCTCCCAGATTACCGAGTATAACAATGCTTTATATGTGCCGGCTACGAATGGCACTTTATATAGATCCGAGGATGGCTTGGCTTGGAGCGCTGTAGAGAATACCCCTTCCGTGAAATACGTTTTGGGTAGCGTGAAGCAGGGTACGAAACAGCCTTCCGCCTTAGCTACGATCGTGGATCAGGAAGGAAAGCTAGCGTTCTATGCGATGAACGAGTCTATGGAGTGGATCGCCGGAGATGCGGTGCCTAGCGGATTCCCAGTTACCGGATTTAGCAATCTCCAATATGCCGCTATGTATCATGAGTACTTGATGACCGCCAGCGGACGTACTGCGGACAACCATGTGGTTAATACGACTTGGGCGACCATGGATGGTGTCTCTTGGGCATTGATGGCTTCCGGCGACGCTAACTTCACGAAACGTGAGGGAGCGATGATCACTAAGTATGACGATAAGTTTTTCTTGATCGGAGGTGTCGACGCTTCGAACAAGGCATTGAAAGATATGTATCAATCGATAGATCACGGTATATCTTGGTCGTTGATCGACTCGATGATGGTGCTACCGACTGACTATGCGGCGAGAGGTTTTTCCTCGATCCTTGTGGATAAAGAGAATTTTGTGAACATTTTCGGAGGAAAGAGCAGTACCGGCTCCAATGACTTGAATCAACTTTGGAGAGGCCGTATCAATCGTTTGATTCCAAAGGAATAGAAAAGTTCGATAGGAGATGTATAAGAGGCTTCTCATAATTATCCTATTGGCGGGTACGGTCCCTACGCTTTGGGCGCAGGAATATAAGTACGAGATCGGTGGTATGGCTGGTGGTGCCTTTTATATGGGCGATGCCAATAAGAATGCGATATTTAAAGGAATGAATCCGGCAGTGGGAGCCGTGTTCCGGTATAACATCAACTTTCGTTGGGCTTTGAAGGCCAACTTGATGTGGGGACAGGTGTCCGGTAAGACCGAAGGTATGGAGAACGTTTTTCCGAATAATGCCCAAACCTCTTTCAACCGTAGTATCATGGAGTTGGGGGGACAGGCAGAGTTCAACTTTTTCCCGTATAGCGATAAGTTCGACTATGCGGGGGCGAAACGTTTCTCTCCTTATGTCTTGGTGGGCATAGGGCTGACGGTGGCTCCGGGTGGCGGGAAGACTTTCGCCAGTCCGAATATTCCATTAGGCGTGGGCATGAAATATAAGATTAAGAACCGCCTCAATTTAGGGTGCGAGTTCTCGTTTCGTAAGTTATTTGGCGATGGCCTAGAGGGAAAGGACATGTTGGACGATCCGTATGGTATTAAGGGTAGCGCTCTTAAGAATAAAGATTGGTACTCTTTCTTGTTATTGTCTGTTACATGGGATTTCGGCCTGAGGTGCCGCACCTGTAACAATGCGAAAAATATAAGTGAATATTAGTAAGATAAAAAATGTCGTTGATTGAGAAAATAGACAAGAATCGCTTGCCACGGCACGTGGCAATTATTATGGACGGAAACGGACGTTGGGCCAAGGCGAAGGGGAAAGACCGTAGCTTCGGGCATCAAGAAGGCGTTGTTTCGGTCCGTAAGATTATGGATGCGGTCACTCAACTCGGATTGAAATATCTGACGTTGTACACTTTCTCTACCGAGAACTGGAATCGTCCGGAAGAAGAGGTCCAAGCATTGATGAGCTTACTGGTCTCCGCCATTCACCGGGAGACTCCGGACATGATGAAGAAAAATGTTCGCCTTACCGCCATTGGCGATCTTTCCCGCTTGCGTGAGGATGCTTATAATACATTGCAAGAATGTATCGATACTACTTCGGCGAACACGGGAACCACACTTGTCCTGGCGCTTAGTTATTCTTCCCGATGGGAGATCACCACAGCGGCTAGACAGCTCGCCCAAGAGGTATTGGAGCAGAAAATAAACCCTAATGATATAACCGAGGCCATGGTCTCGGACCACTTGACGACCAAGAATATCCCCGATCCCGATCTTTTGATACGGACCGGAGGAGAGAAACGCATCAGTAACTTCTTGCTATGGCAGTTGTCGTATGCTGAATTCTTCTTTACGGATGTGTTTTGGCCGGATTTCAGAGAAGAAGAGTTGTATGAGGCTATATTGTATTACCAGCAACGTGAGCGTCGTTTCGGTAAGACAAGTGAGCAATTAATCTTATAAACAATAGCTGTTATATGTACAAAAGAATAGTGCTGTTTTTTATTTGCTTGGGTTTCGCTTGCGGTGCGTTTGCTCAAGAAATAGACACTACCCAAGTTGAGGCGCCGGCAGAAGTGCCGGTCATTTCGTACTCGTTGGCCGCGAAGAAATACAAAATAGCGGATATAAAGATTACGGGTATCAAGAATTATGATGATTTTGTGTTGATCGGCTTCTCGGGCTTGTCGGTAGGCGATGAGATTACCGTACCGGGGGAAGAGATCACTACAGCAGTGAAGCGTTTTTGGAAACATGGTTTGTTTTCGGATGTGAAGATCTTGGCGACGAAGATCGAGGGCGACCAGATTTGGCTGGAGATCCAGCTGAAGCAGCGTCCGCGTATCTCACAAGTCAATTACCACGGTATCAAGAAAGGCGAGCGTGAGGACTTGGAGGCGAAGCTGGGCTTGAAGAAAGGTTTTCAAGTGACGCCGAACGTCATGGACCGTGCCAAGATCGTGATCCAGAAATTCTTCGATGGCAAGGGCTTTAAGAACGTGGATGTCGAGATCGAACAAAAGGACGATCCTGCGAATGAGGGTGAGGTGATCGTGGATATCAATATCGATAAGAATGAAAAGACCAAGATCCATCGTATCTATTTTGAGGGTAATGAAAAACTGACCGCCCGGGAGCTGAAGAAGGCTATGAAGAAGACGAACGAGAAGTTCAGCTTGCCGAACGACTGGAAAACCAGTATTTTGGAGATGTTCAGCACGAAGAAGTTCACCACCGAGGAATATGAGAACGATAAGAAAAATATAATCGCCAAATACAACGAGCATGGGTATCGTGACGCCGTTTTGTTGTTTGATAGCGTAGCGAACTTTGACGAGAAGAAGGTCGATATCTTCTTGAAAGTGGATGAAGGTGAGAAATACTATTTGAAAGATATTCGCTTCGTAGGTAATACGCAATATTCTACGGACTATTTGATGGCCGTGTTGGGTATGAAAGCGGGCGAGGTATATAATCAAAAGAAATTGAACGAACGTTTGAGTACGGATGAGGATGCCGTTTCGAATGTCTATTTTAATAACGGTTATTTGTTCTTCAACGCCGATCCGGTAGAGGTGGATGTCGCGAATGACTCTATTTCGTTAGAGATCCGTATCCAAGAGGGTCCGCAGGCAACGATCAACCGTATTATCATTAATGGTAATGATCGTCTGTATGAGGACATCGTTCGCCGTGAGCTGCGTACGAAGCCGGGTATGTTGTTCAGCCGTGACGACTTGATGCGTTCCGTTCGCGAGTTGGCCCAGATGGGACACTTCGATCCGGAAAACATGAATCCGGTGCCGCTGCCTGATCCTGAGAATGGAACCGTGGATATCGAGTATAACTTGGTTTCCAAGGCAAATGACCAGATTGAGTTCTCCGCAGGTTGGGGACAGACGGGTGTGATCGGTAAGTTAAGTTTGAAGTTTACGAACTTCTCTATGAAGAACTTCTTGAACCCGAAAACCTATAAGGGTATTATCCCGCAAGGTGAGGGACAGACATTGACCTTGAGTGGTCAGACGAACGGACGTTACTATCAGGCTTACAGTATCTCCTTCATGGATCCTTGGTTCGGCGGTAAACGACCGAATACATTGTCTGTCAGTGCTTATTTCTCAAAGCAAACCGATATCAGCAGCAATTATTTGAGCAATTCCGGCTATGGTTATGGCTATCCGGGCTATGGTTATGGTTATCCCGGTTATGGTTATGGCTATCCCGGTTATGGCTATGGTAGTAACTATCATGGCAACTATGGTTACAATAATAGTTATGAGTACGCTTATGATCCGGATAAGTCTATCATGATGTTCGGTTTAGCGGCCGGTTATGGTAAACGCTTGAATTGGCCGGATGACTACTTCCAGTTTATGGCGACGTTGAACTATCAGTTGTATATGATGCATGATTGGGACTATTTCTTGGTTAATAACGGAAATTGCCATAATATCAACTTGGAGTTGATGTTGCAACGTAACTCTATTGACAACCCGTTGTATACTCGTAAGGGTTCACAATTCATGTTGTCCGTAGCGGCTACGCCTCCTTATTCTTTGTTTGATAATAAGGATTATGGGGCGATGTCAAGCTCAGACCCGGATAAATATAAATTCATCGAGTATCATAAATGGAAGTTCAAAGCGAAGATCTTCTCTCCGTTGGCTCCGTTGACCGTGAAACGTACGCCGGTATTGATGACCCGTGTTGAGTATGGCTTCTTAGGTACTTATAATAAAGATAAGAAGTCTCCGTTCGAGACCTTCTATATGGGTGGTGACGGTATGAGTGGTTACTCCAGTACTTATGCTCAGGAAACGATCGGTTTGAGAGGTTATGAGAATGGTAGTATCGCCGGTAATGGTGGTTACAATTCTTATGGATACGCTTATTCTCGTTTGGCTATGGAGTTGAGATATCCGTTCTTGCTGGAGCCTTCCTCTACGATCTACGGATTGGTATTTGTGGAGGCTGGTAACGCTTGGACTGACTTGAAGAATTTCAATCCGTTTAACTTGAAACGCTCCGCCGGTGTCGGTGTCCGTATCTTCTTGCCGATGATCGGTTTGATGGGACTTGACTGGGCGTATGGTTTCGATTCTCCGAACTATCCGGTGGGTAGTAAGCGTAGCGGTAGTAACCTGCACTTTATCATCGGACAGGAGTTTTAAAAATATAGATCGGGTATAGCTTCGTATGTAGAGACGGGGCGTGTTCCGTATGTGGAGACGGGGCACGCCCCGTCTCTACGTTTAAATAAATACTTTTAACGAATATTGGTAGGCTGTAAGTAAACCCTCTGTTATATTTGCAGTCATAAAGTAGAACTATAAATAAAGAGAGTATGAAAAAGATTATCACATTGAGCTGTCTGATGTTGCTTTGTTCTTTTGCCGGCATGGCACAGAAGTTCGCTTTAATCGACATGGAATATATATTGAAGAATATTCCGGCTTACGAAATGACTAATGAGCAGTTGAGCCAAGTTTCCAAGAAATGGCAAAATGAGGTGGAAGCGATTCAGCAAGAAGCTCAGAACATGTATAAGAATTATCAGAGCGACCTGGTATTCCTCTCCGCCGAGATGAAAACGAAACGTGAGGAAGAGATCGTGAAGAAAGAGCAAGAGGCGCAAGATCTGAAACGTAAATATTTCGGTCCTGAGGGTGAGTTATATAAGAAACGCGAGAGTTTGATGAAGCCGATTCAAGACGAGGTGTATAATGCGGTGAAAGAAATCTCGGAAGACAAGGGATATCAAATTGTTTGGGATCGAGCTTCTGCTATGAGCATTATTTTCGCTTCCCCGAAGATCGATATCAGCAATGAAGTGCTGATTAAGTTAGGATATTCAAAATAAATGCTTACATTTGTGCGCTTTATGCATGAAAGGTGTGAAAGCTTGATTAATAACAAAGTAATTATATAGTAAAAATGAAGAAACTTATTGTTTTATTGTTGATGATTCTCCCGTTGGGAGCTATCGCTCAGGAAGTTAAAATTGCGTTTGTAAAAACTCAAGAGGTGTTTATGGCTATGCCGGAAGTATCTGGTATGGAAAAGCAAATGGCAGACTTGAATGAGAAATATAGAGTTGAGTTGAAGCAAATGCAAGATGAATACCAAAAGAAATATTCAGACTTCGTAGCACAGCAGGATTCATTGACAGAAAATATCAAGTTGAGAAGAATGCAAGAGATTCAAGATATCCAAGAACGTATGGATAACTTTGTTCAGGTAGCTCAACAAGATGTGCAAAAGAAACAACAGGAATTGTTGCAACCGATCCAACAGAAGTTGCACGAGGCTATCCAGAAGGTAGGCGAGGAGAAAGGATATACGTATATCATCGATCCGGCAGCTTTGCTTTATACGGGTACTAACGCTGTAGACGCAACTCCGTTTGTTCGTACGAAACTAGGTTTGTAATTAGCGAGAAAATTTTTTCTATAGAATAGAAGAGGGGGTGTTTTCCGAAAGGATTGCACCCTTTGTACTTTATAAAAGAAAGGTTTCTGATATGTTTCCACAAACTCCCGGTCCGATCGGTCTTTTTGATTCAGGTTATGGCGGACTTACGATTTTCGATAAGATCCATCAGCTGATGCCCGGTTATGATTATGTTTATTTGGGCGATAACGCACGTTCTCCTTATGGTACTCGTTCGTTCGAGGTTGTTTATCAATTTACTCGTCAGGCGGTATCGCGCTTGTTTGAGTCAGGTTGCCAATTGGTGATCTTGGCTTGTAATACGGCATCCGCGAAAGCACTTCGTACGATCCAACAAAAAGACTTGCCCGTATGGGATCCTGGTCGTCGTGTATTGGGAGTCATCCGTCCTACGGTTGAGCTGGTGGATACGATCAGCCGTACCAAACATATCGGTATCGTAGGTACGAGCGGTACGATTACGTCTAATTCTTATACGATCGAGATTGGTAGGATGTACCCACATATCCAAGTGACAGGCGAGGCTTGCCCCATGTGGGTTCCTTTGGTGGAGAATAATGAGTTTAATTCTCCGGGAGCGGATTATTTCGTGAAAAAGCATATCGACCATCTATTATCCGTAGATCCGCAAATCGATACGCTTGTCTTGGGATGTACTCACTATCCCCTTTTGACCGATAAGATCCGTGCTTTTCTTCCTTCCGGCATCACTCTATTCTCGCAAGGCGAGCATGTGGCGGAGAGTTTGCGAGATTATTTACGGCGTCATCCGGAGATGGATCGTAAACTCACGAAGGGAGGAAGTTGCCGTTTTCTTACCACGGAGTCGGCAGAGAAGTTTTCTGAGGCGGCCTCTATCTTCATGAATACTCCGGTTTCGGTTTCCCAGATCGAGCTATAACGCCCCTAGGCCCTGTGAGGGAGATGTACATGAACGCTATTTATACTTCCCTCCTTCCTTATGAATACTTGAAAGATATCGGATGAATTCGTCTGCGTATCTGGCATGATTCTACAGATCACGGCGTGGTCTGTAGAGTTCACGGCGTGGTCTGTAGAGTTCACGGCGTGATCTGTACAAACCACGTCGTGGTCTGTACGTTCCATGCCGTGATTTATAGAATAGATAAGAAGCGAAGAACTTATAGGTATAGAAAGAAATAGGTATAATACCTTATCCTAGCCTAAATTCTTGCCAGATGTCTGTCTTCTACGGAAAAGTCAGATGTTCTCTTATTGGATGCTCTTTCCGAAAGGTGCCAAGGCTAAAGCTGCCATCTTAAAATGTTGCATGCCGAAAGGGATGCCTATGATCGTGATACATAGCAAAAGGCCAAATCCCAGATGCGTAAGGCAAATCCAAAAGCCCCCGACGAATATCCAGATCACATTCATGATAAGCGATAAGCAGCCACCCGAATTCCCCTCGTCTACGACACGGCTGCCGAAAGGCCATAAAGCCAGTATCGCTAATTTTAAGGTTTGGAGGCCAAAAGGTATACCGATAATCGTTACCATTAGTATCAGACTGGATATCAGATACTCTACGCTTGTTATAATCCCTCCGAAGAGTAACCATATTATATTCCCCAAGAATTTCATACACTAGTTATTTTAAATGGTTGATACTATCTTTTTCATATATAACAGATGCCTTGCTAACCGTAGCTACATGAAAGCTATCTATTTCCGCCAAGATTTGCCGCTTGACCAAAGCGAAGCTATCCCTGTAGGCCGGTTTCACCGGTTCGGAGGGGGGAGCTTCCATTTTTAGCGGATCGATAGGCTGCCCGTTTTTGTGGACACGGAAGTCTAGGTGCGGCCCGGTAGAGAGTCCGGTAGAGCCTACATAAGCGATCTCTTGGCCTTGTTGCACGTGGCTGCCTACTTGGATTCCTTTAGCGAAACGGCTTAAGTGCATATAAGTCGTGGTGTATACGGAGTTATGTTTCACCTTCAAGAAATTTCCTCCGCCGTTTTGATATCCTTTGGCGATAACCGTACCGGCTCCGATGCTGCGTACCGGTGTACCGGCCGGTGCCGCATAATCAACCCCATGATGTGCCCGGTATCGTTTGAGGATCGGATGGAAACGGGCGTTCGTAAAACGGGATGTGATCCGGAAAAAGTCCAGCGGTGCTTTCAGGAATGCCTTGCGAAGGCTGTTCCCTTCCTCATCGAAGTATTCGAAGATACTGTCTTGGGTGAAAGGAATCGCCACGAAATCCTTGCCTTGATGCGTAAAGATAGCCCCCTCGATAGAGGCGATGCTCAAGGCGGTGGTATCGTCGATGTAAGCCTCATTGTATATAATCTTGAAAGAGTCTCCATCCTTGATGTCAAAGAAATCGATTTGCCAAGCGTACACGTCCGATATCTTGATCGCCAGATACGGATCACCTCCGTTGGCCTTGATCACGTTCCATAAGGAAGAATTTAATACCCCTTCCGTATATTTCTTCTTGAGGGTGATCGGCTTGTTGTATTCATAGGCGTTGATCGTATCGCCGGTCAAGTCGATCACGGCGTAATCGGTCAGGGATTTGGCGAAGGCGATGTACCGTATCATCTCTAAAGTATCGACCGAGGTGAATGTGTAATAATGCATACCTGCCCTCAGTTTCGTAGGATCCAGTACGGGGGCTGCGGCCTTGCAGATGCTATCTGCTTTCAAGGCGGAGAAGCCCAGCCTGGAGAAGATGGCGGCGGGATTATCTCCGCTTTTCATCAAATACTCTTGTATGGTCAGTGAGTCTATGCAGACACCGTATTGATATAGATGTTGTGAGCTATCCACCCACTGCGTATCCATATCCGCGTCTTCGGTGGGTTGCTGGGGCTGCTTGCAGGAGAAACAGCTTATCAACAGGAGTAATACGATACATATAGGTAGTTTCTTGTCCATTTGTCTTTGTTTGTTCATCAAGATTATTCAACCGGATACAAACTTACGGAAAATAATAGAAATAGCGAAACCTATTTAACGTAAAGCTTTGTACCTTTGCGGACTCGTAAAAAAAGGTGTTTAGGTAGAAAGCAGATCAATGGACATGTATAGACTATTCCGTGCCCCGAGAGGGCTGAGAGGCAAATTATTTAAATTAACAGGGCCTATCTTTCTGGAAACCTTGCTGATGTTGACTTTAGGCGTGGTGGATACGCTTATGTTGAGCCATCATTCCGATAATGCGGTGGCGGCGGTAGGTGTGGTTAATCAATTGCTGAACATGGTATTTCTGCTGTTCAATATTACCACGACCGGAACGTCTGTCATGTGCGCCCTTTATTTCGGGGCGAAGGATCATAAAAGTTTTATTCAGGTATTAGGGACGTCTTTGCTGTTTAATGCGGGAATCGGTTGCTTGATCAGCTTGATGCTTTTCTTGTTCGGTAGGGAGATGTTGGTCCTGATGGATATCCGTCCGGATCTGATGCCGGACGCTGAGACTTATATGCACATTGTCGGAGGGTTCGGTTTCTTCCAAGCGGTTAGTTTTACGATATCGGCGGTGCTCCGTGCGGCGAACAAGCCGAATTACGCGATGCAGGTGACCTTGCTGATCAATGTATTGAATGTGTTTGGAAATTATGCGTTGATATTTGGCCATTTCGGTTTCCCTGCCCTAGGCGTGCAAGGAGCGGCAATCTCTACCTCTGTTTGCCGAGGAGTGGCGATGACACTTTTGTTTATCATGCTGTTCAAGCGGTTGGTGCCTCGTATCCCTTTGGCTTATTTCCGTCCGTTCCCGTTTCAGAAGTTGAGAGACGTGTTGAAGATCGGTTTACCTTCGGCAGCGGAACAAATCTCGTATGATGCCTCGCAGGTGACGATAGTCTACTTTATCAATATGCTGGGTAATGAGTACTTGACAGCTCGTGTTTATGTGATGAATATCGTGATAATCGGCTATATCTTTTCTTTGTCGATCGCGCAAGCTACTTCTATTTGTACCGGCAATTTGGTGGGTGCGAGGAAGAAGCAAGCCGCTTATTTATTGAGTTGGTATGCTTGGAGGAGGTCGTTGCTGATTACGTTGGTCGCTAGTACCGGGGTTTATCTGCTGGGACGTCCTTTATTGGGGATATTCACGGAGAATCAAGCAATCATAACGATTGCGATGGGAGCCTTGCTGGTAGATGTACTCTTGGAGCAAGGGCGGGCCACGGTACTGCTGTTCTTATTCTGCTTGCGTTCGGTAGGCGACGTCGTGGTCCCGGTAATTATCGAGTTATTCTGTATGTGGTTCTTTGCCGTGTTCTGCGGGTATATGTTCGGAATCGTGTTCGGTTTGGGCTTGGCGGGGATGTGGTTCGCGTTCGCTTTGGACGAGTGTTCTAGGGGAGCGGTACTCTGTTTGCGATGGCGAACGCAGAAGTGGAAAAAGAGGATGTTAATCAAGAACCTTGTTAATATAAACTAAAACAAGGTGCTCTTGGGAACATTTCGCCTTCTATTTGCGTCTTATTAATTACAATAGATATTTTATAAAAGATTATGATGAAGATGAAAAAGGTATTGTTTTATGCGTTTTTGCTTCCCGCTTTCGTTGGGATGATGTTTTCTTGTTCAGACGTCAAGACAGATGTGAAGAAGTTGGAAGGTAAATGGAATGTGGTAGAAGTGAAAGGTGAGAAAGTCTTGGAAGAAGGCCTGCCGCAGATGGACTTCAATATGGCTGAGAAGAAATTACATGGAAATACAGGCTGTAATTTATTCAATACGACGATCACGTTAGATCCGGAAGATGTATCTTCTATTACGATCGCTCCGGGTGCTACGACTATGATGGCTTGTCCGAATATGGATTTGGAGACGAGCGTGCTTCAATCGATGGATCAGGTTCGTTCCGTGAAGGCTGGAAAAGATGAGAATGAGATGTTGCTGGTAGACCAAGATGGTAATGTATTATTAGTATTGGAGAGAAATTAATGAGAAAAGGTCTTTTTTATATTTGCCTGCTTTTGGTAGGCGTCAGTTTGTTCGCCGGCTGTAAATCCAAGAAAGCGGTGGTAGCTTCTTTCTCGGATCTGGATGGTGAATGGGGTGTCGTGGAGATGAACGGTAGGACGTTGAATCCCGAGGAGACTCATCAGGTTTTGGTGTTCGACGTGGCTCGTCAAGGGCTTTCAGGAAATGCCGGTTGCAATCGGTTGATGGGGAAGATCGAATATAATGATGCTTATAAAAATATCATTAAGTTCCCACAGGTAGCGACTACCCGAATGGCTTGCCCGGATATGAGCGGCGAGCGGGAGTTGCTGGAAGCGCTTAATAAGGTGGTGCGCTTTGAGGCACAGGGTGAGGCGGCTCCTGTTACGGAAATCGCTTTGTTCGGGACCAATAATGATAAGTTGTTGGTGATCAAAAAGCAAAAATAAAATCACCCAGTTGTAGAGATGGGGCGTGCCCCGTCTCCCACCGTCAGATAGTATTTAAATTACCATTTAGAGGGGATTAGACGGGGCACGCCCCGTCTCTACAACTGGGTATTAATATTTGAAACTATAACGGAATCCTGCCTTAAACCAAATACCCGGTTGGGGGATATTTCCCAGATCATAATACGTGGAATTGAGCAGATTATTTAACTCCGCATATAGATTTAACCCCTTATATTCCCAATTTACTTTCACATCTACTAAGCAATAAGGAGCGTAATCTTCCTCATAAGCCGGTTTGAGGTTCTCGTATTTAGTATAACTGCCGGCCCGGTCTTGCCAACGGACATACCAAGTGGCCGAAAAACCTTTCCAGATAGAATGGCTTAATTGAGCCGTGAACTTGTGCTTCAGATAATCTAACGCATAATTCGATATATACCCCTCACTATCCTTGTCTTGATGGATAAACGCATATCCCAGTTCTATTTTCCGGATAAAGAACCGTTCGTTGCCCAGTTCCCTCGGTAATAAACTCAGGTTAGTCTCGAAACCAAGGTTATCGACTTTTGTCAGATTTCGGCTTTCCCAGATATCTTCCGGTTTCTCTTTCACCCAATCGATCATGTTCTTGCCTTTTCGGTAAAAGCCGGCTATATGAGCCCGGAGGAAGTAAGTGTTGTATTTCAGTCCGACCTCGAATGCCTCGCTTTCCTCCGGTTTTAGGTCCGGATTTCCTTTATTCGTCTTACCCTCATAATAAAGATCTGTGAAAGTCGGCATACGCAATGCCCGGTTCCAGCTCCCATACAGACGGACATTGTCCCCGATACGGTAACTGGCATCTATTCCCGGATAGAAATGAATCCCTTCGTTTAAGGCCGAATTATAGTTTGCCAAGACCCCGACTGACAACGTGAAGCGGCGTAATAATACGTTATGCTCAAGAAAGTAGCTGATGTTACTTCGGTTATCGCTTTTTAGATATTGCCCCTCTTTCTCGAAAGGAACATCCTGCGGTTCCTTCATCGGCTTGCCTAACACATTACTCTTTACTCCCTCGTTTCGGAATTCCACGCCCATACTGGTTCTTCCTAGTTTCCACTGTGTCGTGGCGTTGAGGTTGGCTCCGAATACTTCCGTCTCATGGTAATTATGCCCTGTATACCAATCGGCGGGATCGCTACGGAACAACTCGTACCGATCGAAATGTCGGGTCCAGTATACCTTGGGGGTGAACTTGATTTTGCCATGTGTTTCTCCTCCGGCGGAGAGGAAAAAGCGGCGAGTCTTGTCGTATTGGTTGGGGTAGGAAGCGGAGTAGAAGCTATTCGCTCCATAACCTTTGTCGTTGTATCCGGCTTGGAATTGGAAATCGGCCTCTTCGCTTTTAAGTTCCGATTGCCAAAAAAGATTTAATTGTTTGAAGTCCGTATTGTCTATATACCCTCCGGACGAGGCATACCCTGCGGAAAGGCGCTGTCCGAAATGAGTGGTCGCGTGATTAATGGCAGCTTCCAGTTTCCATAGCTTATGCATTCCGGCGTAATTGTCGGTCGAGATCCTGTTCTCTTTTCCTGTTTTCGTGATGATATTGATCGCTCCGGCGAAAGCGCTGGCCCCGAATATACGGGAAGAAGGGCCGGATACCACTTCGATGCGCTCTATGTCCGAGAGATTCACCGGGAGGTCAAAACTATAATGGCCGGTTTGTGGGTTGGAGAGGTTGACCCCGTTTAAGAGAACCGCTATTTGGTCGAACGTCCCTCCCCGGATGGAGATATCGGCTTGGGTGCCTCCTTCTCCTCGTTGCCGGACGTCTATTCCCACGGCATATTCTAAAAGATCTTGGATACTGGTGACAGGTGCCGCCGCGATATCACGGGCGGGAATGACTGTCACGATCTTGGTCGCTTGATTCCGTGCGATAGGCGCACGGGAGGCGGTAACTTCTACCTCTTCCAGCTCTACGGAAGCTTCCTCGCCGGTCCGGTTAGGCTCGATTGCCTTTTGAGCTTGCGCCGTGTCGGGCAGGGCGAATAGTAACGTGCTTGCTGTTACGACTCCAATGTTAATGACTTTGTGCATACTCCGGAATGCAGCGTAACGTTTCCGGTCGAATCGGCGGAAACGTACGGCGACTTGGGTATGCGATTCCCAATAATTCATTCGTTCTTATTTTTTATTTTGAGTAGGATAGTCCGGATAAAGTAAATACTTTTTACGCATGGCCTTGTATTGATCTAGCTCGGGCTTCCAACTTTCCCGGATCTCTTTCTCGGATAAGCCCCTTACGATCTGGTAGCGGAGCTGCTTCGTGCCTGCCAATAAATCGAACCAGTTCGGACGGGAGAAGAAAAAGGCTTGATCCTTTCCCGCTTTATTGTAGAAGTCGAGGAAGAATCGCAAGGTTAATCCTCCTTCGAACGGATATTCCCGCAGATCGATGCCGTAACATACTTTATCCTTTTGCAAGGGATTGGTATCGAATCCGGGCAAGGAGGTCGGGGTAAAAGTGAAATTCCCGTATTTAGGATCCGGGAAACCTAGTACTTGAAACGGATAATAGGTTCCCCTTCCCACGCTAACGTTCGTAGCCTCAAAAAAGCAAAGCGACGGATACAGGCGGATAGACTGGTCATTCGGGAGGTTCGGAGAGGGCTTGATCGGCAACCAATAGGGATCTCCGTGTTTCCAATTCTCCATCTTTACGATCTTTAACCGGCAGGTATCGGGCGTACTTTTCAGCCAGCCTTCCTTATTGATCATCCATGCCAATTCCCCTACGGTTAAGCCGTGCAAGATCGGGAGCGGATCGACACCGACGAAAGACTCGAATCCTTTCTGGCGGATCGGCCCGTCTACGAAGTCATTCGGGTTCGGGCGGTCCAACACGATAAACTCTTTGTTGTTTTCGGCGCAGGCTTCCATCACGTAATGCATCGTACTGATATAGGTGTAGAAACGGGCACCTACATCTTGTATGTCGAAAACAATCACGTCGAGGTCGCCCAGTTGCTCGGCGGACGGTTTCTTGTTTTTCCCATAAATAGAGATGATGGGGATGCCTGTTTTCAAGTCCCGGCTGTCTTTTATCTCCTCTCCGGCGTCACCGGTTCCCCGAAATCCATGCTCTGGGGCGAATACCTTCTTAACGTCTATGCCTTCCGCTACTAGCGCATCTAATAAATGAATCTGCCGCTTTTCCAAAATGGAAGTCTGGTTGACCACTAATCCGACCCGCTTATCCTTAAGCAAACGGGTGACGACATCCATCCGCTCGGCACCTAGCTTTAACGGGGCGTTTTGTGAATAAACCGTTGGCGTCAAGCTAAAAAATATGACTAGAAATATAAAGATCTGTTTCATTACATTATATAATATATCACTGTATACTGATCGCGAAAGTACGAAATGTTTGTGAGAAATGAATGCGGGGCTATCTTGAATAGAAAACTTTACCTACTCGGTCGATATGTTCCCCGATAGGAGTCCCTTTTTGTTTCTGATAATTAAGCAAGTCGACTTTGTAAAGTAAACCCAAATCATCGATACGGTTGTTTATGTCGAGCTGTTGGCCAAAGGTGATATCTTCTCCATCCATGGCAAGGTCGATGTCTGAGCCTGCATGACTCGTGCCTTTGGCTCGCGAGCCAAAGATAAGTACACGCCGTATGTTGCCATACCTGCGAAATACCTCACGCAACTCTTCAACCACGTTATCGCTTAATCCAAACATAATAAACTATTAAAATAGATCTTTGTTCTCCGTCTCGTTCTTACGAATAATCAGCAAATCCCTTAGTTCCCTTAACAAGGGAGCGTAGTCTGCGTAAATCCCTTTTGCGATCTCATCCACCTCGCCCTCGTTGTATGTATGCGAGGTCAGGATTCGGGCTTTTGCCATCTTTCGCCATCGATCATGATCCTTTATCAATCCATTCTCAAAAGCCAACTGAAGGGTCGTGTTCGGGCCTGTCTGGAATTGGAACCCTAGATATTGCATATAATCTTGCAACACCTTCCAGGCCAACTCAAACGTATATTCAAAACGTTGAATAAGCCCCTCTTTCTCCAGTTCCGATAAAGCATCATATTCCATCGTATCCGTTATTTCCAATAAACGGGCACATGCTTTGGAGAAATTATCGAAACGTTGCAACCAACGAATATCCCTGCTCATAGTCGTCTTATTTTGTATATGGGCAAAGATAAACTTTTTCTTCCGTATCCGCAAAACAGGGCTTGTCGCTTTATAAGCCGAAATCTCTTGAGGAATAGTCCGGGATCTACTCTATGAGCAGGATGGAAACTACTTAGTAAGCAGACCCCCTGTTTACTTACTAAGTAGAGGTCTGGTCTACTTACTAAGAAGATGAAGGTCTACTTACTAAGTAGTTTCTGGATTTCTAGGTAAAGAGGGGTTGAAGAGATAAAATGCTTATTTATTGAAATGTTTTCTAGGAAAATGTTTGCAAGAAGAGAAAATAGTTGTACTTTTGTATCGTAATGGGAGTAGCGATTCTTACGCTTGATGATGCGTTATAAATAAAGAGGCATCATTTTCTTAGTGATGGAAATTTAAAGTCGATGATACGTTATATAAATAGAGGTGTCATTTTTCAGCCCTTTCCCCGGGGGTGGTTTTAAATTCGATGATTAAGCTAGCCTTAATGAAAACTTTTCTCTCCCGCAAGATCAATATTTATTTAGCCGCTGCCCGCAAGCGACCAATGAGAGGTGTGTTTCTCTTTATATCGTTTGGGCTGGGTAGGTTTATTCTCTTTGGAGAGTAACAGGAGTTTTTATTCATTTATTGTTGAACTCAAAAAAGCGAAAAAATATGGCTTTACGAGTAAGACGAATCAAAAAGGCATTCGGCTTTGACAAGTCGAAGACCGAAAAGTATGTGATAGTCCCTGATCGGGCTACAGTGGTAGGTTTCGAGGCCCTTTGCGATCAAGTCGCTGCGGTCTCAGGTATTAATTTAGGAATGGTTCAATCCGTAGTCTATGGATTGGTGAAGTCCATGACGACATTCATCCGGCAAGGCCACTCCGTGCAAGTGACGGGTTTCGGTACCTTCGTCCCTTCCTTTAACGCGAAGAGCAGTTTAGATGAGAAAGAGGCGAATGTGGATTCTATCCACCACGTGAAACTACGTTTTCTTCCCAGTGCGGAGTTGCGTACGATGATGAAATCGATGGAATTCGAATTCGATGTAACGGACAGTACGAACGATTCCAAAACAACCTCCGAAGGGGGAGGTGATTCCGAAAGCCCGGATGAGATCTAATCGTTTGGGAAGGTAAGTAAAAAGCCCCAGTCCGGCAGCAGGGGGAAGCTGTTGGGCGGAGGCTTTCGTTTATGCTATTTTTACATGTCATAAACTTTGCTCACAAATAATTAAGAGTTATCTTTGCGGTAATTCCAAGTAGTGGCTAAGCGAGACTTAGCGGCCAGGAGAGGCTTCGAACGGAAGGACATATTTAACGAAGAGCGTTTTTAAGATATTATTCTTGTATTAGAAAATCGCCAATTTTCAAAACGGAACAAGTGTAATAGCAACAGAAAACGCTCACGTCTTTGGTATATACATATTCTTCCTGTATAGGAGAGATGTTATACATAAGGGCGTGGGACTGTTGTTTATTATTTGTTCCGTGGGTGTTTGGCGATACCTCTATGACAGATAAGGCATTAAACAGTTTCCACGCCTCTTCTTTTTATTGTAACCTTATAAAAGCGATGTCGAACGGAGGGGAACAGGGAGACAGAGATTAATTTCTATGAGTCGATTGTGTAATGTAGCTTTCTTCATTCTAATGCTATGTTTAAGTATGCCTAGCAAGGTAATGGGGATTTCTCCTGAATTAAAAACTTTGCATAAGATTTTTCCAGTAGTTGATTTTACTATCTATAAAGAGTATAATGGATTTATGAGATTCGAATCAACTGGTACATATTCTCATTGATGTCCCATTAAAATCGGAAAGAGTACTTTGAAATTGTTGAAATTTAGTT
>NZ_SRYM01000058.1 GCF_004793765.1 Parabacteroides distasonis | reverse complement strand
TGATATTCGGGGAGAACGGCACGGGCAAGGAGCATATCGCCCACCTGCTGCACGATAAGGGCAAGCGGGCAGGAAAGCCGTTTGTGGCTGTGGACTGCGGTTCGCTTACCAAAGAACTTGCGCCGTCGGCTTTCTTCGGACACGTCAGAGGGGCGTTCACGGGTGCGGACAGCACCAAGAAAGGTTATTTCCACGAGGCGGAAGGCGGTACGCTGTTCTTAGACGAGGTGGGCAACCTCGCACCGGAAACCCAGCAGATGCTTCTGCGAGCCATACAGGAACGGCGGTTCCGTCCCGTTGGCGACAAGTCTGACCGGAGTTTCAATGTCCGCATCATCGCCGCCACCAACGAGGATCTGGAGAAGGCGGTCCATGAAAAGCGTTTCCGGCAGGACTTGTTGTACCGTCTGCATGACTTCGAGATAACCGTCCCGCCGTTGCGCGATTGTCAGGAGGACGTCATGCCGCTGGCTGAGTTCTTCCGTGAAATTGCGAACCGGGAACTGGAATGCGATGTCATCGGCTTTGACGGGGAAGCCCGCAAGACATTGCTGACCCATGCGTGGCCGGGCAATGTCCGCGAGCTTCGTCAGAAAATCATGGGCGCGGTGTTGCAGGCACAGACGGGTCTTGTCACGAAAGAGCATCTGGAACTTGCCGTGACGAGGGCGACCTCACCCGTCAGCTTCGCCCTGCGCAGCGATGCGGAAGACAAGGAGCGTGTCTTACGCGCGTTGAAGCAGGCGAACGGGAACCGCAAGGTTGCCGCCGAACTGCTCGGAATAGGACGTACGACACTGTACAACAAACTGGAAGAATATGGATTGAAGTATAAATTTCAGCAACCATAGCCGGTAATTCGCTGAATTTGTATGATTTTGATTATCAGAATTTGGTTAATTCTCAAAATAATATTATCTTCGCATTGAGCTATTTGAAATGATTGGGAATCATGCAAAATGATGAAGGCAGGTGGTTTCTAACCCATTACCTATACCTCTATTATTAGTTTGCAATTTATTGATAATCAAGCATACATTAGTTAGTGCAACAAATGTGAAAGTTGAGAAAATGAACATGTCCCGGACGAATATCTCGGTCGGGTGCTTCAACTCCGCTTTCATCAGTGCCTTTATCTCGTCCACAGACAGCCATTTGCGGCGTACCGTCACCTGCTCGTATTCATACTCGAAAAACGGGTCTTGAAAGACAAGCCCCTTGTTCATGGCTCGCATTATCAGGCTGTGGAATATTTTCATGTAGTTGTTCACCGTGCAGGCTGACAACTGCAAGCATACTTTCAGGTAATAGTTGAACGCTTCGAGGAAAGCGAAATCCACCTGACCGAAAAGGATGTCCGATACTTCGTATTTATGATACAGGAAACCTTTCAGGTGCTTGTGTATCGTTATGTATTTCCGGTAAGTGGATGCGGTAATGGCAATGCCCAGCGACAGGCGTTTTTCCTCCACGAGTGCCGCCATTTCCTGCATCAGCGTGTTTTGTTTGAGCGTGAAGCCTTGCAGGGCGTTTTTCAGGGTTTCAGCCGTGACGTAACTTTTGTTTTCAAGCAGCATGTCATAATGCTTCATCAGGTCGCTGCGGTATCGGGCTATACGCCTGTTCACCTCTTTGGCTTCCGCCATGTTTCCCGTGGCTGCACCCTCTTTGGCGTTCCATTCTTCCGGGCGGAGTTCCAGCCCGGTACTGAAAGCCGTGCTCTTGCCGTCCACCGTGATGCGTCCCATTACCGGACACTTGCCCGATTTCTTCACTTTACTGGTATTTAGGTAGAACAGCACTGCAAAGGTGCTCCGGCTGTTCTGTATGCTCTTTTCTTTTTTCATGGGATAAAGTTAAATTCGTTGGCTACTCTTTCGGCAAACATTTTCATGTCGCTTATTATCTTCCCGTTGTTCAGGCGTGCGTAACGCTGGGTGGTTTGGATGTTGGTATGCCCAAGCATCCGGCTCACGCTCTCTATCGGTACGCCTTGCGACAGGCAGATTTGGGACGCAAAGGTATAACGTCCCATGTGGTAGGTCAGTGCCCGGTTGATTTTGCAATGCCGGGCGATACGCTTCAACCCTACGTTTACCTGTCCCAAACTCATTGCAGGGAACACGCTGTCACCCTCCGCCAGCCCCTCGTAGTAATCCATTATCTGAACCGGAATATCCAGCAGCTTGACGTTGAAAGCGGTTTTCGTCTTTTGGCGGTCTGCCGAAATCCACAGGCTGCCGTCATTCTCCCGGATAATGTCTTTCCATGCCAGTTTTTTAAGGTCTGCGTAGGATATTCCGGTGAAAACGGAGAACACGAACATGTCCCGGATGAAACGCTGGGTAGCCGATTTTAGGGGAGTGGAAAGCAGCCTTTCCAGTTCTTCGGGGGTCAGCGACTTGTCTTGTGCCGTTATCTTCTCCGTCTCAAAGCCTGCAAACGGGTGTCGGCTGATGATGTTGCGGTGCAATGCCAGCAGGACGACTTTGTTAAACAGCACGAGCCTTGATTTGACGGTTCTTGCTTTCATTTTGCGCCTTACCCTGAAATAGAAGTCCAAAGATTCGATGAAAGGCAAGTCCAGTTCTGTAAACGGTATGTCGCTTGCGTGGTACTGTATTTTCAGGAAGTCTTTCAGTTGGTCGTGCAGTACCTCGTACTGCTTGTAAGTTGATTCCGCCCGGTCTATGCCCGTCCTCGCCTTGAAATCCCGCATCATTTCCTCAAACAGGGCAATGACAGTCGTCTGTGCGGTTGCGACACCCTGAAAGGCGTTCTTTACCTCCACGGCTGTGACTTTGCCCGTCCGCTTCAAGATGTCCTTGTAGCTGGCATGAATGGCAAGGTTTATCCTGTTTATCGCCCGGTTCAGCTCAACGGCTTGCCTGCTCTTTCCGGTCGCACGTCCTGACTTGACATCCCACAGGCGTTCATCGACTTTCAGCTTGCTGCTGAACTGGGCTAACGTACTGCCGACAATGATTTTGCCAATCACCGGATAAATGCCGCAGGCGTTGGTTGCGCTCTTTTCCCTTTTGATGTAAAAGGACACTTTCAGTTCGTTGTTCATAATCACTCATTTTTAAGTTTGTAAAATTACTGCTTTCGTGAGTTTTAGAACAATATGAAACACAGACAAATAAGGACTTTCCCGGTCATTTTCGGACAACGTTCTGCACCGCTTTTCGCTCCCTAAAACGGGTAACGGATAAGAAACGGAACGTTTGCCTTTATCCGCTTTATTCTGCCAATCCAGTATAGGACAGGAAAGGGCTACAAAGGACTTTCGTTTCTGTAAATGAATCAGTTACACCGTTATGCTTTCTTCTTCTGTTTTGTTGTCTTGTTTTTTGTAGCATACAAAACCGTTTTCCGTGCCTGAAAACGCCTTGCCCCTTGCGGGGGTAAAAATCACTCCGAAGTCGTAATTTTTTAATCCAAAGAAGTATGGAAACAAGAAGAACCAACAAGGGCGGTCGCCCCGCCCTCGCAGACCCGGCGAAGCATCGCCATGTCCTTTACCTGAATGACCGGGAGAACGCCCGCTTTCTCTCGCACTGGGAGCAGTCGGGCGTCACGAGCAAGTCCCGTTTCATCGCCGCCCGACTGTTCGGCGAGCCGTTCCGGGTGGTGAAAGTGGACAAGTCGGCGGTCGAGTATTGCGCCCGGCTGACCGAATTTTATGCACAATTCAGAGCCGTGGCGGTCAATTACAACCAAGTTGTTAAGGCGTTGCACAGCAACTTTTCCGAGAAAAAGGCACTGGCTTTTCTCTATAAACTGGAGAAAGCGACCACTGAATTATCTCTGTTGAACCGTCAGGTTATCGACCTGACAAACGAGTGCAAGGAACTATGGTTGCCAAAATAAGCACGGGCGGCAATATGTTCGGCGCACTGGCTTACAACCAAAACAAGGTGGACAGCGAAGACGCAAAGGTGCTTTTTTCCAACCGGATGCTGTTAAGCGAGGACGGGAATTTCTCTATCGGCGGGTGTATGCGCAGCTTTGAAATGCAGATGCCTGTCCAGCTATCCACCAAGAAGCCGATACTTCATATTTCCATAAACCCGCACCCGGAAGACGTGCTGACCGACCAGCAGCTTTCCGACATTGCCAAAGAGTATATGCGGAAGTTGGGCTATGGCGACCAGCCTTATTTGGTGTACAAGCATACCGACATCGACCGCCACCATATCCATATCGTGGGGTTGCGTGTGGACGAAAACGGCAAGCCGCTGAATGACAGGTTCGAGCATCGGCGCAGCAAGCAAATCACCCGTGAACTGGAAAAGAAATACAACCTGCACCCGGCAGAGCGAAAGGAGCGTGCCGAACGCCCGGAACTTAAAAAGGTGGACTATGCCGCCGGGGACGTGAAGCACCAAATCGGCAATACCGTGAAAGCGGCTTGCCACGGCTACCGCTTCCAGTCGTTCGGGGAGTACAAGGCTTTGCTTGCCGCTTACAACGTGTGCGCCGAGGAAGTCAAGGGCGAGATAAACGGCAAGCTCTGTCAGGGCATTGTCTATTCCGCCATGAACGACAAGGGCGAAAAGGCGGGTAACCCGGTAAAGGCTTCCCGCATCGGCAAGTCGGTGGGTTATGAAGCGGTGCAGCGCAGAATGGAGAAATCGGGCGAAGCAATCAAGGACGGCAAGCTGAAAGAACGCACCCGGAAGATTGTCGCCACTGCCATGCAGACCGCCCGCAGCCGCAAGGAACTGGAACAACAGCTAAAGAAGCAGGGCATTGACGTGGTATTCCGTCAGAACGACAGCGGGCGCATCTATGGCGTTACGTTCATCGACCACGACAGCCGGGTGGTGCTGAACGGTTCACGCTTGGGCAAGGAGTATTCGGCGAACGTGTTCAACGAACGCTTTTCGGGCGAAACCGGAAAGATGCACCAGCCCGAAGTGTCAGCACCGCAGCAAGACCAATCCACGCATCAGGAACAGCCGGAGTTCACGCCGAAATCCGACATCGTTTCGGGCGTGGCTTCCGTGCTGGTTGCTTTCGGTGGATTGCTGGGCGGCGGTGCATCAGGCGGTGACGAGCCGCAAGACACCGCCCGCCAAAAGAGAAAGAAGAAGAAAAAGAAGCGCACAAGGCGCATCGACTAACTTAAAAAACATTACAATCATGCAACAGGAAGATGATTTGAGAGGGCTTGCACGGGTCATGGACTTTATGCGGGCTGTCAGTATTCTATTCGTGGGAATAAACGTGTACTGGTTCTGTTACTCCACCCTGAAAGAATGGGGAGTGACGTTTGAGGTGATAGACAAGATACTGTGGAACTTCCAGCGCACCACCGGGCTGTTCTCGTCTATCTTATGGACAAAACTTTTTGCGGTGGTGTTCCTCGCCCTGTCGTGCATCGGCACTAAGGGCGTGAAAGAGGAAAAGATAACGTGGACGAAGATACATTGCAGCCTTGTGGCGGGTGTCGTGTTGTTTTTCCTGAACTGGTGGCTGCTTGAACTTCCGCTGCCACATACGGCGGATGCCGTGTTTTATATCGCCACGTTGTCGGTGGGCTATATCTGTATGCTCATGGCGGGTACATGGATGTCCCGGTTGTTGAAAAACAACCTCATGGATGATGTCTTTAATACGGAAAACGAAAGTTTCCAGCAGGAAACAAGGCTTATCGAGAACGAGTATTCTGTAAATCTGCCTACCCGGTTCTACTATAAGAAGAAATGGAATAATGGCTGGATAAATGTCGTGAACCCGTTCCGTGCCAGCCTTGTACTGGGAACACCGGGTAGCGGGAAGTCGTATGCGGTGGTAAACAGTTACATCAAACAGCAAATCGAGAAAGGTTTTGCGCTTTACTGCTATGATTATAAGTTTCCCGACCTTTCGGAAATCGCTTACAATCATCTGCTTAACCACTTGGACGGTTACAAGGTAAAGCCTAAGTTTTACGTTATCAATTTTGACGACCCACGCAAGAGCCACCGATGCAACCCGATAAACGCCAGCTTCATGTCGGACATTGCGGATGCCTATGAAGCGAGCTACACGATAATGCTTAACCTCAATCGAAGCTGGATAAGCAAGCAGGGCGACTTCTTCGTGGAAAGCCCGATTATTCTTTTGGCAGCTATAATTTGGTATCTCCGTATCTATCAAGGCGGTAAGTATTGCACGTTCCCCCATGCCATTGAACTGTTGAACAAGAAATACGCCGATGTGTTCACCATTTTGCGCAGTTATCCCGAACTGGAAAACTATCTTTCTCCATTCGTGGATGCATGGGAAAGTTCGGCAGTTGAACAGTTACAAGGGCAGATTGCCAGTGCGAAAATCCCGCTTTCAAGGATGATTTCACCCGCTCTTTATTGGGTAATGACAGGCGATGATTTTTCGCTGGACATCAACAATCCGAAAGAGCCTAAAATCTTGGTTGTCGGTAACAATCCCGACCGCCAAAACATCTATTCGGCGGCACTGGGATTATATAATTCCCGTATCGTGAAGCTGATAAACAAGAAAGGTCAGCTTAAAAGTTCGGTGATAATAGACGAGCTGCCAACGATTTATTTTCGGGGGCTTGACAATTTGATTGCCACTGCCCGAAGCAACAAGGTAGCGGTTCTGTTAGGTTTTCAGGATTACAGCCAGCTTACCCGTGATTACGGGGACAAAGAAAGCCGTGTGATACAAAATACCGTGGGTAACGTGTTCAGCGGTCAGGTGGTCGGTGAAACGGCAAAAATTCTATCGGAACGTTTCGGTAAGGTGTTGCAGAAACGGCAGAGCATGACAATCAACCAGCGGGAGAAGTCCACCTCGATAAGCACCCAAATGGACAGCCTGATACCCGCCAGCAAAATATCCAACCTCACGCAAGGTATGTTCGTGGGGGCGGTAGCAGACAACTTCGATGAACGGATAGAGCAGAAGATTTTCCACTGTGAAATCGTGGTGGACAATGAAAAGGTGAAACGGGAAACCGCCCGTTACGTGAAGTTGCCGCAGATAATCGACTTCACAGACAAGGACGGCAACGACCGGATGCAGGAGGAGATACAAGCCAACTATGACCGCATCCGTCAGGAAGTCCGGCAGATTGTCGAGGACGAAATAACCCGGATTAAGAACGACCCGGAGCTATGCCACTTGATTAAGGAGGAAGAATAGCTGTATATAATAATGTATGGAGTGAAGAACAGCCGATGTAGCTTTACGGTTGTTCTTCATTCTGCTTTTTGGTGCGGTAGGCTTCAAAACGCACTAATATTTCGTGCAGGTTCTTCAATGCTTCCACAGCCTTGCCTATCGGCGGCATCTTGCTTTTGTCGAAAGTCAGTTTCTTCAAATCGGTAGTGTACGCCGTAGCCACTTCGGGCAACGCCATGACCGCTTCGGCATCCTTGAATATCGGTGCATCAGCCAGCGACAAGTGCGAACGGGAGTTTTTATTTAGTCCGTCCTCTATCGTCACCCGGTACATGGCATCCAAGAAATCTTCCGAATGTAGGTAATCGTTATATTCCTGATTGTGGTAGAGTGCCGACAAGTCGTAAACGTCACGGATATGCTTTGCCAACAGTGCGGCTGCATCCTCATTGTAAGACAGCTTTACCAGCCTTGAAACCTTGTCGCAGATAGTCTTTCGGGGGTTGATACATTGCGTTTCAAAACTTCCCAGCCCGTAGGTGCTTATCAGTTCCTCTTGCCCGATGCTTTCAAGAAAGGCGGTCACAATCGGTTTGATAACCCGCTTGTCCGCCGGGTAGAACATCAGTTTTTTGTCCGGCAGGTCACAGGATTTTATCTCTACTTCCAAATGTTCTTTCAGTCCCACGCCTTGAAATACATTGTCATACGAGAAATACAGTTTACGGTAATTACCGCCCGTTTCCGACAAATCTTCCTTGTATATGTCACTATTGAGTTCGGCTATGTATTTGGAAAGTTTCTTGTTCAATGTCTTTTCCGCCTGCTTGGACGCACCTTTATCACCCGTGAACACGAACAAGTCCAAATCTTCCGAGAAACGTTCTATCAGCCCGTAGGCTTTGGAAAGTGAAGTTCCGCCTTTGAAGTAGGTCTTATCCGCATATTCGGACATGGAAATATCCCGCAGTATCTTCGATACCCAGTAATCCTTTTCCACGTGCGACTGCTCGTAGTTGAAATGTTCAGCCGCCAGTGCGATGATTTCCTTGAACGCTTCCTTGTCCGAATGTAAATTCATATTTCTGTCCTATGCTGTTTTATAATCCAAGTTGAACCGTGTCGTGGGAAGAAGTGTCTTTGCCATTTCCGTTTGCAACACGGTTTGTCTGATGTCGCCCAGGATGTCCGCCACCACCTTTCTGACACGTGGCGGGTAACTTTTCGCCAAAGATACGATTTTTTCCAGTTCCGGCAGGCTGTACCCGTTGAAATATTGGCTTTTGATCCGGTTGTAGATGTCCTGTCCGGTTGTTCCGGGTATGCGCTTCATGTCCTTTATCGCATCGAGCAGCCGCAAGTACGGGACAAGGCTTTCATCCGGATAGTCCATGCAGTAGGCTTTCACGCACTCTATATTCAAGTTCTTGAAACGGAAACGGCGAACCGGGTTTGGAGTGGCTATCGTTATGGTTGTGGCGACCTGTTCGGTCAGCCCCATTTTATTATAAACGTAAGCCCCCGTGATATAGCCGTTCAGTTTTTCGGTAAGATAACGAAACTGTTCATCCTGATAGACGGGCAGCTTCCCCAATCCTAAGACCGATTTCTTGGGGCGGTAGTACGCCCCTTTTTCAACCCGTACCAGTACCCCTTTGCGGCTCTGTTCGGAGAGCAGCACCGCAACATTGGCGGTCTTTTCCATTTCAAACGACAAATCCCGGAACGTGAATATACGCCCGGTATCTATCCGTTCAATCTGCCCAAGTATCTCTTTCCTGAATGAAGCCATATTTATGTACTTTGTTTCTATCTGCAAAGATAGTATATTATGTAATTACATACAAAAACATAACAAATATTTTGCCGAAGATGTTTTTATTTCTCCAACTGTTGGTTGGATATTTTCATCTGCCACGGACAAATCGGGACAGCGCAGGACAAATTCGGACAGCCCTTGCCGCCCGTCCAAATATAGCATATTTAGTCGCTACCTTTGGGCGGGACTATTCCCGTAACCGCTAAAATTTCAATGATTTATGGCAAACAGAATGACCCCGCCCGCAGAGGGGCAGGAAAAAGACGTGCTGCTGGTCTTGGATAGACAGCAGGGCAAGGTGAGTGCCGTTAAGGGTATCGACAAGGAGGGCAATTTGCAGACCGTGCCGCCGACACACGGCGGCGAGTTCATGCAGGTAGACAAGAACAGCGATGTGTTCAGCAACTTCATTTCCAATTTCTTCCGCAAGTTCCAGGACACTTCCGGGCTGGAACTGTTCAGCGTCAAGGCTTCCCATGCGGAGCAGGACGCAAAGGCAATCGAGGACAACCACCGCAACCCGACACCGGAGGGCGGCAAGCGGGCTGAAATGCTTCGAGTTCCGAAGCCCGACTTCCACGAGTTCAAGCAGGGCTACCGCTTCGACCCGTCAAAAATCGACTGGGAGAACCTGAAAAAAGTCGGCATCACCGCCGACACCCTGAAAAACACGAGGGACTTCGACCGGGTGATGCGTGGCTACAAGTCCCGCAATACCTACACCGTTTCGGGAACGGTGGGCGGCTTCTACCTCAAACCTACCGATGTCAAGCTGTCTTTCTATCAGGCTAAGGACGGCACGGTAGTACCCAAGCTGCACGGCGTGCAGCAGGACGAAAAACTGTTGCAACGCCCGTTCCATGAACAAAGGCACTGGCAACTTGGGCGGCATCGCTGAAATCAAAGACCCGAAAAGCGGCGAGCAAATCCCCGTGTTCGTCAGCCGGGACAGGTACACGCACGAACTGGAGTATATGCGGGCTGACAAGTGGAAATGCCCCGACACCATTTGCGGCGTGAAAGTCAGCCCGGAGCAGAAAGCCGCCTTTGAAGCCGGGCAAGCGGTGAAAATGGAAAACCTGCAATTCAGGGACGGCACACGGCGCAGTGCCTATTTGCAGGTCAGCGCAGTGGAGCGTGGCTTGGAGTTCCTGCCGAGGTCTGCCGTCCAGTTCTTGCAGCAGGGACAACAGCCCGCAGAGCAGCAAGTAGCCGGGTTAAAGGACGGCAAGGGCATTGAGTTCAACGGTCATGTGCAGCCCGGCGCACTGGGCAAATCCCCCGACAAGGTACAGCCGAAAGACGTTACCCCCGCCGCCGAGAGCCGGACGCAGGTAGCAGTCAATTCCGAGGGCAAAACCAATGAAGCCACCAAACAGGGCAAAGAACCGTTGAAACAGGGTCAGGACAAGCCCGCCGCCAAGCAGAAAGAGAAGCAGGAGAAAGCGCAGGACAAGAGCCTGAAAGCGGACAAGCCCAAGAAGTCCAGAGGAATGAAAATGTAATATCCACCATTAAAAAGTAAAGAATTATGATTGCATTGATAGCAGAGAAGCCCAGCGTGGCAAAAGACATCGCACGCATCATCGGTGCGACCCAGCGTAATGACGGTTATCTTTCCGGCAACGGGTATATGGTGACATGGGCGTTCGGCCACTTAATCCAGCTTGCCATGCCGGAAGCCTATGGCGTGGCGAACTTCCGCAGGGAGAGCCTGCCCATACTGCCGCCCGATTTCCAATTAATCCCCCGTCAGGTGAAAGCGGAGAAAGGCTACAAGTCAGACCCCGGCGTTCTGAAACAGTTGAAAGTGATAAAGGAAGTGTTCGATAAGTGCGACCGGATTATTGTCGCTACCGATGCCGGGCGTGAGGGTGAGTTAATCTTCCGCTATATCTTCCATTACCTGAACTGCTGGAAACCATTTGTGCGCCTGTGGATAAGCAGCCTTACCGACAAAGCAATCCGGGAGGGGCTGGATAACTTGCAGCCGGGAGAATGTTACGATAATCTCTATCTTTCCGCCAAGTCCCGCAGCGAAGCGGACTGGCTGATAGGGATAAACGCCACCCAAGCGTTGAGCGTAGCCGCCGGGCAGGGGGTGTTCTCGCTGGGCAGGGTGCAGACACCCACCTTAATGATGATATGCAGCCGCTATTTGGAGAACAAGAATTTCGTACCCGCCAAGTTTTGGCAACTCAAAGCCCATACCGCCAGCGGGGGGATAGTTTTCACCGCCCAATCGACCGCCAAGTGGGAGCAACAGCCCGAAGCCATAGCCGTCCTGCAACGGGTAAAGGATGCCGGGCAGCTTGCCGTGAAATCCGTAGAGAGGAAAGAAGCCAGCCAAGAACCGCCCCTTTTGTACGACCTTACCACGCTGCAAAAGGAAGCGAACACGAAGCTGAACTTCTCGGCTGACAAGACGCTCTCCATAGCGCAAAGCCTGTATGAAAAGAAAGTGATGTCCTACCCGAGAACCGGCAGCCGCTATATTCCGGAAGACGTTTTCGATGAAATGCCGGAGCGTGTCGCCCTGTTAGGGCAATACCCCCGCTTTGCCGGGTATGCCGCCGGGCTGGACGGTGCAGCACTGAACCGCCGCAGCGTAAACGATAGCAAAGTGACCGACCACCACGCCTTAATCATTACCGAGAACCTGCCCGGCGAACTTTCCAAAGACGAGCGGGCGGTTTACGAGCTGGTAGCCGGGCGTATGCTGGAAGCCTTTTCGGGCAAGTGCGTGAAAGACGTTACCATCGCCATATTGTCAGCTGGAGATACTGACTTCACGGTAAAAGGGTCTGTGATGAAAGTAGCAGGCTGGCGTACCGTGTTCGGCGAGCAGGAAACGGGCGGGGATGAAGAAGACGCCAGTCTGCCGCCGCTCCAAGAGGGCGAAAGCCTGCCGATTTCCAACGTGGAACTGTTGGAGAAGCAGACCAAGCCGAAACCGCTGCACACGGAAAGCAGCCTGCTTGCCGCAATGGAGAACGCCGGAAAGGAACTGGAAGATGCCGAACTGAAAGCCAGTCTGAAAGATGCCGGGATAGGCACGCCCGCCACCCGTGCGGCGATTATCGAAACGCTGTTCACCCGCCAGTACATCGTGCGTGAGAAGAAGAACCTTGTGCCTACCGACAAGGGGCTTGCCGTTTATGGGATTATCAAGGACAAGAAGATTGCCGATGTCGAAATGACGGGTATGTGGGAAACCGCCCTTGCCAAGATAGAAGCGGGCAGTATGGATGCTGACACGTTCCGAAAGGGTATCGAGGTGTACGCAACGCAAATCACGGCGGAACTGCTATCGGTGCAGTTGTCTGTCGCCAATGGCGAAACTTGTTCCTGTCCCAAATGCAATAACGGGCGCATCCTGTTCTACCCGAAAGTGGCGAAGTGTTCCAACGTGGACTGCACGCTTACCATATTCCGCAACAAGTGCGACAAGCAGCTTTCCGACAAGCAGATTATCGAGCTGGTGACGAAACGCAAGACTGGGCTAATCAAGGGCTTCAAGGGCAAGAACGGCAAGGCTTTCGATGCTTCGCTGGTGCTGGACGAACAGTTCAATGTCGGTTTTTCATTCCCCGAAAAGAAATGGAAATAAAATAATTGGCATGAAATACTATCTTATAATGCAAAATAACAAGTATTTATGTGAAAATAAAAGAGCTATTATAAATTCATTTTCCTAAATTCAGAGGGGATAATACCTTTATATTTTTTAAATAACTTGTTCAAGTGGCTTTCATCTGTAAAGCCCAATTCTGTAGCAATCTCATTAATTCTCATTTCGCTATGCAGCAATCTGTTTTCTATTAGTTTTAATTTATAATTGATTATGTATTGCTGCATAGTTTCATTGGTATGTTTTTTGAAATAGCGTCCTAAATAATTTTGCGAGATACCGAAATGCTGACTAATGACATCAGCTTTTATCATATTAGGATTATATATATTGTTTTGGATATATTGTAATATATCCAATGTCTTTTCTTCTGAACGTTCATCTATTTTTTCAGGTAGATATTTGGCTATATTACGGGTAACGATAACAATTAATGTATTGATTAATTGGTGTATAAGTTCTTTATTGTACAAATCCCGGTTTACATGTTCTCTTATAAGAGCTTCTATTATAGCTTTTACAAGGGATTTGTCTGCAATATTTTTTAAAATACAGCCTGGTTGATGATTGGCGTGTTGAAGAATAAATTCTAAATTCTTGATGTTTGTAGCTCCAAAGAAGTCAGAATGAATATATATGTCATTGAAACGGATGAAAAGGAATTTTGTAGTGGTATGAATATCAAAAGAATGGCAATCTTGAGGGGTTATTAGAAACATATGTCCTTCATGATAATTAAATTTACTGTTATTGATACATTGTAAACCTACTCCTGAAAGAATGTAAACAAATTCAAAAAATGTATGTTCATGCTCTTTAAGAGGAGATTCTTCGAGCTCTTTTACGCTGATTTCAAACGGCTGATGTAGATTTTCTTTTTTCATGTTGCAAATATACTGTATTTAGGAAAATATATACTAAAAGTAGGTGAGGAATATGGTATAATTTTGCTCCGAAATAATTATTTAATTTATATAAGTTATGAATTTCTTAGAATTAGTAAAAAAACGCCATTCTGTTAGGCATTATGCACAGCAAGTGGTAGAAAAAGAAAAACTGGACTACATTTTGGATTGTGCTCGTTTGGCACCTTCGGCAGTCAATAAACAACCGTGGACATTTATTGTAGTACAGAGCGATTCCCAAAAACAGAAATTAGCTAAGTGCTATCCGGCAAAATGGTTTACGGAAGCTCCTGTATATATTGTTGTCTGCGTAAATACTGATATTGCATGGAAACGACAGTTTGATAATAAAAACCATGCTGATATTGACGGGGCTATAACTACTGAGCATATTTGTTTAGCAGCAGCAGAACAAGGGTTAGGAACTTGTTGGGTATGCAATTTTGATGTTGCGATGTGTAAGGAAAATCTTGATTTAGAAGCATATATTCAACCTATAGCAATAATTCCCATTGGCTATCCAATTAGCAAAGAACATCAACTATCTACGAGAAAAGAAATTAATGAAATTGTTTCATATATATAAATTAGGAAATGAAAAAGAAGATATTATTTGTTGTTACCAGTCATGATAGATTAGGAAATACCAATAATCCAACAGGTTATTATTTATCAGAAGTAAGCCACCCTTGGTCTGTTTTGATAAGTGCTGGGTATGAGATAGATTTTGTAAGTCCCAAAGGTGGTAAAGCTCCAGCAGAAGCAGTCGATTTGACAGATGAAATAAATAAAGCGTTTTGGGAAAACTCGGTTTATCGATTTAAAATAGAGCATACATTAAATCCCAAAGAAGTCAATCCTGTAGAATACATTGCAGTTTTTTATGCTGGGGGACACGGAGTTATGTGGGATTATCCTAATAATCAAGATTTAGGAAGAATAGCTCAAACAATTTATGAAAATGGGGGTGTTGTAAGTGCTGTCTGTCATGCGCCAGCAGCTTTATTGAATGTAAAATTATCAAATGGAGAACTATTAATCAAGGGTAGAAAAATAAATAGTTTCACGAATGAAGAAGAAAAATTCCTTAATACAGATTCAATAGTACCATTTATGCTTGAAACAGAATTGAAGAAACGTGGATGCCTTTTTGAGAAATCGGGATTGTGGGAGTCACATATCACAATAGACCATCGTATTATAACAGGACAAAATCCTCAATCTGCTTTGGGAGTAGGAAAAGCAATTTTGCAAGAATTGACCAAATCATGATTATATTAAAAGTTTGCTTGTCATCAAAATAATTGATGTTTGCAACATATAATAATTAAGCGATGAGTAGTTGCGCCCGGTATTCCGCCGGGCGCATTTTCAAAAAACTTTTCGTTTTTTTTCTGTTATAACTTCCTAATATACAAAAAGAGTTACCTTTTTGTAACCATCTTACTGTCTTGTAACTTCTTTTTTTATACTAAGTATATTTATATCTTTGCAACCGAAAAAGATACTTAATATATCATGTTTACCGCATTGGTATATTTGTTTGGTGTCTTAACAATACATTATTAACTAATAAAAAAGAATTATGCACTACACTGGAACTATTTGGCGACCGCCTTACGAAGCATACTCAATGCTCATTCAAGTAACAGCTGGATGTACTCACCATTCCTGTAAATTTTGTACTTTATACGAAGATTTGCCTTTCAAATTTAGGTTATCACCAATTGAAGAGGTAAAATCGGATTTAAAGGAAGCAAGTTATTATTATAGACATGCACGAAGAGTATTTTTTACAGGTGCAAATCCATTTGTGCTTAGTGTGAATAAGCTTAAAACACTTGCGAAAATGGTACATCAATACTTCCCTGCTTGTCAGAGTATAGGGTGTTTTGCACGAATTACGGACATTACCCCTAAATCTGTTACAGAATTAAAAGAATTGCGAAAACTCGGATATGATGGAATTACAATTGGAGTTGAAACCGGATATGATGAATCTTTGATTTTCATGAGAAAGGGATTTCTGTCAAAGGACATCATTGAGCAATGTAAGAAGTTAGAAGAAGCAAATATTACCTATAACTTCTTTTATTTGACAGGAATTTATGGTAGTGGAAAAGGCAAGATGGGTGCAAAGGTAACAGCCGAAATTTTCAATCAACTTCATCCGCAAATAATTGAATCTTCAATGCTTACAATTTATCCGACTTCGGAACTGTATAAGGAAATACAGGCTGGTAACTGGAAAGAAGAAACTGAAATTGAGAAGTTGGAGGAAATGAAGACTTTGATTGAAAATCTTAAAATTGATGCTCGATTTGTAACGGATGGGGCGTCCAACTTAATTCAGGTTAGAGGCAATTTGAAAACAGATAAACAAAAAATGATTGCTTTTCTAAAACAACAAATAGCAGAGCAAGACGAAGCTTATTTGAGAAGCTATCGTGAAAATCTGCCACATTTATAAAATCTATCTAATGAAAGCGGATATTAGAGTTATAGTAAAAGGTGTTCAGCAATATGCTGATTATATTGACGAGATAGTGACTAATGCTATTGGAAAATATTCTATTGTTAATGGTCTGCATATTGTTGAATATCGAGAACTATGTAAAGGTGGACATATCATTGAAAACAAATTGGTAATCAGTAATAAATCTGTTTGTTTATACCGAAGTGGGAGTTTGTTCTCTGAAATGTCTTTCATAGAGGGAGAATGTACGGAATCTGATTATATTAATACAGATGGAGAACTCAATGTAAAAATCAAAACATTGTCTTACCATCCTACAATTGGTGATAACAGTATTCATATTGAATTGAATTATGACTTATTCATAAATAACCAGTTCCTCTCGAATAACTCCCTTACCATATTTATTAATGAAATGGCATTGTAAACTATAATATTATGACTTTATGAAAATAAGAATAATTGATTTGTTGAAAACAACTACCTATAATATTAATGTAAGCGTAAACGGCTGGGTACGAACGCATAGACAAAGTAAAAACATTAGTTTCATTGCAATAAATGATGGTTCAACTGTTCATAATCTGCAAATTGTGGCTGAACATGAAAAGATAAAAAAAGATTTTCTTAAATTGGTAACTACCGGAAGTGCCATTCGGGTAGATGGTATGTTTGTACTATCTACTGGAAATCAGCAGCATGGAGAAATAATAGCCCAAAATATAGTTTTATATGGCACTGCCGACCCACAGGAATATCCTTTACAAAAGAAAGAACACTCGTTAGATTTTTTGCGGAATATTGCTCATTTGCGGATGCGAACAAATATTTTTGGAGCGATATTTAGAGTTCGTCATAATTTAGCTTTTGCTATACATAAATACTTTCATGAAAAAGGTTTTTTCTATTTTAATACTCCCATAATAACTACATCTGATGCAGAAGGAGCAGGAAAATTATTTGAAGTAACAACGGGTGATAATCAAGATTTTTTTGGTGTCCCGGCGAATCTAACTGTATCAGGGCAATTGGAGGGTGAACTGGGGGCTTTGGGATTAGGGGCTATTTACACATTCGGACCAACTTTTAGGGCTGAAAACTCGAATACTTATCGACATTTAGCTGAATTTTGGATGGTGGAACCCGAAATGGCGTTTATTGACATCAACGATAACATGGATTTAGCGGAGGACTTCTTGAAATATGTAATTCGCTATGCTATTGAAACGTGTGAAAGTGATTTGATTTTTTTGAATAATACAGTAAATAGTGGTTTAATCGAAAGGTTACATTCAGTAGTAAATAACAAATTTGTTCGATTGCCATATTCACAAGCAATAGAAATATTGAAACAATCAAACAGAGAATTTGAAATTCCAATAGTGCAAGGCATGGATTTAAACTCTGAACATGAACGTTTTTTAGTTGAAGAATATTTTTGTTGCCCTATCATTGTTACGAACTATCCTAAAGAAATAAAAGCTTTTTATATGAAGTTGAATGAAGACGGTAAAACTGTACGAGCAATGGATATTTTATTTCCACAGATAGGAGAGATAATAGGAGGTTCCGAGCGTGAATCAGATTACCTGAAATTACGCCAGCGAATGGAAGAATTGGGTATGAATATGAAACAATTATGGTGGTATCTTGAAACACGAAAGTTCGGAACTGTTCCTCATGCAGGATTTGGGTTAGGATTTGAAAGATTAGTGTTATTTGTTACAGGAATGTCAAATATTCGTGATGTGATACCATTTCCACGTACACCGAAAAATGCCAATTTTTAAATCTTTTAAGTTTGAACGGTGCAAAAATACATTAATGAAATATTACTTCGCATTAATGAAGAAATGGAATTGCGTGGTATTGATGAGAATGTCAATACAGAAGATGCATTATATATGATAGACGTTATACGTCCATTGTTTGAAAAATTGCGAGAAATGACTATCGCATACGAATTTCAGAGTGAACAAGAAGAAATTCACTTTTTCAAAGAAATAAAGCCAGATATTCTTGGTAGGTACATATTCTTTCATAAAGTTGTTAGAATTGAAATGAAACGTCCTATTGGCAGTGATGATGTACAGAGAGAATATCTTCATAGTCAATTAAATAGTCTGAAATATTTTTTTGACCAAAATCTTGATTTTTACCAGTATTACCGTTCAAGAGCAACGCATTTAGATACTTATTACTTTGTTCGATATAAAAGTAACTTTCGGTTATGTTTAGATTGCAATTTTTTGGATAAAGACCCTGCTTTTTCAACCGGGTTTGACTATAAAGTGGCAAAAATATTATCTAATGAAATGTTGCGCATATATTTAAATCGCCAGTTACAGTTATTAGATAGAAAAACGCAGATTGCGGAAATACGAACTTCGCTTTCAGATTTTAGTTTAAAATGGACTGGCTCGAAATCTGAAGCAATAGAATGGGGATATGGATTGTTTGCTGCAAAATCCTTGAATTATGGAAATGCTACGATAAAAGAAATTATGGCGTTTATCGAAGCAGCATTTGGCATTGAACTGGGAGATTACTACCGAACCTATTTAAGCCTTAAAAATCGAAAGAAAGATAGAACTGCTTTTTTCACATTCATAGTAGAGCAACTGCAAAAGCGTATGGATGATGATAATCTGTAGATAAGATATTTAGCTAATTAGAAAACTACCATGTTATTACCAACTTGGTAGTTTTCCTTTTTATACAGACTGGCAATATGAATAGGACTAAAATATGTAATTTCCTTCTAAAATTCACTCCAAAAGGCATTGAAAAAATTTCAACCAAGTTGATATAATCTTGTATTTTTTATCTTAAAGAAAGATGCAATTTTGCGGCAAATCAATTAGTTATCATTTATGGAAATAATAACATTCGAGTCCAAAGCCTATAAAGAACTGGACAATAAGATTACCGCTATTGCCGATTACATCTTCAACCATGCGGAAACGGCAAGGCAAAGCGAGGAAGACATGTGGGTGGACAGCTACGAGGTCTGCACGTTCCTGAAAATAAGCGAAAAGACCCTGCAACGCCTGCGGGTGTCGGGGACTATCGCCTATTCCAACATCAGGGGACGCTACTTCTACAAGGTCAGCGAGATACGCCGGATGCTGGAAGAACGCCTGATAAGGAGCAACAAGGAGAACATCGACAACCTGATAACCAACCACCAGTTGTATGCTAAGGAAAGAGGAAATCTTAGAAAGAACAAGTAACGGGCTGGCGGTGTTCAAACACTACCTGCCCGGCAACTGGCGCATAGGTCGCAACTTCCTTAACCCGCTGTACGAGGACAGCAAGGCTTCCTGCAACATCTATTTCGACCGCCGGGGCGGTATCTACAAGATGAAAGACTTCGGCAACGACAGTTACAGCGGCGACTGTTTCTTCCTCGTGGGGCAGTTAAAGGGGTTGGACTGTAACCGAGCGGCTGACTTCGTGGAGATACTGGAAATCATCGACCGGGATTTGGACTTGGGGCTGGCTTCCGGCACTCCGGTTTCCATTCCCCCGGCAACCGTCCGCCGGGCAGTGCCGGACAAACCCGAAGAAATGCCCGAAAAGCCAGTCAAGCCCTACCAGTTCCGGGAACAAAAGTTCCCGCTTGCCGAATTAGTGTACTGGCAACAGTATGGCATCACGCCCGAACTGTTGGAACATTACAAGGTCTGTTCGCTCCGGGAATACAGCAGCGAAACGGCAGAGGGCAAGCCGTACACCTACACTTCATCGGTGGCAGAACCCATGTACGGCTACAAGGGCAAACAGCACATCAAGCTGTACCGCCCGTTCTCCACGCCCCGTTTCCTCTATGGCGGCAGCTTCGGCGAAAACTACTGTTTCGGACTGGAGCAACTGCCAGCCAAAGGTGACACGCTATTCATCACGGGCGGCGAGAAAGACGTGCTTTCACTGGCGGCGCACGGTTTTCATGCTATCTGCTTCAACAGCGAAACGGTGACTATCCCGCCTACGCTGGTTTATCGGCTAACATTCCGTTTCAAACACATCATCCTGCTTTTCGATATGGATAAAACGGGCAAGGAAAGCTCACGCAAGCAGGAAAAACTATTGGAAGAATTTGGAGTGAAACGCCTGCTGCTGCCGCTTCCGGGAACGAAAGAGGAAAAGGACATATCCGACTACTTCAAAGCCGGGAACACCCGTGAAGATTTCCTGAAACTGTTTATCGAATTTTTAGACAACCTGTATAGCGACACATTGATTATGCTAAAATCATGCGAGATAGATTTCAACAACCCGCCCGCCAAAGCGCAAGAGATTATTTCGGCGGGTGACGTTCCGCTGGGGACACAAGGCAACCTGTTCGGTATCACCGGAGGCGAGGGAACGGGCAAGAGCAATTATGTAGCCGCAATTGTAGCGGGCTGCATCTGTCCGGCTGGTGCGGAAGTAGATACGCTGGGCGTACAGATAACCGCCAACGGCAGGCACAAGGCGGTTTTGCTCTATGATACCGAACAGTCGGAAGTACAACTGTTCAAGAATGTAAGCAACCTGCTGATACGCGCCAAACAGCCGGATGAACCCGATGAGCTGAAAGCATTCTGTCTGACGGGTATGTCACGTAAGGAACGTTTACACGCCATAGTACAAAGCATGGATAAATTCTACTACCAGTACGGCGGCATCCAGTTGGTCGTCATCGACGGCATCGCAGACCTTGTAAAGAGTGCCAACGATGAAGCGGAAAGCGTGGCGGTGATAGATGAACTTTATCGGCTGGCGGGTATCTATAACACCTGTATTCTTTGTGTGCTGCACTTCGTTCCGAACGGCTTGAAGTTACGGGGACATTTGGGTAGTGAGTTGCAGCGTAAGGCGGCTACAATCCTTTCGATAGAGAAAGACGAAGAACCCGCCCAGTCGGTGGTAAAAGCTTTGAAAGTAAGGGACGGTAGCCCGTTGGACGTTCCTTTGATGCTCTTTGCATGGGACAAGGAAGCGGGGATGCACGTGTACAAAGGGGAGAAAACCCGTGAGGAAAAGGAGAAGCGTAAGGAAAGGGAACTGGTGAATGTCGCACGTGACATCTTCGGTCGGCAGACACGCATCACCTATATAGACCTTTGCGAGCAGTTGCAGCAGGTCTTGGACATCAAGGAACGTACTGCAAAGAGTTATATTCGATTCATGCGGGAAAGGGACATCATCACCAAAGACACGGCAAACCAAAGTTTCTTTGTTATAGGTTCATATAATCTTCAATAGAACATAACAAACCATAAACGTATGGACGAAACTTGTGTGGTTCATGTGCTTGTGTCCTGCCATGTTGTGATAACACGGCAGGATTTCTATTATTTGCAAGGTTATTCCAGTGATTTTTACTACTTTTGCAAAAGTAACATAAGAAAATAACGGCGATTGAACAGCTTCGGCTGTGATTTCGTCTTTATATATAACATATACGTTCGCCGAACGTCCCAATGCGAAAACTGGCACTTTTCAAAACGAGGGGATATTCAGCGCAGGATATGCTATGTTTTATCATAGCGTGGTCTTGCCTGTTCCTCGTTTGGGTATTGCCAGTACCTCGCATTGAAGCAGTGTAAGAGCCACGCTTCTTTTTGGGGGTATTGGCGGGCGCAGTTATCAAAGATTATTAACTGTTAAAACCAATATTTATGGGGCAGATAAAATCATTTATAGCACTATCTCTTGACGGTTTTATTGCGTCTGTCGATGGAGAATTGGATTGGATTCCACAAAGCGTAAGGGCGATACCTAAAAGTTTATTCGAAAATGCTTCTTGCTTATTACTCGGTGCTAATACATACAATTATCTTTTTGAGCATTTAGATGGGCAGGTTTATAAAACAAAGCCTATTTATGTCGTTTCACATTCCGATTATAATATACTCCCCAATAGCAATATTTCATTTCTTACTGAAAAGCCATTGGATGCAATAAGAAGATTGAAGCAGCACCATGAAATATTAGTCATAGGAAGTGCTAAATTATTAACGGAATTAATTCAATTAGAATTATTGGATGAAATAACTATTTGCCATATTCCGGTTTTTGTAGGAAAAGGAATAGGCTTTATCGGAGAAACATTTGGTTCTTATTGGCAGTTAGTAAAATGTCAATCAAATAAGGGCGCAATATTTGCGACCTACAACTATAAGAAAAAGCAGGATGATTAACTATCCTGCTTTTTCTTTATTGATTCCAGTTTATTACGATGTTTCAAGATTTCATCGGAATGTTCCAATGCCCATTGAATAATTCCATCTAAAGGCAGCATAAGACTTTCACCAAGTGGTGTAAGGCTATACTCTACTTTAGGAGGTATTTCGGGGTATAATTTACGATTTACCAACATATCCGCTTCTAATTTTTTCAATGCTGTAGTCAGCATCTTTTGAGATATGTTAGGAACATTGCGCATTAATTCATTAAAACGCATTGTCCCATTTTTTTGCAATAAGACCAGTATTCTTAAAGACCATTTATCACCAAAACGGTCTATAATGCCACACGCTGGACATACCGCTTCTCTATAATGATTTTCTTCCATATTTTTTTATCTTTAAATAATTGTCAATCAACAAGAGTTACCTTGTGGTAAGCATCTTACCTTTATGTAAGTTCTTTTTTTATACTAAGTAGCTTTATATCTTTGTTTGCGCAAAAGTAACTAAATATATTGGAAATACAAAATTTGGTGTGATTATAAAATGGATAAATCAATGGAATTAAAAAGAATGCAATTTACTGGTTCTGTTTGGAGACCGCCTTACGAAGCAAATTCACTATTGCTTCAAGCCACTATAGGATGTTCACATCATAGGTGTAAATTCTGTAGTTTGTATAAAGACACGCAGTTTAGAGTTGCTTCCCGTGAGGAAGTTGAAAGGAATTTAGAAATAGCCCAGCTATATCAACCAAAAGCACGAAGAGTATTTTTAACTGGTGCAAATCCGTTTGTATTTAGCTTTGAAAAACTGAAAATACTTGCCACTTTAATAAAGATATATCTTCCGGAAGTGCAAAATATCGGCTGTTTCGCTCGAATTAGCGATATAAAACAAAAGACAATAGAGCAATTGATGGAATTACGTCAATTAGGATATGACCGGATTTCTATCGGGACAGAAAGTGGAGATGATATTACGCTGTCGCAAATGAATAAAGGGTATTCTGTTATGGATATTGTTGAACAATGTCGAAAATTAGAGAATGCTGGCATTGAATATAATTTCACGTATTTGATTGGGCTTGCAGGAAAGGGGCAAGGGGAACGCAATGCTATTAATACGGCTGATACCTTTAGTTTGTTGCATCCGTATATTATCAATGTACTTTCTTTAACCGTATTTCCAGATACAGTTCTTTATGAAGAAATAGGAATGGGGACATTTATTGAAGCATCGGAATATGAACGGATAGAAGAAATGGAAATGTTTATTAAACGATTCCAACCATCTAATTGTGTTCATCTTTTAGCAAACACTGTATCTAATCCCATACCTTTTATTGGAGTTCTACCCAAAGAAAGAGAACGGATATTAAAAGAAATACAGTCCATTAAAAATAATTTTAGGGAAGAGGATTTAAGAGATTATCGTAAACGCATAAAATCGTTATAATGGCAAAATTAGAAACAAAAATAAGTGGTATTGATTTTAAAAATCCTGTAACAGCTGCATCGGGAACTTTTGGATATGGAACAGAGTTTTCAGATTTCTTTGATGTGTCTTTATTAGGAGGAATATTTGTAAAAGGAACAACACTGTATGCGCAAGAGGGTAATCCGTACCCTCGAATGGCGGAAACTCCATCAGGAATGTTGAATGCTGTTGGGCTTCAAAATAAAGGTGTAGATTATTTTGTGAATAATATATATCCAACAATAAAAGACATAGATACAAATATGATTGTAAATGTTGGAGGAACGACCATCGAATCTTATGTAAAATGTGCCGAAACAGTAGCCACATTAGATAAAATTCCGGCAATAGAGTTAAATATAAGTTGTCCGAATGTAAAACATGGAGGTATGGAGTTTGGAGTAACAACTAAAGGTGCAGCATCCGTTGTTGGTGCAGTCAGACAGGTTTACAATAAGCCGTTGATTGTTAAGCTATCCCCAAATGTAACAAATATTGCAGATATTGCTAAAGCAGTAGAAGATGCAGGGGCAGACGCTATTTCTATGATAAATACAATTATGGGGATGGCTATAGACATAAATTCTCGTAAACCTATCTTATCTACCGTAACTGGTGGGTTGTCCGGCTCTTGCATCAAACCTGTTGCATTACGAATGGTTTGGCAAACATATAAGGCTGTTAAAGTTCCGATTATAGGTTTAGGTGGAATATCATCATGGCAGGATGCTATAGAATTTTTCCTTGCTGGTGCTACCGCTATTCAAATAGGGACATATAATTTTATAGACCCGACTATAAGCCTAAAAGTAATAAACGGCATCAATTCATATCTTGACGAAAATGGTTTTTCTGATATACAGGATTTGACAGGTGCATTAGATAGGATTTAAGCCAAAATCTTAGTGCAAGGTGCAAGTATATATTTATATATATAGCTTGCACCTTGCACTAACCGCAGAATATTTATATTCAATGATTTGCATATTTCAAAAGAAAGTCATATCTTTGAACCCGAAAGTTAGGCAGACAAACAGCGGTCAAAGTCGGACAGGCTTAACGGTTGAAAATCGTTACTGTTTCGTTACCTATTTGAAATTTTGAAAGCAAAGTAGCTGAAATATAAGCGGTTAGAGCTATGGGTTCAAAAACCTGTCTTTCCGCAGAAAGCAACTAGAAATAGTTGCTTTCTTTGTTTCCACCCCCTCTTCTTTATCTCTTCAAATCCAAGTACTGAATTCATCTAAAAAAGATAGAAGAAAAAAGAATTGGGCTCAGCAGAAATTTAATGGGGATACGCATATAATTTTGCTATTCTAAATAGGAAGAACTCCTAGTCTGCTACACCTCTTAGGTTTGCTCTGAATAATTTGATGTTAGCATTGAAAGATTCTGCCATTGCATTCGAAGAACGATAGTTATAGAAATTGAGTATTAATGCTCATAGAATGTGGCAGCCATAATGTTAAAAGAATGCAGCCCTGCCTCCTCCTCCTTGTTATACCAGCGTGCCACGGCTAATCGTACAGCATTCTTGATGGTATTTTTTGAGAATATCATACGCAGGGAATGGCACAGGCC
>NZ_SRYM01000057.1 GCF_004793765.1 Parabacteroides distasonis | reverse complement strand
TTACACACGTTCTTTTAATTGTTAATTGCGTGTGAAGTAAATCTGTATCATGTCACCGTATCAAAAAAGCAGTATCTTTACAATCGGAAGACAGGATACCCTGTCTCATTATACTATTATTCATTATTAATCACTAAAACCTATAAACGCTATGGGAAAATTTATCAACCCCTTCACCGATTTCGGCTTCAAGCACATATTCGGCAGGGAAATGGACAAGGAGATTTTAATCGAGTTCCTGAACGACCTCCTTGAGGGGGAACATACGATCAAGGACTTGAGAATCATGAACAATGAGCGGCTAGCTGAGACCGAGCAAGGCACCGCAAAAGGCAAAAAAGAAGAGAAATGCTCCATCGCCCTCAACTTAAAAAAGATGGGACTCAGCATGGAACAGATCGCCACGGCCACAGGTCTTTCCCGTGAAGAGATAGGGGCTTTAAAGTAAGGCGATAATTAATCTCCTTGACATTTTAATTGCATTCCACCGCATACAAGTAATTTTTTTCAAAGTCGCATAGGATCGCAAGATTGTAACAGCCTTTTCAAACGGATTTAATCGTTTCGTAATACCCATGCCCTTTCTTTGCGTTCAAAATAAATAGGCAAAGATTGTGAGAAAGTTTATTGAAAAATTAGTGGAAGGAGGATTCTTGATCAGTGGAAGCGTCAGTAGCTTTACGATCTTGTTGATCATTGTCTTCTTATTTAAAGAGGCCGCAGGTCTTTTTAACAGCCCGGAGGTAGAGGAAGGATATATATTGGCCGTGAATCAGGAAAATCCGGTCGAACATTTGTCGCCCGAGCAAATCATGGATGTCTTCGATGCCAATATCACCAATTGGGAAGATTTAAACGGAGAAAACCAAGATATACTAGTCTTCCGATTCTCGGACCTAACCAACTATTATACGGAAGAAGAACTAGGTGAAGATTTTCAATATGTTCCCGAGAAAATCAATGAACTTATCCATAAAGAGCCGGGGATTATCGCATTCTTTCCGGAACAATACAAATCGGAGAACTTTACGGGAAAAATCATATCGGGAACTACGATCAAACCTTCGGAGTTCTTTGGAGGGACGAAATGGTATCCTACCTCCGCTCCCGCTCCGATCTTTGGCCTGATCCCTCTATTACTAGGCACACTGTTGGTAAGTATAGGCGCAATCGTCCTATCCCTCCCCTTCGGAGTAGCGGTAGCGATCTATATGGCAGAGATCGCCAATACAAAAACACGCAATTTATTAAAACCGCTTATCGAGTTGCTGGCAGGTATTCCCTCAGTCGTTTATGGTTTCTTCGGATTGGTGGTGATCGTTCCCCTTATCCAAAAGACCTTAGACCTTCCGGTAGGCGAGACCGCTTTCGCCGGAAGCGTGGTTTTAGCGATCATGGCGTTGCCGACCATCATCACGGTAGCGGAAGATGCCATGCGAACTACACCACGAGCCATGAAAGAGGCCAGCTTGGCATTGGGAGCCACGCAATGGCAAACCATCTATAAAGTAATCATCCCCTACTCCATATCCGGTATCACGTCCGCTGTCGTATTAGGTATAGGACGTGCGATCGGTGAGACGATGGCCGTATTGATGGTAACCGGAAACGCCGCCGTTATCCCTACCTCGTTCTTCGAACCGGTACGGACAATTCCTGCCACGATAGCGGCGGAATTAGGTGAGGCTCCCGCAGGTGGAGCACATTACCAAGCCTTGTTTATGCTGGGAGCCGTATTGTTCCTCATCACCTTGGCATTAAGTATCGCCGTAGAATATATTTCATCCAAACGTAAAATTTAATTAAAGATATGGCACCTATTCAACATTTAGGGAATATAGACAAGAGAAAACGGGCCTCTCAACAGGTTGCTTTCGGTTTCTTTTCTTTCCTGAGTTATTTGGTCGTAGTGATCTTATTCGTAATACTGGGATTCATTATCTTAAAGGGAGCGAGCGTGATCAGTTGGGATTTCCTGACACAAGCACCCCAAGAGGGCATGACCTCCGGGGGGATTTTTCCGGCTATCGTAGGTACACTCTATTTAGTGATCGGAAGTAGCTTGATTAGTTTTCCCATCGGCATCATGAGTGGTATTTATATGAACGAGTACGCCACGAACGGAAAACTCATCCGCTTCATCCGTATCATGACGAATAACCTAAGCGGTGTTCCTTCCGTTGTTTTCGGGTTATTCGGTATGTCGCTATTCGTAAGTACCTTGGGATGGGGAGACTCTATTATAGCGGGTTCGTTTACCTTGGCGCTAATGTCCTTGCCACTTATCATCCGTACGACGGAAGAGGCTTTGAAAAGTATCGATGATTCTTTCCGCCACGGTAGCCTAGCGTTAGGGGCTACGAAGTTGCAGACCATCCGCAGGGTCGTGCTACCGATGGCGTTCCCCAATATTATTACGGGATTGATTCTTTCGATCGGGCGTGTGTCCGGAGAGACCGCTCCTATCCTTTTTACGGTGGCCGCTTATTTCTTGCCGCAATTGCCGAAAAGTATTTTCGACCAATGTATGGCATTACCTTACCACTTATATGTTATCTCTACAAGCGGTACGGATATCGAGGCTTCCCGGGGAATGGCTTATGGCACGGCGCTCGTGCTGATCGTCATCGTATTATTAGTAAACCTTTTAGCGAACGCTTTACGTAGTTATTTCGCCAAGAAGGTAAAAATGAATTAAAAAAATAAGACAATTATGATAAAGATTGATGCTAAAAACGTAGACTTTTATTATGGGGATTTCCATGCGTTGAAGAACATTTCCATGGAGATAGAGCCGAATACGTCCACCGCCTTCATCGGACCGTCCGGTTGCGGAAAGTCTACTTTCCTCCGCCTGTTCAACCGCATGAATGATTTGATTCCAGGCACTCGCATGGAAGGTCAGATCCTGATTGATGGAAGGGATATTTATACGAAAAGCGAGAAAGTGGATCGCTTACGTAAAAACGTGGGGATGGTTTTCCAGAAACCGAATCCTTTTCCTAAGACGATTTATGAGAATGTCGCTTATGGCCTGCGGGTAAACGGTGTCAACGATGAGAATTATATTGAGGAGACGGTAGTCAAGACTTTAAAACAGGTCGTCCTTTGGGACGAGGTAAAGGATAAGCTGAAAGAATCGGCATTCACTCTTTCCGGCGGACAGCAGCAACGTTTATGTATCGCCCGTGCCTTGGCGATCTCACCCTCTATCCTATTGATGGACGAGCCGACTTCCGCGTTGGACCCGATTTCAACCAGCAAGATCGAGGATTTGATACATGAGCTGAAAAATGATTATACGATCGTAATCGTTACCCATAATATGCAACAAGCGGCTCGTGTTAGCGACAAGACCGGATATTTCTATTTAGGGGAATTGATTGAATATGATAATACCCGGAAGATTTTCACCAATCCGGAGAAAGAGTCTACACAGAATTACATTACCGGACGGTTTGGGTAATTAAAAATTGAAAATTGAAAATTAGAAGAGTATGAAGGTTATAGAGCAGGAGATTCATTCTTTAAAAAATAGTATCAGCGAGATGTGGGCATTGGTTCACCAGCAATTATACAACGCAGGGGAGGCTATGCTCACCGGAGATAAGGAACTCGCTTATAAGGTAATCAGCCGGGAACGCCGGGTAAACGCTTTCGAGCTAAAGATCGATAGTGATTGCGAGGATATCATCGCTTTATATGCGCCGGTAGCGATCGACCTACGTTTCGTATTGGCGATGTATAAGATTAATACAAACCTAGAGCGTCTGGGAGATTTCGCAGAAAGCATCGCCCGTTTCGCAGGAAACCTTCCCGAGGGGGAACCGATTGACCCGCAACTGATCAAGGAAACCCGGGTAGAAGAAATGCTGTCGGAGTTATTAAGCATGATCTCACTCACCAAAGAGGCTTTTGAGAAAGAAAGCTCAGAGATCGCTTCCCGTATCTTCTTGAAGGATAATTTGATCGATGAGATCAATCATAATTCTACCGCTATTATCGCCAAATATATAGAGGAGCATAAAGGTAGCGCATTGGCAGGGTTATATATGGCCGGTGTTATCCGGAAAATGGAACGTTTCGGAGATCATTGTACGAATATAGCGGAAGAGCTCATTTTCTATCTGGACGCTAAAGTCATGAAGCATATGGGCAAAACCGAGCAATAATTCGTATCTTCGCGGCCACTTTAATAATTAACATCAGTAAATGAAACGACTCACAGTGGCTTGGCTGTCGGCCTTCTTATTTATCGGTTCCGCGTTAACGTCTTACGCTCAGACAAATTCTCCGATCCCGGAGCGGGATTCTTCTTCGGTATCTCTTTTTGAATATGCGACTAAGATTCCGAAACGCAACAAGGTTTTCAATCTGGACTTGGAGATGCACGCAGGATTCAACGCGGACTTTTTCTCGGGGAAGCTGGATGAAGCCGCCTTTCGTTTCAGGGATGTCAAAATTGATGTTACCGGAGAGGTGAACGATCGGTTATTCTATTGGTATCGCCAAACGCTGAATGGCGGTTATGAGGGACAAGCCTTGGAGAATTTGAATGAGTCGATCGAATATGCGTATATTGGCTATAAACTGAATGAGCGTTTTACCTTAACCGCCGGAAAACAAGATGTGTTCTACGGTGGTTTTGAGTACGACGAGAATCCTTTGCTTATTTATGAGTATAGCGATATGAATGAATACTCCCTTTGCTACCTTACGGGAATCGGGCTGGGGTATCAGCCGAATGAGTCGCAAGAGATCCGCCTACAGGTGACGAACAGTCGTATGGGATCGATGGAAGACGAGTATGGACGTCTGCCGGAAGGATTTAGGAAACCGAAAGTTCCCTTGTTTTACACATTGAACTGGAACGGTAACTTTCTGGATGAGTTGATTCATTTACGGTACTCCGTATCCGCCGCGGAGCAAGCCCAAGGGAAATATATGTATAGCGTCTTTACCGGACAAAGTATAGAGGTCGGACCGGTCTATGCTTATTTCGATGTCATGTATTCACGGGGGAAATTAGATCCGTTAGGATTATTGACCGAATTGACTCAGCCCGAAGTCACCGAAGAGGAAGAACCGGAACCACCGGTTCGTATGCAAAACATCGATTATCTTTCGCTAGTGGGGGAAATACAGTATCGTTTCCATCCCAAATGGCAACTATTCGCGAAAGGAATGTATGAAAGCGCATCGATCTATAAAGCCTACGACGCTTATGAGAAAGGTAAATACCGTACGGCATGGGGGTATCAAGGAGGACTTGAGTTCTATCCGATGGCCGATGATAATCTACATATCTTCTTGACCGCCATAGGTAAAAAATATAACCTATCTGAACGAGCGAAGGCGCTCGATGCCTCTTTGGACAACACCGCACGCCTTTCGATCGGTTTCATTTATAGATTACCGTTATATTAAATTTTTCTCATTTGCTGTAGAGACGCAGCATGCTGCGTCTCATCCCCTTAGAATTGCAACATAAACTCTTCCCCTTGTAACAAGTCCACTGTTACTTTTCCATCGACTACAGGTAGGGAAACCGGCTTTTGGTTCTTTTTGAGGCTCATGTTCGCGGAATTCGCCGGAAGCTTGATCTGAAAAGAACCAGGCACGATCGCTTTCAATCGAGCTTCCGTCAGCAGACCTTCCGTCCATTTAGCCGACACCTCTCCGCCATTCCGGACTTTCAAACCGCCAAAGCTTCCGTTTTTCCAAACAGAAGGCAAAGCCGGCAAAAACTCGATCAATCCGGTTTGACTCTGTACTAGCATCTCCGCAATACCCGCCGTGCCTCCAAAATTACCATCGATCTGGAAAGGAGGATGGGCACAAAACAAATTAGGATAAGAACCTCCTCCTTTCACCTCCTTCGTATGCTCATCCACGCAAGGACGTAACAAATCACCCAGCAATTTATAAGCATGATCGCCATCCTGTAAACGAGCCCAGAAATTAATCTTCCAAGCCATAGACCAGCCCGTGCTTTGATCACCACGGACCTCCAAGGATTTACGAGCCGCCTCAGCCAACTCCGGCGTATGCGCTATCGAGATCTCATTCCCGGGATAAAGCCCATATAAATGAGAGACATGACGATGGGTAGGCTCTACCTCCTCATACGGCTCGAGCCATTCCATGATACGGCCGTCTTTACCGATCGTCGTTGGCATCAAGCGATCTCGTTTCGCCGCCAACTCAGCAGCGAATGCGCTATCCACGCCTAAAATCCTGGCGGCCTCAATGGTATTCGTAAATAATTCCCGCACGATCTGATTATCCATTGTCGATCCGGCACAAATACTCACGACACTTCCGTTTGGCATTTTATAAGCGTTCTCCGGAGAGGTCGTAGGTGCCGTCACCAGATATTTAGTCCGGGGATCTTGCACCAACATATCCACAAAGAATAGGGCAGCCCCTTTCATCGTCGGATAAACATCCCTCAAATACGCCTTATCTAATGTATACTGATAATGCGTATACAAATGCTCGCATAGCCATGCGGCGGATGTATTCGTCGCTCCCCACGATGGATGTTCGCCCGGGGCGGTAAACTCCCAAACATTACCTAAAATATGGGTAACCCATCCCCGTGCGTTATAAAAAGCCTTGGCCGTGCGTTCGCCGCTAGGGACTTGCAGTTTCGTCCATTCGATCAGCGGAAGGTGCAACTCGGAGAGGTTCGTGACCTCCGCTGGCCAATGATTCATCTGTAAATTAATATTTAGGTGATAATCCCCGTTCCAAGGCGTATGAATCGTATTACACCACAAGCCTTGCAAATTCGGGGGCAGCAATCCCTGCCGGGTCGAGGAAATCAATAAATATCGACCGAACTGGAAATATAAAGCCGCCAATCCCGGATCGTTCTTATCTTGAGCGAAAGCGGCCAAACGCTCATTGATCGGAAGATGATCCCTTTCGCCTCTTCCCAAATCCAGAGAGACCCGATCGAACAGGGAGCGATAAGCGAGTGTATGTTCCCGGCGCAAGGTGGAGAAATCCTTGGACTCCGCTTGCGATAAGTATTTTTCCAAGGATTGTCCGACACCGTCTTTATCGAAATAATCCGTACCTAAACTTACCAAGATAATCGCTTCCGAGGCACTTCGCACCGACAGACAGCTATCTGTCGTAGCCAAATCTCCTCCCTTCGGCAAGACGATACGGACACGAGAGGCGAAACGCATCCCTTTCATCTCCAACGTATCCACCCCGTCCGGCAATTGTCCCCGCATCAGCAAGTCCTTTCCGTCCAAAGAGATCGTCGCATGTTCCGGACGATTCATGCCCAATGAGAAATTCAAAGCCCGATCCGCATCCGCTACCAAGTGAATCACTCCCAGATCCCCGGAAAAAGAGGTAAACATTTCCCGTTGATAATTCACATTCCCCCTTTTAAAAGAGACGGAAGCGATAGCCTCGCTTAGGTTCAACCGCCTGCGATACTCAGCGATAGAATCCGATTCATTCGGATACGTATATTCCAGCACCAGATTTCCGAATAATTGGTAACTCCCATACGGAGCGTTCGCCCCGTCGCCCAGATTACTTCCGGTCCCTTTGCAGACGAAAGTCTTATACATCAAATCCTGTGCCTCGTCATTCCGTCCCTCAAATAAAAGGCGACGAATATTCGCCAAAGAATAATACGCATAAGGATTGTCCGTATCTTGCTTACTTCCGGACCACAGGGAGATCTCATTCAGGACCACATTCTCCCGCTCAATACCACCATCCGGCATCATACCGATACGGCCGTTTCCCAAAGGCAAGGTCTCTTCCCATATCTGCGCCGGTTGGTCAAAATAATAAGATACATCCTTGGAAGTCCCCTTATCGGCCACATCGCAGCCGAACAAGACGGTCGATAATACCCAAAGACAAACTACTTTTACATTCATATCATTATTCATTTTATTGTTTCATCACCTCAATTCCCCCAAAGAGGATATACTGCAACCAGTGTTGCAGTGTTACTGCACGCCCATTGCAGTGGCGCTGCACGTGCGGTGCAGTAGTACTGCAACACTGGTTGCAGTAGCACCCTAAAAGCTTTGCATATCACATAATCGTTTATAATAGCCATCCAAGGCTAACAACTCCTCGTGTTTGCCCCGTTCGACGATCTCACCCTCGTGCATCACACAGATCTCATCCGCGTTACGGATCGTGGAGAGACGGTGGGCGATCACTACGGTCGTACGGTTCTTCATCAAGTTCTCCAACGCTTCTTGTACCAAACGTTCGGATTCCGTATCCAAGGCGGATGTGGCCTCATCCAAGATCAAGATCGGGGGATTCTTCAAGATCGCACGGGCGATACTGATTCGCTGGCGTTGTCCGCCGGACAGTTTTCCACCCCGGTCGCCGATATTGGTATCGTAACCTTTCTCACTCGCTATGATAAAATCGTGAGCGTTGGCGATGCGGGCGGCTTCCTCCACCTGTTCCATCGTAGCTCCTTCCACTCCAAAAGCGATATTGTTGAAGAAGGTATCGTTAAACAAGATAGCCTCTTGATTGACATTTCCCATCAATCCCCTAAGATCGAAAAGGGTGGCCTCACGGATATCCGTATCATCAATACGGATATTCCCTTTATTCACATCATAAAAGCGAGGCAATAGATCCACCAAGGTACTTTTGCCCGAACCGGATTGACCGACCAAAGCCACGGTTGTTCCTTTCCGGATATCCAGATTGATTCCTTTCAAGACCCAAGCTTCCTGATATTTAAACCAGACATCTTTATAACTGATTTTCTCTTTCAAGGCGATCTTCTTTGGATGTTCTGGGTCATGGATATCCGTCTCCGCCTTCAAGATCTTATCGACACGCTCCATGGAGGCCAGACCTTTCTGGATCGCGTAAACCGACTTACTTAGATCTTTCGCAGGATTGATAATACTATAGAAAATAACCAGATAATAAATAAACGTAGGAGCGTCGATCGGGCTATTCGCACTCAAGATCAGCGTACCTCCATACCAAAGTACGATAGCGATCGTAACGGTTCCCAAAAACTCGCTCATCGGGTGCGCCATTTGTTGGCGGCGATAGATACGGTTTGTCAAACGGCGGAAGGTATCATTGCTTCGCTCAAAGCGGTCTTGTATCTTCTTCTCGGCGTTAAATGCCTTGATAATACGGAGTCCGCCTAATGTCTCCTCAATCTGGCTCATCAGGAATCCCCACTGTTGCTGTCCTTCCAAGGACTTACGTTTCAACTTCTTACCGACTTGTCCCATTACGTAACCCGCCAACGGCAACAAGATCAAGACGAACACGGTAAGTTGCCAACTGATAGCGATCATACCCACAAGATAGATCACGATCAGGATCGGGTTCTTGAATAACATGTCCAATGAACTCATGATGGATGTCTCAATCTCGTTCACGTCTCCAGATACACGGGCGATAATATCCCCTTTTCGCTCCTCTGAGAAAAAACTCAACGGCAATTGCGTAATCTTCTTGTTAATCTGATTACGGATATCACGAACGACTCCGGTCCGGATCGGGATCATCGTATAAAAGGCCAGATACATGGTCGCCACTTTCAAGAAAGTCGCCACGATCAGGAAGATTCCCAACATAATCAAGGCGAACGAACCTCCGTGTGCCTCTATCAGATCGGATACGTACCAAAAAAAGTTATTCTTGATCAACTCCGGCAAGGCTTTCCACGACTCCCAGCTTCCCGCGTTAAAATTCCAATCCATAAAGGTGTAATTCCCCTCATCCATCTTAAACAAGATCTGAAGGATCGGGATAATCAAGGCGAAAGAAAACAGGTTCAAGATAGCGGAAAGTACATTGAACACGATGTTCAGAACCATATACTTTTTGTAAGGGGGAACGAAACGCTTTAAAATACGCATGAAATCTCTCATAAATTGATCTGTTACATTGAAGTGGCAAAGATACGAAAAGTACAGCTATATCAACCCCTATTATATAAAGAGAAAAGACAGATATCGGACGGTAAGCAGCTATTTTACGTATATTCGCATCTATATTATAGTGCAAACAAATAAAAACGATCAGATCATGAAAAACATCAACTTGCAACTATTAAGGAAGATCAACTGTCTATTAACCGGATTACTGGCCATCATAGGATTCTCTTGCGGTGAGAACGGAGAGATACCTTGCGAATATGGTAGTCCCCATGCCAATTTCCAAATAAAAGGAAAAGTAACAGACATGAAAGGAGAGCCGATCCCCGGCCTACAAGTCCGCATCAACCCGAGCGGTAAGACTCATCCGCTGGGATGGTTACATACCGATACCCTCCGGACAGATACAAACGGGGATTTCGTTTTTAGCAAAACTGATTTCCCTTTCATGGAATATCGATTAATTATAGAGGATGTCGATTGGGATAAGAATAACGCGATATATGCTTCCGATACGACAACGGTCACCTTCGGCAGCAATGATTTCTCCGGAGGAGAAGGCTGGTTTCTTGGAAGCGCTTCCAAGGAAATCCAAATCCAACTAAAAGAATACATCGATATACACACGGAACCTTATACCTTATATACCTTCTACGGGAGAGTAACCGATCGAGATGGTCGGCCTGTTCCGGGCGTAACAATCTATACCTCTCCTGCCTATACACCTAATATAGATGAAGATATCACCAGTTTTCCTGCCGTCACAGATGAGACCGGGTGCTATCAGTTTACCTATGATCAAGCTCCGGCAACCGAACATATCCTTTACGCACGCCTATCACCATCCTTTTCTGATCCTCAATATCCTTGGAAAACTGATTCTATTGTTGTAAATTTCGGCGAAATTGAATTAATAGACGGGAAAGGGATGCTGATTGGGAGAGGGTTGAAAGAGGTTAACTTTCAGCTTGTACATCCCAGCCCACAAAAATAACACATATGGACAAACGCCCAAATATTAAAAAACGTATCGCCCTAGAGCTTTTTCGAAGTATCAAGAAGAACAGGGCTAAATTACATGAATTGCGTACGCTCTTTTGGGAGTGTACGCTTCGTTGTAATGTATCTTGCCGTCATTGCGGAAGCGATTGCCATGTCTCGGCCTCTGTCCCGGATATGCCTATCGAGGACTTCCTGAAAGTCATAGACGATATCACGCCTTATGTCGAGCCGAATAAAGTGCTCGTCATCTTTACCGGAGGCGAGGCGTTGGTTCGTAAGGATATCGAGAAATGCGGGCTGGAACTGTATCGCAGGGGATATCCTTGGGGGATCGTCTCCAATGGTTATCTGATGACCCGGGAACGGCTCGACTCGCTCTTGGCCTCCGGGTTGCACTCGGCGACTATCAGCCTAGATGGTTTCGAGGAAGCGCATAACTGGCTTCGGCGTAATCCTAAAAGTTTCGAGAAAGCACTGAATGCCATCTGTATGTTGGCCGAGGAAAAAGAGATCATTTGGGACGTGGTGACTTGCGTTAACCAACGTAATTTCAAGGATTTGATGCTTTTTAAGAATTTCTTGATCGAGATGGGCGTAAAACGGTGGCGTATCTTTACGATCTTCCCTGTCGGACGTGCCGCGACCGAGACGGATTTGCAACTGACGAACGAACAGTTCACATGGGTCATGAACTTCATCCGTTTCTGCCGGAAAGAGGGTAAGATACACGTTAGCTACGGCTGTGAGGGCTTCCTCGGAAATTATGAGGCTGAGGTGAGAGACTCGATTTTCCAATGCAACGCCGGTATCAATACGGCCTCGGTCTTGGCAGACGGGGCGATCTCGGGCTGTCCCAGTATCCGGGCCAATTTCCACCAAGGGAATATCTACAAGGACAAGTTCATAGATATATGGAATAATGAGTTTAAACCGTATCGCAACCGCCAGTGGGCTAAAAAAGGGGAATGCGCAGATTGTAAGATGTTCCGTTATTGCGAGGGCAACGGCATGCACTTATACGATGATGAGGGGAATCTGCTCGTATGCCACTACAAGAGGTTAGTTGACAAGTGACAATTAATTCCTATCTTTGCCCTAGTTAATATTCTAAAATAAGCAATCGTATGAAAAACACTTTCATCCTTTGTGCCTTTCTGGCACTAAGTTCTTTCACCGTAGCCCAGCAATCCGAGAAATATCCGCTAGGCGACTATACGGAATTGACCGACACGAAACCGCATGATAGCGACGAGATCTGGGACAAGTTACCGACCCCTACCCAATTAAGCTGGGGCACGACCGATATACGATATCCGAAACTCAGTATTCCCGATGTCAAGAAAAGCAATCGCTGGCAGACAAAAGCATGGAAAGGGGAACGGGTAAACGCACAAGCCGTGTTATGGACCAAGGCGGGACTCGAGGATGCCTCTATCACCGTGAGCGACCTAAAGAGCGGTTCTTCCATCATCCCGGCATCGGCGATCACGACGAACTTTGTCCGTTACGTCATGACCGATGAATTGAATAAAGACCGTAAAGGCGGTTGCGGCCACCGAGAGAATAAGGCGGAATGGGATTCCTCCGTTGTAGCCGATGTATTGGATATCGTAAAGATCCGTGATATCAAGGCACGCACCACCCAGCCGATCTGGATGAATATCTGGGTACCTCAATCCACGAAAGCCGGTAAATATAAAGGGACATTGACCGTCAAAGGAAAAAATGCCTCCCCCATGGAATTACAAATAGAAGTGGACGTATTGAACCGCACGCTTCCTGCCCCGAAGGATTGGACTTTCCATCTGGACTTATGGCAGAACCCGTATTCCGTGGCCCGTTACTACCAAGTTCCTCTTTGGAGTAAAGAGCATTTCGACGCTATGCGCCCGATCATGAAGATGCTGGCGAACGCCGGACAGCGCGCTATCACCACCAGTATCATGCATAAACCTTGGGCCGGACAGACCGAGGATCATTTCGACAGCATGATCACCCGGATCAAGAAGATAGACGGCACTTGGGCATATGATTACGCCGTCTTCGACAAATGGGTGGAATTCATGATGAACGAGATCGGTATCGATGATATGATCAGCTGTTACACGATGATCCCTTGGGCTTTATCTTTTGATTATTACGACGAGGCGACAAACCGTATACAATTCCTCGACACGAAACCGGGCGATGCCGCATACGCCGACTATTGGGGTACTTTCCTAAAAGATTTCTCCCGCCATCTTCGTAAGAAAGGCTGGTTCGAGAAAACCGCCATCTCTATGGACGAGCGTCCGATGGAGGCGATGCGTGAGGCGATCAAGGTAATCAAGCAAGCCGATCCGGAATTCAGGATCACGCTGGCCGGAAATTACCATCCGGAAATCCAAGCGGACTTATACTATTTAAGTATCCCCTACGGACATAAATTCCCCGAAGACGTAAAGGCCGAACGCGACCGCAAAGGGCAGATCAGTACCGTCTACACCTGCTGCTCGGAAGCGTTCCCGAATACCTTTACCTTCTCCGATCCGGCGGAAGCGGCGTGGACGGTCTTGCACGCCGTAGCCGGTGGTTACGACGGTTATCTACGTTGGGCTGTCAATAGCTGGACCGCCGATCCTCTGCGTGATTCACGTTTCCGCACTTGGGCGGCAGGCGATACATACAGTATTTATCCCGGTCCACGCAGTAGCATCCGCTTCGAACGTTTGGTCGAAGGTATACAAGATTGCGAGAAAATCCGCATCCTCCGGGAAGAGCTGACAGCGAAAGGAACTAAAGGCAAACTCGAGAAGTTGAACAAGGCGGTCGCCAAGATCACTCCGGAAGGTTTGGCCGAGACCGGGGAATCCGCTACTCAGATGGTTAATGAGATTCATAAACTCTTGAATGCATTATAGAGAGTAACCGGGCAGAAACGGATGAGGGCGGGGTATCACCTCGCCCTCTACTTATTTAATCACCCGATTGTTCCGGCTTCCTGAAAGTAAGGTAGGTCTCCACACGCCCCTCCAGCTTCGCCTCCATGGTCCCTTGCTCCGACACGAAGAGATATTTGTCCTTTTTCTCTTCCTCGGTCCATGTATCGGGAGTGTAGGGAGCGATCTTCCGGTCGCCGGCAGTCCTCATGAAATAGATAGCGGGCAGAAGGCCGTTCAGTTGGATCTGGTTCGGGTCGATATAGCGTTCCTCGTATTGTCGCGAGAAACGCGAGCTCACCCTCTCCAGCCGGAAGCGGTCGAGATTATTCATAAACAGGTAATCCGTGCCTTCATCTCCCGGCAGGGAGGTGTAGATCATAGATGAGACTTTCACGGCACCGGCCGGTGTCGTGTACAAATAATAGAAATATACAGTCCATGTATTCTTGGAGCGGGTTTGAAGGGTATGTGTCTCCTGCAAGGAATGCAAGGCCCAAAATCCCGGGGGCGTGCATCTCACCCTTTGTACGAATTTATCCTTCGCGATTTCCACTCTTCCCCGGATCTCCAGAAAGTCCTTATAGGCCACTGCCTCTATTTCCTCGTTTGTCATTGATGGCGTAAACATTGTATCTTAAATTTTAAAGTAAATATAAATCATTTCCCTCCGAAGGAGCCCGCAGCTGGTCGGCAATCTTCTCGATGCCAAAGTCAAGGAGGCTCTTCGCCTCATACTTCTTCACGGTCTCTTTCCACGCCTCATCGAAAATGGTGGTCTGCTCCAAGATAACCTTCAAGCCATTGTCCAACATCCGGCTCAACTCCTCCCGCTGTTCCGGCGTGCGCCAGGCCCGCAGGACGAGCCGGTTCATGACTCTCCTCGTATGCTCGATATCTGCGCACAGTTTCTTGCTGATCGCCTGCAAGCCTAGGATATCGGAATCCTTTGCCTTCCCCATCAGATGCAGGTATTCCTCCTCCTCGCATACTTGCGCCTTGTAACGGCTCAGGTTCTCTTGGTCGAGAAAAGTAATATAAGTGAGCGTTTTCCCGCATAGCTTGATCAGCGACAGGCCTTGCCCCGAGACAAGGAAGCACTTCTCCGCCAACTCCTCGTCGGTCCAGTTCTTGGGCAGGTAGTAAGCCTGCCTCCTGTCCTCATTATTCTGCATGAAATAGATGGCGGGATGCACGCCTTTCAAGTCGATCCCCGCGGGATCGAGATAACGCTCCTTATAGCGTTGGAGGAAGTGGGAACTCACCCTTTCCACCTTGAAGCACTTAGGGTCGTTCATAAAAAGGTAATCCACCCCGTTCTCCCGTCGCAAGGGGATGTAAAGGTAGCAGACGATGTTAATCTTACCGTCCGGCGTATAGCCCGTATAGCGAAAATTGACATTCCACGTATTCTTCGCCCGCGTGCAAAGGGTATGGCTCTCGCTCAAGGAATGGATGGCCCTTTTATGCTTCCCGCTGATCCGCATGCTTTGGGCGAAGCGCTCGAAAGCGATCTGCACCCTCGTCCGTATCTCCAAGTAATCCTTATAAGCGGCTTGTTGTATTTCCTCTTCGGTCATCGATGGCGTAAACATAGTATGCTATTTTAAATGTGGATAATCGGAGGGTAAAGGTACGATTATTATTGAGGTTTCCGAAAGCTTTGGCGATATAAGGAATAATAATTACTTTTGTTCGGGTAATAATGAAGTATATATGAAGACAACGGCTGAATACATAAGTATTTTACGGGACTACGTGGCCAAGAACGCCGGTAAATATCATATCACCCGTATGGGGATATTCGGCTCGGTCGCCCGTGGGGAACAGACCGAGGGAAGCGATGTAGACGTCTACCTCGAGACCTCGAAGCCAAGCTTGTTCGCCTTGGTACATATAAAGGAGGACTTGCAGAAACTATTCGGCTGCGATGTCGATATCGTCCGCTTACGCGAGCACATGGACGCTTTCCTGAGAAGCAGGATAGAGAAGGAGGGGATTTATGTGGGATGAGGAATTGCTCCGCTCGTCGCTACAAAAGATAGGGACAGCCATTAACCGAATATTGGAAAGATCCGATACCATACAGTCTCCCGATGATTTCCTGACAACTCCCAGCGGAGTGGAGAGAATGGAGAGTATCTGTATGCTGTTGATCGCCATTGGCGAGAGCGTAAAACGGATCGATAAAATCACGGATAAACAATTGTTATCCCAATATCCCGAAATCGATTGGAAAGGTGTAATGGGTATGAGGGATATCATCGCCCATCACTATTTCGATATTGACGCAGATATTATTTTTGATGTAATGAAAAATAATTTGCCAACCGTAAGACTCGCGGTGAACAGGATGATAGAGAATTTATAAAAGAACTTTTTCTCATGCGATTCTATTTCTAATTAAGTATATTTGCGAAAAGTATATAAACGAGACACTTATGGATTTCTTCAGCAAATATCGCCCTAGCATCATCGCCTTATGCGAGAAGCATAAGGTAAAGCGGCTGTTCGCCTTCGGCTCCGTGCTGACCAGCCGCTTCACGGAGAAGAGCGACATTGACCTTGTGGTGGATTTCGACAAGGAGGTGGAGCAGGTGGATTATATAAACAATTTCTTCGACCTACGGGATGCCTTGTCCGCCATCTTCCACCGGGAGATCGACTTGCTGGAGGACAAGGCGATCCGGAACCCGGTGTTGAGAAGGAATATCGACAGGACAAAATCGTTGATTTATGGATGAATATATAGAGAAACATCTTTACGATGTACTGCTAATAAACCTCCCAACACTTAAGAGATACTTGATAAAAAAAACAGAGCTAACTATACACAAATAACAGTAAATCAAAGCTATTTCACCGCTTATATTACAGTTCTCCTACATCTTCACTTGATTCTGATATAGATATTATTCCTAATCTACACATTTCCCAAAAACATTTCATTGTTATGTCAACATCCACAGATGCATCATGGACACCATCGGGATTTGAGCCAAATAATTTTTTATATAATTCCTGTAATTGAGGATATTTATAGCCATAAAGGCCTAAGATTTGACAATAATCAGTGCTTAACTTCATGGTACAATACGAAGGTTTAGAATCCATTATATCAAATCTTCCAATTCTAACAAGTTCAGCCCCCACAATTTTTTTATCAAAAGAAATATTATGTCCAACTAAATAATTTACTTGATTTACATCACTTGTAAATAAATCTAGGACTTTAATTATAGATTCTCCTTGCTCTTTTGCACGAATGGTTGTTATAGCATGTAAATTAGATACATCTTCTGGTATAATAAAACCATCAGGATAAATGATATGAGTATGTTTACTTATCACAACGCCTTTGTTATCTGTTATTATCCAACTTAATTGTACAAGCCGAGGCCAATTTTCAAAATCTGAACTTGAGGCATTATAATCAGCAGGTATCCCCGTCGTTTCTGTATCAAAAAATAAATATTTAATTATTTTTTTATCAGACATCAACATTCGTTTTTTTAAATTAGATTTAACTAAATCCTTTTTATCATCCGGGAACGATTTACAGAAATCTAAATGATATAAAATCTCCTGCTCAGTTCCGTCTATTGCTCCACAAGCCATTAAAGAGGCAATATTGAAATGAGCCATTGAGTTATTTGACAAATAAAAGAATTTCAAAGCTTTTGATAAACCATCTTCGGCTGTCTTATCTACAGCAGAATATACACCCAAAGTATTAAATGCATCTTTTGAATGGCAACTTTTTAAGAAGTCAATATTATCTTTTACTTCATACAAAATATCTCCTCTCATTCTAGTAAAAGAACTTTCTGCTTCCTTTTTTTTTATCTTGGCAAGATACAAAGAATATTGTTTTCTAAAATAGCATCTTTTAAAAGATAAATCTCCACAAAAATAATTAATTAAATCATATATCTTATCTAGAGATATATAATAAGGCTTGTACAATGGGAACATGTCATCATGGAATAAATATTTACCTCCCGATTTATGAAGAGAAGGAGGTAAAACCAAAAAAGCTTTCCATCTTATTTCCATTCGCTCAAACAATTGAACTTCATATTTAAAAAAAGCATTAGGACTATATGAATAATCACAACTAGAACTCACAAAATCACTCGATCTAAAAATAATATGAAGGCCATTCCCGCTTCCACTATCTATCACCCAACAATAGTTTTGTGGTAATCCCAGTATTTCTAAACACTGTGATATAAACATTCTTTTTCTTTCCACACGTGTCTCCTCTGAGTACTGATCATCCAAAGAGCAACACAAAGAGTCTACATCTAAAGCTCTATATTCATTATAACCTAAAATAACACCTATCCCTGTTGCTTCAATCCAATCATAAGATTGAATTTCTTCATCGCCCTGCCTAGATAAAATATATTTTTCCCAATCTTCAATCAAAGGGCCTTTATAATCATCACATTTAACAGGAGATATATTCATTCCTATCTTATGATAATAATTTGCATATAAAAACAATTCATTTTTCATTTGCTATACAATCATTAAGTTTAACAATAGATATAATATTATTATCTTTCGAATCATCATTAAATGAAATCATAGAACAAGAAACAAAAGAATCACAAACAATATTCAGCCTTATCGTATTAATTATTATATACAAGAATATCCAGTACAAGATAATATCGAAACGCTTCTACGTTATTTTTCCAATACATCACGAAGATCGTGTTTTTTTAAAACATTCGCAAAACAATCAGATTCTTAATGTCTCTTAGCCCTAAGAAATGCCCTCGAAGGGTGAAAAATGACTTCTTAGGGCTAAAAGATAGTTTTTCAACCGTGAAAAGTGATTTCCTAGGCCTAGGAAGGGACTTTCAAGGCTGCGAAACCATTTCTTAGGCCTAAAAAGCCTATTATCACCCTTAAAAAGTCATTTTTTAGGCCTAAAATGATTATTCGCTCAATTCAGTTCCCATTTTTTAGACCTAAGAAGCCCTTATTCAGTAAATATCCCTAACTTAGAGAAGTTTTTAAACTCTAAATCAAATTCACCATGAGTACTTACACAAAAATCAAGACACTTCCGCTCTCTCTTTTCAACAATGCCGAGTACCTCTCCTTCATGAACCACGTCCTCGACCTAGCCAACGGAAACAGCGGTGGCGGCGATTCCGAGTCCCCCGACGAGATCTCCCTGCTGACCGGCAGCGACGGCATCCCCGAGCTGGGCCTCACCAAAGAATTCCTCGATACCTACGAGGCAGACCTCCTCGCCATGGCCGACGTGGTGGACGAGAGCCGTACCTCGCAGGAGACCGAGCAAATGGCTTTGCACGATACCAACCGCGACAATCTCGCCATCTATATCATCACCCGCATCTCACGGGCCGGTACCCTCCCGTTGGAGGCCGAGCGTGACGCAGGCAAGTATCTATACAAGATCATCAAACCCTATAACGGCATCGCCCGCCTCCCCATGGCGCAGGAGACCGCCAAGATAAAGGGCCTCTTGCTGGATTTGCGCAAGGACGAGAACAAGCCGTACGTCACCACCCTCGGCCTCGACGCTTACCTGGCCGAGCTGGAGAAAGAGAATAACGCCTACGACCGCCTGTCGCAGCAACGCGTCCAAAACCGGACCACCTCCAAAAAGGAAAGCGGCACCAACCTGCGCAAGCGGATCGACGTGTATTATGACGATCTCACCCTGCTGGCCCAGTCCCATAGCGTAGCGAAGCCGTCCGAGAAGGCAACCGCCTTCATCGCCGCCCTCAACCAGCTGATCGCCGAGACCACCGCCGCCTACAACCAGCGCATGGCCTCCGCCAAGAAACCGACGCCCGCTCCCGAGCCTACACCCGAGCCTACGCCCGGCGGAGACTCCGAGAGCCCGGACGAGATCTAACCGTCACGTCCCTCCCCCCGACGCAGAAGCGGGAAATAAAAAGAGAAGGGAAACAACTCCCCTTCTCTTTTTATTCCGTATATTCGCGAAGGAAATTCCTAAAACAGAGCGATATGGAGACAACGACATCATTAAAGACATTCGAGGTAACCATCCCCGAGAAATACGCCGACATCTTGAAGAAATTCATCACCTCGCTGGAAGGCAAGGTGAAGGCACAGAAGAAATCCGGATTGGACGAGGCCTTGGAGGACGTGAAGGCAGGAAGGATTTATCATGCGGAAAGCACAAAGGATTTGATGAAACAAATCCTAGGCTGATGAAATATTCCATCAACTATACCAAAAAGTTCAAGAAGAACTTGAGGCTATGCCAAAAAAGAGGATATGATATGAACTTATTCGAGCAAGTATCCAACTTGCTTGAAATAACCGGTTCCCTTCCCTCCCAATACCACCCGCATAAGCTATCCGGGAAATACGCAGGATTGTGGGAATGTCATATCCAAGGAGACTGGCTGCTGATATGGAGCCAAGACGACACGGAGCTAATCTTGCTTTTCACCGATACCGGAACGCATTCCGACCTATTCTAAATAGAAAAAGCCGCCTCCCCATTACAGGAAGCGGCTTTTTTGTATCTAGTATTTACTTTTCCCGGATAAATATATTAATCGGCGTACCGGTGAAATCCCAGTTCTCGCGGATCTTGTTCTCAAGGAAACGTTTGTACGGGTCCTTGATCCATTGCGGCAAGTTACAGAAGAACACGAAAGAAGGCACGCTGCCCGCCGGAAGCTGGGTGATATATTTGATCTTGATATACTTACCCTTCCATGCTGGGGGAGGATAATTCTCGATGATCGGGAGCATCACCTCGTTCAGCTTGGCCGTAGGGACACGCTTGGAGCGATTCTCGTAAACCTCCTTGGCGGTCTCCAGCACCTTCAGGATACGTTGTTTCGTCAGAGCGGAGATAAACAAGATCGGGAAGTCGGTAAACGGAGCCAGACGCTCGCGGATAGCGGTCGTGTACGAGTCGATCACCTTCTGGCTCTTATCCTCGATCAAGTCCCACTTATTCACGCAAACCACCAATCCCTTCTTATTCTTCTGCACCAGCGAGAAGATATTCATATCCTGGCTCTCGATGCCCCTCGTAGCGTCCAACATCAGCACGCAGACATCCGAGTTCTCGATCGCGCGGATCGAACGGATCACCGAGTAATACTCCAAGTCCTCGTTCACCTTCCCCTTCTTACGGATACCCGCCGTATCCACCAAATAGAAGTTCAAGCCGAATTTATTATATTTCGTGTATATGGAATCACGGGTCGTGCCCGCGATATCGGTAACGATATGCCGATCCTCGCCAATAAAAGCATTGATAAGAGAAGACTTTCCTGCGTTCGGGCGTCCTATAATCGCGATACGGGGTAACTCCTCCTCCAATATCTCCACCTTCTCCTCGGGCAACGTCGCCACGATCTTATCCAGCAAATCCCCGGTATAAGAACCATTGATGGCCGAGATGCAGAAAGGATCTCCCAAGCCAAACGAGTAAAACTCCGCCGAGGCCGGATGCAATTCGTAATTATCCGCCTTGTTCGCCACCACGATCACCGGCCGCTTGCAACGGCGCAAGATCTGCGCCACCTCCATGTCCAGATCCGTGATGCCATTCAATACATCGACGACGAACAAGATCACGTCCGCCTCCTCGATAGCCACTTTTACCTGCTTGTTGATCTCCTCCTCGAAAACATCCTCCGAGTTAACCACCCATCCGCCTGTGTCAATCAGCGAAAACTCCTTGCCGGTCCACTCCACCTTGCCGTACTGACGGTCGCGGGTAGTACCAGCCTCCTCGTTCACGATCGCCTGACGGGTACCCGTCAACCGGTTGAAAAGGGTGGACTTACCTACATTGGGTCTCCCCACTATCGCTACTATATTTCCCATAAATTCTCCTTTCGTATGCTATTATTAGTCCAGCTGATAACCGAAGTTCTTCAATATGTTGTCACGGTTACGCCAGTCTTTTTCCACTTTGACAAACATTTCCAAAAACACCTTCTTTCCGAAGAAACGTTCGATATCCTTCCGGGCCATAGCACCTACTTTCTTCAATGCTTGCCCTTGATGCCCGATGATAATCCCCTTCTGGGTATCACGCTCCACGATGATCAGTGCCTTGATATGGATCAGCTCATCATCTTCCTTGAACAACTCTACGACCACTTCTACCGCATAAGGTATTTCCTTCTGATAATATAACAAGATTTTCTCACGAATGATCTCGGTCACGAAGAAACGGGCCGGTTTATCGGTCAAGGCGTCTTTCTCGAAATAAGGCGGGGAATCAGGCATCAACTCCTCCACCCGACGCTTCACGTAATCTATATTGAAATTCGAAAGCGCGGAGATCGGGATGATCTCGGCCTTCGGAAGCAATTCCTTCCACTGGGCCACGAGCTTCTCCAGCTCCGGCTGATTGGTCTGGTCGATCTTATTGATCAACAAGAGAACCGGACACTCTATGCTCTGTACCCGTGCTAGGAACTCATTATTTTTATCAATCGTCTCGACGACATCCGTCACGTACAACAGCACGTCGGCATCGCCTAAAGCGGATTGAGAGAAATTAAGCATGGATTCCTGCAACTTATAATTCGGCCGCAAGACTCCCGGCGTGTCAGAATACACGATTTGCATATCGTCGGTATTCACGATACCCATAATACGATGCCTTGTCGTTTGCGCCTTCGAGGTGATAATAGAGATCCGCTCTCCGACCAAACGATTCATCAACGTAGACTTACCTACATTTGGGTTTCCAACGATATTGACAAAACCCGATTTATGCTTTTTTTCCATCATACCCCCATTTCAGATAAACCGCTCCCCACGTAAAGCCCGCTCCAAAAGCGGCAAGGATCAGGTTATCTCCTTTTTTCAATTGATTCTCCCATTCCCATAGACAAATAGGAATCGTACCGGCACTTGTGTTGCCATATTTCTGGATGTTGATCATCACCTTATCCATATCTACGCCCAAGCGTTTCGCCGTAGCGTCGATAATCCGCAGGTTCGCTTGATGAGGAACGATCCATGCGATATCGTCGTGCGTCAAATGATTCCGCTCGGCGATCTCAGCAGCCACGTCCGCCATATAAGAAACCGCATATTTGAACACGTACTTACCATCCTGCCAGACAAAATGCTCGCGCTTGTCCACAGTCTCATGAGACGAAGGATAAGCGGATCCCCCAGATTTCATGATCAAATGAGAGTAGCCCACGCCGTCGGTCCGCAAGATCGTATCCATGACCCCGACCTCCTCCGTGGTAGGTTCCAACAAAACCGCCCCGCAAGCGTCACCAAACAGAGGGCAAGTAGAGCGATCCTGATAATCCGTGATACTAGTCATCTTATCGCCAGCCACAACCACCACCTTCTTATAACGCCCCGAGCGAATATAATTAGCGCCCGTCTCCAAAGCGTACAAGAAACCTGCGCACGCTCCTTGCATATCAAAAGTCATCGCATTCTTACAACCTGTATGATAAGCGATGATAGAAGAAGTTGTCGGAAAATGATGATCCGGGGTAGTCGTAGCGGTCAAGATAACCTCCACTTCTTCCGGATTCAGGTTCGTTTTCTCAAGCAATTGCTTCACGGCCCGTATCCCCATGTAAGAGAGTCCTACGCCCTCTCCTTTCAATATCCTGCGCTCCTTAATACCCACACGAGTCATGATCCACTCATCCGTCGTATCAACCATTCTGGAAATATCCTCATTTGTCAATACATCTTCAGGGACGTATCCACCTACTCCTGTGATAACCGCATTTATCTTATCCATAACTTAAAAAATAAAAGGACTACTTATCCCTATTAAAAAAAAGCCCTAAAAAAAAATTTTAGGGCTATTTCTTTTGTTCATCAAACCATATAAGTTGACAAACTTACACAGCAGCTTCTTTTTCAATCGCTAATTTACCTCTGTAATAACCGCACTCACCACATACAGTGTGATAGATGTGCCATGCGCCACAGTTCGGGCAAATTGCCATTGTTGGAGCTACAGCCTTGTCATGAGTTCTTCTCTTGGCTGTTCTTGTCTTACCTTGTCTTCTTTTAGGATGTGCCATTGTTTTATTTATTTAATTGTTATCATTCTCTAGCAAACCTTTCAGAGCATCCCAACGAGGATCGGCAGGACTAGCGTTTCCGTCATCTTCCAACGCCAAATCATCACCTCCCATATCATCCTCAAAATCCTCTTCGGCCTCAGCCGAACTTCTAGCGGTATGTTTCTTCAATTTAGACGACATTGCCTTATTACATTTACCCGGCGCATGTACATGCTTCATGGGAACCGCCAAAGCGATAAACTCATACAAGAACCACGCCAAATTAATAGCGCCCTCCTCTTCCGGTATCACGACAACCTCATCACTCTCCTCGGCATATTCCTTGCCGAATTTTACCACCAGACGATTGTGGGTATCAATAGAAATTTCCATATCGTCCAAGCATCTATCGCATGGAACAATAACAACCCCTTCTATCTGAAAGTTCATCTCAAACATCATTGACGACCGTTTTACGGTAAGATGAACCTTCACTTTGCCCTTTTGGACCTCGGTTCCGTCAATGTCCACAAAAAACTTGTTCTCCAAAAGATACTCGAATTCGTGTACTCCCAGAGAGAGATTTTTCAAATCTACATTATATAATTTAAATTTCCCCAAAGCCTTTTAGTGTAAAAACCTTGCAAAGGTACGAAAAAACTAAATACAAAAACAATACCTTTATGCTTATTTTTTCGTGTAATACGATTTAGCCCTTATATTTCTTCAATTTTATACGAAAAGTTGTCCCTTTCCCCAGCTCAGAACTCTTCACGAAAATCTTTCCTCCCTGGAAGGACTCGATAATACGCTTTACCAAGGACAAGCCTAGTCCCCAGCCACGTTTCTTGGTCGTATACCCCGGATTGAAAACCGTCTTGAATTTTGATTTCGGAATACCTTTTCCGGTATCTTTCAAATCAATCAGCACAACTTTGTCTCTTTCCTCTACTTTTAGCGAAATCTCCCCCTGACCTTCCATGGCGTCCACCGCATTTTTTGTCAGATTCTCAATTACCCAAGCAAACAAGGAATCATTCATCAAGACCAATATCGGTTGCTCAGGTAAATGCGTATTGATTTTCACCTTCGAGGAAATACGGGTCTCCATATATCCCAAAGCCGTGCGGATAGATTCCACGATATTTGTCGGAACTGGATCCGGATCTGAACCGATTTTAGAGAAACGTTCCGCTATCGTTTGCAAACGCTTCACATCCTTATCCATCTCTGTCAATAGAGAAGGATCAATATCTTTCGTTCGCAAATATTCAACCCAAGCGATCAACGACGATATTGGCGTTCCTAACTGATGAGCCGTCTCTTTTGATAATCCAACCCATACTTTATTCTGTTCTGCCTTCTTTGTACTAGCTAAGGCTAAAAAAGCGATTAATATAAAAACAAATACAACTGATAATTGCGCATAGGGATAAACAAGCAATCGCTTTAAAATAATCGAATCATCATAATACAAATATTGGTAAGTACCATCCTCCATGTCTATTACGATCGGAGGATTTTTAGCTTTCAGTTCCTTAACCTTATTCGTCATAAACGACACCACATTCTTCTCCGGGATCTCTATATTATTGTAAGAAACCACGCTATCCGTCTCACTGCATAATATAACAGGAATGGAAGTATTCCCTTGAATGATTTTCAGGATAAGATTCATATTAAGGCTTGGATTCTCACTGGTCATGACCCGGGTTGCCTCACTCCAAACTTCGATCTTCTGACGCTCTTCTCGGGCCAGATCCTTAATCAAGAGATCCGAGACTACCACAGAAGCCATAGCGATCAATACAACGGCAAAAATAAAGCCTAATTTCCATCTTTGACGAGAATCATATATGCTGCTCATAAATCAAGAATCATTCAGTGAATTCCTAATATAACGGCAAGATATGAACTTTATTGTTCCCAATTCAGCAAACAATGGGTCAGTCCGAAAACCCTGTGGATATGTCATGTTAATACGCGCAAGAGAACTATCTTTGCGTTCAAATTAAAATTATCTGCCCAATGCCTTCCAATCGCAACCCGCATAAGTTACTGCGAGTCGTCTTCCCCGAGGTTTTAATGGAGTATTTCGAGATCTCCGGCTGGCATGACGACTCTGTCAAAATCGAAGTCTGGCTTGATGAGAAACACTACATGGAACGTTCAGGTTACAAGAGTGGAACTGTGATCTCACATGGTTTTGCTGATGGGAAAGTGATTCAGGGCTTTCCTCTGCGCGGTAAACCTGTTTATCCCCACGTAAGACGTCTTCGCCGGTATGACAAAGCTACCGGGGAAACTTTTTCCTATACCTACGATGGTCTTGCGGCCGAGGGGACGAAACTCACTCCCGAGTTCGTTGCTTTTTTAAAAGAATAAGATTGAAACCACCGCCGCCGGCATAAGCCCCATAGCGGATGCTTATGGGGTAAAGGGGAAACTGTTAACTTCACA
>NZ_SRYM01000056.1 GCF_004793765.1 Parabacteroides distasonis | reverse complement strand
TGAAATACAGCATTCTGTCAGATACAATGTATCAGACTCCCGACGGTTTTATGGAGGTCAGGATACAGCATGTGGAGTTTGTCAAGCAGATTAAAGGCAGAGAGGGCATACGCCATAAATCTCGTATAATCACTTATGTGGATGGCAAGAAGCGCAAACTGATATCATTGTTGACCAACGATATGGAATCTGACCCGGAAGAAATCATAACCATATATCGTCAGCGTTGGGAAATCGAACTGTTATTCAAACAGATGAAACAGAATTTTCCTCTGAAATACTTCTATGGCGAGAGCGCCAACGCCATCAAGATCCAAATCTGGGTGACGCTCATCGCAAATCTGCTGCTTATGGTGATGAAGAAGGGATTGAAACGCCAATGGAGCTTCTCAGGACTGGCTACTATGGTCAGGATAACACTGATGTACTACGTCGATTTCTACAGTCTGTTCAATAACCCCGAAAAGGAATGGGAAATCATTCTTTCCGAGGCTTCCGGAGCACCTCCTGAACCATCACTTTTTGGATAAGGGGCTTAAAAAAACAAAAAGGAAGACTCGAACACTGTAAAATCAGCGTTCGAGCCATACTTTATCGCATTTTCTGAGTTTTATCGGACAGCAATATAAAATAATAGACTTGAAACAACATCAATTTCAAAAAAATACGTTAACTTACGAACGATTTGAACCGGACTCAATCCTCCTCTTAAAATCTGGGGATTACTCTCAATAATCAGCACATGCTGTAAGCTAAATTTCATAGTGAAACCTATTCTAATTATTTTACACTTATGAACAAAAGTATTTTAATAGCATTATCGCTATCCGTTGGTGTAATGTTCTCTTGCTCTAATGAGGATATAAATATTCCTCAGTCGGAAGAGCAACCTCTAAACGAGAAGGTCTTGAGTATCGAAGAAGCAAGCACCCTGTTAAAAGGCTTTATAACGGATGTCCATACAAAATCCACTATATCCACAGAAATCAAAGGACACAAAGTCAAAGAATTTTATATCGATAACAAGGATGTATTACCTGTATCGGCAAAAGATACAATCGTGGTATATGAGTTCTTAACGGAAACTGATGGTCAAGAAGGATATGCAATCGTAGTAGGAGACAGACGAATCAATAGAGTTATCGCGTCTGTTCCTTTTGGCTCATTGTCTGACACATTGTTTATAGAGCCTTTACGGCTATATTTCAGATCTATTCCAGATTTCCTACGACAAGATTTAGCAGAACATTACGCAGGCGTCCAAAAGAAAATGATAGAAACAAAAATGACCGCAGAAACTTGCTATCATTTTCTACCGACCATTTGGGGACAAGAATCACCTTATAATCTAGGTTGCCCTACTGCTTCTTGTTATGATGGCCATTATCCAGCAGGCTGTATACCCATCGCAGTCGCACAGCTTTTAGCTTATTATAAGAAGCCTAGTAATTTAAGTTGGACTACAATATTAGCAAGTAGTACAGTTAAAAATTCTTCTAGCACAACGGTCAAAAATCAAGTTAGCGGTTTAATCGCAGAAATAGGGTCTCGTATCAATATAAATTATAGATGCAGTGGAAGTGGAATTCCCCAAGCAACCGCAGTGACCGCTATTCCAGAAGTTCTAAGATCCTATGGATTAGGCGCAGGGAGTTTCACCGCCTATAGCATTGAAAAATGTATCCAAAGCCTACAAAATGGTTATCCTATTTTATTCATGGCTCAAAGTTCTGAAGGTGGTCATGCTTGGATTTGTGACGCATGGAAACGACATATCTACGACAGCTCTACTTATTATGACTACTTAGATATGAACTGGGGATGGAGTGGTTTGTCCAATGGGTTCTTCTCCATAAATGATCCTTTATCATTTCCTACGGACAAAGCCACATTCAACAGTGATTTCAAGATATTGACAAACGTTCATTAAACCAAGAAGAATATGAAACACACAATCTTAATCCTCCTATCCTGCGCCCTGTTGAGCGCAGGATTCGCATGCTCCGATGACGACGAGCTCAAGGTAGATCCAAACGCTTTAGTTAATACCCAATGGGCGGCTCATGATACGATTCCCTGGATGGCCCTAGGAGTCTATCCACTTATCGGAACGTACAATCTCTCATTAGGAGAGACGGATTTCACGCTCGATGTGCAAGAGGTGGCCTCAAGGCAGCCTTGCTGGGCGAATGATACGACTTATCAAGTAACCGGGACTTACTCTTTCGAGCCTCCAATCCTATACCTGCGATCGGAAACAGAAACAATCGAGGCGAAGGTGAACTATAACATCACTGAAATTATCGTTGCTACCACACAGAATGAAGTCACGCTCCGGCAGCGATCCGCGAATTGAGCCTTGGGAGAAGGCCAACGGCCTTCCTCCTATTATCATATCGACCCCGAAATCGGACCTGCGACCCAATTGGAAGTCCGATTCCGGGGTCAAAATCATATCTCCAAACCGATTGATAGTGCCATTCCGACCTTGGAGTCACATTCCCAACCCGCTTGGAAGTCCCATTCCGACCTCGGAATCGCATTTCCAGACCGATCGCAGGGGTGATTCCGACCTCAAAATGGCTTTCGCCCCCCTTAAAGGACTATATCGAGAGAAATAAAGAGGATCTTACACCATTTCTTGAAAAGAATCGTATCTTTAACCAAATTTTAAAACAGAATGACCATGGGAACATTCCTTCGAAACAAAGACTACAACTTCATGAAATTGAACAATGCCGAGCACGGCGGGTTTATCAGCAAATTTCACAAATTGGCTTTCAACAAGACTGGTGATTCCGAATCGCCCGATGAGATCTCCCTGGAGGAAACGAATGCCTTGGGCATCCCTACCCGGCTGGAGCAAGCCTTGTCGCAGGATATGGCCTTGCTGACAGACAACGTTAAGGTATCAACCGCCAGTGAGGAGACGGCCCAAATGGAGGAAGTGGACAAGATACGGGACGAACGACTCGTCTTCCTCACCACCATGGTGCAACAACTGACAAAAAGCCCCATTGAAGCGCAACGCACGGCGGCAGTCAAGCTCGAAATGGTCACACGCCCTTATCAAGGAAGCGCATACCTGCCTGCCCAGCAGGAGACAACCACGATCCGGGGGTTGCTCAACGACCTCGCCAAGGGCGACCTGCCGGACTGCCTTGATACGCTCGGGCTGACCCCGGTAATCGTGGAGATGAAGGAGGCCAACGAACGCTATGATACGCTGACCAACCAACGTATGCTGGCACGCGCAGCCGCAAAAACGGAGCCTAGCAAGGATATCCGCACCCGCCTAGTGACAACCTACGAGGATATCATGGACTACGTCTTCGCCAATAACGTGCTCAACCCTACCGAGGAGCGCACGGCCTTGATCCGTAATGTCAACGCACTGATCGGCGAGGTGAGCGCAAGCTACAACCAGCGCGTCGCTCAAGTGAAAGCCGCCGCCGATCGGAAGACAACCACCGAGAGGCCCAAGCCGGAACCAGAGGAGCAAGAGCCTGGTTTATAAAAGAAAAAAGGTGTATCAAAAGCCCAGTGAACCGAGACTTTTGATACACCTTTTACCCATCTTTGGGGCAGATACTTACTGGATATTCGGATTCAATTTATGCCATTCGGAAATAGCGGGAAGCACGCCCATAGCGATCACCTCGTCGCGCAAAGCGCAAAGGTGCTTGTAGCTCTTCTCCAAGGCAGCCTCTTCTTCCGGTGTACCATGCACCTCTTTCAACGTTACGCCGTCTTTCGTAATCGAGGTCTCCCAAGCCATCATGATATGATCGAACTTTCCATTTGACACATAAGCGCCAGCCGGCCAACGGAACGGTTTGCCACCCATCGCCGCAGCGATCATCTCGATAGATACATACGACGGGCTTTGGAAGGAAGAACGGCCCCGCAAAGCGATAATGTTAGCGCCGCCCTTCGTAACCTTAGTTTGTATCTCCGCCCATTGATCTTTCGTCAAGGCATCCGTACCGATAAGTTCCGTCAAAGGCTTGCCATCCACCTTAGCGGTAGAGGCGAAAACAGCCATTTGCTCGCCATGACCGCCATACGTACGGCAATTCTCAACCTGATCCATAGAGATATCGAAATGTTTTGCCAACTCACTGCGTAAACGAGTAGAATCCAATGCGGCCAATGTCGTAACCTGAGATGGTCTCAAGCCAGAATACAATAAGGTAATCAAACCGGTAATATCCGCCGGATTAAAGATAACCACGATGTGCTTTACGTCCGGGCAATAAGCCTTTACATTCTTGCCGAACTCCTCGGCGATAGCGGCGTTTCCTTTCAGGAGATCCTCACGGGTCATACCGGCCTTTCTTGCGGCACCACCGGAGTTAACAATATATTTAGCGCCCGTCAAAGCCTCTTTGATGTCTGAGGTAAAAGTGATGTTTACACCCTCGAAACCACAATGGAATAATTCCTCGGCGACTCCCTCCAAGCCCGGCGCGTAAGGGTCGTACAAACAAATGTTGGAAGTCAGACCCATCATAATAACGGTCTGTGCCATATTAGAACCGATCATACCTGCTGCGCCGACAATCGTCAGCTTCTCGTCTGTGAGTGTTTTCATAAGAAACCTTGTTTTTAAATGTTTATTTTTCTTTTCGACACAAAGATACGAGATAGAGAACTCTTGTCCTAATCATAAAAACGAATTCCCCATAAATAAAAGTTATGAATAACGTCTCTATGATTATTCCAAGATTATCACGTACCTTTGTATTATGAAAACATTCAAACTAGACAATTGGTTGCCCACGACGAAGAAAGAAGTCGAGGCACGGGGATGGGATTACCTCGACGTGATCCTTTTCTCGGGAGATGCCTATGTAGATCACCCCTCTTTCGGGGTGGCCGTGATTGGTCGTGTATTGGAAGCGGAAGGATTACGGGTAGCGATCGTACCGCAACCGGATTGGCGGGGTGATCACCGGGATTTCAAGAAGCTGGGCGTTCCCCGGCTTTTCTTTGGTGTATCTGCCGGTGCCATGGATTCAATGATCAACCATTATACAGCCAATAAGCGATTACGCAGCGACGACGCCTATACGCCGGACCAACGTCCGGGAATGCGTCCGGACTATCCGAGTATCGTCTATACTAAAATACTGAAAGAATTGTATCCGGATGTCCCCGTCGTATTGGGCAGCATCGAGGCCTCATTACGCCGGCTTACGCATTACGATTATTGGCAAGATAAGCTATTACCGGGAATCCTAGCCAGCAGCCCGGCCGATTTATTGATTTACGGCATGGGCGAGAAACCGATCAAGGAATTGGTGCGCCGCCTAAAGTCCGGCATTCCTTTCAACAAGATCAAGGACATCTGCCAAACGGTTTATCTGGCAGACAAAGAGGATGCGAAAGACGATGATATCGTGCTTTTCTCACACGAGGAATGCCTAAAAGATAAATTGAAACAAGCGAAGAATTTCCGGCATATCGAAGAGGAATCCAACAAATACAATGCCTCACGTATCTTGCAAAAGGTAGGAAAGCAGGTGATCATAGTGAATCCTCCTTTCCCGCCAATGACAGAGGCGGAGATAGATGCCTCCTACGACCTTCCCTATACCCGCTTGCCGCATCCCAAATACAAAGGAAAAGTGATACCGGCTTTCGAGATGATCAAGTTCTCAGTGAATATCCACCGGGGTTGTTTCGGAGGATGCGCATTCTGTACCATATCGGCGCATCAAGGGAAATTTATCGCCTCCCGAAGCAAGGAATCGATCTTGAAGGAAGTGAAAGCGATTACCGAAATGCCCGATTTCAAGGGATATCTAAGCGATTTGGGAGGCCCTTCCGCCAATATGTACCGTATGAAGGGCAAAGATGAGCGGATTTGCGCCAAATGCAAGAAACCGTCCTGTATCTCCCCCATCGTTTGCAAGAACTTGAACGCGGATCATACGCCGCTACTGGATATCTACAAAGCGGTAGATCAACTTCCCGGAATCAAGAAGTCGTTTATCGGAAGCGGCGTACGCTATGACCTCTTATTACACCGTTATGCGGAAGAGCCCTTAAATAAGGCGGCCCAGACCTATACCGAGGAGTTAATCGCCCGCCACGTATCCGGTCGCTTGAAAGTGGCCCCGGAGCATACGCAAGACGGGGTGTTGAAACAAATGCGTAAACCGTCTTTCTCGCAATTCGGACAGTTCAAGAAGATATTTGATAAGGTAAACCGGCAATACGGGTTGAACCAGCAACTCATCCCCTATTTCATCTCCAGCCATCCGGGATGTACCGAGGCGGATATGGCGGAGCTGGCGGTGATCACTAAAAGCTTGCATTTCCAGTTGGAGCAAGTACAAGACTTCACGCCCACGCCGATGACATTGGCTACGGAGATGTATTATACCGGCTATCATCCTTATACGTTGGAGAAAGTATATACGGCCCACTCAAAAGAACAGAAGTTGGCACAACGCCAGTTCTTCTTCTGGTATAAACCCGAGTCACGCCGTCAGATCACACAAGTATTACAAAAGATGGGACGAAAGGATTTGATTGAGAAATTATTCGGACAGAGGCATAAAAAGCGATAAGGCTGAATCTCACGATCCAACCTTATCTTATTTAACCAAAACCTTAACTATGAAAAAATTTATTATGCTGTAAAGTAAACCTTTATTTGACATATACGCAAGCTTACCTCATATGTTCTACAGCATAAAACAAAAAAAATCAATCTTTCACGGCAATCACCTCGACCTCAACCAAACCATTCTTCGGCAGTGTCTTAACGGCTACCGCCGAACGTGCGGGAAACGCGCCTTCGAACTGAGAGGCGTATACCTCGTTCATAGCGGCGAAGTCACCCATATCCGCTAAAAACACAGTTGTTTTTACGACATCATTGATACTATAACCTGCTTCTGCCAAGATTGCGTGAACATTCTTGAACGCTTGGGCAGTTTGTTCCTTTACGGCTCCCTCAACGAAAAGTCCCGTGGCAGGATCGATACCCAGCTGTCCGGAAGCGAACAGCATATTACCTACTTGCACCGCTTGGCTATACGGACCGATAGCGGCGGGAGCGTTTTTTGTAGCGATAACTTTCTTCATTTCTTTCTCTGATTTATATACATAATATATTATTGTTGCTCGTTCATACGTTGGCGAACCACCTCGTACACCATAATTGAAGCGGCTACGGATACATTCAGAGAACCGATCGTTCCGAATTGCGGAATCTTTACCATATGATCACAGGTGCGCAAGTTTTCCGGAGACACACCCGTATCTTCCGCTCCCATCACGATCGCTACCGGTCCTTCATATTTCACCGTCGTATAATTCTCCGCCGCTTTCTCACTGGCGGCAAATACCTTCACTCCACTTTGTTGCAAAAAACGGATCGCTTGGTTGATACTCTTCTCCTTACAAACCGGCAATACATGCAAGGCTCCGGCAGAGGTCTTGATCGCGTCGGCGTTCACCGAAACGCTTCCTTTTGCCGGAATCACGATCGCATCGACCCCCGCACATTCACAGGTACGGGCAATAGCACCGAAATTGCGCACGTCCGTAACTCCATCCAGCAATACGATGAAAGGATCTTTTCCTTGCTCATACACAAAAGGAATAATATCCTCCAAACTCTGGTAGGTAACCGCCGACATGAAAGCGATCACCCCTTGATGATTCTTTCGAGTCAAACGATCCAAGCGCTCAGCCGGAACACGTTGTACCGGTATCTCACGGCCTCTCAGTACCTCAAATAACTCTTTGGATAGATCCCCTTGTAAATCCCTTTTCACAAGAATCTTATCTACCTCCTTATCAGCCTGTATAGCCTCAATCACGGCACGAATGCCGAACACCATCTCGTTTTCTTTCATACTTTTATATAACGCAAAACTATTAATTCCACAAATGTAGGGATAAATAATCAATTCTTCAAGCCTTCGGCTTTCGCATAACATTTCCGGCATAAAGGCTCGTATTCGGATTGTTCACCTAAGAGCACCCGTTTATTATTTCCCACGATACGATGGGACACGTAAGCCAAACGTCCGCATTTCACGCAGATGGCATGCACTTTCGTCACCTCATCGGCGATAGCGCACAACTCCGGCATAGGACCAAAAGGAATTCCCTTATAATCCATGTCCAGCCCGGCCACAATCACCCGGATTCCGTTAGCGGCCAATTGATTGCATACGTTTACCAATCCCTCATCGAAAAACTGAGCCTCATCTATCCCCACCACATCGATCTCGGAAGTAAACAATAGGATGCTGGAAGAAGAATCCACCGGAGTAGAAGGAATCGAATTACTATCATGCGAAACCACATTATCCTGCGAATAACGAGTATCAATCGCAGGCTTGAAAATCTCCACCCGCCGCTTGGCGAACTTAGCCCGCTTCAAACGGCGGATAAGCTCTTCCGTCTTACCGGAAAACATGGAACCGCAAATCACCTCGATCCGCCCTTGTCCCGGATACTGGAATATATGCTCTTCTGAAGGCAATGACATTACTTTCTCCTTTTTTGCCAGCAAAAGTACATAAAAAAGCGGAACATTTTACTGCAATGCCCGTGCAGTGTTACTGCAATAGGCATTGCAACGCCACTGCATAAGGCTTGCAGTACTACTGCAACCCAGGTTGCAGTAGACATTGCCTACCCTGATACAATCCATCAGTGTAAGGCATCGATCGTACGCCTCGTTATAACCAGGTATATCTTATGAGAAGAATTTAGCACTTAATCGATTTCCCACAGGATAAACTTATGGAACAATTAGATCCCGATAAATTTTTCCGGACGAACCGGCAGACAATCATAAATTACTAGGCCTTTCGCCCATTGCTATAATATCGTTCTTTTCTATCGTCCCGATCCTTCTTATTCTTTTTAGGTTTGGGCTTATCTGGTTTCCGATAGTCATGACGATGGTTGTCACGATCCCAATGTTTATCTGAGTCATGCCGGTCGTTTCTCCAATGATTGTCATGGTGAATGGTACCCCAGCGGTAATTCCAATAGTTATCCTCATAGCGACGGCAGTCATGGGACGGGCGACGATCCGGATATCTCGGATTCGCATACCATCCCCGATAATCATGGATACGTTGCGGATGCTCCCTTACAAAACGTACATATAGATTGAACTGGGCCGGAGTCAATATACGTTGGATCTTACGATCCCTTTCCATGCGCAAATCGTAAATACGACGAGCCGCCCAGTCCCAATACCGATAGTCGCGGCGAGCCTCCTTCTCTATCTTCTGTCCGTACTTATGGATGATCTTATGGTATTCCGCTGCTTGGCGAGCGGGCAAATGCATCGCTTGCTCCATCCAAAGACAATTTTGACAATGCGGCTCATTCCACCCAAAACTGATCCAAAACTGGCTGTAAGCGGGTAAACTGCACAATATAGCCAACACACATAATAAGCTGAATCGTTTCATGTCTTTTCAATTTTAAGTTAATAATAATGCGAATCGTTTGTTCTTTTATCTAAGACAGCCCTACTTCTGGAAGGTTTAATCCTTAATCCCTAACAAATCTTTCGCATTGGCTAAAGAAGCCTCCGTCAATGAGGCTCCACTCAACATGCGAGCCACCTCGTTCACACGCTCTTCTCCTTCCAATTGCTTGATACGGGTCAGCGTACGGTCTTTGGTATCCTTCTTATAAACAAAATAATGAGCTTGCCCTTTCGCCGCTATCTGAGGTAAGTGGGTGATAGCGAAAACTTGCATCTTCGTACCGAGTTCTTGCATGATATCCCCCATTTTATCGGCAATATCACCCGATACCCCCGTATCCACCTCATCAAAGATAATAGTAGGTAAAGCGGTGAACCCGGCAATCATAGCCTTAATGCAGAGCATCAACCGGGAGATCTCACCTCCGGAAGCGGTTTGGGCTACCAGCTGCAATTCCGCGCTCTTATTGGCAGAGAACATAAATCGGATATCGTCCATTCCATCGCTCTCCGGCTCTTTGCGAGGAAGGATGTCCACACGGAAACGGGTATTCGGCATCCCCAACGGAATAATCATCTTGACCAATTGCGAAGCCATCGCAGTAGAAGCGACTTTCCGCTGCTCGCTAAGCACGGAGGCTTGTTGAAGCAATTCTTTATACGAGGCATCCAACTGACTTTCTAACAAATCGATTTGTTCATCGAAAGAATCGATCGCACGCAATTGATCTTGGTATTGATTCCGTATAGCAATCAATTCCTCCACGGTAGAGACACGATGTTTTTGCTGGAGCGTATAAAGGATATTCAAGCGTTCGTTCACCCATTCCAATCGTTCCGGGTTGAATTCCACATCCTCCTTTAGAACGTCTGTCTCGGAAGCCAGATCATTCAAGTCGATATAAGCCGAGCGGATTCTCTCAGAGATCTCCTTGGCTTTCGGGAAATATCTTTCTAAGGAATCCACGGTGGAAAGGGCCTCCTTGAGTATTTGGATGGCTCCTTGCTCCTCGCCGTCCAAGAGTTCGGTTACCTTATATAAAGAGCTTTTGATCTCCTCCGCATGCGAGAGAGTTTCTTGCTCTTGCTCCAACTCATCCTGCTCATCCGGTTGAAGGTTGGCTTCGTCCAATTGCTCCAATTGAAAACGGATATAGTCTTCCTCCTGCTTGCTTTGAGCCGCTTTGTCCCTCAAATCTTTCAGTTCCCTTCGCAACGCCTGATAACGGGTAAATTCCTTCTTATAAAGAATGAGCAAGATCTCATTCTCGGCCATTACATCGATCACTTTCAGCTGGAAACGGTTATCGCCCAACAATAGGTTCTGATGCTGCGAATGGATATCGATCAAGCGGCTTCCCAATTCCTTTAAGATCGTAAGGGAAACCGGAGAATCATTGACGAAGGCACGGGATTTGCCGGAGGCATAAAGCTCCCGACGCAAGATACAGCTATCCGCATCGTACTCAAGATCATTACTTAGGAAGAAAGGCTCCAACTGATATTTTGAGACATCAAATACGGCCTCGATCACACATTTATCCGAACCTTTCTTTATACTCTTGCCATCTGCACGTTGTCCCAGCACCAATGACAAGGCTCCTAATATAATAGATTTTCCCGCTCCGGTCTCACCCGTTATCACCGAGAAACCTTTATCAAAGCGGATATCCAAATTGTCTATCAAGACAAAGTTCTGTATAAATAAGGATTTCAACATAACTATTTCACCTTACTGGTTTTTGAAGCTCTTCCAAGTGAGTGGATTGTGCCGGATAGATCTCGAACAGCATCTTATAGCCCTCTTGCCGCTCTTGGGTGGTCGCTTTCGAATAAATCGCGATGATCTCATCTAATTTAGCGTCGGCGAACATTTGTAGAAGTACAGAGGTAGGCCGAGCTTTCTTCACTTCCTGCAAAGCGGGAAGCGCTCCGATGATCGTCGTACGTCCGCGATCCGGATTTGCCGCCATTTCATCGAGTCCTTTCCGGTGATACGTGTACCACATTTCCCGGAAAGCGTCGGATGCGTTATCTTGAAGAGCTGTCGCTACGGCATGGCGATTCTGGTTGCTATCAAAAGCTTTCCAGCCTGTCCACGACATCTCGGACTGGGCCATGTTTACGATTTGCTGGGCCTGTTGTATATAGGCAGTTCCACCTTTCGGAGCGAAACTATCAAAATCAAGTCCCAAGATCACATAGACATAAAAAACGATAGTGGCCGTAAGATTGCTGGTCAGCGTATTTGAGTTATAGTCCAACGGCTCGCCCTCCGTATATTCAAAATCCAACTGTTGGTCCCGGAAATTTAAAAGAGTAGTTGTATAACTGGAATTATAGACCGGACGGCGGGCTTGTATCTGGATCTCGCTTTTGAAGTTCGTCTCATCCAATTCATTCACGATGATCGTCATCGTACAATCGATCTTCTCATTGACGGCAAACGTGGCATCCGTCCATTTCCGGTTATTCACGAACTCCGTCAAGGAGTTCTGCAAGGTCGTGAAGATTTGCTTGTTAGCGGTCGCGATCTTGTCTCCGTTCACCGTAATACGGGCGTTCAACTCTTGCGCCTTCCCACAAAAAGGAGCAGCGCAAAGCATGAATAGATAAAACAGTCTTCTTACTTTTCTCATTTCAATAATGTTACCAACTTATTTACGATATCAGAGGCTACCTCACTCTTCGTTTTGAGCGGATAGCTCGTTACTCCTCCTGCATTGTCGATAATCGTGATCTTATTGGTATCGCAACGGAAACCGGCACCTTGGTCTCGCAAAGAATTCAAGACGATGAAATCGAGATTTTTTCGCTTCAGTTTACCTTCGGCATAAGTAGCCTCGTCGTTCGTCTCCAAGGCGAAACCCACCATGACCTGTCCTTCCCGCTTGATCGCACCCAACGAGGCGGCGATATCCGGGTTCGGAACCAGATGAAGCGTCATCTCCCCCTCTGTTTCCCGTTTGATCTTCTGCTCGGAAGCATTCTCCGGACGGTAATCGGCGACAGCGGCACATAATATAGCAGCATCATTACTCGGAAATGCGGTCATCGCCGCTTGATACATCTCCCCCGCAGACTCAACATCGACTCGTTTGATACCCGGATGATGTGTTTTTAAAGAAACCGGACCGGCGACCAAAGTCACCTCCGCCCCTCTCTCCGCACAAGCTTCCGCTAAAGCGAACCCCATCTTACCGGAAGAGTAATTACCTATAAAACGTACGGGATCTATCTTTTCATATGTCGGACCTGCTGTTATTAAGATCTTTTTTTTTTCAAGATCTTTTTGAGCGGTAAAGAAGTCTTCCAAAACCTCGATAATCATATCGGGTTCTTCCATCCGGCCCTTACCAACCAAATGGCTCGCCAACTCCCCTTCGGCAGGTTCGATAATCCGGTTACCGAATGAACGCAAGCGCTCCAGATTCTGCCGGGTACTCGGATGAGCGAACATATCCAAATCCATGGCCGGAGCTACGAATACAGGGGCTTTACAAGAAAGATAAGTAGTTATCAGCATATTATCGGCGATTCCGTTCGCCATCTTACCGATCGTGGAAGCGGTAGCCGGAGCGATCAGCATGGCATCCGCCCAAAGCCCCAGATCCACATGGCTATTCCATGTACCATCCCTATTGGAAAAAAACTCACTGATTACAGGGTGGCTACTCAACGTCGATAACGTAAGCGGAGTGATAAACTCTTTTCCGGCCGGGGTGATAACCACTTGTACCTCGGCTCCTTTTTTCACCAATCCCCGGATGATATAAGCGGCTTTGTATGCGGCTATACTCCCCGTAATCCCTAATATAATATGTTTATTTTTCAATGTCATATATCGAATCAATTTATCCTTGTCAGTAGAGATGCAGCACGCCACCTCTCTACAACCTCAACAAAAGAATCTCTTTGGCTACTTTGGAGGTTATATTGCCATATTCACCAAGTTTCCATCCCATTCGATCGATAGGTTCTACCAAAGCATCCAAGTCAGACTCCTTGATCCCATAGTCGGAAAGGCGGGTTTTTAACCCCATAAAACGGAAAAATTCCTCCGTAGCCTCTATTGTCTTTTGCGCCTTTTCATCGGCAGATCCTTCGGTTATACCCAATACGACCTCTCCCATCCGGATCAGTTTCGCCGCTTTCTCCTTACGCATATAGCTCATGACACCCGGCAAGATAACCGCCAAAGTCTGGGCATGATCCAAACCGAACTGTGCCGTCAATGCATATCCCATACGATGCGAAGACCAGTCTTGGGGTACTCCTTGGCCGATCCAACAGTTCAAGGCATTCGTAGCCGCCCACATCAAATTAGCGCGAATATCATAATCATTCGGGTTTTGCAAGACCTTGCGGCCTTCTTCCACGATTGTCTTCATCAATCCCTCGGCAAAATAATCTTGAACCTTAGCGTTCACCGGATAAGTCAGGTATTGCTCGACCACATGGATAAACGAGTCAACGACACCGTTAGCCACCTGTCGCTCTGGTAGAGAATAAGTTACCTGCGGATCTAAGATAGCGAACTTAGGGAACACCAACGGAGACATGAAGTTCAATTTCTCATGTACAGATTCTCGGGAAATCACCGCTCGCTCATTCATTTCCGAGCCAGTAGCGGCCAAAGTCAGCACCACTCCTAAAGGAAGCGCTTTCTTTATCACGCCACCCTTCGACAAGATATCCCAAGGATCTCCCTCGAAAAACGTAGCCGAAGCGATAAATTTCGTAGCGTCGATCACTGATCCGCCGCCTACCGCTAGCAAGAAATCGATATTCTCCCTCTTCACCAACTCGACAGCCTTCATACAAGTCTCATAACGGGGATTCGCCTCGATACCACCAAACTCATAGGTATGGAAGTCTTTCAAGGCAACCGTCACCTGCTCATAAATGCCATTTTTCTTAATGCTACCGCCGCCGTATACCATCAGAACCTTACTCCCTTCTGGAATTAACGCTGACAAACGGGTCATCGTTCCTTTGCCGAACACAACCTTTACAGGATTGCAAAACTCAAAATTATTCATCGCCTTATTTTGAATTAAACTCTCTCAAACGAATCTCTGTCAACATTTTCTTCGTATTCAACGGGAAATCGCCATTCATGATCCAAGAATAATAACCCGGATCCGATTTCAAGACCTCCGTTACCAAACGGCCTTTATACTTTCCGAAGTTAATTACTTCCTCGCCTTTATCGTTGTAAACCATACGTCCGGCGAAATCCACATTATTCGAGTAACAGGAATATTGGGAAAGGAAAGCTACATCATTCTTCAAACCCGGATAGCGATCCAGTTGCGCTTTTAACACCTCATACGTAGCCAATGTATCAGCCTCAGCCGTATGAGCGTTCTCCAAGCTTTTATTGCAATAGAATTTATAAGCGGCAGATAACGTACGTTGCTCCATCTTATGGAAAATGGTCTGTACATCGATAAATTTACGCCGATTCAAATCGATATCCACATCCGCACGCAGGAACTCCTCGGCAAGCATGGGTATATCAAAACGGTTGGAATTATATCCGGCTAAATCACAGCCCTCGATCTGGGCTGCCAAAGATTTAGCGATTTCCTTAAAGGTCGGACAATCTTTTACGTCCTCATCGGTTATACCATGAATAGCGGTAGATTCAGGGGGAATAGGCATACCAGGATTTACCCGGCGTGTTTTCATTTCTTCTTTCCCATTCGGAAAGACCTTCACGTAGGAAATCTCTACGATACGATCCTTTACTATATTTATACCCGTGGTCTCTAAATCAAAAAAGACCAGCGGGTTCCTTAAGTTTAATTGCATTATTTATTTATTAGTCATTCAACATCATCGGCATCAGCAACATGAGCAAGTCCTCGTCCTCATCATTCTCAGAGGGAACGATCAAGCCAGCACGTGAAGGGTCCGCTAATTCTAATATAACCTCTTCCGAGCTGATATTTCCAAGGATCTCGATCAGATATGTAGCTTTAAAACCAATACTTAACTCCGTCCCGTCAAACTGACAAACAATACGCTCTTCCGCAGATGTGGAGAAATCGATATCCTGGGCAGAAACCGTAATCAAGCTATCCTTCAAGTGTAACTTCACCAAACTACTCGCCGGATTAGAAAAGACAGAGACACGCTTTAAAGCATTCAAGAAAGAGATACGATCAATCGTTACCTTAAACGGGTTTTCTTGAGGAATCACACTATTGTAGTTAGGGTAACGCCCCTCGATCAAACGACAAACCATCTCGAAGTTCGTGCAAGTGATATACGCATTGTTATCATCAAACTTTATCAATACTTGCTCCGATTCCTTCGCTAACAAATTCCGCAATAAATTAGCCGGCTTCTTCGGCAAAATGAAAGAGGCCCGTTCCGGGGATTTCACCGCTAAGTTACGCAAGCGGACTAATTTATGTCCGTCTGATGCCACGAATGTCAAATCATCCGTATGGATATCGAAATAGACACCATTCATTACCGGGCGAAGCTCATCATCGGCCGTAGCGAACAAAGAACGGCTGATGCCGTTTAACAGCATCTGCGCATCCATCGCAATAGAGATGGCGTTATCATTCAACGGCTTTTGCTGCGGATATGTGTCCCCTTTCTGACCGATAAAATTATACTTTCCATTCTGGAAATGAATGAAAATCTCCAAGTTCTCATCATTGATATCAAAAGTAAGCGGTTGTTCTGGAAGCTCTTTCAACGGATCGAGCAATATCTTAGCGGAAACCGCAAAGAGTCCGGCACCTTGGGCATTCATAACGTCTACGGAAGTCACCAACCGGGTCTCGGCATCGGAAGCTGTCACCGTAAGCGTATTTCCTTCTAAGTTAAAAAGGAAGCTGTCCAAAATCGGTAATGAGTTCTTGGAAGCGATAACCTTGCTTATAGACTGTAAACGTGATAATAGCGCAGTGCTGGATACATCGAATCTCATAGCTTTAATATTTTATCTTGTTATATTATTATTTCATACAAATTAACCCAACAAAATTAAGAAAATATTTTGTTTGTAACCAACTATACTTTCAAAAGTTTAGGATACAAAAAAGCTTCCCTCCGCTTTATCGGAGAGAAGCCTCTTATATTCTTTATTATTCGCCACGTTATTATTTAGCGAAATAATCTTTTACTGCTTCGTTAGGGATCATTTCTTCTTGGAAGATGTATGCACCTGTTTTCGGAGACTTAACCATTTTAATCACTTTGGAATAAGTACGACCGTCACCTTTCTTAAATGTTGCAACTGCTTTTTTTGCCATCGTTTAAAATCTCCTATTACTTAATTTCTTTGTGTAACGTCATCTTCTTCAAAACCGGGTTGTATTTCATCAACTCCAATCTCTGAGTAGTATTCTTTCTATTCTTCGTAGTGATATAGCGAGACATACCCGGCATTCCACTTTCCTTGTGCTCTGTACACTCAAGGATCACCTGTACTCTATTTCCTTTTGCTTTTTTTGCCATTTTCTATATCCTCCACAAATTATGCGTTCAAATAACCCTTTTCTGCCGCCATCTTAATAGCCGCATCCAAACCCAACTTATTGATTGTACGTAAGCCAGCTGCAGAAATATTCAAGCTAACCCAGCAATCCTGTTCTACCCAGTAGAACTTCTTCGTAAACAGGTTGACATTGAACTTACGTTTCGTTCTTCTCTTTGAGTGAGAAACGTTGTTTCCAACCATTGCTCTCTTTCCAGTAATTTGACAAATTTTAGACATTTCTAATCTGCTCTTTTAAATTATACGAAATTTAAGTCAACTCCTGCTATGTGTCTTCCCTTTCTGAACTAGCATCATGAACAAAAACGAAGATTCTAATAGAGTCTTAATCTTTACAGGGTGCAAAGGTAAGAATTATTTTGATTTATCCGCAAGAATTCTCAAATATTTTTTCTTCAACAAATCATGTCTCAAATTAGTTATAGGTATATAACAACATAACATGATATTCATTATGGCAAGAAGTTTTAAAGAAGCGATTCAGCATCGCCGGACACATTATGAAATAGGTAACAACTCTCCCATTTCCGACAACAAAATTCATGAGATTATTAAAACAGCAGTCACTCACGTTCCCTCCGCATTCAATTCGCAGTCTACGAGAATCGTACTGCTACTGGGTGAAAGCCATAAGAAGCTTTGGGAAATCGTAAAAGAAACGCTTCGCAAAATCGTCCCAGCCGAAGTCTATAAGACTACCGAAGCAAAGATAGACAATTCTTTCGAGGCTGGCCATGGTACGATTCTCTTTTTCGAGGACACAGCAGTAGTAGAAGGTTTACAGAAGCAATTCCCTTCTTATAAAGACAATTTCCTGGTATGGTCCCAACAGACATCGGCTATGCATCAATTTGTAATATGGACTATGCTGGAAGACGCCGGCTGCGGTGCTTCTCTGCAACATTACAACCCATTGATCGACGAAGCGGTCGCTAAACAATGGCATATCAATCCGAACTGGAAACTGATCGCCGAGATGCCGTTCGGTACCTCTACGCAAGAACCGAGAGAAAAACAATTCGCCCCCTTAGAGGAACGAATTTTAGTATTCAAATAATTATATTAATGTACATGGAATATGACATAGCAATCATAGGCGGTGGACCTGCGGGTTACACCGCCGCCGAAAGGGCTTCAGAGAATGGATTAAAAACGATCCTTTTCGAGAAGAACGCTATCGGTGGCGTCTGCCTGAATGAAGGATGTATCCCGACAAAAACTCTTTTATACTCCGCCAAGATACTAGACAGTATCAAAAGTGCTTCCAAATATGGTATAGTGGCGACGAAAGACCCAAGTTTCGATTTGGCTAAGATTATCGACCGGAAGAACAAGACCATCCGTAAACTTACGCTCGGGGTAAAAGCCCGACTTACGGGTAACGGTGTCACCATCGTAGAAGGAGAGGCACAAATCACTGGAGAGGAGTTCGGGAATATACGGATTCACTGCGATGGAAAAGAGTATTTAGTGAAGAATGTGTTAGTATCCACAGGCTCTGAAACCGTGATCCCTCCTATCAAAGGATTATCGGAGGTCAAGTATTGGACTTCCCGGGAAGCACTAGACCTCAATGATTTGCCAAAATCGTTAGCGATTATCGGTGGTGGCGTGATCGGAATGGAGTTTGCCTCATTCTTTAACAGCATGGGTGTAAAGGTGAAAGTAATCGAGATGCTGCCCGAGATATTAGGGAATATGGATAAAGAAACCTCAACGATGCTTCGATCCGAATATAAGAAAAAAGGTGTCGAGTTTTTCTTGAATACCAAAGTTACGGAGGTCTCCGCCGAGAAAGTCTTTGTTGAGGAAAACGACAAGGCAGGCACGATTGAAGCCGATAAAATATTGGTGAGCGTGGGCCGCCGTCCGATCATAAAGAATCTGGGAATCGAAAATCTCGGCATCAAAACGCAAGGAGCCGGTGTAAAGGTGAACGAACATATGCAGACTTCCCATCCACATGTATATGCGGCCGGAGACATTACCGGTTTTTCCCTGCTGGCACATACGGCCTACCGGGAAGCGGAAGTTGCCATACACCATATCCTAGGCATCCCGGACAAGATGAGTTATAAAGCCATTCCGGTGGTAGTCTATACGAATCCGGAGCTGGCGAGCGTGGGTAAGACAGAAGAGGAATTGGTTGCGAACGGGGAAAGTTTTCGTGTTCAAAAGATCCCGATGACCTATTCCGGACGTTTCGTCGCTGAGAACGAGAATGGTAATGGTTTGTGTAAACTGATCACGAACGACGAAGATCGTATCATCGGTTGCCATCTATTAGGGAATCCGGCATCCGAGTTTATCGTCACAGCCGGAATCGCTGTCAAGAATGGTTATACAGTCGATGAATTCAAGAAAAATATTTTCCCGCATCCGACAGTCAGTGAGATCCTTCACGAAAGTTTATATATCTAAATAAAACAGTTTCCTGATGCTTTGCATTTACAATATACAAACAGACCCATACTTTAATTTGGCAGCTGAAGAGTATCTGCTCAAGAATTTCAAAGAGAATATTTTCATGATTTGGCAAAATGAACCATCAATCGTGATCGGTAAGCATCAAGATGTATGGGCCGAGGTAAATCTCAAATTCGCACAAGACCAACAAATCAAAATAGCACGCAGATTTTCCGGTGGTGGTGCTGTTTACCATGATCCGGGAAACCTAAATCTTACATTTATAGAGACTGGCCAGATTATGCAAACCGACAAATATACCATCCAGATCATGAATTTTCTCAAGACATTAGGAGTACATGTCGAGATGGATGAGCGGAAAGGATTAACTATCGGAGGATTTAAAATATCGGGTAGCGCACAAAGCATCCATAAGAATCGATATATGCACCACGCTACCTTATTGTTTTCCACTGATCTGGATAGGCTCGTCACCTCTTTGAGAAGTACATCCCGTCAAGCATCTGAGAGAACAGGAGGTAAACGATCGACATTTGTTAAATCCGTACGGAGTCCGGTCACGAATATCAGCGCACATCTTCCGGCTTCTATCTCCATCCAGCATTTTAAGAAAGCGCTTCTTTACTATTTTACGATCAATAATCCCGGCATACAGGATTATTCCTTCACCCAAACAGACTTGGAAGCCATCTATCGGCTTAAAGAGCAAAAATATGCGACAGCCAGCTGGAACTTTAACACTTATACACTATAATACAGAAACTTACCTACTAGATCTTTGTTGTTAATTATATACCGTTTGTAGAGACGGGACATAACCCGTCTCCCACTATATGACAGTAATTAAAAAATCAAAATATGGCTACATTTGAGATAAAGATGCCTAAGTTGGGCGAAAGTATTACAGAAGGAACCATCATCTCATGGTTGGTAAAGGTAGGTGATACCGTAGAGGAAGATGATGTCCTTTTCGAAGTAAGCACAGCGAAAGTAAGCGCTGAGATTCCATCTCCCGTTGAGGGAAAAGTAAAACAGCTTCTTTTTAATGAGGGAGATACCGTAGCGGTCGGCACAGTCGTAGCGATCTTTGAGATCGAAGGCGAAGGAGAGGATAACGGCACTCAGTCAGAAACCCTAGAGACTACTCAACCAAAAGAACAAGTTCCCGCTTCCGTTCCAAAGGAATTATCAAAGAATTCCCAAGAGGAAGATCGCTGGTATTCTCCCGTCGTATTGCAATTAGCGAAAGCTGCCAGTGTATCGCAAGACGAACTGGATCATATTCCAGGTACCGAATATCTGGGACGTCTCAGCAAGAAAGATATTCAAACGTATATCGATTACAAAAATAAAGGTATGGAAATGCCGAAACCGAAACAGGCCCCTGCTTCTTCCATGCGGCAAACGGCTACGAACACACCGACAATTACGGTAGCACCACCGACCGCTCCTTCCATGCCTATGGCAGCGGCTACTCCATCCGCTCCACTCGCCCAAGGAGACGAAGTGAGGGAAATGGATCGTGTACGCAAGATCATCGCGGACCATATGGTATTATCGAAAAAAGTATCTCCACATGTGACATCGGTTATCGAGGTAGACGTGACTCGACTAGTTAAGTGGCGCCAAAAAGTGAAGGATCAATTCCTCAAGCAAGAAAGCATCAACCTAACTTATATGCCGGCTATTACCGAAGCGACCGCCAAAGCTTTGAAAGCCTATCCATTGGTAAATTCATCCGTAGACGGCTACAATATCATCCTGAAGAAGCCTATCAATATAGGTATAGCGGTCTCCTTAAACGACGGAAATTTAATTGTCCCTGTTATACACGATGCCGATAAGCTGAACCTAAGCGGCCTCGCCTCACAAATAGATACCTTGGTGGCTAAAGCCCGTGAAAATAAGCTTGCCCCAGATAACATCCAAGGAGGAACGTTCACGATTACGAATTTCGGAACCTTCAAGAGTCTGTTCGGCACCCCGATCATCAATCAGCCTCAAGTAGCGATCCTCGCTGTCGGCTATATCGAGAAGAAACCCGCAGTAGTGGAGACACCCGAAGGAGATACGATCGCTATCCGCCACAAGATGTATCTCTCACTCTCTTACGATCATCGTATCGTGGACGGAGCTTTGGCGGGAGCCTTTCTACGTTCCATTGCCGACGAACTAGAGAATTGGAACGCTTAATACATTATATATAATAGAATAAAATGAAAAAGTATGATATAAAAACAACAGATAAGGAGACTCTCAGGAAATGGTTTTACCTTATGACGCTCGGAAGGGCAATCGACGAGAAGGCTCCCTCCTATTTACTGCAATCCCTCGGTTGGTCCTATCATGCCCCATATGCCGGGCACGACGGGATACAACTCGCTATAGGACAAGTATTCGATAAGGATACGGACTTTCTCTTTCCGTATTACCGAGATATGTTGACGGTTCTCTCAGCGGGAATGACTGCCGAGGAAATCATCCTGAACGGTATCTCCAAGGCAACCGATCTGACCAGTGGCGGCCGCCATATGTCCAACCACTTCTCTAAGATGGAATGGCATATCGAGAACGTCTCCTCCGCTACGGCCACTCACGATCTCCATGCCGCCGGCGTGGCACGGGCAATGGTTTACTACGGACAGGAAGGCGTAGCGATTACCTCGCACGGTGAATCGGCCGCTTCCGAAGGCTACGTGTATGAGGCGATTAATGGCGCCAGTAATGAGCGACTGCCAGTTATCTTTGTCTTCCAAGACAATGGATATGGTATCTCTGTCCCCAAAAAGGATCAGACAGCCAATCGTAAAGTTGCCGATAACTTCTCAGGCTTCAAGAATTTACGTATAATCCATTGCAATGGGAAAGACGTGTTTGATTCTATGAATGCCATGACCGAGGCCAAAGAGTATGCGATCGCCAACCGGACTCCCGTGATCGTTCAGGCCAATTGCGTACGGATAGGTTCCCACTCCAACTCTGATAAACATACCTTGTATCGTGATGAGAACGAGCTTGCCTATGTAAAGTCTGCCGATCCTTTATACAAATTCCATCGCATGCTAATTCGCTATGAACGTTTCACCGAGGAAGAATTGAAAGAGATCGCAGCTCTAGCGGATAAAGACCTGAAAGTAGCCAATCGGAAAGCGATGGCCGCCCCTGATCCCGATCCGTCTACCGTCAAGGATTACATCCTTCCGGAACCTTATCAACCTCAAAAATACAAAGAAGGTGTTCAAAACGAAGAAGGAGAGAAAGAAACACTAGTTACGGCGATCAACAAGACGCTGAAAGCGGAGTTCCGGCACAACCCGGATACGTTTATCTGGGGACAGGATGTAGCCAATAAAGAAAAGGGTGGCGTATTCAACATCACGAAAGGCATGCAGCAAGAATTCGGTATCAAGCGAGTCTTCAACGCCCCTATCGCCGAGGATTATATCGTAGGGACAGCGAACGGTATGTGCCGCTTTGACCCGAAGATCCATGTAGTGATCGAGGGCGCGGAATTCGCCGATTACTTCTGGCCGGCCGTCGAGCAATACGTGGAATGTACGCATGAGTATTGGCGCAGCAACGGGCAATTTACCCCAAACATCACCTTGCGCCTAGCCTCCGGAGGCTATATCGGAGGAGGACTTTATCATTCCCAGACCATCGAGGGCGCATTGACCTCACTGCCCGGTGCCCGGATTGTTTATCCCTCTTTTGCGGATGACGCTGCCGGACTGTTGCGGACGAGTATGCGTTCTAAAGGCTTTACGCTCTATCTGGAACCGAAAGCGCTCTACAACGCGGTAGAAGCCTCCACCTTTGTACCCGAGGATTTCGAGGTTCCGTTCGGGAAAGCCCGCATACGCCGTCCGGGAAAAGATCTGACAATCATCACTTACGGCAATACGACCCACCTTTGCCTCAACGTAGCCGATCTTCTATACAAAGAAAAAGGCTGGGAACTGGAGGTTATCGATCTTCGTACCTTGATACCTTTGGACAAGGAGGCGATCTTCAACTCGGTGAAGAAAACCAGCAAAGTATTGATCGTACATGAGGATAAGGTCTTCTCCGGTTTCGGAGCGGAAATAGCCGGCATCATCGGCTCGGAACTGTTCCAGTACTTGGATGCTCCGATCCAACGGGTAGGTTCCCTATTCACTCCGGTTGGCTTCCATCCGGTCTTGGAACGGGCCATCCTCCCCAACGAGGAGACCATCTATCATGCGGCAAAAGAACTGCTGCTTTATTAGATCCACATTCGTTAAATCTTTAAAAGCATCACAATGAAAACAGGATTATTTTACGGAACGGGCACAGAGAAAACAACCTTTGTCGCCAATAAAATAAGAAAAGCTTTCGGGGAGGATCAGATCGATATCATCCCTATTGAAAGCGCATGGAAAAGAGATTTCGAGGCTTACGACCATATAATCGCAGGAACCTCTACTTGGTTTGATGGCGAGCTTCCCACCTATTGGGACGAGATCATCCCAGAACTGGTCACTTTAGACCTTAAAAATAAGAAGGTCGCTATTTTCGGTCTTGGAGATCAAACGAATTATCCGGATAATTTCGCCGATGGAGTCGGCATATTGGCGGACGCCTTCACCTCCTGTGGAGCGACTTTAGTAGGCGAGACCTCTTCGGATGATTATTTCTTTAATGCCTCCAAAGCCTTGAAAAATGGCAAACTACTAGGCTTAGTCCTCGATTTGGAAAACCAACCGGATCAAACCGACAAACGAATCGAGCGATGGGTGAAGCAATTGAAGGAGGCGTTTGGATAAAGAAGAATGCATCTTAAACTCGTAAACGAGAACTAAACAGAAAGCGTAACGAATCACTCCACGGGTTTGTTACGCTTTCATTATATACACCTGTCTTTCACACACATACTATACCAATATCTGCCATCGCCTTGGCAAAGCTGTGCCACGCTAATGGCAAGCCCGTGCCACGCCGATGGCAAAGCCGTGCCACTTAGTTGGCAAAGTTTGATCGAACTACGTCCGGCTGCAAATCTATCAGCCGGCATCTGCCTTTTTGTCATTTATAGTTTATCCGAAACATTTTGGCATTCGTTTTGTATTAGAAATAAGCGGATCTTGAGAATGATCAGGATTAGGAATACGTACAAAATAACAATAAAAATAATAAGATATTCAGATTATGAGCAGTAAACAAGGTAACATCGGAGTAACATCGGAAAACATTTTTCCGATTATCAAGAAGTTCTTATACAGTGATCACGAAATCTTCCTTCGTGAACTTGTTTCTAATGCAGTAGACGCTACCCAAAAGTTAAAAACGCTTTCTTCCGTAGGCGAGTTTAAAGGCGAACTCGGCGATTTGACCGTACAGGTTAAGTTCGATGACAAAACGATCACGATCTCTGACCGGGGTATCGGTATGACAGCCGAGGAGATCGATAAGTACATCAACCAAATCGCTTTCTCCGGCGCCGAGGAGTTCGTTGAGAAATACAAGAACGACGCCGCTTCTATCATCGGTCACTTCGGTCTTGGTTTCTACTCCTCTTTCATGGTTTCCAAGAAAGTAGAGATCGTGACGAAATCGTACAAAGAAGGCGCTGTTCCCATGAAATGGAGCTGCGACGGCACACCGGAATACTCCTTGGAGGAAACGGCGAAAGAGGATCGTGGTACCGATATCATCCTGTATATCGACGACGAGAATAAAGATTTCTTGAACAAGGACAAGATCAATGGCTTGTTGACAAAATACTGCCGTTTCTTACCGGTTCCTATCGCATTCGGCAAGAAGCAAGAGTGGAAAGATGGTAAATATGTAGATACGGACGAAGATAACGTAATCAACGACACCAAACCGGCATGGGTTCGCAAACCGGCCGATATGACAGAAGAGGATTACAAGAAGTTCTATCGTGACTTATATCCTATGACGGATGAGCCGTTGTTCTGGATTCACTTGAACGTAGACTATCCGTTCAACTTGACCGGTATCTTATATTTCCCTCGCATCAAGAGCAACATCGACTTGCATCGTAACAAGATACAGTTATATTGCAACCAAGTATTCGTTACGGATTCCGTAGAGGGTATCGTTCCTGAGTTCTTGACATTATTACATGGTGTATTGGATTCACCGGATATTCCGTTGAACGTATCCCGTTCCTATTTGCAAAGCGATCAGAACGTGAAGAAGATCTCCAACCACATCACGAAGAAGGTGGCAGACCGCTTGGAAGAGATCTTCAAGAACGACCGTCCGCAGTTCGAGGAGAAATGGGATAGCTTGAAACTATTCATCCAATACGGTATGTTGACTGATGAGAAGTTCTACGACCGTGCGGCTAAGTTCGCCTTATTCAAGGACGTCGAGGGCAAATACTTCACTTTCGAGGAATACAAGAACTTGATCAAGGACAACCAAACAGACAAAGAGGGTAACTTAATCTATCTGTATACGACCAATAAAGACGAGCAATACAGCTATATACAAGCCGCAAAGGACAAAGGCTACAGCGTCTTGGAAATGGACGGACAATTGGATGTACACTTGATCGGCCAATTGGAGCAAAAATTCGAGAAGAGCCGCTTCGTTCGTGTGGATAGCGATACGATCGATAACCTGGTCCGCAAGGAAGACGCAAATAAGGTTACTTTGAGCGAGGAGCAGAAAACGGCCATGCAGGAAGTATTCAAGAGCCAGATGCCGAAATTGAACAAGGCCGAGTTCTACGTAACATTCGAGGCATTGGGCGAAAACGCAAACCCTGTCATGTTGACACAAAGCGAGTATATGCGAAGAATGCGTGAGATGTCTGCTATGCAACCGGGTATGTCTTTCTATGGCGAGATGCCAGATAGCTTCAATTTCGTATTGAATACGGACCATCCGTTAATCAAGAAAGTATTGACCGAAGAGGAGCAGGCTTGCGACGAGAAGTTAAAACCGATCCTTGGCGATATCAAAGGATGGGAGGCTCGCCAAGCCGACCTACGTGAGGCTCAAAGCAAGAAGAAAGAAGATGAGATCACGGCGCAAGAGAAAGAGGACATGACCAACACCAACCACAAGCTGGATGAGCTTCGTGAGCAACGCAACCAAGTTCTCGCCGAATACGCCGGCACGAACAAGACGGTTAGCCAGTTGATCGACCTTGCCTTATTAGGAAACGGTATGTTGAAGGGAGAGGCCCTGAGCCAATTCATCAAACGTAGCGTAGAGCTGATCGGATAAACCTCCACACACAATATATAAAACCGTTCCTTCTCTCGAGGGAACGGTTTTTTTGTTTCTAAAGAAATACTTCTTACATTTGGAGAAGAAAAACAGATTGGGTTCATATGAGAAAAATAACCGTTATCATAGCCTTATTCCTTGCGGCCATTCAAATTGCTTCCGCCCAGAAAGTAGGGCTGGTACTCAGTGGCGGCGGTGCCAAAGGAGCGGCACATATCGGAGTGATCAAGGCGCTAGAAGAAAATAATATACCGATCGATTACATTACCGGTACCTCCATCGGGGCGATTATCGGTAGCTTATACGCTATGGGGTATTCCCCCGAGGAGATGCTGGAGCTGATGCTTTCCAAGGAGTTCTCCTATTGGCAAACAGGTACGGTGGAAGAGCAATATACCTATTATTTCAAGGAGCCTTACCCGACCCCGGAATTTGTGGGGGGTATTTGAATAAGCTAAATAGATGTTGATTGGAATATTTTTGAAAAC
>NZ_SRYM01000055.1 GCF_004793765.1 Parabacteroides distasonis | reverse complement strand
ATGTATTCATCGGCATGGTCAAGCTGGGTCCATAGCCGATAGTCGCTGATTACTTCCTTGTATTGCTTGCGCAGTGTCTGTCCGTTCAGCCCGTTGCGTGCGGCAAGAGTGGAGATGCTGACCGGGGTGCTCTCAATCTCCCTCTTTTAAAAAAGCCACGAACTCGGCGTTAAGCCTTGTGCCGTCGAATTCGGATATGTCCCATTCATAGCTGAATATCTCGCCGGTGGACTTGTCCAGCCACTTGCGTTTCCGCACATGGAGGTATGTGGCTCGTCCCCTTATCGGATAATCCTGTATGGTGTGGTAGTCTCCGAATCCGTACGAGATTATGTTTTTATTGTACTTGTCTTCGCAAAGTTGTTCTTTCTTCTCGTCAAGCCAGATGTCGAAACGGGTATCGCTTTTTTCAAATCGATCAATGTCGAAGTTGTCTATCAACACATCGGGCAATATGGCTCTTAGCAGTTGGTCTGGTTTCATTTTGCAAAGATAACACTATATTCCGACACCTCCTTCACCCACCGGAAAAATCCGCTGACCCATGGTTTCCCTTGCCCGATATCGTTATTCCACTTTCCGGATCAGCGCTAAGGCGACGCAATTCCAAGGAAGCGGTCGTACGCTTCAAGCCCGTGATAAACATATAATCTTGCAAGCACATGAAAGGATGCTCCGCCAAAAAACCCAAAGCCCTCTCCCACCGCTCCTTCTCGCTGAAAGGGGATTTCCGTACTCGGACGATACCACCCCGGCTTAAGTCGCAACGCACCTTGGTTTCCAGCACCAGTTCCTTATCCGCCCTAAACCCGACACCATTGACCTCCAGGCTACGAGCGTTCCGCTTCGGATCATCCCCATCCAAGGTATCGATCTCCTTATCTTTCACCACTCCCAACTTAGGCGTGAACGTACCGATCCCTTCAAGCGTAACAGAATGCCCTTCCGCCATACAACAAGCCAGTTGATCCGCTACCATCGTCATCACCTGTAATACGTTTCCCCTACTTAATCCCGATCCGGGATAGGTGATCCGCTCCACGAAATGTTCCATGGCCACGTTTTGCTCTATCTTCATCCGATAGTACACTCGTTTCTTACCCGTCCCGTCAAGGTCGCTCATCTCTTGCTTGATGTATCTTGCCATAATCGTTCTATATAAAAAGATTGTTTTTATTAGGAAGAAAACCTTTCTCCCTTATATACAAAGATAATCACGAATAGATCCTTTTCCAAATTTCCGACACTGAATGTTCGTTCGCTGTCACCGAATTATCATTCAATGGCAGCGAATGATCGTTCGGCAGCGGCGAACGAAGAAGCATACCGTATGTGATAAAGAATTTATAGGCATACGAGAAAGTATCCATATAGATAATACCGAATTTACTATAAGAAATATGCCAAAAAGAATACTAGCGCTATTTCTCAAATTGATTCCTATAACGGTTCCCTTTTGTGTACATCGACACATGGTTGTATTTTATCACGGGAACGCTGAAGAACCCTTCCGATACGAAGAGCTGGATGGTATCACCCTTGTGTATCCGTGCGTATCTTTTCTGCTCGATTTGAAGCTCGTTGACTGGGCCATCGACAAACCTTACTTTCATATAGTACACATTGTACGCCTCGCCTCTCGTATAACGGTTTCTCCCCACACGGCGCGACTTGTGACGCACTTTCTGATATTTCTCCTCCACAACCGCATCTCTCATGCCACCCTCCTTATCGTTGGCAAAAGCGTAATTACAGATGTAGAACACCGACAAGCAAAAGACGCACGTACAAACAGAACAGCATAGGAAGTTAGGAAGAAACCTCGCGGAACCTGTTATCCATCCCCATATCCTTGCCTTACATAAAAGCACGCCGGAAAGCAGGGATACCGTGGCAAAACAGATAAGTGGCACACTGAAACGTACAAGCGTATACCTCGACAGCGAATAAACGCCTACGGCCAACCCTATCAGGAAAATGATGGCCGTAACAATAAAAGCATTACGATGTCTATCTTTTATTATCATGGTTATACTAAACCCTTGTCTATATATTTATATACCTTTGTACCAGGAAGTTACGAAAAAGGTCTAAATTATTGAGAATGAATGACGACCTTTTGGTTGAATATGTATTGGGTTACGAATTAGCAATATACAGAGTGTTTTGGTCTTCTGCGTTTTGCATAACTTCAAATAACTCTTTCTGTATCGCAAAGGTACTTATATTCTCTCATTTCACAAAAAACTCCCAAAGAAAAATTCCGTTCCGCCGCATTTTTGGTAAAGCCATTGTTGGCAGTCCGATAAGTGTAACCTGAATGAATCCAGACAAACACCCATCGGACTTATGACACAACCGAAACAAATATCTCCGTTTGCTGATGGTATGAGAACATACCGTTAGCAGGCGGAGATACTTGTTTTTATTCGGCTGTGTAAAGAGGTAGGCTTTACCATATTCCTCCTACGAAATTTTCTTTCCAGCATCATAGCTCCGTTGTCGGCATAAATGCTGACAACCAAACTCCGATGATTACATAAGCGAAGGAAAAAGTCTTCCCGTTTCTGTCAAAAGCAGGCTTCCGACAAAGACGTGAAAACACATTTCTATTTTCGCTTATGAGCAAGTTTCTATCTTTTTTAGCCGTCTAAGCCGGATATTCTTTTCTATTTGAATCTGCCACAGTTTTCGTTTACCTCCATTCGTGTCTTCTCATATTCCGCATCAGTTGGTCATTCCCGTTTCGGTGGCGAAGGTATTTACGGGATTTTAACCCGATAGCAAGGACAAGCCTCCTGTTTTCCGCAAAAATCTCCACACCTACGGGTAGTATTTTTCCGAAAATCCTTGCAATCGCTAATCCCTACACCTTTGATAGCCACAGAAACGAAAACGACCGATGCGACAAGAAGACGCATAAAAAAAAATGTCGGATAAACGAGTGGCAGATAGTTCAGTAGAAACTCAACTCCCTCAGCTCTCAGATCCGCATAAATAAAAAATCAAAATCAAACGGATATGAAAGCAATAGCAACAAAGTTCGTCAAGTGGGACATTCAGCCATTGGAAAATCTGCAAGGGAGCAAGGTTTACAACCTCCGTCTGAAACTGAACAACAATGGCAAGTTGAGCCGAGAGGAAAAGGATTGGATAACCGAGCAAGTGAACCACAACACCTATTTCCGCAGTGCTATACCCTTGTTAGGTTGGCGGTTTGACTTCTCCGATGTTCTGAAAACCTTTTTGGTAAGGCAATACGGCAGATGGACAGAATACCGAGCGATGGATAAGACTGCACTCCGAAAGACCCTTTTCGGGAGAATTGAAAAGATAGTAGAAATCAATAAATGACAGGTATATGACAACAACAATGGACATCAGACAGCCTTTGCAAGTTATGGCAACTGCAATCCTTACCCTTGTACTTTGGGTGTTGGGTATCGTATGGCACATCGTGAAAGAGATTATTAACGGAGTTTACCGAATGGCTATCGGCTTCATCGTACTCCTTGTTTCGGTGGTCGGCTTTATCGGCTTAATTCTTTGGTTAATTACCCTCTAAACATCAACGACTATGGCAAAGAGAAGAAACAAGACAGTATCACAGCAGTGCAAGTATTATGAGGTGGACAACATCTTCGAGTATATGGTAGAAACCTACATCAACGGCAACATCAGCAGTTTCAAGGAATTGTACCAAGAGTTGAACAAGGACGCACGAAAGGACTTTACAGACTTTCTTTTGAATGAAGTTGAGCCTATCTATTGGAGAGAGATTTTGAAAGCAACCATTTAACCCTAACACAAGAGTATTATGAACGGAAAAGGAACAGATACATTCAAGACGGCTATTCAGAACTATTTGGAATACCGAGCAGCAACCGATGAACTCTTTGCACCCTTGTTTGCCAACCCCAACAAGAGCATAGATGAATGTTGTAAGTACATCATTTGCGAGGTGCATAAAAGCGGAATGAACGGCTTTGATGATGATGAAATCTTCGGTATGGCGGTACACTATGCCCGCCTTTTATAACTAAAAGATGCCGGTATTGCTTTCCTGTGTAAAAGTTTACAAACTCATTTCCTAAATATTCTTGAAGATAATGAATAAGTATATCCGCCTCTTCGGTTGTAATATAATCAGCTGAATGACTTTTTAGAATACTATTGTCAATACTAACGAGATTACATCGCAAAATTAAATCATCTGCTTGCAAATTAATACTAAGACCTTGAGCTTCATAAGGTCCTCGTCCGTCACAAACTTCGTGTGGATTATAGCCTAATATTGAAAGGTTTGCAACATCGCTACCAGAAGGTAATCCTGTAGGTATAGTTTGTAGGACTCCATTACAACCTTCTTTTGCCAATTTGTTCATATAAGGTGTATAAGCATTTTCCAATATAGTTTTTCCACCTAAAGAAGGAATATGCCAATCTGCCATTCCGTCACCGATAATGATTAGATGTTTCATATTCATTCTTGTTTGTTTAATTTTTTTTGTTTATAAGTAAATGAATGCCATTTTTCTTCTGGCCATTGTTGTTTCCACATATCATAACGGGCCATTACAAAGAATAAGTCTGACAATCTGTTGATGTATGGTAAAATCAACGGAGGAAGTTCATCTTGTCGATTCAATGTCCATAAACGTCTTTCGGCACGACGACTTACCACACGCGCAAACTGTAATTGTGCAGACAAAGGTGTCCCTCCGGGAAGGATAAAATGATGATTGTCTTCCATTTGGGAAGTGAAAGCATCCATCGTTCTTTCACAAACTTCTACCATATCAGTTGGTAACACATTCGGATTCTGTTCACGAATATCGGACGGTGTGGCAACATGACTCATCACTACCATCAAATTTTTCTGAATGTCATACAGTATAGTTTGCCATTCATGAGCGAGAGGCAACATCGATCTTACTATGCCTATAATGGTATTCAGTTCATCCAAACAACCATTGGCTTCAATACGGATATCATCTTTAGGAACACGTGTGCCTCCATGTATGCCAGTCATTCCTTTATCCCCCGTACGGGTATATATTCGTCTCATATTAATCTTGATTAAAAATTCTTCCTTCTTCGTCCATTAATCGGATAGTCAGTTTTCCTTCAGGTAATAAAGGGCGACAGTGCAGATAACATTTTTCTATTAATTTAGAGAAGAAACGGAAAGCATCATCCGGAGAAAGCAGATTCCAAAGTTCTCTTGTCAGTGTCAATCCATCGATAACCGACCGTGAATCATTGGAACATTCCGCCTCCACAGCAACTTGCTTTAAAAAACTTTTATTCATGACCACTTTCTTACTATGCGTATCCAAATGTCCTTCTGCTAATTTGACCGCTTTTCCTATCATGATACCTAAAGTAACTTCTTCCATTCCCACTTCATCAGCTATCCGTAAGGTTTCTCCAATAAAGTTTCCGAAATGTACGAAAGCCTGCATGGGTAGTTCTGGAAATTCTGCTTTCAAAAATCGCTCACTTCGAGCACCCGAATTAATAACCAAATGGTTACAACCTACGGCTTTACAAACTTCCACCTCCCTACGGATAGCATTAACAAAAGCCTCGGAAGAGAAAGGACGAACGATACCGGAAGTTCCAATAATGGATATACCATCTATGATTCCTAATTTGGGATTGAACGTACGTTGGGCCAATTCACGTCCTCCGGGTACGGAAACAGTCACTTCCAATCCACCCTCATAGAGACTCGACAATTCCTGTATCATCATTTGCCGAGGAACCCGATTGATAGCCGGTTCTCCTACTTCCAATCCTAATCCCGGCAAAGTAACTACTCCTACTCCTTCACCTTGCAAGAAATGAATGCCTGGATAGGAACAGAAACGAACGGTAGAAACAATGGATTTTCCATCAGTAACATCCGGATCATCACCTGCATCTTTCACAACGGTAGCAGTAGCGGAATCGTCGGCAATCTCTATATTCGCTATCGGCAAAGAAAGTTCTTCACCATTGGGAAAACGAATGGATACCGATTCAGAAACTTCATGACTCAATAAAGCCAATAAAGCTGCCTTGCTGGCTGCCGTAGCACATGCACCCGTTGTAAAGCCACTCCGTAATGGAAAAAAGCCCGAAACATGTGTTTCAATCTGCTTGCGCAAACCATGTTCTCCTGTAACACAAACAAAATGTCCAGGTAGTACCGGTCGCTTTACGACATATACTGGAATATGAAACTTCTTAGCAGCTTCCACCTTTTGAGAAAATCCTCCAGAATCACCGCTTTCCTTCGTCAATAAAGCTTGAGGCTGGAGACGACTTATCAGTTCTTCTTCCCCTTCTTCTTCATAATAGACGATGTTACGCTCATCGAAGCCTTGGGAACGTGCGATAACCAACGATTCTTCCCTACGCAGAATGCGAAACCAACAACTGTTTTCTTTCCAATAATCCTGAAGCATACCAATGGTCTGTACTCCGGTCAAAGCCAACAAACGAATGATACCCGCCTCTTTCAACTTTTTTATTGCATCCTCATAATCATCACACCAAACCAAATCGGCCGAGTATTCCGGATATGTCCGTTCTACTCGAACTACCGGAAGTTGCAAGGCTTCCGAAGTGGCCGCAACGGTTCGATGAAGTTCCATCGCAAACGGATGGGCTACATCAATTAACAAGCGAATGGAATTGGAACGACAAAATTCAATCATGTACGGCAAGTCCATACCTCCCGTTAAATGAATACCATACTTGCAAACAATTTGTTGCAAACTTCCACGGGTAGCATAATAATAAAGCGAACCTGCTTCATCGGCTACCTTAACGGCCATTCTACCTTCTGTCGTTCCTCCTAATATCAGTATCATGATCTAAACAAATGCTTGAACTGATGTGAATACAAGCGTGACAATCCTTGGCGGTTATCAATAGCCTCTCCAACCACCAAAAGAGTGGTCAAAGTCAAATTGTTTTCACGGACTATCTTCGCCAAATCCTTCAATTGTCCTCTATAAATCCGTTCCTCTTTCCAAGTCAGTTTATAACATGCCGCCACGGGGGTTTCGGGAGGATAAGCCTCCAACAATTCCTTCTGCACTTGCTCTACAATACCAGCACTCAGATAAATACACATGGTACTTTGAGATTGTGCCAATTGATGCAACTGTTCCTTTTCGGGCATCGGTGTACGTCCTTCGCCCCGTGTCAAGATGATGGTCTGCACTTTCTCCGGTATCGTAAATTGTGAACGAAGGGCAGCTGCTGCCGCTTGGAAAGACGAGATGCCCGGAGTGATATGATAACTCATCCGATATTGGTCAAAGAAAGCCATTTGTTCCTGAATGGCACCATAGATACATGGGTCGCCTGTGTGAAGACGAACAACCAATAGACCTCTATCATAAAACTCCTTCATCAGCGCGAATTGTTCTTCCAGCGTCATGGATGCCGAACTACGGACTACGGCACCCCGCTTGGCATAATGAGTCAACTCTACAGGAACCAAACTACCTGCATAAAGAATCAAATCGGCTTGCTGAAGAAAATGCTTGCCACGAACAGAAATAAGTTCCGGATCACCCGGACCTGCACCTACAATTTCGATATGGCCTTCGCGACATGCTTTTCTATCCAAACATACAGCAAAGGTAAAATGGTTTCCTTCCACCAACAGCCCCTTCTGTTTTTCAATCAGCATCATGCCCTCTTGACTGCTTTTCAAGGCACAAGCTTCGGCTACTCCATAAACGCCTGTCACAGAAAATGCTTTTTCTGAAGGATTGGGAACCTGGATAGACTGCAAATCATCCACCGAATAGATATGGCTCTCCAAAGAATTTCCTTGCTTCATAAACTCTTGCCACAAAGGTTCATCCTTCTTCAATTCAATGGAACTGATGGAAGCCAAAGCCAATGGATGGATTCCCCTATCCAACATCGATTGATACATATATCCGACAATACCATCAGGACAACATTGCCTGCGACAACCAAATCCCAAATGAAGCACAGGAGCATAGAAACACAGATGTGGTTTGTGGAATGCTTCCAACGGATAAGCTCGATAAGTAACCGAAATAATTAACTCAAATTCGTCTTGCGGTATATCTTCCAAATGATAGAATACCTTGACATGCTCCGGCTTGGTCCGCTCCAGATAATCGGTTCCTTCATCCCTTATCTCCAACAATAAAGCCGTCGGCTTCTTTTCCACAAATTGGTAGACGAACAGATTCATTCGGGTATGGTCGGCATCCGTCTGCCACCCGTATGTTTTAGCCAATGTATCCAAAGCCCACAAACCCAGATTATCACTTTGAGTGGTAATGACAGCCTCCCCACCCAGGATAGCAGCTATCCGCTTGCTATACTCATTGGCTCCTCCGATATGACCGGACACTACAGGAACTATGTATCTGCCTGTACTGTCTACACATACCACAGCCGGATCTGTATACTTATCCTCCAATAAAGGAGCTATCGTGCGGACACAAATGCCCAATGCACCGACAAAAATCACACATTCCAATTCCTTCCAATGTTCGGAAAGAAAAGAATAGTCCGACATTCGGATGATTCCAGCATCCATCCACTCTCTTTGAATCGTTCTTGCTATCGGCAAGGCTGATTCGGATATGGTAATAATTACTTTCATATCGCTTTTATGATTGTTATGGGATTATATGAATCCACAGTTATACTTATTTCATTGTCTATACGACGATCTATTGCCTCTATACCTTCCCGAAAAATATGCAAGCTATTTTCACTAACCGAGTTAAAAACAATGCACCCTCCCGGTAATAAATAACGGTCTATTTTCTGCAACATTTCTGTCAATTTGCCTCCATGACCGCCAATGAAAACAGCATCAGGAGCCGGCAAATCGGATAGATCCAGTTCCATAAAATCACCTATATGGTATTCAATACCCGGAGTGCCAAACTTTCTTGTATTCAAGTTTATCAAAGTCTCTCCTTCCGGTCTACACTCAAAGGCATGAATCTGCAAATGAGGGAACTGCAACTTCGCTTCGATGGACACAGAACCTGTACAGAAACCGATATCCCAAAAAGTATGTTTCTGATGCAAATCCAACATACTTAAAGCCTGCAGGCGGATAGGGCTTTTGGTTATCATCTTCTCCCTACCGTTCAATAGATAAAAAGAAGATTCCGGTATGCCGAACAAACGTTCACGCTGATAGATTTGCTCCAATATCAGACAATTAGGAAATCCGAACTCCCGACCTATCACTTCGTCCAAAGGCAACGTATGCACTTCTTCCGCTTGCTTGTTGCCCAGGTGGACACCGACGGTCATGCGATAGTTGTCATATCCATATTCCAACATTCTTGCAGCGATTCGGGAAGGAGTTTTTTCACGGTCTGTCAATGCTCCTATCAACTTATCACCCCGAATAAGGGCTTCATCCAGATTTTGCCACGGACGGCCTGTCAACGAAACAGTCCGCATGTCGTGATAAGGCAACACCAACCGATGAGCCAACGTCTGCAAGGAATTAAAAACAGGATATACCCTCATCCATGCATTGGGTAAGCGTTTCTTCAACGTATTGGCAAATCCAAAGAACAAGGGATCGCCCGACGCAAATACGATAATTTCAGCATACGCCTCATATTGGCTGAAAACTTTATCCAAAGGAACTGTAATATCTATCCAAACAGCATCTTCGGGAAGCAGACTAGCCACGATTTCATGATGCCTCTTGCCACCGGAAAACACCTTTCCCCGACCCATCAATTGAAGTATTTCTGCCGAGAATGTACCACTTTGGTCATCTGTCATGCCTATGACATGAAATCGTTGTTCAGACATCTCTACCCGGTTTTAAATGTTCTGCATCATCAAAAGTTAATATCGCATTGACCAGCGTAGCTGCCAAGTTGCTTCCACCCTTTCTTCCTTCCACAATGATCTTGGGAACAGGAAAAGGCTTTACCATGTGCTTGCTTTCACATACATGCACAAAACCTACCGGTGCAGCAATGACACCTGCCGGTCGTGCCTTTTCCTTCTTCATCAAGTCGCAAAGTTCCATTAAAGCAGTAGGTGCATTGCCAAACACATAGAGCGCATCGGGATGCTCCTGCACAGCCAACCGTATGCCTGCCTGAGTGCGGGTGATGTTCTTCTCTTTGGCCAATGCCACAGCCCTTTCATCGGACAAATAACACTTCACCTCAACTCCCAATCGCTGCAAGGCTCCTTTACGAATACCGGACGCAGCCATAGTCACATCGGTTATGATTGTTTTTATCTGTCCTTTCTTAAATGATGCATGCATTGTTTCTACCGCCCCTTCATCTACCCGAACGATATTTTCCATCTCAAAATCGGCCGTCGTATGGATAGCATGGAGCAACGCCCATTTCTTTCCCAAAGGGATATTGGGATATTTCAATTCCTTCTCAATAGTCAGGAAACTATGAATCATGATTTCTTGTCCAACCCCTTTAGCCTCATCCTGCGCTTCTTCACGATAATAACCTCTTGGAGTAATCATCTTGTCCTGATAAAGATAGGTTTGCGAATTACCGAAAAGAACGATTGTAAACATATCCACATCTTCCGGATTAAATGCTTCCAAAGTGGTGACATGTACAGATTCTTCTTCTCTACCTGCTTGTCTGACAAAGCCGACTGGTGTATGAGGATTCCGTTCCTGCAAGAAAATTTCCTTCAACCGATAGAGCTGCCAGTAGCGTCCTTCACTTTTCGGATTATAGACTGCCGTAATGAAATCGGCCGATGCAGCTGCTTGAATCCGCTTTTCTATCTTTTCCCAAGGCGTCATCAAATCAGAAAGCGAAATGATACAGAAATCATGACCGATAGGTGCCCCTAAGAGCGAAGCCGCCTTCTGGAATGCACTGATTCCCGGAAGCACTTCAATCTCTATCGCGCTGTTACGTTCCCGTTTCATCTCATAAATAAGTGGAGCCATGCCATAAATGCCGGCATCACCCGAACTGATGATACAAACCGTCTTTCCTTGCTCCGCTTGTTCAAAGGCTTGCAAGGCACGGGCTTTTTCTCTTTTCATTCCCGTATCTATACACTCACATCCCGCATTCAGGTAAGGGGTGATAAACTGGAAATAATATTTATATCCTATCACCACATCACTTTCTTTCACGGCTTGTATCACCGCAGGCGTGATGTCGCATGCCGAGCCAGGACCAATACCGGCTACTATCAAACGTGGTGTTCCCATATATTCTTTTATTATTATGATTATTCGATTAACACAGTCAATAATTCCTTAATAGTTCCAACCAGATATTCTTTATCACCGTCACGAAGAATATAGAGTTTCTTTTCCTCATCAATTTCTATCGATACCAAAGAATCAACATCCATAGAAGCATCAATACCATTTCTACGCAAAGCCTTCTGTACCATGGTATATCTTTCGGATGTTCCTTTCAGACGTACACTCCGATGAAACTGATGGTCGATGCGATACAAGCCCGTGGACTTTTCGAACGCGATACCTTTCCGATGACGGAAGAAATTCTCTAGACTTCCGTCCAGCGCCAAATCTTCCGGAGTACCGGTCATCACCCCCTTTTTTCTATCCATCAGCCATAGCTGATCGGCTATCTGCAAGGCCAATTCCAAATCATGGGTAGAAAGAAAGATCGTCTTATTCATTTCTCTGGACAACCGATGAAGCAAATGCAGGATTTCCACCTTGCTTGGATAATCCAGGAAAGCCGTCGGCTCATCCAAGAAGATGACCGGAGTTTCTTGTGCCAAGGCTTTCGCAATCATCACCTTTTGCCGTTCACCGTCACTCAAAGTATGCACCATCCGTTCCTTCAAGTCCTCTATGCGCACCAATGCAATGGCATCCTCCACTATCCAGCGGTCTTTCTTGGATAAAGTACCCCAAAAGCCTGTATACGGACTACGCCCCATTCCTACCAATTCGGTCACCGTCATATTGCGTAACTGGCATTTCTCCGTCAACACCACTCCGATGACGGTAGCCAATTCCTTATCCCGGTAATCAGACAACCGTCTGCCTTGTATCCAAATGTTACCACTGAGCGGTTTCAAAAACGCGGAAAGCGTTCTCAACAACGTAGATTTTCCGGCTCCATTGGCTCCCAACAAGCAAGTCAGTTCACCACTACAAATCGTAGCATCCATATCCTTGGCTATCACCTTGGTTTCCTTTTTATGGATATAGCCGATAGACAAACCCTGTATTCTGATGGTTTCCTCTTTCATCATTCACTCATATCATTGCGTCGTTTCTTGAACAGCACCGAAACGACCACCGGTGCACCGACTAAAGCCGTCACTGAATTGACAGGCAATGCCCCTTCGAATCCTGGCATTCGGGCTATCAGGTTGCATAGCAATGCCAACGCTGCCCCAGCCAATAAAGAGGCAGGCATCAGAATCCGATGATCGGACGATCGGAAGATGCCCCTGCACAAATGAGGTACCGCCAAGCCCAAGAAAGTGATAGGGCCACAATAAGCCGTAACAATAGCCACCAACACACCCGAACACGCAATAACTTGCAAACGGGCACGCTTGATGTTCAAGCCCAAATTCCTGGCATAGGCATCGCCCAGCAACAATAGGTTCAAGGTCTTTATCAACAGGAAGGACAAAGGCAACAAGACAGCCATGATACAGACAAATACCATCATCTGATTACCAGACACACGGGCAAAACTACCCAAACCCCAAATGACATACGCCCGGATATCTTCTTCTACACTGAAGAATTTCAAGACTCCAATCACCGCATTCGCCACATAGCCTATCATCACCCCAATAATGAGCAAAGTTACATTTCCATGTACCTTTTGCGATACATAAACAATCAATGCCATGATAGACAACGCACCGATAATGGCAGCCATCGTCAGGGCTATTTCACCCATGAATCCCAATCGACTCAAAGCCATCCCTCCGATACTGCCCGATAATAAGACCACAAAAGCGACTCCTAAACTGGCGCCCGAACTGATACCCAATACCGAAGGACCGGCCAACGGATTACGGAATACGGTCTGCATCTGTAAGCCACTTACCGCCAATCCGGCCCCGGCCACCATGGCCGTCAACGCCTGTGGCACACGCGATTTCCAAATGATATTCTGCCAAATGACCGATTCACCCTCGTCCATCCCCCAGAGGATATTCCAGATGGAACGGAAAGGTATATCCACTGAACCTAAAAACAGATTCAGCAGAAACAGTACCCCAATGGATAATGCTAACAACAGTATGTATAAGGTAACCGGCTTTTTCATTTCAACAATTCATAATAAGCAGGTTGATAATCTTCCGGCAGCAGATGCGGATGAAACGCCTTTATCAAATCCGACAGAATCTTTTCTGGCTCTACGGGCATACTTTCATAAAACGGTTTTTCACGCATATTGCAATACACCACTCCCTTCTCCTTGAAAGCACGGAAATCAGCATAACGTTCATCATCTTCCTTCAATACATCGTAGGTGAAAGGCCCCGGATAACTATTGACAATCCGCCAATACTTTGCCTCCGCCGCCTGTTGGTATACGGTTTCGAAATCGAGGGTTACACCACCCGAATCCTCGTTGTCCTTCAAAAAATAATCGGCGCCGGCATCCTTGAACAATTGGGCCAAGAAGCTCTTTCCACCTACTGCATACCAGTTGCCTCCCCGAAGTTCACCACTGAATACTACCGGACGTTCCTTGACTCCAGAAGCCCTGGTCTTCAGTTCATTGTACTTCTTCTCTATTTCAGCAAAACGATGGTTTGCCTTCTCCTCCGTACCTGTCAGCAAACCGATAAACTTCATCCATTCGGCTTGTCCCAAAGGAGTCATTTCCTTGTAGCCTAAATGTGGTATCAATGGAATACTCACTTCCTTCAAGGCATCATATCCTCCTCGTTTAAAAGGAGAAATCAAAATGACATCCGGATTGACAGCCATAATCACCTCATTGTCGAAATTGCCTTCAATACCAATCTTATGGGTACGACCGTCTTTCAATCGGCTGTTCATTTCCTCATTAAACAAATGCCGGGTACTGGTAATGCCGACTACCCGTTCCGTCTCCTCCAACTTGATGAAATTGGACAATTGCAAGGATGTCATACAAATCACGCTTCGTACAGGGACCTCAATCGGTATATACTTATCGGAAACTTGTTTAGGAGTTGTTCCTCTAGGTATCAATACATAATGAAAAGACTGCCCACTTTTATTCTGTGGATCCTGAATGTCCAATAAGCATCCTTCTTCCGTATAAGTAACCCGAAAGCCTTCTGCATACTTCGGCTTTATTTCCTGTACAAAAGCTTGTACGGCCTCTACCTTAGCCGATTCTTTCTGATGCTTCTTACCTTGGCATCCTACCAAGAGGAGCGCCAACATCCATATACTTAATTTTGTCCAACTCTTCATCTGAATCTTTCCTTTTCTAGTTAATTCCACAAATCCATGATATTCTTTTCTCCCCAATACCAATGAGTATATCCGGCTATCACATTCTTATACCGATAGATGGGTGTCTTCACCTCCATGCCTTTGGCATTTTGCAGCACCGCTACCGAAGGACATGCATCCGGACACACCATATCCGAGTAATGAAATTCATGGCCCCGCCATTCTTCACCTGCCATGTCCATTTTCCGATATCCCAAATGCAAACGGGCATTTTGCATGGTACAATCCAATGGCAGGACCCCCGACATCCGATATGTCTTATCTCCTTGCCGATTTGTCAGCGAGCGGGAAAGATAAATCATACCGCCACATTCGGCCAATACTCGTCCTCCACGCTCTGCATACTCTTTCAATTCGTTCATCAGCCGTTCTTGCTTCTGTAATCGGTGGGCAAACAATTCCGGATATCCTCCCGGCAGATATACCAAATCAGCTTCCGGCAAGGCATCACCTTTCAACGGGCTGAAAAAGATTACTTTTCCCAATCGGTTCAGTTGAGCCACGTTTTCCCGATACATGAAATTGAAAGCCGCATCTTTGGCTACTGCTACGGTCATGTTCCCTTGACATTCCGTTTTTTCTACCCCAGCTGTCCACGCAGTAGAACAAACTTCCATCAAGCGGTCTATATCCACATGCTTTTCTATCAGTTCCGCTGCCTGATTCATTTGAGCATCCATCCGCTTCTGTGCGCCCCATGCCAAGCCCAAATGTCGGGAAGGAACTTTCAAAGCTTTCGTGTAGGGTATATATCCCAAACATTCCATACCGATGTCCCGGCAGGCTTCCTTCAAATACTCATAATGCGAGGTTGAAGACACTTGATTGAACACCACTCCGGCTATCCGTACATCCGGTGAGAAACGGGCAAAACCACTGATAAGTGGAGCAACGGAATAAGCAGTAGACCGTGCATTGACCAACAGAATGACCGGTATATCCAGCAGAGCCGCCATCGCCGCACTGCTTCCTTTCATACCCGAGTAACCGTCATAAAGCCCCATAACTCCTTCTACCACACAAACATCTGCGTCCTTTCCATACGAATGATACAAAGAGCGCACATGTCTTTCCGAAGCCAGCCATGTATCCAAATTGACAGAAACATTCCCCGATGCCAAGCTGTGGAATTGGGTATCGATATAATCCGGTCCACATTTATAAGGCTGTACCTTCATGCCTCTATGAGCCAAGGCACGCAGCAAACCCATGGTAAAGGTCGTTTTACCGCTTCCCGAAGAAGCTGCTCCGATGAGGAATTGTGGTTTCATAAACGTATTTTTCTTTTAGGTAACAACTTTTTGTATCCCAACACCAAGCCACTGACACATACCACTAGGCATCCTCCACATAACACCCATATACAGGTGTACCACAACCACTGACGCGCCACCAGCCAAGCCACATCCAAATAATGAATACCATTAAACAACCATTTTCGCATCATCTTGTTGTTATTGAGATAACGGATATATCCTGTTTCAGGATTCACATAATACAAACTCCCATTGGCATCGTCTACCTCAATTTTATAGACAGGCAAATCCAACTCCACTCTACGGGACAAATAATAATTATCGAAATCGTTAAGCAACGAAACCTTCATATATACTTCATCTCCATGTATTTTCTTTAAACCATTCACAATGGTTTGTTCAGGAATAACAAGCGGACGTACATCATCACCCGACGCATCAATCAGCAATTCTTCTTCACCCGTTATAATACGATAAGTAGGAATATCAGCATATCTGCACCATTCCACTTCTTTCAAGTCCGAATAAGTTTCCCTCAACTTGCGATAATCCAACTGATAATCATCTAAAGGCAGCATTCCCTTTCCCCATAAACGGGATGAATTAAAAGAATAATCTCCTTCCATCGGTACCAGCCATTGAGGGACACGCTGCATAGCAAAAATTCCACTGATGGCCCAAGCTATCAAGAATATGCCGAATATCATTCCAAAAGAAAAATGCCAACGATACCAACGCTTTTTATATGGATTTTCCCAGACTTGTTTTTTCTGATAACGTTTTATCCAAAGACAAATCCCCAATATCCATCCGGATAAAGCTGCTATCAGACATATTCCACTGACTATGGCAATGGTGTTCTGCCATACATCCACATTCCGACGGATACAAGGCACATATAATTTATGAGGTATAGCACCTATCCACGCCCAGAAACGCTGCTTAGCGGTAGTCATCTGCAAAACCTCTGCTGTCCTTCCCGATATGAACAATTCATGTCTTTCAGCGTCGTCAAAATAAAATTTATAGATTGGCAACTCTTTATCGTACTTGGTAAAGAGTACCCATTGTTCCCGTTCATTCAAGGTATCTACCCGTTCTATTGGTGCATTTATCCAATGCTTGGCCACCCGTTCAACTATAGGGAAAGTGACACTGGGTGCCTTATCTGTAGAAAACAAAGTTTGTCCTTGAAATTGTTTCAAGGACAAACTTTTTACTTTATCGTCCATTCTTAAACGGACAGACGATAAATCAGGTAATGAAGAAGGTAAGTTTTCTTTTTTATCATACAATAACTTTTCCGATACCTTGGGATAAGGGTGGTAAATCAGTACTATTCCAGTAATGAACCACATTAGAAAAAATACAGCTATGGAGAGACCTGTAATTTTATGCAATTTGAACAAGAAACCTATCACCTTCTTCATCGCTTTCCTGATTTATTAATCTACTAATTACTTTTCCACTTTCATGGCTCTGATAATATCAAAGCAGAAACCACTTTCCAACTTGACGCCTTCTTCTACCATTCCCGTAGCAATGTCATAAATATATACACCAGCACTCAATGCTTCCTGATTAGCGATACCGATGTATGCCTTTCCGCCTACAATCACTGAGCGCTGAGAGAAACGGCCACTACAGTAAGGCAAATCTGTACCGTTGTACTTCACACGTTCTCTGGTGCTGCTATTCAAATCGACAATAGCATAGAAATTGTTTACCGCATCAATACCGGTTGGTTTTACACCACTTGCCAATTCTGCCTTGTGGTTACGTATGTAAACCAATGCCTTTCCGTTGCCTAAATATTGGATGGTGTGCAACTTACCTTCTGGGTTAGGCAAAGCGTTGTAGCCAGCATCGAAGTTGGTTGCACCAGCCTTCATACGCAACAAAGAACCGTATTCAATACCGTCTTTCTTCAAGAGACCAGCCAAATAGAGATTACCATTTTCATCGTACATCACTGTGTTCTGCATCAATTCACCATATGCGCTGGCTGTAGATTCAAGCGCGAGGTTGGCATCCACTTCATTGACTTGCGTTACTTTCATGGTCTTAGGATCTGGAATAACTGCCACGCACAATTTAGATTTTTCAGCATCGGTAATACCTTCGCCATTCTTGGCAATAAAGAAGTATAGCAAATCACCCGATTCCTTACGATAAGTCAAGATACCCGAAGTAGAAAGGTCTGTGTAACCTGCTGGAATGGTCAGGTTCAGTACACCATTATCGATAATCTGCATGTTCTCTTCATTCAATTTCACCCAATACACCATCGTCTTGTCACCGTTTGTTCCCATAAGCAACAATGTCTTATTATCATCTATCCAAGCGTGTGTATATTTACGACCAGCGAATGTCGGTGTAACCTTCTCACCGTTCACATCAATCTCCTTCATACCTGCTTGAGGAACACTCACTTCATCTGCTACGTATTCATCACCGCTTGCATCAACAGCAAAACGGAACTTGACGAAAGCACCACCCGTTTCCGGAATCTGATAATGATACTCACCCTTCGTAATACTTTCCATGGTGTACTTGCTGGTCAATTCATAACCTTTGCTTGTAAACTGCACCATCGGTTGATCTGCATTCAGTGAAGTTACACTTCTCACGAATGTACCGTTCTTATTCATACTCATGCCACCATGCTTTACGGGGCATACATACAACTCAAAACGATAATCAGCGATGTCTTCTACCGGTACATCCGGTTCTATAGGAGTCGGATCATCATCTTTCTCACAAGCTGTAAAAGAAACAGCCATTACGCAAGCCATAAAGGCCATCAAAACAAATTTGAATTTTTTCATTTTCTCTTTATTTTAATTAATGGTTAATTAATGAATAATCTGAATTTTGCAAAGAATGCCCGTCCTGGCTTTTGAAGCATATAGTTATCATAAACCAATCTATCGAACAGATTAGTGCATTCCAATGACAGATTGTATCGTCCATCCTTCCAACTATACTGAATGGCAGTATTGATAAGGTTCTGCTCTGGGATACGGGGTTTTGTCTTGGCGGAACCATAAGCCTCCCACGTCAAGTAAAACCAATGTACCCATTGATAGTCTATACTTAATTTTAACCTACTATCCGGTAGCAAGACGTTGTGGAAAGAATACGAGGCCTCCGCATTGACAAATGCCCAAGGCTTATTAGGGACACGGTTATTATAAGTAGCAGATAAAGCCCCGCTCTCCAAGTACTTCCTTTGGTCGCGAGAGTCCTGATAGCTGGCATTGAGCATCAAGCCCAACTTATCCGCCCAATCATATCGCACTTCGCCTTCCACTCCTTTAATGTGAACCGCTTCCACGTTTTCGTATTGCATCATCCCTTCCTGTTCTTTCACCGTAGCCTTGATGTAGTCATCCACCAGACGGATGAACCCATTCACTTCATAATAAAGATGATGAGAGGGAGCCAATGTAATATTTCCGAACAGACCGAGATTGAAATTCTCACTGCTTTCAGGACGCAAGGCAATATTGGGATAAATCGTAGAACCGTTTCCCAACAATTCGCGTGCGATAGGCAGACGTACACTGTGTTCGTAAGACGCCTTTATCGCCCACGGCTCACTCACCGTAAAGCGTGTACCCACACCATACCCCCAATAACTCTGTGTATTGCTAGGCTTTACTGCATCCGAACCTGTTATGAACGACAATTCAGTCTGTTCCACCTTCAAGTGATTGATGTAGTCCTTCAAAAAGAATACATTATTGAGTTTTCCATTAAGGAACGACTGATTATAGGACAATCCCACAATGTGCTTAACCAATACATCATTGGTAGGCACATAAGTCTTGTCCATATCATCGTATTGCTTGTTTCCTGCACGGTTCAGCACATAGTTCAAGTTTAGGGAATGCTTGTCATTAAAACGGTATTCGACATTTGAACGCACGATTGTCATCGGGCGCTTGTAGTGGCGCAACGATTTGCCGCGCCCACGGATTTCACTGGAAGCATTTTTAATGTAGGAACCATCCCAATAATATTTGCGGAACACAGTATCTACCGTTTGCGAATGATCCCATGTTTGCGAAAGAGAAACATGAACATCCAAGTTCTTGACGAGAAAATCCGCTTTGTTATACCGCACGGATACATTAGCCGATTTCGTATTTCTCTCTGCCATACCATAGACCCACGACTGCACAGAACCAGTTTGAAGTTCCTTGTCAATCTTAGAGACAGAAGCCGACACGAAGAATTCATCGGTCCACGACTTGTCTGTCACACCGGCTTCCAGCTGACCGAACAAGGAAAAATAATCATCATGAAAACGTCGGCAGTCTTTCGTCACGAAGGAAGCCTTGTCTTCACTAGGAACTTCCATATTTTTCATTATATAATCATTCTTTGAATAATTCACACTAACCACCGGCTTGATAATGATTCCAGTCTTGGGTGTCACATATCGTGCATTGAAGTTGAATTGGTGGGTATGAAAAGAACCTATGCTATAGGACGCATCTAAAAAATTTTGTTGTTGTTGATTAGTAATAATATTTATAGCACCTCCCAAAGCATCGGAACCAAGATGTGCAGGAATAACTCCTTTATAGACTTCTATACGTTCAATAATGTTAGTAGGAAGATTGGCCAATGTTACACCAGTACCTTTGGAATCGAGCGGCATACCGTCCAAAAAGTATCGGATGGAGTTACCGGACAAGCCATTGATAGAAAGGTCATAATCCGAACCTACGCCACCTTCCTCACGCACTTTTACGCCAGTTGTCTTATTGACGATGGTATTCAGGCTCTGTGTGGTATTAACCAGCGGCTTTATGTTCATGGCGTTGACAGCATACGCTCCTTCACGCAATTGCTGAGCCTTACTCTTGCCATATACAGTTACTGATGCTAACGAAACCGCATCCTCTTTTAGAATGAAGTTTATTACACTATCCTTTTGTAAGTTAATTTCATGCTCTTGGGAAACAAATCCCAACATTGAGACATCCAGAATGCATTTCCCTTTATTTACAGATAAGGCATAATATCCGTTATTGTCAGTACTAGTACCAATAGGAGCCCCTTTTACAGCCACGGTTGCTGCAATGATGGGAACACCATTATTATCCTTAACCACACCTGAAAGCTTAACTTTCGATTGAGCATAAGCAGTGGTATACACACAAATAAGAAGTAACAGACACGCAATTCTTGATTTGGTCATATTATTTTGTTTCTAAAGTTAAATATGTTACTTCGGGAAACAAAACTGAACATTCAAGAATGACGAATCCTTACTAAAAGCGTCCTATAATGATATAAGGAAACAAGAAGAAATCCTCCAATATTGTGTTCTGAAGCTTTTATTACCCGAAAGCTTTTCAAACTACGAATTGGCAGGTCTTCTGGCTCGTTCCATCTTTGATGCCTTCCCATCCTTTAAGGACAGTGGCTCTTGCGGTAATCAAAGACATTTACGGAACTTACAGCAGCGGTGTCTGCTCAGGATTTTCACCTGATTCCCTTTTCACTCATCACTCCAAGAGATAGAGGTGAGCACCAAATTCGCCACAAAGATATTAACTTTTTTTGATATCTCAAAATAAATCTGTATTTTTGCACCTTAGGATTAAGGTGTTTGAGGTAGCATCAGTCGCCAAGAATGAAAAGGGAACATCGGTGAAAATCCGAGACTATACCCGTAGCTGTGAGTTTCATTACACTCCGTGCTTTCTCAATGGTCACTGCCCGCAGGGTGGGAAGGCCGCACGGAGGAAACAAGTCAGAAGACCTGCCTTTATCTGTTTTTTAGATGCTTTCGGGAGATAGAGCGTCAAAGATTAAGTCTGCAAAAGGATAGATTTCATCTGCAACATTCCCCGCAAGTATCATAGGCGTGCAATTTATAAATTAGTGCATTATGATACAGACAGTAGTAAAGAGAGATGGTCGCATCGTGGGCTTCAACCGCGAGAAGATCGCTGCAGCCATTCGCAAGGCGATGCTTACGACCGAGGCAGGCGAGGATGAGGTTCTCGTCTATAAAATTGTTGACCGCATAGAGTTCCGAGGTAAGGAGCAATCTTCCGTGGAAGAGATTCAGGATATGGTCGAGTTGGAGTTAATGGCCTCGCCACGCAAGGAGGTTGCCAAGAGCTATATCGCTTATCGTGACAAGCGAAGCATTGCCCGAAAGGCAAAGACTCGCGAGATGTTCCTCGAAATTGTGGAGGCGAAATCGAATGATGTAACGCGCGAAAATGCCAATATGAATGCCGATACTCCTGCAGGTATGATGATGAAGTTCGCATCGGAAACTACCAAACCCTTTGTCGATGATTATCTTCTCTCGGAGCAAACTTTGTGGGCGGTAAGAAATAATTATCTGCATATTCACGATAAGGACTACTATCCAACAAAATCGCTCACATGTATTCAACATCCGTTGGATAAGATTCTTGAGCAAGGCTTTCAGGCAGGTCACGGCGAGAGTCGTCCTACGAAGCGTATCGAGACGGCTTCGATTATGGCTTGTATCTCGATGGAAACCGTGCAGAACGAGATGCATGGTGGACAGGCTATCCCTGCGTTTGACTTCTATCTGGCACCATACGTGCGCCGTAGCTATATAGAGGAGGTTAAGACTATCGAGAAGTTGACAGGTATCGATCTTAAGCACCTCTATGATGCGCCGATTGAGGATTATATAGCACGTGATTTGGATTTCTTGCAAGGTGATGAGCGATTTAAGCAGCACGCTATCAATCGCACTATCAACCGTGTGCATCAGTCTATGGAGGCCTTTATCCACAATATGAATACAATCCACTCTCGTGGCGGTAATCAGGTCGTCTTTTCATCTATCAATTATGGCACCGACACCTCTGCCGAAGGTCGTTGTATTATCCGCGAGTTGTTGCAGTCAACCTACGAGGGTGTGGGTGGTGGTGCTACGGCAATCTTCCCTATTCAGATTTGGAAGAAGAAGCGAGGTGTGAGCTATCTGCCTGAGGATCGTAACTACGACCTTTACCAAATGGCTTGCAAGGTTGCAGCACGCCGTTTCTTTCCCAACTTTGTGAATCTGGATGCAACATACAATCAGCATGAGAAGTGGAGAGAGGATGATCCTAAGCGTTATCAGTATGAGGTTGCGACAATGGGTTGCCGTACACGAGTATTTGAGAACCGTTTTGGCGAGAAGACCTCTATCGCACGTGGTAACCTTTCGTTCTCTACGATCAATATAGTGCGCCTTGCTATCGAGTGTATGTCTATCGAGGATAAGAGTCGCCGTATAGAGAGCTTCTTCGCCAAGTTGGATGAGCTGTTGGAGATTACAGCCAAGCAGCTTTGTGACCGTTACGATTTCCAGAAAACGGCTCTTGCCAAGCAAACTCTCGCGCCTTTTCCATCTATCTTTTCCATCAGCTCCTTGTAGGCTGTACTTTCCATCTGAATTACTTCCATATCATGCTCTTGTTTTTCGTTTCTGATGCGAATTTCGGGGATTTCCAAGAGGGCGTTTAACAACTCACTAATGACACACGGAAGATTTTCTTGAATTTGTCCGGCTGTTGCACCGTCAAGTGTGCCAGATACGGCAACAAGGGTGAGAAAAACGCAGAATCTGCATATTGCAGGCTACTTTTGCAGCAAACAAATTTTATCGCGTATGGAAGTAGTAACTATTGAGAAAAAGACATTTGAAGCGATGCTCACGGAGATGAGGTCGCTGACAGAGAAAGTTTACACCCTGCAACACAAGTGTAATGAGAAACGGTTGGCACAATGGCTGGACGGACAGGAGGTCTGCTTACAGCTCCGTATCAGTCCACGTACATTGCAGACCATGAGGGATAATCGTCTGATTGGGTACACCCAAATCAACCGCAAGTTTTACTATTCTCCCGAAGAGGTTGTAAGACTATTGCCATTAGTAAAGACTATGTTTCCCAAGTAAGAATTTATAAACCACTAAATCCAAAGCAGAATGATGAACAAGAAAGTATTGACATTGAACGATGAGCCGATTGCCTCCATCTACTACACAATGAAGGAGTGCAACAAGAAGCTGGGCACGATAATCCGTGAACACCGCCCGTTGATGGACGGCAACCGGTATTTGACAGACAAGGAGGTGTCGCAAATAATGAAAGTAAGCCGCCGAACCTTGCAGGAATATCGGAATGCCATGACCTTACCTTATATACATTTAGGAGGTAAGGTGCTTTATCGGGAACAGGATATTCAGAAACTTTTGGCGGACAATTACAAGAAACCGATTAACCATAATACTACCTAAAACGAAAGACGGACAATCTCGCATTTGGGATTGTCCGTCTTTCGTTGGTTGCTACTCAGCAACTATAACCACCGTTAGGAATATGGATGTATAATTGCCGTTCGGGAGTTTTCTTCTCATACACCTTATTTATAATCCACTTGCGAAAGATGTCAGTGTAATAGGTGTTCAGTCGGAAAGCAATGGGGATTATCATTTCCAATGAATAGACATCAGCCGTATTCCCGTTATCCATGTGGATATACTTGCAGACTTCGTAATCGTTGAGTATATCAGCCTTTCGGATAGTCTTTATTGCACTGACAACTGCCGTGCCGCTTACATTGAACGCTTCGGCTATTTCCCACACGGTCATCCATATTCCGTCACCCAATTCGTTATCTATATAGTTACCTGTCGGGGCAGTGGTAACGATTACCGCTTTACTCTCTATTTTTATGATGTTCCGTTTCATAGCAACCTCCTTCTATAAAGCATTAGCAACATACTCTTCGATATTTCCCAATCGTGTAGATAGGTTTTCCATATCCTGATTGAGTTTCTCTTTTGTAATTTTGGCGTAAATCTGTGTAGTGGTAATGTTCTTGTGTCCGAGGATAGAACTAACCGTTTCAATGGGCACGCCATTGGTCAGACATATTTCAGTTGCCATTGTATGGCGGCTCATGTGAAAGCTGATTTTCTTGGTGATGCCGCATTCCTTTATCATCTTTCCCATACGCTTGCATATTGACCAATAGTTGAGATTGGGAAATACAAGATTGTTTTCCTGAAAAGCCTTGTAACGCTCGATTATCTGCAAGGGAATATCCAGCAGCTTTACCTGAAACGGTACACCCGTCTTGTGTCGTTTGGAAATAATCCATTTCTCACCGTTCACTTCCACAATCTGGTCATTGTTTAATTCCTTTATATCCACGAATGACAGGGCGGTAAAACTGGCGAAAACAAAAATATCACGGAGATAGGAGTTCTTGGGGTCTTTGAACTGAAATTCCATTAATGTTTTCAGCTCATTCTCCGTCAGATATTCACGCTCTTTCGTGTTCGGGCTTATATGGAACTGGGCAAACGGATTTCTCGGTATATGTCCGTTGAAATGCGCTCGCATCACCACACCTTTCAGCCACATGCAGTTTTCCCATATCGAACCGTTGTGCAGTCCGGCTTCGTTGGAAAGGAACACGGCGAACTCCTTGATGAAGTCGGGCGTAAGTTCAGGCATGGAGATGTCGTTCCGCTTGTAATGTGACCTGATGAATGCCGCCACATGGTTTCTTGCCCGTACCCTTGCCATATAGGTAGCCCTGACCCTGTCTTTTCCGACACGCTTCTTGAACACTTCATTTTCCTTATCGAAAGCACCGAGCAATGTTTCATACTCACCGCCCAATCCCTGATAGGCATTGCGTACCATTTCTGCCGTTACATACGCTTCACGGTCGGATATACGCTGGTAATGCTTGATGATTTGAGCCTTGATGTTGTCAAGCACAAGATTGGTTTCCCTCGCTTCCATACTCTTGCCCTTTGCCTTGTTCCCTTTGGCATCCCAAAGCTCTTTCGGGATAGTCCGTTTGCAGCTGAACTGTGCTACCGTTCCGTTGATTGTAACTCGTCCCATGATGGGGACAATTCCGTTCTTTTCCTTACTGCCGTTCACGTAGAACAGCACCTTGAATGTGCTTCTTGCCATACTCGTTTCTTTTTGGTTGCAAAACTATAAATCAACGAGTTACCTATTGATAAGCAAAGCTGCGCAGAACGCCGCAAAATGAAACAGGGACTGTTAAATCTGCACTTTCATCGGGTAATGATTAGGAAACCGTTCTTTTGCTTTAATCTGCTTTAAGACGGTTTTCAACTGTCTGCCCAACTTCTGCGTTTTTCTTCTAACTCCCTAATTATCAAATCCTGTTGCGTTAATCTGCTGCAATTCGGCGGATATTCCAGAGATTTTTTGTAAGTTTGCAAGCGATTAAAGGAACATTTTAATACAGACATTAAATACAATAGTTATGCAAACAATTGACAATTTCAATTTTGCCGGCAAAAAGGCATTTGTAAGAGTTGACTTTAACGTTCCATTGGACGAAAACTTCAACATCACCGACGACACTCGTATGCGTGCCGCTCTTCCTACATTAAAGAAGATCTTAGCGGATGGTGGTAGCGTAATTATCGGTTCTCACCTAGGTCGTCCGAAAGGCGTTACTGAGAAGTTCTCCTTGAAACACATATTGAAACACCTTTCTGAGTTGTTAGGTGTAGATGTTCAGTTCGCGAACGATTGTATTGGCGAAGAAGCCGGCGCTAAAGCTGCCGCTTTGCAACCGGGCGAAGCTTTGTTGCTTGAGAACCTTCGTTTCTACGCTGAGGAAGAAGGCAAACCAAGAGGTTTGGCTGAAGACGCTTCCGACGAGGAGAAGAAGGCAGCCAAGAAAGCCGTTAAAGAAAGCCAGAAAGAGTTCACTAAGCGATTGGCCTCTTACGCAGATTGCTATGTAAACGACGCGTTCGGTACCGCTCACCGCGCTCACGCTTCTACGGCTTTGATCGCAGACTACTTCGATACGGACAATAAGATGTTCGGTTATTTGATGGAGAAGGAAGTTAAGGCTGTCGATAAGGTAATGAACGACATCCAACGTCCGTTCACCGCTATCATGGGTGGTTCTAAGGTTTCTTCCAAGATCGAGATCATCGAGAACTTGTTGAACAAGGTAGACAACTTGATCATCACGGGCGGTATGACTTATACTTTCACGAAAGCGCAAGGCGGTAAGATCGGTAAGTCTATCTGCGAGGATGATAAGCTGGATCTTGCTCTCGACTTGATCAAGAAAGCGAAAGAAAAAGGCGTAAACTTGGTATTGGCTGTCGACGCTAAGATCGCTGATGATTTCAGTAACGACGCTAAGACTGATTTCGCTCCTGTTAACGAGATTCCTGATGGTTGGGAAGGTCTTGACATAGGTCCGAAGACTGAGGCTATCTACGCTGACGTTATCAAGAACTCTAAGACGATCCTTTGGAACGGTCCTACGGGTGTATTCGAGTTCGAGAACTTCACGCACGGATCTCGTTCGGTTGGCGAGGCTATCGTTGAGGCTACGAAGAACGGCGCTTTCTCTTTAGTAGGTGGTGGCGACTCTGTAGCTTGCGTTAACAAATTCGGTTTGGCTAACGGCGTATCTTACGTTTCTACAGGTGGTGGCGCTCTTCTTGAGGCTATCGAAGGTAAGGTTCTTCCGGGTATCGCAGCTGTAAAAGGCGAGGCTTACAAATAATCAGATAAGTAAGTGATTTAATAAGAAATCCCCCGGGACGCTCGGTATTCTGAAGTGACCCCCAAAAGTTGGACGGGTTAAACATTATCCAGTAATTGAAAGAGT